>CALIFY010000037.1 GCA_938021675.1 uncultured Acidimicrobiales bacterium
TCGCGGGTCGCGGTGAGCAGAAGGGACAGACCGTGATTTGCGCAACAATGCCCGTCACCGCTGAGTTCGAGATGGCCTGCGTCGTGGGCTCGTTGCCACTCACCGGTAACCGCCGGTGCGGTGCTCGACAAGCTGTCCGAACGGTTGTCGACCAACACATCGATCGCCAGCCGATCGATCGCTTGCAGCTCGTTCATTGTGTTGGTTCCTCCTCGAGAGGGGTCAGGGACGTGGGGAATCGGGCCGAGTTCGGGGATGGCGCCCGGGGGAGAGGGCGCCATCCCCGAACTCCTTTGCCGGTTGGATCGACGTAAGCTCAGCGTCGACGCAACGTCAGCTCAAGGCGTCGGAGAGCTCCTTGGCTACTCCGGGGGCACTGGCCGGGTTCTGTCCGGTGATGAGCTTGCCGTCGACGACAACGTTCGGATCCCAGTTCGCTGCCGATGACGTGTAGTTGGCGCCCCGCGCCTGCAGGTCGTCTTCGAGTGAGAAGAGGAGATGGCGGAGAAGATCGAGTTCGATGTCTTCGTCGTTTTTGAACCCGGTGATGTTGAGACCGTCGACCAACGGTGTGCCGTCGCTCTTTTTGGCATCGCGGAGAACCGCCGGCCCATGGCAGACCATGGCGATCGGCTTTTGCTCGGCGTGAAACTTCTCGATCATGGCGATCGTGTTCGAGTCGCTCGCAAGATCCCACAGGAGACCGTAGCCGCCGGGGACAAACAGGCCGTCGAAGTCGTTGACATTCATGTTGCTGAGTTTGTTGGTGTGGGCGAGCGCGAACATGGCGACCGGGTCCTCGGAGAACCGGTCGGTGTTCGGCGTCGTGAATGGAGCCTGCATGCTGAGGAGGTCGACGGGGGCTTCGCCGCCATCGAGGGATGCCAGCACCACCTCGTGGCCTGCTTCGCGGAGCATGTAGTACGGCGTCGCCACCTCTTCGAACCACGTTCCGGTCTTCTTACCGCTGCGGCCCAGCTCGTCATGTGAAGACATCACGATGAGAACCCGCTTCTGATTTGCCATGTTGTTCTTCCTTCCCAGGGAGTCTATTTACTACTAGATAGACTCTCTGATGAGCGCGAAGATGTCAAGGGGTTCCTTGGATCGATGCCCGACCGGGCCCGCGACGACGGGCTGGTCGTCGCCCGGCGATTCTGTAGATCCGGCCGAAAGGTGTTACCCGTTACCCGGGTTAACCTGCGTCGCCGGAAGGCTGGTCGTGGCCCCGGAGGTATCGGGCGCACCGGCCCGGACCGCGGCCAGAATGAACAACACGGCTAACACCGCGGCGATCGTCTGGATGACCCGAACCTCGAAAGAGGTCGATCTCCATCGGCTGGACAACGCCAGTGCCGTAGGTTCTCCCGCGACCGTACTCGCGCCGTCTTCACTCATGGTCTCCGCCTGCACCATCGCCCTGCTTGCTCTTGCTCCGCCAATAGAATTACTGCTGAATTCTAGGATAATTTCCACTGCACTGCAGGGCGATGGGTGTGCTCACCCGTCGCGGTCAGGTGATCGGCCTCTACAAATCGATTTCCACGACACCATTGGCATCGGCCGCTCTCGACCGACAGAGAATCACCGCGGTTTCCTGTTGCTTTTTCGACAGGACGAAGTCTCGGTGTTCGACCGCCCCGGCGATCACACCGACCTTGCACACGCCGCAGATTCCGTCGCTACATTTCACGTCGACCGAGACGCCGGCCTCGGCCAGGGCGTCGGTGGCCCGAGTATCGGCCGGGACCTCGACATCGATGCCGGTCGTCCGGAGCCGTAGCACGAAGTCGTGATCCTCGTACTCGGGGAGCTCGGGAACGGAAAAGTATTCGAGATGCCGGGCCTCTTCGGGGTACCCGAGCGCTTCGGCGGCGTCCATGGTCGCGGTCATGAACCGATCGGGGCCACAGACGTACACATGGGCACCACTCGACGCTCCCGGTTTGAGCGTGCTGGCAAGGTCGCACCGGCCGCCCTCATCGGAGATATGAAGGTGGACCCGGTCGGCCCAAGGGGCGGCGTTCAGATCGGTGAGGTATCCGCCGTTCGAGCGTGAGCTGATCGAGTAGTGGAATTCGAACGGCATGCCAAGAGCGTGGGCCTCGTGAGCCATGGCGATCATCGGGGTCACGCCGATGCCTCCACCCATGAGGTAGGTCATCGGCGCATCGTGGTCTAACGGAAAATGGTTGATCGGCTCGGAGATGAAGATCTTCCGCCCCGGGCTGAAAATACGGTGAAGGAGTTGAGATCCACCGCGGCCGCCGTCCTCCCGAAGCACGCCGATTTGATATTTGGACCGATCGTTCGGGTCGCCGGACATCGAGTATTGCCGCACGAATCCCGGTGCGACGACGATGTCCAGGTGTGCGCCGGCCGTCCACTCCGGCAACAGCGATCCGTCGAGCGTGGCCATCTCGTACTTGCTGATCGAGTCGGTCATCTGCTCAACGGCTGTTATCGCCACCCGGACGACGGGGGCATGGCCCTCGATCGTGTATTCGTGAACCACATCGCCGGCCTCGCCCCGCCTGATCGCCGCCTTGTACTGCTTCGCCGTGACGAGTGCCTGGTGGGCCTCGATGCCTTTCTCCCGATCCATCGGAAACGGGAACGGCCAGGGAGGCGGAGCCAGGTCGGCGGGGTAGACGGCGAGGGTCTGGTCCTCGGCTCGGAGATCTAGATCGGGTTGCAGATCCCGTTTGTTGACCAGCTCGACCGGAACCGGACGGTATGTGCCCTCCTGCGGATCGAGCGCCATATCCCACCACCACTTTTTGGTTGGGTTCAGGCCGCCCCGGCCGAGCCGGTCGTCGAGTGAGGCGAGGAACTTCGCAGCCGTGGGTGCCTTGATGGCCAGCCAGCGGAATGGAGCTTCAGCAAAAAGGCCTTCCAGGTTCCACGGGCATGTCTTCATACACCGCCCACACATCGCTCCGGCGGCGTTCGTGAGCCGATAGGTCATACACCGCTGACTGTCCGACTTATAGATTTCGTATCCGTTGAACATGAGTTTTGGCCCCGCCGTGATCGCACCGGCAGGGCACTCACGAGCGCACTTATTGCAGTTCTGGCAGAAGGTCTGTAGCCCGAAATCGATCGGTTTGTCGTGGGCCACCGGCATGGTCGTAGTCACAACTCCAGACTTGAGCCGTGGGCCGAGGTACGGGTTGAGGATGACCTCGCCGATTCGCGAGACTTCGCCGAGCCCGGCCAACAGGAGGAGTGGTGGTTGGAGCACCTCACCGTCCATGCTGGTGTGGGCCTTCGCCTCGAACCCGAGGTTTCGGATCTGGCCGGCGATAACCCCTCCGATGGTTGCGAACCGCAGGTAGGCCCGCATCGACTGCGCAACAGAAATCCAGTCATCGCCAGAGGAACCATCGGTGGTCTCGAATCCTTGGTCGATAATCATCGACACCGCCTGATCGTGTGTCGGGCTGATCGGCTCACCGGAGGCGTCATGGGAGTACCAGGTCCACTCCGGGCAGCGTGACAGGCCGACGGCATCGACCCCGAGAAAGTACGACGCCGCCTTGATGTTCTCGTGGTTTCGACGTGGGTCATGGGTTGGAGCGAGTGGCGGATCGATCGCATCGCCGTCTTGTAGGAGGGAAAGCGCCCCGAGGGCTCGACGCTGGGCCCTCGCCGGCGCCGCTTTCATGGCGAAGAACCCGTTTTTGGCCGCCGTCTCGTTCTTTGGCCCCATATCGCCAAACTGGGCTCTGGCGAACATGTCGGCCCGCTTCGGCACCCGGGCCACGTTTGCTTCGTCGATGAAGGTGGTCGGCTCTTCGACTCGAGCGATTTTTTCGAACGGGTGGAGGCCGTCGACGAAACGACGTTTGGCAAATGGTTGATGGTTCAATGCGCCCTTGGCGGAGTGAAGCCCAAGCCACCAGGCCGGGCCGCGGGTTCTCCAAAACGGCTGCTGGGCCATGCTGGCCAACGGCCTGTCCCGGTTGAGTTCCATGTCGGTCGTCACCGCGCAAACACCAAAGCGGTCGCCGAGATACGGGTTGATAACCGACCGACCCTCGGCGGTAGCCAACCCGGCGGCGACGGTGGCGACGTGAAGATCGATATCGGAACTCGAACCGGTATGAGCCCGGGCCTGCCATCCAAGTAATCGAATGTAATTGGCGATGACCACCGCTGTTTCCGATGCCAGAAGGCACGCCCGATGGGCTTGGGCATCGATTATCCAGTCCACTCCCGGCTCGGCCGGGTCGGGGTCTCGCTGGTATTCGTAAAGGAAGACGAGGACGTTGGTGTGGCCGTCGATGGTGGCCGGTGGTGCGTCTATCGACTCCCTCAAATCGGCCAGAATTGCGTCGATCCCCGCCGCCAACGTCTTTGTCTGTTTGGTTCTCAGCTCCTCGACCAGGCGGTCGATCGATGGGTTTTGATACGGGCTGGCGAGTACGGCTTCGGCCGGCAACGAGCCGATCCCGACCATGGACGCGTCGCAGAAGTAGCCAAACGCCTTGAGGTGGTTCGATCGTTGTTGTCGCGACGACGGTACTTCGGATCGCGAAATCGCCGAATCACCGACTCTGATAGCGTCGAGCATCGCTTGATGGTCGGCCATCGCATTGACGATGGAGTCAGGCTGATCCCGGCGGTCGAAGCTCAGCGGCTTCTTGGCCGGCACCGACGAAAAGTCTGGTCGCCTCGATGTTCGCCGGAGCCGCTCCGACGGGTACGGCCCGAGATGCATCGGCCGATCCTTGGTTGAGAACAGCCTGGTTGCGACGCCCGATCTCACGTCTGACCTTGCGTATCGTTGGTCCGGTACATCGCGTTGCCTGCGCTAGACGAAGCCAAGCTCGAACGAGCCGAGCGGGCCGAAATCGAATCGGAAGTGATCGTTTGGCCGGATGTCGAGCGGTCGGGTGAATGAGCCGGCCAGTATCGTTTGACCTGCGTGAAGGATACGGCCCTGCTCGGCGTAGCGAGATGCAAGCCACGCCACGCCGTGTGCCGGATGGTCGAGGACGCCGGCTGCCACTCCCGTTTCCTCGATGACTCCGTTGCGATACCCGAGCGCCGACACCCATCGGAGGTCGATCTCGCGGGCGGCGACGGGGCTGCCCCCACAAACTATGCCGGCATCGGCGGCATTGTCGGAGATGGTGTCAACAACGGTTCGAGTCCGATCGGTGATGGGATCACGGCGGAACGAGCGGGCGGCGATGAGTTCAACCGCCGGCGACACGGAGTCGGTTGCGTCGAGCACATCGTCGACGGAGAGGTCGGTGCCCTCAAGGTCGGTACCGAGGACGAAGGCCAACTCGATTTCTAGTTTCGGGTCGCAGAAGTCGCCGACGGTCAGCGTTGAGTCGGGGGCGTAGACCATGTCGTTGGTCAAGAATCCTGAGTCTGGCGTCGTAATGTTCATCGCCGCTTGCATGGCTCTCGACGTGAGCCCGATCTTGTGCCCGATCAGCTCCGCTCCTCGGCCCAGTTTGATCTCCCGCCATGCATCCTGGATCCGATACGCATCGTCGATCGTCATCGCCGGATAGACCGAGGTGGTCTGGCGGATCTGTCGAACGTTGATCTCGGCGTCATCCAGCTTCTCCGCCTCGGCGACCACCTCTTTGTCGGAGAGGCCACCGCCTCGTTCATCGTTTCCGGCTGTGGCTCCATCGGTCATGATCGGTTGCCCTCGAAGTCGCCCTCATGTAAGTCGCCATCGTTCACGTCACTATCATGCAATTCACCGCCGTCGAAGTGACCGTTGACGTCGTGTCCTGGATTGTGTTCGAACGCTGCGAGGTCATGGAGTTCACTGAGTAGACGTTCGAGTCGTTCTCGCCCGAACCCGGATTCGATCCTGTTGTAGAGCGACTCGGACTGTGGGGCAACCGACGTGACGAGGGCTCGACCGTCGGCGCTCAGGTCGATGAGTGTCTGGCGTTGATCGTCGGGGTTGGTGCTGCGCTCGATGAGAGATCGATCGGCCAGGTTGTTGAGAATTCGAGAAATGCTCGGCGCCAACAGAAACGTCTGTTGGGCCAGTGCGCCGGCATCGAGGGGCTGTGGTGCGGCGGATAGCGCCCGCAGTACCCGCCATTGCTGTTCGGTCAGGCCGTGGGTGGCCAGCATCGGCCGAAACAATCGCATCGCCGATTCTCGTGCCTGGAGCAAGGCCATGGGAAGCGATTCGGTGAAGGGTCGGATTACGATGCCGGTTCCCGAATCCTCCGATGGGGTGGTGGGCTCGGTAGTCATTGCGGCTCCGGCGCTGTCTGGTCTGCCTCCGATGAGCCTGGCTCGAACTCGTCGGCGATGGTGTTACGCAGCGTGCCGATCTCCGGGACGTGGACTTCGACGTTGTCGCCTGGTTTGAGCCACATCGGCGGCTTGAATCGAGCCCCGGCTCCGGTTGGCGTTCCACTGAAAATCACGTCGCCTGGTCTCAGCGTGGTGAAGGTTGACAGGTAGTGAATCTGATAGTCGATCGAGTATTTCATCGTGGCCGGGGTGTCATCTTGGCGCAGCTCGCCGTTCACCGTGGTGGTCAGACGCAGCGAGTCGAGGTTGTCGATCTCATCGATTGGGATCATCCACGGACCGATCGCACCGCTCGATTCCCAGTTCTTTCCCTGGGTCACGTTGAACTTGGCGTGGCGAACCCAATCGCGTACCGTGCCCTCGTTTCCAAGGGTCAGGCCGGCGATGTGATCTCGGGCCTTTGCTGGTGGGATGCGCCGACCGGCCTTGCCGATGATGACCGCTAGTTCGCCCTCGTAATCCAGTTGGAGGCTTTCGGGAGGTCGGATCAGTGGTTGATCGTGTCCGGTTAACGAGTCGGGAAATCGGACGAATACCGATGGGTACGCGGCATCGGTCTTGTCGGCGTACTCGGCGGATCGCCCGCCGTAGTTCACCCCGATGCAGAAGATCTTTTCCGGCGAGCGCACCGGGAGTTCGAACGTGATCTCGTCCAGCCGGAAATCGGCGGCCTCGGTACCGAAGCTGCGGGCTAGCCCGACCCGGTCGGTGGCAATCAACGTCTGGAGGTCGCGGACTTGGGGGAGCCGTCGAGTGAGGTCGACAACGCCCGTTCCGTCGTCCCTTGCCAGCCCGAACGCGTGGGTTCCCTTGATCGAGTACGAGAGAAGTCTGGTGGTCATTGGCCCCCGCTAGTGGCGATCTCCGGTTGTATTGCCGACTGTGAACATGTTAAGCATATGATGGCGCTACGGACAAGTTCCGCTATGTACCGGCTAACTGCTCGTCAACCATGTCTAGAAGAGGGCCCCGAAAGTGCCTCACATCACCATCGAGTACTCCGCCAACGTGGGCGAATACCACGACATCGGCCGGCTCGTCGACGTCGTGCATGCCGCAGCGCTAGACGACGGGCTGGCCCCATTGGACGGTCTCCGCACCCGGGCCGTATCTCGCGATCACTATCGGGTCGCCGATGGCCAGCCCGACCATGCGTTCATCGCAATCGCCGCTCGCATCGGGCCCGGTCGAGACCTGGAAACGAAACAGACCTTCATTCGGCGGGTTCTCGATGCCGCCGAGCACCACTTGGAACAGACGCCAAGTCCACTGTCGGTTGCGTGGTCGATCGAGATAATCGAGATCGATGCGGCAACTCGACTCAATCGCAACCACGTCAGAACCCGTATGCAGGGTCACCAAGAGGATGATCGATGACGACTGAATCCGAGCACACCTTCGAAACAAATCGATCCGCAGCCGCCGACCATATGCGTCGCTTCGTCGAACGCCCGTTGCCCCATTTCATTGCCGGACAGGCCACGCCGAGTCGATCCGGGCAGACCTTCACCAACAGATCGCCCATCGATGGTGAACCACTCGGTGAGATCGCCCTCGGTGGGGCGGCCGACATCGACGCCGCGGCGTCGGCCGCCGCCGATGCCTTTGGTTCGTGGCGGGCGATGTCGGGTACGGAACGAAAACGTATGTTGCACCGGGTAGCCGACCTGATCGAGGAACGAGCCCACCAGATAGCGGTAACCGAATGCGTCGACACCGGCCAGACCATGCGCTTTATGTCCGCCGCCGCCCTCAGGGGGGCGGCAAACGTTCGGTTCTTCGCCGATCGAGCTCCGAGCGCCGCCGATGGCCAGTCGTTGCCGAGCGAACACCACATCAACTACACCACCCGCACTCCGATCGGTCCCGTCGGAGTGATTACACCGTGGAACACGCCGTTCATGCTCTCGACATGGAAAATCGCCCCGGCCTTGGCCGCTGGATGTACCGTCGTGCACAAGCCGGCGGAATGGAGTCCGCTTACCGCCCACCTCCTCGCCGAGATCGCCAACGACGCCGGCCTTCCCGATGGCGTACTGAACGTTGTCCATGGCATGGGGGAACAGGCGGGAAAGAGCCTTACCGAACACCCGGCAATTCGGGCCATTGCCTTCGTCGGCGAGTCGGCCACCGGGTCGGCAATTCAGGCCCAGGGAGCGGCAACCCTCAAACGGGTACATTTCGAACTCGGTGGGAAGAACCCGGTGGTCGTTTTCGCAGACGCCGACCTCGACCGGGCGGCGGCCGCGGTCGTGTTCATGATTTACAGCTTGAATGGCGAACGCTGTACCAGCTCATCTCGGGTGCTGATTCAAGAGTCGATATACGACGCGTTCACCCAACGCATCGCCAAGCTGATGCGGCGGGTGCCGGTGGGTCACCCGCTCGATCCTGCGGCCGTCATCGGTCCGCTCATACATCCTCGTCACCATGAGAAGGTCTGCAGCTACCTGGCCATCGCCGCAGAGGAAGGTGCCGACGTGGTGACCGGCGAACCATACGCCGATGCCCCCGCCGGTGGCAGTTGGGTCACCCCGACGCTGTTCACCAACGCCACGAACGACATGCGGATCGCCCAGGAGGAGATATTCGGTCCGGTGCTCACCGCAATCCCATTCGCAACCGAAGCAGATGCGATCCGGATTGCCAACGACGTCGACTACGGTCTGGCCGGTTACCTCTGGACCGGTGATGTCGGACGAGCCCACCGAGTCGCCAACGCACTCGATGCCGGGATGATCTGGGTCAACTCGCAAAACGTCCGTCACCTCCCAACGCCCTTTGGGGGCACCAAGGCCAGCGGAATCGGCCGAGATGGCGGTGATTGGAGCTTCGATTTTTACATGGAAACCAAGAATATCAGCGTGGCTCTTGACACTCACTTGATTCCATCTCTGGCAAACGAATAAGGCA
>CALIFY010000038.1 GCA_938021675.1 uncultured Acidimicrobiales bacterium
GGAGGCGACTGGGCTCGACCCTGAACGCTGCAGCGATGACGAAGTAGGGAAATCGGCAACATTCAAAATTGTTGCGGGAGCAATCGGAGTGCTGAGTTTAACTGCAGTATGGATGTTGTCATCTTCGATGGCCAGCGCAACGAAAACACCATCAGAAGATGCCCATACCTGTACTGCCTATATTAGTGACGATACAGCCAAAGGTGCAATATTAGAGGGAGGAACATACGACAACGCAGTTGGGGGTTGTGGCAACTTTTTCTACCTGAGTGGCGGCGACAAGATTCCGTTTATAGAAGGGTATCGGTGTGGCGACTATAGCGGTTGTGATGGTGAGGCGATCTTCTGGAAAGACTTACGCGATCCCACGTGCATCGTACAAGAACGAGACGCAGGTGGTGATGGCCGGCTCGACTACCGGATCCAAGAGCGTTGCACAAAGAACTTCGTTCGGCCCCCGACTGAGTAGTGAGTTGAGAATCCACTGCGGGTAGTCGTATTGGACGATTGGCGTGCCTGTTGGATCTTGGATTGCCGGATTCAACAGGCACGTTTCACGTGCGTTATACACGATCCGAATCGTTCCAGCACACGGCTTCCAACCCACACTGCCGCTCCGTTGCGCTGCAGAGCCCTGCAGGGCCGCGACGGCGTTCGCCGCTACGGATCGGCGATGACGAAGGTGATCTCCGCCTCACACGCCACCTCTCCGTCGACGGAGGCACGCCCCTGTGCTTTCCCCGCCCGGGAGCCAAGACGGACCGTCTCGACCACCAATTCCAGCGTGTCGCCCGGCACGACCTGACGCCGAAATCGAACCTTGGACGACCCGGCAAGCAATGGGATCTTCCCCGAGAATCGCGGCTCGGCCAGGATTCCACACGCACCAACCTGGGCCAGCGATTCAAGCATTAGAACACCGGGCAACGTGGGCCTTTCAGGAAAATGCCCAGGAAAGAACCATTCATCTCCCGAAAGTGTCCACTCGCCACGGACTCGCGTCCCTTCGACCATCTCGGTAAGCCGATCGACGAATAAGAACGGCGGACGATGCGGAAGCAGCGATGCGGGTTCTGGGAGCTCGTCGGACGCGTTGGCCTCGGTCACCACCCGATGGTAGACCGATGAAAACCGGTTCGGGCGCCCCGAGCTAAACCCGGGACGCCCGACGCAACGGTCGATCTACACGTTCGACCTACGAGGTCTACAGACCGCTCTTGCCCGCGGCCTTGAGCTTCGTCAACGCGCTGACCTTGGCGGCCTTCGATGCCGGTATCGGCATCTTCTCGCCGGTCTGCGGGTTGTGACCCATCCGGGCCTTGCGCTCAACTTGCTCGAACTTGAGCCATCCCTGGATGGTCACGTCGCCGCCGTCTGAGATCGTGTCGGCAACGGTGTCAAGCATACCCGTGATCGAGGCCTCAACGTCCTTCTTGCTCACTCCAGTGCGTTCTGCGACGCTATCGATCAGTTCCGTCTTGTTCATGCGAACTCCTTGTTGCAAATCGGCCCGCCAATTGGGGGACGACGGAAAGTGGAGCCTGAGCGAATCACAATGTCAAGGATTTGGATGTCGATTGGGCTCGTCGAGGCCCGTCGATTGGGGGATTCACGAGCCGCGTCCAAATCACAACCGGTCGAGGTGATACGACCGGTGAGCGGCGGGTCCGCCAGTCGCTGCCGCCAGCAGACCTCCAGGCCGACTCCACCCCCAAACCCTCTAAAACAGTACGGTTTCGGGCCCTTCACGGTCGGGTCGAACCTTCGGATGACGTGCGTGCTCCAGCGGCTGGCATGCCGTCCCTCCGACCCGGCCGATGGCCTCGAATCGACGACACGCTTCAACATTTCTCAGCGCTTCCCACTTCCGAGGTTTTTTTGCTCCACCACGCGAATCTGGCCCGATACCCTTCCGAACAATGGCCTTCACCCCCCTTGTTGGCACACTCGCCTACCTCTGGGACCGTGACCGAGATGCGGTCCTACTGGTCCGCCGGAACGCCAGAATCGACGACGACCACTACGGCAAAGTCAATGGGCTCGGCGGCAAAGTCGAACCGGACGAATCGATCGTCGACGGCGTCCGGCGAGAACTTCGAGAGGAAGCGGGCGTCGAGCTGGTCGACCCCCGACTGCGCGGCACCATCACGTGGACCAACTTCGGCCCAAAGCGAGAACAATGGCTCGGTTTCGTTTTCGTAGCGACGTCGTGGACCGGAACGCCCCCACCGAGCAACGATGAGGGGGAACTGGAATGGGTGCCCCGAACGTCGCTGCTATCGGCCTGCACCAATCCAGACGGCGACGACGCCAGCCATCTCCCGCTGTGGGAAGGCGATCGACACTTCGTTCCCCTCGTGTTCGATGACGACCCACGAAGCTTCCATGGGACCATGCCGTACGACGGCGACCTGCCGTTGTCTTGGAAGTATGAGCGGTTGTAGTCGGCGATACCTGTCGGCTCACCGTGGTTCGAAACATTCCATGATCGGCCGCGCATCCGGGCCAACTGCTGCCAGGATGGAAGGAATGGGGCTGAGGCCTACCCGGTTACAGAGGAGATGGTTGCAGTTATGACCGCATCGAAGACCGAGAGCCAGCTCTCGTTCGAGAAGCACGTCCTCCCCGAACTCGACGTTTTGTACCGAACCGCATGGTCGCTCACTCGAGCGGATGCGGAAGCTCAAGACCTCGTCCAGGACACTCTTCTTCGAGCCTTTCGAGCCATCGACCGCTTTGATGGCCGGTACCCCCGCGCCTGGTTACTCACCATCATGCGGAACGCAAACATCAACCGCGCCCGCAAAAAGAAGCCAGATCTACTCGACGACCCGGACCTCGCCTTCGAGCGCTCAGCGGATTTCGCCGATAACGACGACCCCGAGAAACTCGTCGTCGAACCAATTTTCGATGCAGAGGTCAGCGCAGCGTTCACCGGCTTGCCAGACAAGTTTCGCCAGGTCGTCGAATTGGTCGACCTCAACGGTTTGGCATATCAGGAGGCGGCTGACCTCCTCGACATCCCGGTCGGGACCGTCATGAGTCGGTTACACCGAGGCCGGAAACGAATTCGGGATCATCTGGAAACGACGGGGTTGGACGCGGAGGTACTGGTGTGATGCGGCGTGTGTTGGACAAGTTTCGTCGAGGTCTCTCTTGCGAAGAGGTCCTTGAGGTCCTCCAGGGATATCTCGATGGAGAGGTAGACGAGGACACGGCCCGCAAGGTCGCCGAGCACCTCGAAGGCTGCTCGATGTGCGAGAACGAGTCGAAGGTCTACCAGTCGATCAAGGCCTCGTTGGAAACCCGGCGAAAGCCGATCGACCCCGATATTCTCGACGCGCTCCAGCGCTTCGGCAACAATCTCGTCACCGATTCGAGTAACTGAGCCGTCCGTAGCACCGGTGACCGCACCGGGCTCGGACGCCACAGGCATCCGAGCCACGGGCGATAGAGCCGCCTTGGATTACAGCGACGATGCAAAGGCAGAGATGTCGGCAACCGTTGCTGCGAACACCTCGGGCATCACGTTGGGGAACAGCATGTCACCCGCATGGCAGGTGCCGTTGACGGTACGACCGACCGTCGGAACGCCGGCCGCCAGCAGCTTCGCATAGTACGCAAGCCCCTCGTCCCGCAGCGGATCGAGTTGGTTAACCGAGATCACGTGCGGTGGCAGACCCTCGAGATCGGACACATCAGCGTGGTATGGCCACGCCAGAGGGTTGGAGGAATTCTCTCCAGACGGATCGTAAATCTTGGCCAACGGCGCCATCATGTTGCTACTCAGAAAGTATCCATCGTTCTCGATCAGCGAAGGCAAACTCGGATCGCCTGAGTCGTACACCCCCGATATGTAGGGGCAGAGGGCGTACACACCGTCGATCTGATCTTCCACACCGTCCCGCTTTGCTTTGAGCGCTGAGGCAGCAGCCAGATTTCCGCCACCGCTCTCCCCCGACACGATCAATGACGTGATACCCAGCGCGCCGCGATTGTCATGGGTCCACCGCAAAGCCGACGCGCAATCGTTCAACCCGGCGGGAAACGGATGGTTGCCAAGTTTGCCTGCACCGTTTCGAAACTCGACACCGATGACGACCATCCCGGCGGCGGCCAAAGAGTCGCGCCAGTACTGGTAGTTTCTGTCGGCCGCGGTGGCCAGCACCATGCCGCCCCCGTGGGTATGAACCACACCAGGCATCGGCCCGTCGAGGCCGTTCGGCCGGTGGATATAGAGATTGATATCGTTGCCGTCGACGCCGGCAATTATCTCCGTCTTCCGGCTCACATCCAGCGAAGGCGGATCGGCAAGTAGCATGTCGAACACCGCGCCGAACCCTTCTTCAGCCGCCAGACAGTGCTGATATATTTCCTCGTCAGTCGATGACGTATCGACCGGCGACGCCGGTGGCATCTTGTCCATCTCGAACGGCGCCATCGCAGCCACCATCCTCGGGTCGGCTCTTGGGTCGGTCTGCAACTCCATGGTGGGCGTCCCGAGCCGCCCCGGCAGGTTCGGTGTGACGGTCTCACTCATCGTGTTCCCCCATCGTATTCCCCTCGCTTCCGTCGATCAGCCGACACTAGTTGGATCTCCCACCACGACAAAAACGAGACCCGGCCGACGATCCGGGGTCACCGGACCGAACCGTGCTACACTCAATGCCGTGATTGCGCTACTCGTCCTCCGACTTCTGGGCCCGGCCGCTTAATCAAGCGCGTCGGGATTCCCCTTCGGAGTTCGAGCATCTCGCAATTGGAGCCGGCACAAACGTGTCGCTTGGCAGAGGATGCGGTGGACTCTCCGCAATCGTCGTCGACCCAACACACCACTCCAACCGAGAAAGTATCGAATCATGAAGCGTATGCCCGTCGAAAAGTACCAACAGTTTCCCCAGGTCGAACTGCCGGACCGCACCTGGCCGAGCGCGGTGACCCGCACCGCTCCACTCTGGTGCAGCGTCGACCTCCGCGACGGCAACCAAGCCCTGATCGAACCGATGGACCCCGAGCGCAAACGAATGATGTTCGACAAGCTCGTCGAGGTCGGATTTACCGAGATCGAGGTGGGGTTTCCCGCCGCGTCCGAGACCGATTTCGAGTTTGTTCGCCAAATCATCGCAGACGGCGCCATCCCCGATCACGTCACTATTCAAGTCCTAACCCAAGCTCGCGACGAGCTGATCGATCGAACGTATGAGTCGCTGGTGGGAGCGAAACAGGCCATCGTCCACCTCTACAACTCCACCTCGACGGTCCAGCGTAGAGTCGTCTTCGGGCTCGACGAAGCGGGCATCACCGACATCGCGGTCAAAGGCGCCGAGCGATGCGTTGCAAACGAAGCGAGCGTGGCCGATACCGCAATCCGCTACGAATACTCGCCGGAGAGCTTCACCGGTACCGAGCTCCTGTTCGCTAAGCACATCTGTGAATCGGTGATGGACGTAATCCAACCGACCACCGACACTCCCCTGATCCTCAACCTCCCGGCGACGGTGGAGATGAGCAGCGCCAACATCTACGGCGACATGATCGAGTGGTTTGATCGACATATCGATGGACGCGACCGGATCGTGTTGTCCCTCCATCCCCACAATGATCGTGGCACGGCGGTCGCCGCCGCCGAGTTCGGTGTGATGGCCGGCGCCGACCGGGTGGAAGGCACCCTCTTCGGCAACGGTGAACGAACCGGCAACGTCGACGTGGTGACGCTGGCCCTCAACCTCTTCAGCCAAGGTGTCGATCCGGGGCTCGACCTGTCCGACATCAACGAGTTGCGTCGGGTAACCGAGCACTGCAACCAACTCCCGATCCACCCCCGCCACCCTTACGTCGGCGACCTGGTGTATACCGCATTCTCCGGATCCCACCAGGATGCCATCAAAAAGGGGTTCGAAGCCATGGAGACCACGGGTCAAACGCTCTGGGAAGTCCCCTACCTTCCCATCGACCCCACCGACGTCGGGCGCAGCTATGAAGACGTCATCCGTGTCAACTCCCAGTCTGGCAAAGGGGGTGTGGCGTATCTTCTCAAAACCGACCAACAGCTCGACCTGCCCCGCCGGCTTCAAATCGAGTTCACCAGAGTCATTCAGCAGATCGCCGACACCACCGGAAAAGAAATTACCGGCCAAGAGATATGGACCGAGTTTCGCACCCACTATCTCGCCGCCACCAAACCATACGAACTCGTCTCATTCTCCACATCCCAAAACGCATCCGGGGCCGACCGGGCACGTATCACGGCCAAGGTTCGGGTCGATGGTGAGGAACGTACATTCGATGGCGAAGGGGGCGGCTCGCTCGAAGCATTTGCCGACGCCATCACCGGTGGGCTCGGGCTTGAACTTCGAGTCCTCGACTACCACGAACACGCCATCGGTACCGGAGTCGATGCCAAGGCTGTGTGCTATATGGAGCTGAAGGTCGGCGACCGCGAGCTGTGGGGTGTCGGCATACACAGCGACATCGTCACCGCATCCATCCGGGCCATCGTGTCTGGCGTCAACCGTGCCCTGGAAATGAAGTAGCGGTTCCGGGTCGCTGGGCTACAGCTCCAACACCACGGTGTCGGGCTGGTAGGTGGCCCAAGCGAACCAGAACGTATCCAGATGGTTCACGGCCTCCAGCTGCTCACCCGCTAGCTCGCCGTCGGTGGCCTGACCAAGTATGTTCCAGGTTGAACCGGTCTGGTCGTCGACGAAACCATCGCCATCGGCGGTGAACGTCAAGGCTGTGCCGTCCGCCGATTCGGCGGTGAACACACCGTTCTGACCGATATCGCGTCCACCCTCGATCGTGTTGTTGTCAAGGGCCGATGACACACCGGCTTGATGCAGCACGACGAGGTTGCGACCGCTTTCGGTGATGGGTATGACTGGCGTTGTCTGAAGGTCTTCGAGCCGAACCGCTACCGAGCCTTCGTCGTCAAACACTCCGACGACTCGAGCCTTGGCCAGCAGAGTTCTGTCTACCTCGCCGTTGAAGAAGGTATCGATCGGGTCGGAATCTTCGAAGTCATACCCCGGGTACGGATTGAGTCCGTAGTCACGAGCGGCGCCGGTGTCCTGGGTAAGAACCAACCCATCGGGGTGCGCCGCCTTGAACTGGGACCAGGACACGGTTTGAGCCGGAATGAAATCAAGCTGAGCTCCGGCGTAGTGACCTACGAGCCCCTGTCCGGTGAAGTGAGCCCACAACGAGCCGGACTGCCGGTCGTACATGACGAGCGCTGACTGGTACAACGAACCGGACGTGCCGAAATCGAGAACCTGATCGCCGAAGCGGCGGTCATAGGCCAACGCCGAGTTGCACAGCGGGCAGAATGTAATCGAAACCGGGACGTCACCAAACTCGTCGTTCACGATCTCATGCCAGATCAAGATCTGGACCGGGTAAGCACGAGCCTCACCACCGACCTCGACAACGACGACCGGCTCATTGTCACTGAGAAAGTCGGTCTCTTCGATGGTGGCGAAATTCGGACTGTCGATGGGAGGAATCCCGTCGGGCGGCGGACCGCCGGACACGATCAAGTCAGGGTCGACAACCGGAGGCGGGAAATCGGGATTCTGGCGATTGCCCTCAAGGGCCGACTCGACGGGCTCAGCATCATAGTCAACCGTGGAGTAGTCGAAGTCCGAATCAGCGTCGGTGCCGCTCCCTGACTCCTCAGACTCGACCGCCTCGACAGGGGCGCTCTGGTCTTCGCTGGCCGGGGTTTCGTCATCGGCTCCACAGGCGGCGAACAGTACTGCTCCGGCTGCGATGACTACTACCGTTCTTCGTAGGCGCATGGATCACAAACCCATCCGCCAAAGGATCTGTTCCCCGCTACCGGTGTTCAGGGTGTGTATTCAGGAGAACGGGCTGGTCGAGCCGACCGACCTTCGATGGTGGTGAAGAATTGGCCTGCGGCCTTGGCGATACCGTATGACCAGGTCGGATAGGGGTGGACGGTCTGGGCCAGTCGCCCGGTGAACATCCCGGTCCGCACCGCGAGCGCCAGTTCGGAGATCATCTCTCCGGCGCGCTCGGCAACGATCGTGGCCCCGATAATCCGACCGCCACCCACAGAACCAATCAGCGGTTGAGGACCAGCGATCAGTTTGATGTAGCCATCGGTCGCTCCAGCGGTGAGTGCCCGGTCATGTTCGGTCAACGGTAACTCGGCCACCATCGCCCCCTCAATCGATCTGGTGGCCTCGGCCTCGGTCGGCCCGATCTGGGCTACCTCCGGGCGGGTGAACGTGACCCAAGGGATCTGTTCAGCCCGGAACCGGGACGGACGCCAACGGGCCGTCTTGCTCAAAAGGTTCGACACGGCCAGACGACCCATGTGGTCGGCGGCGTGGGTGAACTGCAACCGGCCGGCAAGGTCACCGGCGACATACACCCCGGCGACCGATGTCGCGAGGTCGTCGCTGTTGACAACATATCCGCGGTCATCCAACGCAACCCCGGCATCGATCATCCCACCGCGACGCGAGTTCGGCGACCGCCCGACCGCCATCAAGATTCGTTCGGCTTCTACGGTCCGCCCGTCGTCGAGTTCGAGTGTGGCGCCGCCCGGTGATCGTCTGACCGCCGATACCGCGACCCCGGTGAGGATGGTAACCCCAGCTGTTTTGAGTGCCGTGGCGACAATGCTGGCCGCCGCCGCCTCCTCTTTGATCAGAAGGCGCGGGCCGAGTTCGACGATGGTCACCTCGACGCCGAGTTTGGCCAGAGCCTGCGACAACTCACATCCGATAGCGCCACCGCCGACGACCACCATCGACCGGGGCCGGTCGGTCAATTCCCACAAATCGTCGGTCGAGAGCACATCGACGGTGTCGAGACCATCGATGGGTGGAATGGCAGGCCGGGACCCGAGAGCAAGTACCACTCCTTTCGCCCGAACCGTATCGCCACCGACCGCGATGGCCGGTGAGCGTCGGTCGACGACCAACGTTCCCTCGCCTTCGATCACCCGTATTCCCTCGTCCTCCAGGACAGCGGCAGATTCCGAGTCTGCGATTCGTTCACGGACCCGACGGGCCATCTCGAAGGCATCGGCGAAGCTCCGTCCGGCGTGGGCCGCCTCGATGACGGTCTTCGACGGGACGCAGCCGGTGAAGGTGCAATCGCCGCCGAGTGGACCATCGTTCACGATCGTCGCCCGAGCACCACGCCGGAGGGCTTCTCGGGCCGCCGCCAGCCCAGCCGCGCCGCCCCCCAGTACCGCAATGTCGGTATCGGTAGTCAAGTAACTCACTCCATGGCGGGCTCGGGTTCAGGTGTCACTGAGGATCGTCATGGCGTGCCGCTCCGACACCACGGTAAACCGAAACCGGTCGCGTGAAGCGAAGATTCCACCAACCTCGATCACGAGCATGGGCGTGGAAATGATTGTGGACCTGCCGCATGTTCGTGTCGAACGACCACTCTTGGGGCCCGAACCTGTCATCGGCCACCAACCGGAGCGTTTCCAAGAGTTCGTCCCGTACGTTATCGGACGGATCGGTCCCGTGGTGCCACCATACGACCATCGGGACGGCACATACTTCACAATCTGCTACCCATCCGTGCTCATTCTCGGCATACCAGTGAGTGAATCGGTCGGCCTGGCAAAGTTCACAGTCGGGGTCGTCGGCCGGGAACGGGCGTTGGTTGTCATCGGCCAAGAAGCGATCACCTCACCGGGACTTAGTGAGCCGCCCGGTCGAGAGCGGCCCGGAGATCGGCCACGAACGCGATGGCATCGTCTATCCCGCCACCATCGAGTAACCGTCGGATGATGGCTGAGCCAACCACTACCCCATCGGCCACGTCGACCAGCTCGACCGCCTGCTCGGGGCTCGAGACGCCAACTCCAATGATGACCGGCTTGTCGGTTACCGCTTTTAGTCTTCGAGCCATCTCGACGGCGGTCGATGCCAGTTCGGATCGTTCGCCCGTCGTGCCGACTAGGCCAACGCCGTAGACGAAACCTCTCGCCCGTTCGACGATGGCCGGAAGCCGTTCGTCTGGCGCAGTTGGCGCCGCAAGTAAGACGGTTTCGACTCCAACGTGATCGGCCGCCTTGGCCCACGGTCCGACTTCCTCCAGCGGAAGGTCGGGCAAGATAGCGGCACAAATGCCGGAGTCGAGTAGGGCGTTTGCGAATCGACGGTGGCCCATCTTGAAACAGATGTTGTAGTATGTCATCGCTACCAACGGAACGCCGACGTCGACCTTTGCCACCTGCTCCAGCGCCGCCACCGGTGTGATCCCCGCACCAAGGGCTCGGGTCGAGGCCTCCTGAATCGTCGGTCCGTCCATAACCGGATCGCTGAACGGAAGCCCGATCTCGATGGCATCAGCGCCGGCGGCACCCAGACCTTCGATCAACCTTGGCCACTCGTCGACCGGGAACCCGGCCGTCACGTAGGGCACGAGTAGTTTGCGGCCCTCGTCTCGCTTGGCCCGAAGTGCTGTTTCAAGCGTTCCGACCGTCATACCGCATCTCCGTTGGTTCGAGAGAAGTCGACGGTGTCAAGAGCCGCCGGGTCACCTTGGCGAATAGCTTGGACTTGAGCGACATCTTTGTCCCCACGTCCAGACAGATTGAGAAGCACGGTCTTTCCTGCCAACTCATCGCGGGCCCGAATCATCCACGCCAATCCATGAGCTGGTTCGAGAGCGGGAATGATGCCTTCCGTTCGGCTGAGAAGCTCGAACGCGTCGAGAACTTCGGAATCGGTTACCGCCTCATACCGGGCCCGGCCGACGTCGGCCAAGAAGGCGTGCTCCGGTCCAACACCTGGATAGTCCAAACCGGCCGACACCGACTGAGCCTCCTGAACCTGCCCGAACTCGTCCTGCATGAGAAACGACATCGAGCCATGCACGACGCCGGGCACGCCGCGGGCGACCGCCGCTCCCCCCGCCGGTTCAACCCCAACCAATTCGACATCGGTATCGACGAACCCACTAAAAATCCCGACCGCGTTGGATCCACCACCGATACAGGCCACAACAACATCTGGGAGGCCGCCATCGAGTAACGCCGTACTTTGATCGAACGCCTCACGGCCAATAGTTCGGTGGAACTCCCGAACCATCCACGGATACGGATGGGGGCCCATGACCGAGCCGAGGCAGTAGTACGACGACTCAACCGATGCAACCCATTCCCGCATCGCCTCATTTACCGCGTCTTTCAGCGTCCGACTACCGGAACGGGCGGGCCGGACCTCAGCCCCCAACAACTGCATCCGGTACACGTTCAGTGCCTGGCGGGCGATATCGACCTCGCCCATGTAGACGACACACTCTTGGCCGAAGTAGGCGGCGGCGGTCGCTGTCGCCACACCGTGCTGACCGGCACCGGTCTCGGCCACGATACGGGACTTGCCCATACGTTTGGCCAATAAGGTCTGGCCCAACACGTTGTTGATCTTGTGGCTTCCGGTGTGGTTGAGGTCTTCCCGTTTGAGCAGGATTCGGAATCCGAGTTCGGTCGACAGATTGACGCAATCGGTCAAAGGAGACGGTCGACCGGCGTAATCGGTGAGCAAAGAATGGAACTCGGCTCGAAAGCCGTCATCAGCCCACGCAGAGCGGAACGCATCCTCCAGCTCAGCGCATGCCGGCACGAGGGTCTCGGGGACGAACCGGCCACCAAATCGACCAAAGCGGCCATGTTCGTCGGGCCCTTCCATCAACGAATTCGTGCCCTCGTCAGCGGATGCTGCTACCACGTTTGTTCCTCTTCTCGGTCTCTTCGGTCGTAGCCTGGTTCTCCCGGACCCCGTGCCAGCGGCACTGCAGCGCGGGCTGCGGCGATGAACCGCCGGACTTTGGCCGGATCTTTGCGGCCCGGCGAGGCCTCAACCCCTGAGGCGACATCGACGCCCCACGGGTCGAGCATTTCGATGGCCTCGGCAACGTTTTCTGGAATGAGCCCGCCGGCCAACACGTACGGCCGGTCGCCAACGGTGTCCTCGAGCCGTGTCCAGTCGAACACCTGACCACTCCCCGGCGTCGAAGAGTCGATGAGAAGCCGATGAGGGCCGTACGCCGTTGGGTTTTCGACCGCCTTCCCCAAGGCCGGATCGTCGACGGCGAACGCTTTGATGACCGATCGGACCCGTTCGCCGATCCAATGGGTTTCCTCAGCCGACTCCGAGCCGTGGAGTTGCACCGCCTGCAAACCGATCTCGTTCGCGGTACGGACGACCCGTTCGCGGCCTTCGTCTCTGAACACGCCAACGGTCATAACCTCACCCGGTAACCGATGGACAACGTCGCGGGCCTGAGCATTGGTAATACGTCTGGAAGACGCGGAGAAGATCATGCCGATGGCGTTTGCTCCTAGACCGGCTGCCAACAACGCGTCATCGGCTTCGGTGACGCCGCAGATCTTCACGAACATGTCGATACGTTACCCGGGCTTGATCGTCGACGGCGTAGAAATGCCGCGCCAGGGAACCTCTCCGCTGCAGACGGCGCAAGATCTCACCGTTGTGCGCCGCGCAAGATCTCACCTTTGCGCTCCGCGCAAGATCTCACCTTTGCGCTCCGCGCAAGATCTCACCTTTGCGCTCCGCGCGAGATCTCACCTTTGCGCTCCGCGCGAGATCTCATCGTTGCGCTCCGCGCAATGCATCGACCGCGGCCCGAGGGTCGCCGCTGCGAACCAAGGACTCGCCGACGAGCACGGCATCGAAACCGGCGTCGACCAACGGCGGCAGATCAGCCGGGCCGGTGATGCCGGACTCGGCGACACTCACCACTCCCGCCGGGATCGCCGATGCCACTCTGACCGCTCTGGCGGTGTCGACTTCGAAGGTGACAAGATCGCGTTGATTCACGCCGATCAGGTTGGCGCCCACCGCTAGGGCCCGCTCGACCTCAGCCTCGTCGTGGGTTTCAACCAAGGCGTCAAGGCCAAGCTCGATGGCCAACGCGTGTAGCTCGGCCAGCTCCTCGTCATGTAGAGCGGCCACAATCAACAGCACCGCGTCAGCCCCCATAATCCGAGCGTCCACAATGTCGTTGGCGGCGACGGTAAAATCTTTCCGCAGGATGGGAAGTTCGCACGCCGTTTTGGCGGCCGCTAAGTCGGCCCCCGATCCACCAAAGAACCGTTCATCGGTCAAGACGGAAAGACACGCCGCGCCGCCGTCGGCGTATCGAGCTGCCAACACCGCCGGATCAAGGTCTGGGTTGAGATCGCCCTTCGACGGCGACCGCCGTTTGATTTCGCTGATGATCGCAACGGAACCATCTCGATCATCTACCAACGCCTGTGTAAAGCCTCGCGTCGGCGGTTCGGCCGCCGCGCTGGTCAACAACTGGTCGAACGAGCGGCTGTCCGTCGCTGCCGACGCACGATGAGCGGCCAGAATGTCGTCGAGATACGTCACCGAACCAAACGCTACCGGCATGCCCTCGAAACCGGGTTGACCTGTCCTGGCAAACCGACCGCTCGGTTGGCCGGTCCAGCACAACCCTTCACCATTTCCTAACATGGGTGCAATACGGTAGACGGTACGCAAGGTCGGCAAGAGTTCAAGTCGAGCTTGGCTATCACCAAGCCGACGAGAGGAGAAACTGTGACGGCCATCGTCGTCGTCGAGGACGAACCAGACATCGGTGATCTCCTCGCCCTATATTGCCGGCGGGAGGGGTGGTCGGTTCACGTTGCCACCGATGCCACGTCAGGTCTGGCCACGATACGAGCGAGAGAACCCGACTTCGTGGTGCTCGATGTCGGGTTACCCGGCGATCGCGACGGCTTCGACGTTTGCCGCGAGCTTCGTCAGACCAGCGATGTGCCGGTGCTGTTCCTGACCGCTCGCGACGACGAAGTCGATCGGGTACTCGGTTTGGAAATGGGAGCCGACGACTATGTGATCAAGCCGTTCTCGCCCCGTGAGATCATCGCCCGGATCAAGGCGGTGCTGCGACGCGGCCGGACCGAGCCCGCCTCGAACAACGCCACCTTCGGTCCACTTCATATCGACCTAGACCGGCGGGAGGCAACCATCGACACAACCCCGGTTCCTCTGGCGGCTCAAGAATGGTCCTTACTCGGAAAATTGCTCGACCACCGGGGCATCGCCTTGAGCCGTCAACAACTACTGGATCTCGCATGGGGGACCGACTGGATTGGCGACCCCCGCACCGTCGATGTCCATGTGCGTCAACTTCGCCGCAAACTCGGCAACGACCTTCCCCTAGCCACGGTGCGAGGGGTCGGGTATCGACTTGACTGACGTCCACAATCGCTCGTGCAACGCCGCCTAACCATCGCACTTGTGGTCACCGCGTTGGCCTCAATTCTTCTCGTTGGTTTCGGCGTGCTCGCCATGGCCCGATTCGGGGCACAGGCCAATGCCGAACGCCAAATAGAACGACCGCTGAATACCATCACCGACTTTCTCGACGACCCGACCCCGAGAACTCGTTTGCGATCCCAGTTCGAGCAATCAAGGGTCCAGTTCGGGTTGGAGCAGCTCGAATTCGTGCTCGTGAGCAACGACGGGTCGGTCACGGCAGCCGGCCAGCGCCGACTCGAACCAAGCTCGGTTCCCGACATCTCCCTCAACGAGTCGCAGCGAGCCAACCTCACCGCTGGTGAAACGGTCCTCATCTCAGATCGGAGTCAGGTCGTCGGGCTCCGCCGATTTCGAAACAACGGGCAAGGGCAGCGCGACGGCACACTGGCGGTGCTCGCCACCCAGCCGGTCAGAGCCGTGTCCCAACAGGCCCTCGTCTGGTTTGTGCTATCGAGCGCAGTCGTTCTCGTCGCCGCCATCGGCGCCGGACTGTGGATGGCCCGACGGCTTAGCCGGCCGATTCAGGCTA
Source organism: uncultured Acidimicrobiales bacterium (assembly GCA_938021675.1). Lineage (GTDB taxonomy): Bacteria > Actinomycetota > Acidimicrobiia > Acidimicrobiales > SZUA-35 > JAHELU01. The sequence continues at coordinate 14,839 of CALIFY010000038.1, forward strand.
TAAAGACGACGACCTCGGCCATCGCTGCCGGTGACCTCGGAGCCAGGGTCGACCTTGGCGACAGTGCACGAACTGGAGACGAGTTGGACGACCTCGGTCGCTCGGTCAATCAGATGGCGGCCGACCTCCAACGATCGAAGGCACTCGACCGGCAATTCCTCATGTCGGTATCCCACGACCTACGGACGCCACTCACCGCGATAGCCGGCTACGCCGAAGCATTGACAGACGGGGCGGTCACAGACTCGGAACAAGCGGGGCGCATCATCAAGTCCAACACCGATCGTCTCGACATGCTTGTCGGCGATCTCCTCGACCTGGCCCGGCTTGACGCCAATCGATTCCGCCTCGACATTCGTAGCTTCGACCTCGGAGTCGTTGCGGCCAGGACGGTCGCCGGGTTGCAAGCTGACCCGACGAAGAACGAAGTGGCCATCGATACGTCAGGGTTGGCTTCGGTCTTAGCCAAAGGCGATCCGGACCGAACGGCCCAAGCCATCGGCAACCTCGTAGACAACGCGATGAAGTTCGCCGAGAGGACCGTATGGATCACATGCGGTGTGGACGAACACATGGCGATAGTCCGAATCTGCGACGACGGCCCGGGAATCCCCGACGCTGATCTACCCCACGTCTTCAATCGGCTCTACACCGGCGCGGCACAACCGGAGCGGGCCGAGAACCCGACCGGGCTTGGCCTTGCCATAGTCCGTGAGCTGGTCGCCGCCATGGGCGGCCGGGTCAAAGCAAGCAACGGGGCCGAGGGCGGGGCGTGCCTGCAAATGGATCTACCGCTCGGCGTTACCGCACCGGAAACGGCAGGGTAAAGGCGGCGATTGGAACCGACTCGTCCGATGCGGAAGCAACCCTCATCGAGTCGAGGTCGTCGACCGATCGACGAATGTAGGCCAAGCCAATCGTGCCCAATTCTGGGGACTCGACCACTGTGGTTACCGTGCCGGCGGCGGCCCCGGTGTTCGTCACCAATTCCCGGCCTATGTCGGCCGCTCGACCGCCGGCGACCCGAAATCCGTGAAGCCGGGTCGGCGTATTGTTGCCTCGGGAATCGACGCGAGCGACAAGCTCCTGGCCGACGTAACAGCCTTTGTCGAAGTCGACGGACGCCTCAACGATATTGGCGGCGGCAGCAATGGTCGATTCGTCGAGTTCTGAACCCATCGATGGAAACCCGGTCCGGACCCGGATGATGTCGAGTACATCTGGGGGCCCAAACGTCGAGGGGTCAAGCCCGAGCATTGAGGCCAATGCCGGCGGGGCTACCCGATCGGAAAGCGACGATCCGACATAGTCCATTCCATCGAGCCCTCCCCACTCGGCGTGTAGTCCAGCGACGCCGTCGACCGGCTGTCGTTTGGCCTGCGCTGGGCCACGAACGGCCAACATCGGCACCGACAGCAACTCGAACTCGACGTCGACCCGTAGTTTGAACCGTTCGAGCCGATCTCGTGCCGCTGCGCCATGCCCCGATCCAACGTCGAGCCACAACTCATCGTCGCCTCGACGGTGGAGACGAAGCCACGAATCGACTTTGCCCTGTGGTTGGAGAAGTAACGTCCAGGCCGAACTCCCGATCGTGAGACGTTCCACGTTCTGACTGAGCTGGCCCTGAAGGTAGGAGACGGCGTCTGGACCAGTGACGCGTAACACGTCACGCTCGGTCGGGATTGCGACCGTCTTGGTAAAGGCGAGATGTTCCGCTGTGGCGAGGTCGATCACCGGCCCAGCCTAAACCTCCATGACCAGATTATTGGAATTGCGGATGGACTAGCAGTGTGAACTCGAGTGGGTGGACCAACCTTACTAAGCCGTTCAGTTGTATGACCTTGACGTCATCGCTTTGGCGTACCCTGCTAGCGGCCCCGATGCAATCACTGACATACTCAAATTCGTCACTGCCGCAGAGTAGAAGGTCTTTACATTCCAGGGGTTCGCCGCCATCAGGGTCTTGGAAGTCAAGGCCGGGTCGCTAACGAGGCGAGCGCCAGCTCGGGGTCGGTGTGGGCTTACAGTTGCCGGACGGTTTCCTTTGCGTGCCAGGCCGTGCGGACTACGGACCGTGGGGTCGCCGGCAGCGAGCAGTCCGAGCAGCTTCGACCGGCCGTTGTCGTTGACGCGTTCATCACCCCGCGTGAGGAGTCGTCGGGCAGTATCGTGTCGAACACTTTGCGGTAAGGGGCCCGACAGATCCAGCATCGCCCACCGGACCCGGTCACGCCATACATGGGGCTGGGCGGGAGTCATGCTGCCGGGGACGAGCACTCAGAACAGGCCGACTGCGGTCCTCTCAATTCGGTGACGACGCGCACACCGTCACCATCGTCGGCTGCTCTGACCGCCCTCACATCGGGCAGACCGGCAAGAACTTCACAGACGTTAGGGTCCAGTTTCCACAGAGGTTCCCCGAGACTCTAGCTGGATTGGATCGAACTTTTGCGCGCACGGCCACTTCACCCGATATGAGCCCGGGGCATTTTTTGCTTCGACGAAGCAGGAAGGATTGGATTTACCAGTCTCCTCATTATAGAAACTCGACCCGTCAAGGAAGGGATGGCAGAAATCTTCTCCTACATACGGGCATGTGGTAACGGCCTCAAAGAAGTGTCTGTTTCCGCCGTCCTGGAAAAAGAACTTTTCGCAAGCCTCAAAAAAACCATTGTTTGAATAGGTGACCATCGCTAAATTTTTCTCTTCGAGGGACAGAATGCAAACAATCTGTCGATACGAAGAATCAGCGCTAACCATCGACGTCGACACCCCTACGACAGACAAGATCAACACGCCAACCAAACCAGAAACGACCTTAAAAGTCGCCGACCGACCGAACCGATCACTAGAAGCGTCTTTCGAACCCCGATCCCGCATCTTCAAACCCATCTCAACCACTCCTCGTTTTCCTGCAGAGGCAACCGGGCCATCGCCACGACGAACCGCACCGTTGCGACCACCTGTCCCCCCAACAGACCGATCATCACGCACCCATGACAAACATCACACAAGACACCACCGCTACCTCCGGGTTGCCAGCCCCGTGAATTTCCGCTTAGTCGGAACCAGCTGTATAGGAATGAATCAACTGGCCACCCTGCGAACGTAAGAAAGCCGGCCAGGTAGGCGTCCTACTAAGAGATCAGCCGTGCGTCAGCCAAGATACTTGCTCTTCAGTTCGGTCTCTTAGGCATTGCGTTTCGCAAAAAAGACTAACAGTGCGGCAATTACTGTCGGACCGACAACCACCAAAGCAACTATGAAGCACATCAAATAGGTTGCGACGCAGTAAACCAAAAACGCCCAACCCTATGGAAGGGAAGAACGAACGATTCAAGACCGCGACAAACAGACCGTAGCGTCGAATGGACAAACGACGATACTGCAAATTTGCGAGATCACTCAATCAATGAGTCAACTAGCGGTCGATCGGCGATGGTTGGACATCGCTCTGGCCGGTTCGATGGCGGCGAGCAGGGCCTTCGCTTTGTTCCAGCACTCAAGGTTCTCAAGCTCGGCGACACTATCAGCAACGACGCCGGCACCGGCCTGAACCGCCGCACGTTCCGGGATTCGCCCCGGACCACAAAACATGGTTCGAATAGTGATTGCGGTGTCTAGATTGCCCGAAAAGTCCAGGTAACCGACAACTCCAGCGTATGGGCCACGTTTACTGGGCTCCAGCTCATCGATGATCTCCATGGCTCTCACTTTTGGGGCACCGGTCACCGTTCCGGCCGGCAGCGTGGCCCGAAGCACGTCGATCACCGACGCGCCGTCGGCCAACCGGCCAGACACCTGGGAGGTGAGGTGCATCACATGGCTGTACCGTTCAAGCGCCATCATCTCGTCGACCTGTAACGAGCCATATTCGACCACCCGGCCAAGGTCGTTACGGGCAAGATCGACGAGCATCACGTGCTCGGCCCGTTCTTTGGGGTCCTCTGCCAGCTCGGCGGCCATCAACCGGTCATGCTCCTCGGTTCGACCCCGTCGCCTGGTACCGGCGATCGGCCGCGAGATGACACGCCCGTCCTGCACTTGCACGAGAGGCTCCGGCGAGCAGCCGACGATGGTCAACTGAGGCTGGCGGATGAAGTACATGTACGGGCTCGGATTGAGCTGACGAAGCGCCCGGTAAACGTCGAGTGGCTCGGCCCGTAGATCGATATCGAAACGTTTCGACAACACGACCTGGAAAATGTCGCCCGCTCGAACGTACTCTTTCGCGGCCTCTACTGCAGCCATGTACATATCCGAGCTGATAGACGTGGCAAACGAATCCGGATCTAGACCATCGTCGATATCGCCGATATCAGGAGTTGCCAGCATCGGCTCGGCCAAGGGCCGAGCCCCGTCGGCGGCCAATTGATCGAGCCGCGCTACCGCGTCGTCGTAGGCCGCGTCGATACTCGACTCGCTCTCATCGTCGCCCAATAGTGCAACCGACACCAGGGTCACACGTTGCCGCCAATGATCGAAGACCGCAAGATCGCCGATCACGTCGAGAACGGCATCGGGGAAACCGGCCTCGTCGGTTGGAACATCTGGAAGGTGCTCCACTTCCCGCACGACGTCGTACCCCAGGTAGCCGACGAGACCAGCGGTCAACGGCGGCAGGTCGGGCAAACGGGGAGCGCGGTATCGATCGAGTAAGGCCTCCACAACGGCCAACACCCCCCGATTCGTCGGCAGGTCGGTGTCGGGCAGCGAACCAACGATCTCAACGTCGTTGCCCCTGGCGACCAACGATGCGTGAGGACGGCGTCCGACGAAACTGAACCGGCTCCAACGCTCCCCGTTCTCCACCGACTCAAGGCAGAAGCCAGGCTGTTCGCCGACACAACGGAGATAGGCGGCAAGCGGTGTCGTCAGATCGGCAAGCAGTTCCCGGTGGACGGGAATGGCCCGATACTCGCGGGCCAAGGTTCGGAACTGGTCTCGGGATGTTGTCATGGCGCGAGCTCGATCGGCCCGCCGCTCACGATCCGAAGGGTCGGTAGAAGCACGAGTACTCACCGGTGTGGCAAGCTCCGTCCCCTTCCTGTTCAACCTGAAACAGGAGCGTGTCGCCGTCGCAATCGAAGCTGGCGTTACGGATCCACTGCCGATCGCCAGACGTGTCTCCCTTGCGCCACACTTCCTGGCGCGACCGGCTCCAGAAGACGGTCCGTCCTTCGGTCAGCGACATATCGAGGGTCTCGGCGTTCATCCATGCCATCATCAACACTTGTCCAGACTCGTGGTCTTGGACGACGGCGGCGACAAGACCATCATCGTTGTAGCGGACGGCCTCCCGTTGTTCTGGCGTTGCATCGATCGGTGTTGCGTCTGGCATGGGAGGGAGGATATCGCGATGGTTAGAGGCCGACGGCGGAAATTCGGCCGTCGGTTCTGCCAAAGAAACGGTCGGAACGACTAAAGATAGAGACCGGTGTGCGATGAATCGAGGCGTTCGGCAGCCACTGCGTGGATGTCACGTTCGCGAAGGATGATGTAGTCGTGACCACCGACCTCGACCTCGTATCGATCCTCCGGATTGAACAAGACGCGATCGCCGACCTCCATTGAACGAACACTCGAACCGGCTCCCACCACTTCAGCCCACGTCAGCCGCTTACCGACCTGAGCCGTGGCCGGGATCAGAATGCCACCGGTCGACTTACGTTCGCCGTCTGGACCCTCGAGCTGGACGAGGATTCGGTCGTTCAACATCTTGATCGGCAACCGGTCCCGATCCTTTTTCGAGCGGGGAGCGGGAGAAGGCAGATCCTCCGCCGCCGTTTCCCCACCGGTTGTCACCGACTCTGATGCTGACAAGATGACTCTCCAACAACGCGATCGTCCACTCCCTACGAGCTGCAAGGAGATCGACAAGGGTAGGCGGCACGAACGGCCAGGCCACTACCCTGGCCCAGGTACCGCACCGGTTACCGATGGACGAACCGAAATCCCGGCGCTACGAAGTGCCGACTTAGCGTCGGCCACCGTTGCCTCGCCGAAGTGAAAGATGCTGGCGGCAAGAACGGCGTCGGCAGAGCCTTTTGTCACTCCGGCCGCCAGATCTTCGACACTGCCGACGCCGCCCGAGGCGATGACGGGGACCGTCACCCGATCGGCAACCGCTCGTGTCATCTCGTGATCGAACCCTTCCCGAGTTCCGTCTCGGTCCATAGAGGTCAACAGAATCTCCCCGGCCCCAAGCTCGACCACTCGTTCCGCCCAAGCGACGACATCGATCCCGGCCGGCCGACGACCACCATGGGTGTACACCTCGAAACCAGACGGAAACCGGGAAGATGCCTCGCTGGACCGGTCTTGTTCCGGACGACGGCCATCGATGGCCACAACGCAGCACTGGGCCCCAAACTCGGCGGAGATCTCGCTTACCAGTTCTGGACGGTCGACCGCAGCCGAGTTGACAGACACTTTGTCCGCCCCGGCTCGCAGCAACTTTCGGGCATCATCGACCGAGCGAATACCACCACCGATGGTGAACGGAATGAACACCTGCTCGGACACTGCGGCGGCCATGGACACCGTGGTCTCTCGCTCTTCATGGGTCGCCCCAATGTCGAGGAACACCAGCTCATCAGCGCCTTGGGCGTCGTAGATGGCGGCGAGTTCGACCGGATCCCCGGCATCGCGAAGATCCACGAAGTTTACCCCCTTGACCACTCGACCTCCGGAGACGTCAAGACACGGGATGACGCGCACAACCCTCACTTCGAACCTCGCTCCGCTGTCATCTCTCGACTCTCCCACCGTTCAGGGCGGCCAGCGCCGACCCCACCGTCACCGAGCCCTCGTACAACGCTCGGCCAACGATGACCCCGGCGAACGACCGGGGGACCCCGTCGACGTCGGCCGAGATGCCAGCAAGAGTCTTCAGATGTTCGGCCGAGCCGACACCCCCAGACGCCACGACCGGGATCGACGTGGTAGCCAACAGGGCGGACAGGCCGTCGACGTCGGGCCCGGCCAAGGTTCCATCTCGACTGATTTCGGTGACAACTAAGGCATCGACACCGGCCGCCGCGAATTGGTGGGCCATCTCCGACACGGTTTTGCCGGTGTGTTCGGTCCAGCCATGGGTTGCCACCTCTCCCCCGTTGGCGTCGAGACCAACCGCTACCCGGTGCCCATCGTGACACAGTTGGTCCACCAACTCCGGTTGCTCGATGGCTGCGGTACCGACTACCACTCGCCACACACCAAGATCGAACAGCGCTCCGGCCGCCTCAACCGATCGGACCCCACCGCCGACTTGGACCGGGACATCAACCGCGTCGCAGATCGAACCTATTACCGGACGGTTGGTCGGCTCGCCGGTCCGGGCGGCGTCCAAATCGACGACGTGAAGCACCTCGGCGCCCTCGGCGACGAACGCCGATGCCTGAGCAACGGGGTCGTCCGCATAGGTCGTTTCCTGGTCGTAGTCGCCCTGATAGAGACGGACACAGCGACCACCGCGTAAATCTATAGCAGGGAACAACACCGGGCTCGGTGGCAGGGTCATGCTGAACTCCGACAAAGGTCGACAAAATTGGAAAGTAGCCGCAGACCGGCGGTCGCTGACTTCTCCGGATGGAACTGCGTGGCGTAGACGTTGTCTTTTGCCGCGGCGGCGACGATGGACCCGCCATAGTCGGTCGTAGCGATGACGTCGGACGACATCTCCGGAGCCAAGCTGTGCACAAAGTAGACCCATGACTCATCGAGGCCAGCCAGCAGCGGGTGGTCTTCACAGCGCAACTGGTTCCACTGCATCTGAGGTCGTTTGACCGTCTCGGGGAGCCACTGAATCTGACCGGAAAGCAGTCCGAGCCCATCGACCGTCGGCGCTTCGGCCGACCCCTGGTACAGCATCTGCATGCCGACACAAATGCCGATGAAGGGCTGTCCTCTCTCGGCTACCTTTATCGCCTGATCGGCCAATCCGGTCCGGACGAGCGCATCCATCGAGGCGCCAAAATGCCCGACGCCGGGCAGGACGACACCATCGGCGTGCTCGATCAGGTTCGGGTCGGCGGTGAGCGTCGCGTCGGCACCGACATACTCCAATGCTTTCTGGGCGGAACGAAGGTTGCCGATGCCGTAGTCGAGAACCGCCAACCGAGGCGCTGTCGGCGAGGGGGCGTCGACCACTACAACACTTCTTTCGTCGATGGAATATCTTCCCCCTCGATGCGGACCGCGTCGCGCAAACAACGGGCGAGGCCTTTGAACGCAGCCTCGATGATGTGATGGACATTCCGGCCATGCTTGAGGGTGACATGAAGGGTAATACCGGCATTGGCAGCGAAACTTTGCATCGCATGCTCGGCCAGCGAAGGGTCGAACGGCGGCGTTCCGAGCGGTACCGCTTGTGGCAGTTCCACGTTCCATACAAAAAACGGTCGGCCGGAAAGGTCGAGCGCCACTTCGACCAATGCTTCGTCGAGGGGATACAGACCACTGGCGAACCGACGGACACCCGCCTTATCGCCCAACGCCTCAGCGAACGCCTGCCCTAGCAAGATTGCGCTGTCTTCTACCGTATGGTGACTGTCCACCTCGAGATCGCCCTCGGCCTTGATCGCCAAATCGAAGCCGCCGTGACGGCCGAGCTGATCGAGCATGTGATCGAAGAAGGGAAGCCCGGTCGATATCTCGGTCCGGCCAGAGCCGTCGAGATCGAGGCTGACATCGACCGAGGTCTCCGCCGTGGATCGGGAGGCAGTACTTATTCTTGTCGCAGTGCTTCTTGTCGTCATGGAAACGTCCGGTCGGGAGAGCTATTCATGTCGTGGCGACTCCAGTATGTCGTCCAGGGCGTCGAGAAAACGACCGTTCTCCGCCGGCGTGCCGACCGTCACCCGAAGACAGCCATCGAGATGTTCCCATCGTGCGGTGTTGCGCACCAGAATCGAGCGCTCGACCAATTCCTGCCAAACCAAGTCCCCGCTTCCACCTGGGCGAAACAGAACGAAGTTGGCGCCAGATGGCCACACCTCAACGCCGAGCCGGCGGAGACCAGCCTCGATTCGGCCACGTTCCTCAACGATCCCGGCAACCCTGGCCGTCATGGCGTCTACAAACGACAGAGCGGCCAGACCGGCTGCCTGCTTCATGGCATCGAGATGATACGGGAGCACGACGAGATTCAGTTTTGCCACAAGCCACGCCGGGCCGAGCAAGTAGCCAAGTCGGGCACCAGCCATGGCCCACGTCTTGGAGTACGTCTTTGTCACCACGAGGGGTACATCCTCGCCGAGGAGGGTCGTCGCCGACCACGGGGCGAACTCACCGTATGCCTCGTCGACCACCAGCAATCCGCCGGTCTCCGCTACCGCTTCCAGCACCGTCTCGACGGTTGCTCGCGGTTCGACGATGCCGGTGGGGTTGTTTGGCGAACACAGGAACGTCACAGCCGGACGGTCGGCTCGCACTGCGTCGGCGGCGGCGCCTGGATCGAGGGTGAAGTCACCGCGACGCGTCCTGCGCTTGGGCCTGGCGCCGGTGATGGTGGCCAAGTGTGAGTGGAGGGCGTAGGTCGGCTCGAAGCTCAAGGTGGTTCGTCCGGCGCCAGCGAACGTCAGCAGTACCGTTTGAAGTACTTCGTTCGATCCGTTCGCCGCAAACACCTGCTCTGGCCCCAGGTCGTACAGCGCACCGATCGCCGTCCGCAGGGCGATGGCGGATCGATCTGGGTAACGATGCCATTCCAAAGCCGAAACGGCATCGGCCACGGCTTGGGAAAACTCCGGTGGTGGTGCGCTCGGCGCCTCGTTGGTGTTGAGCCGAACGTCGACCTGGACCTGCGGAGAGTGATATCCCTCCAGGGTCACCAAATCATCTCGAACCGAAGGTCGCAGCACGGGACCGGTCACCGATCAAGCCCCTCGGCGGTCGACCCATCATCGGCTGGCGCATCGTCAGTCCGATCTCCATCTACCGAAGCACTGGGAGCGGCGAGTGCTTCGAGTCGAAGCCGAACCGACTCGGCGTGGGCCGACAGCCCTTCCTGCTCGGCCATCGTTATGACATGGGGACCGAGCCGGGAGATCCCCTCTGCGGTCATCGTCACCACGTGATGGTCTTTCTGGAAATCCGACACGGTAAGGGCGCTGGAGAAACGGGCCGAACCGTAGGTGGGCAACACGTGACTCGGCCCCGCGAGATAATCTCCCACCGACGCTGGGGCCCAAGATCCACAGAAGATCGCACCTGCGTTGTCGACGACGCCGGCAAGCTTCGCCGCATCTTGACATTGCAGTTCGAGATGCTCGGGAGCTATCGCGTTGACCACCATCATCGCTTCGATCGGACCGTCGACCAGGGCGGCATAACCCCCCTCAGCCAGCGTGGCTCGGATGTCATCACTCCGTGGCGAGGCCTCGACCAGTTCTTTCCCCCGGGCGCACACCGCGTCGGCCAACTCCTCATCCCAAGTGACCAGCCACGCCAGACCGTCCGGCCCGTGCTCGGCCTGCAGGATGACGTCGATGGCAACGTACTCGACGGTGGCAGTGTTATCGGCGACCACAACAACTTCGGATGGGCCAGCAAAGGCGGCGGCAACCCCCACATCGCCGGCGACTTCCTGCTTTGCCAATGCCACATAGACGTTGCCGGGTCCAGCAATCACATCGACAGCCGGTACCGACTCGGTCCCGTATGCCATGGCGGCGATGGCTTGAGCACCGCCGACGGCGAAGACTCGGGACACCCCGGAGAGCCGGGCCGCAGCCAACACCGAGGGGGCGATTCCGCCGTGTTCGGCGCTCGGCGGCACACACAAGATGATCTCCTCGACGCCGGCCGTCTTGGCCGGGACCGCGGTCATCAACACCGTCGACGGATACTCGGCCCTCCCGCCGGGAACATACAGTCCGGCACGGCGAACGGGTCGCTGGTAGGCGTCGATCCGAAGCCCAGGGCTCTCGACCACGGCCGGGGCGCGCAACTGGTGGGCGTGAAACCGGGCAATGCCTTCGATGGCGTGGTGAAACGCTTGGGCCAGCTCCGGGTCCAATGACTCGACCGCAGCGTCGAGTTGGGAGGCGGGCACTTCAACGGCATCGAGGTCAACCCGGTCGAACGATGCGGTCAGTTCGACGAGGGCATCGTCGCCCTCGGACCGAACCCGAGCGATCAGCTCACGGACCGCGGCCCGGGGTTCTTCCCCGGCGATTGTTGGGCGGGGCAGCTGGGAAGCGATTTCCGCTTCGGAACCACATTGCCCTCGGAGATCGAGACGGTTCAGCACTGGATATGTCCTTTCCCGGAGCAGTAGCGCGGCCGACGCCCTCGCCTGCCCTCTATCGACGGTAGCGTGGGCGACCCGAGCTGGTACCTGAATTCGTCCGTGAGAGGAAATCGTCACCATGCCCCTCGATACGAGCGCGCTGAGTGCCTTATCTGCGACCCTCGACGAACTTACGACCCGGTTAGGCGAGGTGTCCCGCGGCGCGGACCCTGAAGACGACGCGTTGTCCGATCTGCTCGAAGTGGAACGGCAACTGCAAACTTCAAGCCGAAGATTGACCAAGATAGTCACCCGTGTAACCCGCTGACATTCCGTCTTATGTGCACCAACAACAACGGGCAACGTTAGGCAAATTAGGTAAGGCCAAAAACAACGTCGGCGCCCCGAATAAACGGGGCGCCGACGGCGCGAATCGGGGCGGCGGATCCCCGATTTCGCTGCTACCAGGTGGCGGGAACCTGGTGACGAGAACAGTAATTGACCCGACCCAAGAGGTGGGTGATATTGACAAAAAAAGATGGTCGGATAGGTGGATAGCCGTCGCAGGTCCGACAAGCACCGCTCGCCAACCGGTAACGTATGTAGGTGGATCCCATTTCGGCCGATCATCGTGCGCTCACCATCGAACGGTTCGACTCCTCACAGATCGGGACCGGCGAGGCGACAACCCGGCTGGTCAACCAGGCCAGCGAGATTTTCAAACGGGCGGTTCCAGCGCCACAGCGAGACGACCGGTTTGAGGGGTGGGAACCGCCCGGTGACCTGGTCGCCGCGGTTGCGACATCCGACGGCGGCCGGTCGGCCGTCGGATACGTCGGCGGCAGCGTCAACCGCGATCGACTGCAACTCGACGCCATAGTCATTCCCGCGGCCGACGACGAATCCTCAGCGAAGGTAGTGAGTCACCTCCTCGACGCCCTCGAACCATCGATCGCCAAGAGCGCGGCGACGACGGTTGAACTGTGGGGACGACCGGCCATGCCCTGGCATTCGCTGGTCGCCGAGGCCCATGGATTCGCCGATTGGCGTAGCCTCCATCAACTCCGATGTTCGCTACCGGTCGATCGAGAACCCATGGAAACTCGACCGTTCAGACCGGGCGGCGATGAGGCCGCCCTTCGACGGGTCAACAATCGAGCATTCGCCGATCACCCAGACCAGGGCGCTTTGACCGTCGACGACATTGCCGACATCACCTCACAACCGTGGTTTCGGCCCGACGGCGTCCGCCTTCTCGACGACCCGGTCGATGCTAAACACCTCGCCGGATTCTGCATCACCAAGATCCACGATCCGATCGCTCCCGGTGAGCCGCCGCTGGGCGAGATTTACGCCATTGGAATCGATCCAGATCACCATGGACAGGGCCTGGGGACTCCCATGACCGCGGCCGGCCTAACCTGGCTGGCAGACCACGGTCTCGACGTTGGCATGCTGTACGTCGAAGCGAACAACACCGCGGCAATGAAAACCTACGCCAGACTTGGCTTCGAACAGCACCGCACCGACCGGGCGTGGTCACGACGGATCGAGGCCCGGACATGACCGGCACTGACATGACCGGCACCGATGCTGCCGGTGCTGAAACGGCCGACGCTCCATCATCGACTTCTTCGAAGCCCGAGTATCGCTCCCCCTGGTCTCCTGACCGCACCGAACTCGCAACCATTCTCGATGGAGAACCCCGGTACCGGGTCGATCAACTATGGGAAGGTCTCTACAGCCAGGACCGTCCGCCGGAAGAACAGTCGAACCTGCCAAAGCAACTCAAAGCCCGTCTGGCCAGTCAATTTCGTCCTGCATTGGAATCGGCGGCAGAGCAGCAAAGCGACGGCGGCGACACCATGAAGTGGCTGTGGCGGTTGCCCGACGGCGTCGAAATCGAGACGGTGCTGATGCACTACGCCAACCGGTCGACGGTCTGCATCTCCAGCCAAGCCGGTTGTGCCATGGGATGCGGATTCTGTGCCACTGGTCAGGCCGGATACACCCGCAACCTGAGCGTCGGCGAGATGATAGAGCAGGTCGTGCTGGCCCGCCGGGCGGCGACGCCACGCCGACTATCGAACGTCGTGTTCATGGGTATGGGTGAACCGATGGCCAACTACGATCGGGTGATCGAAACGCTGCATCGGCTCATCGTCGATGTCGGAATAGGGGCCCGGCACCTGACGGTATCGACCGTAGGGCTTGTCCCACAAATGCTCCGGTTCGCCGAAGAAAATCTGCAAGTCGGCCTCGCACTCTCCCTTCATGCGGCAAACGACGAACTCCGGTCCGAACTCATCCCGATCAATCGAGCCAACCCGATCGACGATCTCGTCGCCGCTTGCCAATTGTTTCGGGAGCGGACGGGGCGGCGGGTGTCGCTGGAATGGGCCATGATCGACGGGGTAAACGATCGCCCTCAGGACGCCGACGAGTTGGCGACGGTGGCCACCAACGCCCGGGCCCACGTCAACCTCATTCCCCTGAACCCCACTCCGGGTTGGCCGACCGTCGGTTCATCTCCAGATCGAATCCGAGACTTCGTCTCCAATCTTCGCCGGCGCGGCGTCAATGCCACCGTTCGAGCGAATCGGGGGACCGATATCGCCGCCGCTTGCGGACAGCTGGCCGGCCGATCCGATACCAAGGACCAGGCGACGAATGGGCCCACAGCCACAACGGTAGCGCTCAAGAAATCGGGGACCAGCCGAGATAAGATCACGTGAAAGTCGCCGCTCGCGCCGTCTCTTTGTGGACACCAGACTCCATACTTAGAGCGTATGAACCAGTGGTTGAATCGCTCGCATCCGCAGACCTTGCAAGCGGGCGTAATCCTCGGCTACATCAGTGCGGTGTTCGGGCTACTCGCCGTCGGGCCGTTTTTCTTTCTTCTGCTCGTCTACATTGGGCTCGGGGTCGGCGCGTTTGCCACGGCAAACAACAAGCGTTGGGGCTATGTGCTCCTCGCTGTCTGTGCCGCGATAGCGGCCGGGTGGCGGATCTTGTTTCTCGTCCTCGGGGTGCTCAGCGGTGTGGCCATCTCCGACAACCTCCAGCTCCTGAACTCAACCGTCTTCCCGACGGCGCTTGTCGTGGCGGTACTTCACATACAGTCTCGTGAGTACCAGAAAGTGTGGTTCGAGTAGTCGTCCTACCGGCGTTGCCGTAAGCGACCTGATCATCGGCAGCCTCATCTTTCTGATCATCTCGACCGCTTGCAGCTCACCGACGACAACCGAGCCAACCAGCCAGGCCACCAGCAACCGGGCCGCAGAGTCGAACCCGTCAGTTCCCTCGACGGCAACGACAAACCTCCAACCGTCCACATCTGGCCCCGCCATAGCGTCGCAATCAGCGTTTACCGTCGAGCATATTGAATGGGTGGCCTGCGGTGCCGGCATCGAATGCGCCGACGTCGCTGTCCCCGTCGATCACAGCCGGCCAACCGGCGAGACGCTACAGCTCGCCATGGTCCGAGTCCCCAGCACCGGCCCGGCTAGGGGCTCGATTTTTGTCAACCCGGGCGGTCCAGGTGGGTCGGGCGTCGACTACGTCACCGGAGGCTTCCGGTTCGACGATGAGACCATGGCCTCTTATCACCTCATCGGATTTGACCCTCGAGGCGTCGGCCGGTCGTCGCCGCTTCGTTGCCAGGTCGATCTCACTACCCCAAGGCCCGATCTTTCCCCCGACGATGGGGACGAGGCGGCAACGCTCGACGCACACGCTCGATCGATTGCCGATGCTTGTCGACGACTCGACGGCGACCGCCTGGCCTTTATCGGAACCGACTCGGTCGTTGCCGATCTCGACTTGCTCCGGCAAGCGGTCGGTGACGAGAAACTTAACTACTACGGACTCAGCTATGGCACGCTCATCGGTCTCCGCTACGCCAGTCGCTACCCCGACACCATCGGACACCTGGCGCTCGATGGCATCGTCGACCCGTCGTTCGGACTGATCGACCTGCTCGGTCAACAAGCGGTCGCCTTCGAGACCGGGTTCATCGAACTCGACACACAATGCAAACCGGAATGGCGTTGCCCAAACGGTGGGCTGGTTGCCGCCTACGACCGCCTGGCGGCGCAGCTGGAACGGGACGGACCGATCGATGGAGTAGGCAACGCCGAGCTGGACCTCGCCAGTCTCTTTGCTCTCTATGACGAGCGTCTGCATGCCAGCTACGTCGACGCCATCAATGCCGCGGAATCCGGAGACTTCAGCGCCATCGACGCGCTCCACGACCGATTCGTCAGTGGGCCAAGCTACGCGTCATACGTCGCGGTCTTTTGCTACGACAGCGACACCCCGGTTGGGGCAACGGAATGGAATCGGTTCGCAACCGAGCTCGCCGCCACGGCACCACGGTTTGGCGAATCGGTAGCGAACGAGATCCGACCCTGTGCCTTTTGGCCTCCGGTCAGCGGTCCACCCCCAGCGCCGGTCACCGACATTGGCGACGCACCGATTCTCGCCATCTCCACATCGGGTGACATGGCAACCCCGGCGGTCAACGCCGAGACGATCGCCAGCGAACTGGACTCGGCCGCACTCGTCATTGCTGAGTCCACGACTCATACGGCATACGGCACGAGCGCCTGCGTCCGAGAAATCGTCGCTCGGTACTTTGTGGAAGATGTTCTACCCGACAGAACCACGTTGTGTTGACATCCGCTGGTGTCACCTGACTCGTGGCAGGCCTACGCCACCGGCCTACGGTGTGAGGCATGGGTGCTATGCCGACCGACCACCTGCCCGAGGGTGATGAGAAGCGGACCGCGGTGCGGTCAATGTTCGACACGATCGCTCCTCGCTACGATCTCGTAAACCGACTCATGACGTTTCGGATGGACGTCGGCTGGCGCCGGACCACCCGACGGGCGCTCGAACTGGGGCCAGGATCTACCGTGCTCGACTTGGCGTGCGGTACCGGAGATTTTTCGGTCGATCTGGCCAACAACGGCCATCGCCCGATCGGCGTCGACCTGTCCTTCGGGATGCTGGCCGCCACTCGTTCCGGCGCGCCGCTGGTACAGGGCGACCTCCTCGATTTGCCGCTGGCCGATGCCAGCGTCGACGGGGCCGTGTGCGGCTTCGCATTGCGAAACCTCGTTGAACTCCCGCCGTTCTTCGATGAGTTACATCGTGTTGTTCGACCCGGTGGCCGAATCGCACTCCTCGACGTCTCACAACCAGAAAACCAACTCCTGAGTTGGGGCCACGGCATCTATTTCAACCGCGTCGTACCGTTCGTCGGTGGATTACTCTCCGATCGGTCGGCCTACGCCTACCTGCCCCGATCGGTCTCATACCTCCCCGAACCGGTGGAGCTGCTGCGTCAAGCGAGACAGGCTGGGTTGATAGAGCTTGAGCGGCGCCAACTGAGTGGCGGTCTCTCGCAACTGATCACCGCCACCAACGCGTAGGAGCCGAACCAGGGATGGACTGGCCGGGGGTCTCCAGCAAACTGGCTCAGTTGACCAGTCGACAGGCCGATATTCCAGGAATGGACGCATCGTCGGTTGAACTGGGCGCCGCCGACCCCGACGGCCGAGGGGTGCCGGCCCGGTACGACCGACGACGACCTCGGGCGACGGCCGTATCGATCATCGTGCCGACGTACAACGAGGCGGACAACATAGGAGTGCTCCTCGACCGAATCGCCGAAACGATGGTCGACTACGACTACGAAGTCATCGTTGTCGATGACGACTCTCCCGACGGCACGTGGAGGGCAGCAGAACAGAAGGCGGACGCCAATACAAGGATTCGGGTTGTGCGGCGACGGACCGACCGAGGGTTGTCGTCGGCGGTTCTGCTCGGCATGACCGTGGCCAACGGGCGGGCCCTCGTCGTCATGGACGCCGACCTTCAGCACGATGAACGAATTATTCCCGACCTCGTATCGTCGGTGCTCGACGACGGTATCGACATTTGCCTCGGCTCTCGGGAGGTCGAAGGTGGCGACTACGGCGACTTCGGCAGAGGCCGCCGGTCGGTTTCATGGGCTGGTGCCACACTGGCCCGTGTCCTACTCAGGCTCCCGGTCACCGACCCGATGAGCGGCTTTTTTGCCGTCTCCAGGAGAAGATACGAACAGGTCGGCGACCACATCAACCCACGAGGTTTCAAAATCCTCCTCGAGTTCTTGGCCCGGGGCCCGAGACCCTCGGTTGACGAGGTTGGTTACCGGTTCGGTCAGCGGCTTCACGGCTCGACGAAGCTCACCGGATCGGTGGTTGTTTCTTACGTTCTTGCCTTAATCGAGCTGACGGTCGGCCGATTCGTTTCGGCAACGTTCACCGCGTACGCCCTCGTCGGCGCCTTGGGACTCTTGGTCCGATTCGCTGCGCTCTTGGTGTTCGAACAGGCCGGGATCGGGGCCGCCGCCATACTGGCGTTGGAGCTCAGCGTGTTGTTCAATTTCTATTCGAACAACGCCTTCACCTTCTCTTCCATCGGGCATCGAGGTCGCCGATCCATCCGCCCGCTGCTGCTCTTCCATCTTGTCAGCGCCCAAGGGGTGATCGTCCAGACCGGCGTGACCAACTGGTTGACCGAGTCGTCCCTATTTCGGAATGTCCTGTCGTCTGACGGACGAGCACCAGTGATGTTTCTGGCCGGCATCGTGGTCGCCACCGTCGGCAATTACATCCTCAACGTCAATGTGACCTGGCGCCCGGCTGGAGCGGTTCGACCCTTCGGTCTCAGGCGAGCGACCCGATAACCCTGGCCACCAGACCGTCGATCTCTTCGACCGCTTTCCGATAGGCCTTCATTCGGCGCCCGTACGGATCGGAGACGTCCCACCGGTTGTCGAGATAGCTGCGAGGATCACGATCCCTGTTCAGATGGGTGAGGAAGTCCTCGATCGACATCGGCCCCCACCGTGCCAGCAATTCATTGGCCTCGCTGATCGGGACGATCTTGGCGAACGCATCAGGCCGGATCACCGTTGCCTTTTGTACGTGCTGCCCTTCCATCGTTAGCAATAGATCGGCCACCGCCAAACTCGCATCGTCGAGTTGATAGCTGCGGTGTTGCGATGCGTCGATGCCGTGTTCACCTAGTGCCGTCACCATGTCGGCCGGCGACGGTTCATCGGAACGGAGAAACCCTGCCGAGCGAAACAGCATCCGATCCTCACCGAAACGAGTCCGAGCGAGCAGTTCGGCGGCTGGGCTTCTGCAGATATTCGCGGTGCAGACAAAAAGGATCCGCCGTTGGGGAAGAGCGTCGCTCAACTTCCCCGGCCGGCCAACACGAAGATCGTCTTAAAAAGGATCATGAGATCTGATCGAAGACGAATATCTGCGACATAGGCCACATCAAGATGGAGTCCGGCCGAGATTCGGTTCTGCGCTCGTAGTCGTGACACTTGGAATCGACCGGTGATACCGGGCCGCTCAAGGTGCCGAGGGTGTACGAGGAAACCTTCCCGAGCGGCGACGGCGACGAGTTCCGGGCGGGGACCGATCAGGCTCATGTCGCCCTTGAGGACGTTGAAGAGCTGGGGCAACTCATCGAGGCTGGAAGACCGAAGAAATCGACCGAACGGTGTGTGCCGTGGATCGTTTGCCGATTTGTGAGTTTTGCGTCGTTCGGGGCCGATATAGGGACGGTTACCGACCCTACGATCTGGCAACATAGACCGGAACTTGAAGATGTCGAAGCTCTGGCCGTTCCGTCCGACCCGCCGCTGGCGATAGATGATCCCGCCCTTGCCGAGCTTGATGCGAACCAAAGATGCCACTGCGAGAATGACTGGAGAGAGCGCCAGCAGGATAACGACGGAGACGACGATGTCGAATGGTCGCTTGAAACGAACCGAGTACTGACTCGGCCGAGACCGAAGCACAACGGGTGACGGCGCGGCAACGACAGCAGGAGGCGCATGCCGCGACCTCTCCATCAGTTGTACGTCAACATTAGCCACAAGCTACCTACCCGAACCCTATTTGGGCCATCTCACTTCATGCTGATTTGGCGTCACCCGACACCCGTACCGACACATCTTACGATTAGCTTCGTTAGACACCTTGCAGCACCACACGGCGCAGCGAGACGCTCCCAGTACGCACTCGACTCTAGAGTATTCGAGCCCGTAAGGGAACTAACCTACGCTGCAGACTTGCAACTTACCGTACTGAGGTCATCCACCGGACGATGTTAACTCAGGAAACGGTCGCTGCCAGAGAGGTTCAAAAATTTCTCGAACTACCACTGCGAAGGCGCAGCTTCGTAGGCCTCGATCTGTTTCAGGGTGAGTTCCCTCATGTCAGCGCCATCGAGGTGGCCTCTGTACCAGTCGATCACCCAGTCGATCGTCGTCTCCAAGTCGAGTCGGGGACGCCAACCGAGGCGATTCCTGGCCTTGGAGCAGTCGAGTTTGAGCATGTTCGCCTCATGGGGACCATCGCGTTCCACCCGCCAATCAGCGCCACCCCACCGCGTGGCCATCCGCTCGACGATCCACTGGACCGGTCGGGCGTCTCGTTCGGCCGGTCCGAAGTTCCAGCCGTCGCTGAGACCGGCACGTCGCACCGGATCGTCGCCCGCCAGCTCTTGGGCGAGGACGAGATAGCCCGACAGCGGTTCGAGGACATGTTGCCACGGCCGCACCGCCTCCGGACGTCGAATCACCACCTCCTCGCCGACCCCAAAGGCCCGTACGATGTCGGGGATCAGTCGATCAGCAGCCCAGTCCCCGCCCCCGATCACGTTGCCAGCTCGGGCGGTGCCGACTCCCGCCGCACCCGGCGACGAGAAAAACGACCGTCGCATCGACGCGGTGACCAACTCAGCACAACCTTTGCTGGCCGAGTACGGATCGTGCCCTCCCATCGGTTCGTCTTCTCGGTATCCCCAATCCCACTCACGGTTTTCGTAGCACTTGTCGCTGGTCACGCTGACGACCGAGCGAAGGTCTTCGCTCGACCGTGCCGCCTGCAACACGTTGGCGGTCCCAACCACATTGGTGGCGAAGGTGCCGGCCGGGTCGTCATAGGAAGCCCGAACAATCGCTTGGGCTGCCAGGTGCAAAATAATGGTCGGGCGACAACCGTCCACAACCGCGCCGACGATTGCGGGGTCGTCGATCGTCCCGATGTGGGAGTCGACGTCATCGCCGACGGACGCAACCTCAAAAAGCGATGGTTCGGTCGCTGGGGCCAGTGACAGCCCGGTCACCTCCGCTCCAAGCCGACTGAGCCACAACGAAAGCCACGCTCCCTTGAAACCGGTATGGCCAGTCACCAATACCCGTTGCCCCTGCCAAAACGCCGTATCGATCACGGGACCAAGCTACCCTCCCCAAGGCGGGACAGCGGCGCCAGGAGCCGGCCCAAGCGTTGTGAGCAGATAACCCCAACTCCAACCGGGATGCAGTCCAACGGACACACAACGCTGCTAAAACAAAGTGTTCGCTGAGTCGAGAGGGCACCACGTGGCGAAAGTTGGAGAGCTAAAAACGCAGTGGCCCGCCGCGTTCCGTAGCTCCCCGTCTGCCATCCAGTTCATAGTCGATCTCGTCACCGTCGGCGTCGGCTGGGGGCTCGTCCTCGTGACCGCAAACATAACGATCGAAGAACTTCGATCAAACGAGCGGTCGGTGGCCCTGACCCTTATCGCCACGGCGATGACGTTGCTCATCATGGAACGGCGCGACCTCTACGAGGGGCGACCGACCGTGCCAAGAACCGACGAGATTTCTCGAGTCTTCGTCGCTGTCGTCGGAGGGGCGGCCAGCGTGTCGGTGGCCGCGGCGTTCCTCGATTGGCTGATCGGAGCTTGGGAACTGGCGATCGGCGGCATGGGCGTCTTCGCTGGTCGGACCCTTATCCGCGGGTTGCTTCGTTCGCTTGGCAACGAGTTGCCCAGCACCACGACCCCCGAACGCGTCGTCATCGTCGGAACCGGACATGAGGCAAAGGAGTTGGCCGAACTGATCATCGATCACCCGGAGGCTCGATTCACTCTTTCCGGAGTGGTCGGAAATCTCAGCGTGGCAGAACGCAACGGGCTCGCCGATTGTTGGATCGGTCCAACCGGACGCCTGATCGAACTCATGCATCAACACGAAGTGACCGGGGCCATCGTGACCGCCACCGGCTTTCGTAGCCAACAGTTTCGCAATATCACCAAAGAGCTGTTCGGGTCGGGCTACGAGGTCCACCTCACCACCGGCGTGAGCCGCATGTGGGAAGGCCGTTTCGACGTCCGTTCCTTGTCGCATGAGCCACTTATCGTGATGAGCCGGAACGACCCCGCCAGGTGGCAACACTTCGCGAAACGGGCCCTCGACATCGTGGGCGCCACCGTCGCCATTCTGCTGGCGTCACCGGTCATGATTCTTGCCGCCGCAGCCATCAAGCTCGAAGACCGAGGCCCAACGACCTACACCGCTCGCCGGACCGGCCGCCGAGGCGAGTTGTTCGAAATGTTCAAGTTCCGATCGATGGTTGTGAACGCCGATGAGCTCCGCAAAAACGTCGAGTCAAGCAACGAACGAAGCGGCCCGCTGTTCAAAATGTCGAACGACCCACGGATTACCCGCGTTGGAAAAGTAATCCGGGAAACCTCGATCGACGAGCTACCGCAGTTATTCAACGTCCTCAAAGGCGACATGAGCCTCGTCGGTCCCCGGCCGGCGTTACCCGAAGAAGAGCAAGTCTTCGATGACGAGCTCCGTGAACGCTTCAAAGTTCGTCCTGGGATCACCGGACTCTGGCAGGTTGAAGCTCGTTCAAACGCGGCGTTCAACGCATACCGTCGTCTCGATCTGCACTACGTCGAGAACTGGAATATTGGTCTCGACATGAGAATCCTGCTGGCCACGGCCGAGCAGGTCATCGTGACCTTCGCACTTCTTCCGCTTCGATTGTTTCGGCGTCATCCAAACATTCCGGTCGATGGAATTGAGGGACGACAATCCGACGGCGCCGTTCGACCAATCTCGGTCGAGCCAACCAATCTCCCAGCAAACGATGTGGTCATCGATCTCCGAGACCGCAACCGTGCCCGCCTTGCCGCCGCCACCGCAGCGGCCGAGGCCGAGGCCGTCGCTGCCCCCGAGCCAGTCGAAGGCTCGGAGACGTCATCGACCAGCTAGGCTTACCGACCCGCCGCAACCCCCCGAGAAACAACGATCAACAAATGCATCCGCCGCCGCAATTCGATGATGACCTTACGCTGTCCGACTACCTGCGCATCCTCCGCCGCAGGTGGGTATGGGTGGCCGCGCCAACCGCTGCCGTATTGGCGCTGGCCACCGCGGTTACGCTGGTCCGCCCGCCGAGCTATTGCTCGACAGCACAGGTCCTTCTCGCCGACTCCGACGCTCAAGTGGCCATCCAGGGAGATGCCAACGTGTCGGTCGCCAGTCGAGACCTGGCCAACGAAATCAATTTCGCGTACAGCGACGGTGTCCGCGGCGACGTCATCGAGACGTTAGGCCGCGAACCATCGGTCGACGTCGAGGGTGACGAAGATTCAGATGTGCTGTGGTTCAACAGCTGCGCCGAGTCGGCGGACGACGCTGCGGAACACGCAAATACGTGGGCCGGGGTATACGTCCAGGCGAAGCAGAGCCAAGCTGCAGACAGTATCGACTCAGCGGTCGACGGGTTCCAGGTGCGGCTAGACGAACTCCGCCGCACAAGGCAAGAACTTCGGGAACCGCTCGACGAGCTCGAGGAAGATTTGTCCGACGCCGACGAAGAGTCGGAGCAGATCGCCCTTCAGGCCCAGATCGAGCGGGTCGGAGCCGGTTTGGAGGTCGAACTCCGGCTCATCGACTCTCAGATCGACACCATCGCCAATACCGTCACCCAGCTCCAACTCGATGGTGAGCTCGCAGGGGCCGGAACGGCCCAGATCATTCAGGTGGCGGCTCCAGCGACCACGCCGTCAAACGCACCGTTGTCGAAGAACCTCATGCTCGGTGCGGTCGTAGGGCTGATCGTCGGCGCAGCAGCCGCTCTGGTGATCGAGAACCTCGACTCGTCGATCAAGAATGCTGATGACATCGACGACGTCGCCGTACTCGCCACCATTCCTTTGAGCGACCGCGACCTCGGCGGAATCGATCCAGCCCTCGCCACGATGGCCCGGACCGAGAACAGCGTGGCCGACAGCTATCAGAAACTCAGAACGGCAGTCGAATTTGCGTTACTCGGCCGCGAGATTCGCTCGCTCTTGATAACCAGCCCCGATGAATCAGAAGGCAAGTCGACCACCTCGACCAACCTGGCGTGGGCTCTCAGCGCCGTCGATCATCGGGTTATTCTGGCCGACGTTGACTTCCGCCGCCCTCGGCTTCATGAAATTTTCGGGTGCGGCCAAACCCCCGGTCTTTCCGACCACCTCCTCAACAAGACACCGCTCAGCGAACTTGCGCTACGGATCGACGACGAACGAGGCACGATCGTCATCCTGCCGACCGGCACAAGACCACCAAGCCCAGGAGACCTCGTCGCTTCTCCGGCGTTCTCCGAACTCATCCAGCGACTCGAATCCGAAGCCGATCTCGTCGTTCTCGACTCGCCACCGATTCTCCCCGTTTCCGACTCGTTGTCGATCGCCAGGCACGTCGACGCCGTGATAGTCGTCGCCCGGGCTGGACAAACGACTCGACAACGGCTGGCTCGTTCCATCGACAGCCTGACCGCCGTCGGTGCAGATGTCCTCGGAGTTTGCCTCATCGGGGTCGATACGCCCGGCAACTATACCTACAGCCTGCCGGACACAAATTCGCGGCGAACCAAACGCAAGGCACGACCGAAACAGCAAGAGGTCAACCTCATCAAGAACCGGGTTGGCCGGTAGTCGATTGTGGTCCCGGGTCCGACCATCCCGGCCGGCGAAATATATCGCGCTAGGTAACTAGTCGTTCCACAGCTTCCAGGGCGCTTCGTCGCTGCCCCACATGTCGTTCAACGCCGTGTACTCCCGGAAGGTGTCCATACCCATCCAAAAGCCCGTGTGGGGGAATAGCCCAAGTTTGCCCTCACGAGTCACCTCTTGAACCGGAGCGTGCTCAAACATGTGTTCAGGCTGATCGGTCGGTACGTAGTCGAGGAAGGTCTTCCTAAAGGCAAAAAACCCGCCGGATACCCAACCCTCTGCTGGTGGTTTCTCAGCGAAGCTAGATACGACGCCATCGGAGACATTCAGCTCGCCATACCGGGAGGTCGGATGGACGCCGGTCACCATGCCGACCAGATCGGACTCGGCAAGGGCGTGAAGTTGGCGGGCCACGTCGACGTCCCCAACGCCATCGCCGTAGGTCAACATGAAGTAGTCGCTATCGAGGTGGGGGGCGACTGCGGCCAAACGACCACCCGTACCGGTGTTCATGCCGGTATCGATCAAGGAGACTTCCCAGTCATCGAGTCGATGGAGTTCCAGGAACTCCGGCTTTCCCCGACCTACCTGGAGCTGAAGATCGGACATCATCTCGTCGTACCGCAGGAAGTATTGCTTAATGTCCCACGCCTTGTACCCAAGGCACAGAACGAACCGCCGGAATCCATGATGGCCGTACAGCTTCATAATGTGCCACAGCACCGGCTGTTGGCCGATGTTTATCAGCGGCTTTGGTAGTTTCTCGGACGCCTCACGGATACGAGTCCCTTGGCCTCCGCACAAGATGACCACCGGGACGTTTGATGGGTCTAGGTCTGGCATTGGTCGATTCCCCTCCAGTTTCGATCGACAATGTTAACGATGCGTGTGGCGAATGATGGCCACGCTCGTGAGTCACCCTGCCCGGCCCGCCGGTCGGACTCAACTCGACCGAGGTGGCGCCGCAGGCTCGGGGTGCTGTTGCGACTGCTTCGGCGGCGGCGGAGCCGGAGACGAAGATGGAGCCGCTGCCTCGTTTCCGAAGACCATGGTTTCGTGATCCGCCTTTGTCGGTAGATCCTCGGGCGGAGGCACGGTGAGATCCACCCCAGGCCGACTTGCGTCAGGTGGCCTCGACGCCATCAGTCCCGGCATCGCGATCAGACCCTCGGAACTGATGATCGCCCCTCTGGCCGGCCTCCGGGCCGGTGAGGTCACCACCGGTAGCAGCTTGTCCCGAACGGCGTCGAGTTGGCGGGACAAGTCGCTCAGAAGGTCGGACTTTTGGCGTGCCAGTGGCACCGCCAGCACCACGGCGTCGGCCAACGCAGTCGCCTGCAACGTTGACGCTAGATCCAAGGCTGGGCCACCATCAACAACGACGATCTGAGCTTTGCGACGGGCGGCATCCATCATGGCCGCAACCGTGTCCCGACGGAGAGACGCCGCTCCCCTACTCGAACCAAGCCCGAGCACGCTTACCTCGGGGTCCATAGTTCGAGTGAATACCGATTGACCCCGCTGATCGACCAGAGCGCCGTCGTTTGTCACCACGGCCGGGATACCACCGTCGCCAGCGGCATTGAAGATCGCAGTGATTCGAGGGTCTCGAACGTCGGCATCGACAACGACGACCGATGAGCCGCCGCTGGCGAAGCGTTCAGCCATCGCCAAGGCCAGGGTGGTGGCCCCGGCGCTGCGTTGCGTACCGACCACCACGACGCTGAGTGGACCATCGACCTGGGCTTTTGCCTCAGCCCGGACGCAGAGCTGATCGATGACATGAACCGCAGAGCGGGGTAACGACTGAAAGGCGGCGATCGGCTGGCGGGCCAGCGACCGGTAGTGGGGAAATTCCGAGACCACCGGAGCGCCAAGAATGTCGGAGGCGGTCTCCTCGTCGAGAACCTTGGTGGAGAAACGAGCCCAAGCCAACGCCGCAACGACACCGAGCATGGCCCCGGCGAACAGCCCCCCGGCCAAGAGAAATTGCCCACCGGCCGGCAGTGGTTCCGTCGGCAACGTGGCGTTCTGGATCACACGGGTATTGACCCGAAGCCGCGAACTGGATTTGAGATCGTTCTTCTGGCCTTGGAGCTGACGAAGCTCAGCTTCGGCCAAGTTCTTCTCGGTGACGGCGGCCGGATCAACCACGTCGGCCTGCGGGACCGGAGGGGCGGGATCGCGGGTGCGGAGCAGCGCCAGATACTCGTCCATGCCTTCGGCGATCCGAGTATTCAGGTTGCTCAATCGGTTCTGAAGAATAGAAATCTCTCGATCGAGTCGATCGAGCTCATCCTCGTCGCTTCGGCTCGTCTCCAGCGTGTCGAGGTAGGAATCGACGTACCCCTGAGCCAAGCTGTTGGCCACATTTGGTTCTGGATAGACCGCGCTTATCTCTACAACATCGGTCTGCGGAATCTGTTCGATGGTGACCGCATCGCGCACGTCGGCGACACCTAGGCCGTTTGCCTGCGCCACCTCGGTGACCAACGCCGCACCGTTTAATACGCTGAGCTGCCCGACAACATAACGATCGGGATCGCCAGCAAAACTGTTCGAGTTGGCCTGCGTCGGTTGCTGAATGATTAGCTCGGCGACGGACCGGTATTGGTTCCCGGCCGGCGGGTCGCTCAACAACCCAGGGAGCGCCCCGAGTAGAGCAAACAGAGAGACCACCCAGAACCGACGCCTGAGGGCTGACAGTACGAATGAAAGTTCCAATGTCGGACCCTTCTGGTCACACAGCCCGCGGACGGCTGAACGATCCAGCCTACTCCTTTGCCTTGGGCTCCTGGTGACGCCGCTCGGTGATCAGACCTACCACGCGCCCTAGTCCGATCGACCCCCGACGGAGGAAGTACGGAAGGTTCTTGTTGTCAACAGCCTGACCGTTAGGTTTGAGCGATCTGAGCCCGGTGGATGCTCCGCTGCCCGGCGTGCCCCGACGGGACAAGATCTGACTGAATCCCCTGCCGTAGAGGTAGTGCTGCTTCATCATCGGCCACAATCCGCGACGATGGCGGTAGTGGATCACGGCCGAAGCGCAGAACTCAAGGTCGTATCCGTGCTCGATCAGCCCCCACGACAGGGCGATGTCTTCGCCTCTGATCAGATCGGTATCAAAGCCGCCAACCTCCTGGAACACCGACCGGTCGACGGCCATATTGGCCGAGACAAGGTACGGGTGGCCCATGAATCGAGGCAACTCACCAGGGGTCGCGGCCGGACGCCAATCTTGTTGGCCGGGGATGGCCAACAATTCTTCATCGAGGTGACCGCCAACGGCGACCCCGTGGCCGGCAGCTCCGACCAGCCGGTCGAGCCAATCGATATCGGCGATGTCGTCGCCGTCACAAAATGCCAGAAGCGAACCGGTGGCCGACTCCGCTCCGACGTTACGAGCGTGCGAGGCCGACCGAATAGCTGATGAGTCGACGACCCGCACCGGTCGTTCCGAACGGCTGCGGTCGGCGCTGAGCCGATCGACGGCCGCACACTCACCGGCATCCGAGGTGTTGACCGACAGCACGATTTCCCAGTGGCCGTCGTAGGTCTGACGGTCGAGAGCGTCGAGTTGAAGGGGAAGGTCATCGTCGAATCGACCGACTGGGATCACCACCGAGACATCCATAGGCGACGTCATCGTGCCCGCCACGCTCGCCACACAATGCCGATGAAGGCCGCATCCCGAACGAAGTACCGGTGGAAGAGTCGGGTTGGCTCTTGACAGAACCGATAGAACCATTCCATTCCGATGCGTTGCACCCACTCCGGCGCACGCCGTTTTAGCTGCAGATACATAGAGAATGACCCACCGAGCCCAAGACACAACGGTTTTGGCCCAAGCTGATCGGTCCAACGATCAAACAACGCGGCGATAATCCTGGCGTCCTTGGGGTTCCCGATGCCGACGAGAACGAGCGACGGACGGATCGCCGCAGCCGAGGCCAATATTCGATCGACGATTTCGCCGATCGCCACCTCGTCGTTGGCCTCGAACATCGGCGGCACTACGAACCGGGCTCGGGGATGCTCAGCCGCCAACCGGTCGGCCACCAACTCCGAAGAGGCGACGACGACCGCCGGCACCCGATCGACGATCATGCGTGGCCAAAGTGCCACAAACAACCCGCTGCCCGGAAGCCTGGCGCTCAGTTTGGCTCCAAACAGGCGGGAAACCCAGACGATTGGCTGACCATCGGGAAGCACATACTGTGCTCGCTGAAACACCGCGTGTTCCGTCGAACCGTTCGCCGCATCCAGATGGACCATGATGTCTACGTTCGGGGTCAGCAATGCAGGAACAACGCTGTCGTCTCGTCGGGGACCGTCGAGGACCGAATCGACGACGTCATCGAGCGAGGCGGCGTTTACGAAGTCGAGCCCGAGCAAGGACGTCCGCTGAAGATCATCGACGACCGAAATTTCCGAGTCGACCACTGGTTCGATGGAAATACCATCGGCAGCGCCGCTTGGATTCTCGGCCGCGATATCGGTCGAGGTGGCGGCGCGCCCGTGAAGCTCATCCATGACTTCGCCAACCGAATGGGACCGTGCACAACATCGCATCTTGAAGATACCCCATCCGGTTCTCCGTCCCCTGTGCAGAATGGCCCGCATGGACAAATACCCGCACCATCGGGCCCGGGCGATTCGCCCTACACTTGGCCGGCGATGACGCCGCAACCGCAAAGGTCCACCGCCGCAATCCGTCGCACCACAACCAAAGGCGCTACCTCTCATAGCGAGACACCCGATCAACAAGAGAAAGACAGGCCACGCGAGACGGCCGGTCACTCGCCACCGATCCGAGCGGCCGTCGTCGGTACTGGTGGGATATCAAAGGAACACCTCGGATTTCTGGCTGGACGTGCCTCGGCCGGACCGGTCGAAGGTCGCATTCGCCTCGTCGGTGTCTGTGATCTTTCAGAAGTCGCCGCTACGTACGCAGCTCGTCAATACGAGGCCGACGCCGCCTTCACCGAGCTCGACTCGCTACTGGACTCGGCGATGCCTCACGTGGTCCACGTCCTCACTCCCCCGGCCACCCACGTGCCGTTGGTGACCAAATGCTTAGAATCCGGGGCCGACGTGATCTGTGAGAAACCGATCACCTCGACGGCCGCCGAACTCCGCCAATTGCTTGCGGTAGCCGACCGCACCGGTCGACGGCTCATGGAGAGCCACAACTACCGGTTCAACCGGACGATCCGAGCTATCGCTCAGTCCATCGCCGATGGCCGTTTCGGGACCATTCGCGAGGTCGAGATCAGGATCGCTCTCCCCGTCACCGACCCGGACGGACGGTTCGGAGACCCGAATCTTCCGAACCCGATCCACGATATGCCAGCCGGTGTACTCCATGACTTCACCACCCATTTCGGCTATCTCGTCCTTCACCTGATCGGACCGGCTCGATTCGATCGGATTGGCGCAGCGTTCAGCAGTCATCAGGACCATCCGTTGTTCGCTTACGACAACCTCGATGCGATACTCATCGGCCGCCGGATCATCGCCGACAAGCCGACCGGACCGCCGGTCCACGCTCGGCTCCGGTTCGACGCCGGTGCGGCCCCAGACACCTTTACGGTGTGTGTTCGCGGCGACCGAGGCTGGACCGAGACGGACATCTTTCAGCCCTACGTCCGAGAGGTGATCCCGCGACCGGTGGGGTCCCAACTGAGTCCTATCGTCAACCACGTGGTCAACGGCGCGGGACTGGTCCGCGACGGCGTCCGAAACGTCGGCCGCAAACTCCTCCAGGACAACCCATATGAGGGTCTCCATCACATGCTCGACAAAACCTACGCCGCGCTGGCCGACGGGAGCCCGCTCCCCGTGTCACCGGACGACATGATCGCTACCTCCGAGCTGGTCGACCAGCTTCTCGACGAACGGCACCGGCTATGAGTGCGTCGTCTACTGGAGCGAACCGGTGACGCTCAAGATCTTCATCACCGGCGCCACCGGATTCGTCGGCAGTCATGTCGTTGCCGAGGCCGTCAGGCGGGGGCACGAGGTGACGGCCGTTGTCCGTCCATCGAGCTCTCAAGACCCCACGGTGGGTCGGCCGTCGGTCAACGCGGCCAGAATCGACCTTCGAAGTAAAGAGGGATTGGCCGATGCCGTCTCCGGTCATGACGTCGTCATTCATTTGGCGGCGGCTAAAGCTGGCGACTTTGCGGTTCAGTTCGCGGGAACCGTCGTCGCCACTGAGAACCTGCTTGGCGCGATGGCCGAATCCGGTGTGGCAAACCTCGTCGGCGTCAGCACGTTCTCGGTCTACGACTACTTGGGGATGCGCCCCAAGACGTTGTTGGATGAGGCGGCCCCGATCGACCGTTCCCCGGCGCGGCGCGACGAGTACGCCCAGACCAAGCTGATCCAAGAGGAACTCTTTCGCCGCTTCGGGGAGGTCGACGGGCGACGGCTCGTCGTACTCCGTCCGGGCATGATCTATGGTGCCGGCAACCTGTGGCATGCGCTGCTCGGCGCAGAATTTGGTTCCCGGTTCTTGCGAATCGGCGCCAAGGCCACCCTCCCGTTGACCTACGTCGAGAACTGCGCAACCGCGATGGTGCTCGCCGCCGAACGTCTCACAGACACCGAGACAACGGTCGACGGCGAAACCATCAACCTGGTCGATGACAACTTGCCAACCCAGCGATCGTACGCCGAGGCGG
The DNA here is from genome assembly GCA_938021675.1 of uncultured Acidimicrobiales bacterium. GTDB lineage: Bacteria > Actinomycetota > Acidimicrobiia > Acidimicrobiales > SZUA-35 > JAHELU01. The sequence continues at coordinate 45,613 of CALIFY010000038.1, forward strand.
TGATGGCTCGAACCGATACACCTCCCTCGATCGGTATCCCGTGGGCCGTGGTGAGAACCGCGGCGGGGGCGTTGGCTAAAGGAAACGAGCTGCTGCTCGACGGTCGAGCCAAGTTTCCCGGCATCGCAGTGCCCGACCGACTCCATGCCAGGTTCAAGCCCCTCCGGTACACCAACGCAAAGGCGAAGCGTCTTCTCGGTTGGTCACCCCGTTACCAACTCACCGAAGCCATCGATCGTAGCGTTTCGGCCCAGGAGACCTCGTGAGTTCGACCGCCGGTCGGCCGTCCGTTGCCTACCTGACCGGTGAATATCCTCGAAGCAGCGACACCTTTATTCAGCGAGAGGTGACCGGTCTCCGAAACGCTGGTTTTCGAGTCGAGACGTTCGCCGTCCGCCGACCCGACCAAGCACATCTCGTCGGACCAGAACAAGAACGGGCCCATGCCACGACGACCTACCTTCTGGAGCTTGCCCGGTCCCCTCGTCTCGGCTCGGCGAAGCTCGCCGTCATCCTCCGCCGGCCCGGCTCATTCCTCAAGGCGCTCGGTTTAGCGTGGCGAACCAAACGACCCGGCGTGCGGGGCGCGGCCTATCAACTCATCTACTTCATCGAAGCGGTGCTCCTAGCCGACGAAATGCGCCGCCGCCGACTCACCCACCTCCACAACCATTTTGGTGATTCGAGCTGCACCGTGGCCATGCTGGCCTCCGAGATAAGCGGTGTCCCGTATAGCTTCACCCTTCACGGTCCCGGCATTTTCTTCGAGGCACGCAGCTGGCAGCTCGGCGAGAAACTCGATCGAGCGTCGTTCACCGCATGTATTAGCCATTTCGCTCGTAGCCAGGCCGCAATCTTCGCTTCGCCAGAGACCATCGACCGACTGCACATCGTGCACTGCGGAGTCGAACCAGAACGACTCAAGCCCGTCGATCACTCCGGTTCGGCCACCCGTCTGCTGTTCGTCGGCCGAGTGGTCGAATTGAAGGGGCTCGGCGTGCTTCTCGACGCCATCTCACGGTTGGCGGAGCGCCACCCGCGACTCGGGCTCACCGTTGTCGGCGATGGCCCGGACCGCGACCGTCTCCAACGACACGCTCACTCTCTCGGTATCTCCGACCGGGTTACCTTCGTTGGCTCTCGCTCCCAAGCTGAAGTGGCCGATCATCTATCGGGTAGCGACATTTTCGTGCTCCCCAGTTTCGCCGAAGGGGTGCCGGTGGTCCTCATGGAAGCGCTGGGAGCTGGCCTTCCGGTCGTGGCGTCGGTTGTCGGGGGCGTGGTTGAGCTCGTTGCTGAGGACATCAACGGGTTCCTGGTGTCGCCGGCAAACGTCGAGCAGCTGGCCGACCGGCTCGAACAGCTGATAGGCGACGCCGAGCTGCGGCAACGGTTCGGAACCGCAGGGCGGGCGACGGTTGTTGATCAGTTCGACTCCCGCCGGGAAGCCGAGCGGCTCGGGTCACTGTTCGTCAATACCGCCCATGGTCTCCCGAGCCTCATACGCCCTGAGGTGCCGCAGCCAAGCGGCACGCTACCCACCTAGCGATCGGTGATCAGTCTCCGGTGACTTGGTCCAGGACTCGGTAGAGGTGTGTTGCCGCCGCCTGATCGGTGCAGTTCTTCTCGGCGAACGCCAGCGCGTTGGCATCGAGCCGCGATCTCGTCACCTCATCTGACCACATCGTGTCGATGGCCTCGGCCATAGTCGCCGGGTCATACAGTTTGGAACACAACGCGTTCTCGTCGTGGACGCAATAGTCTTCGAGTCCCGGCCGATCGGTGGTGACCAACGATCGGCCATGCCGATAGGTCTCAACGATCGTTACCAAACCGGCGGTAAGTGCGCCATCGTTGAGCGGAACCACGTTTACCCGGGCATGTCGCACCAGGCGTCGAATCTCGGGACGGCTGATCTGCTCCAGAATGGTCACGTTCGGGGGAACGGTCAGACCCTCGAGCACACGATCGGATGCGAGAACCAGCGTGCGATACCCAAGTTTGGACATCGCAGCAAAGAATGTCCCATAGTCGCGATACCCAGAGCCGGTGGCGAACACGTACGGCTCGTCCTGACCCACTGGTTTCTCGGTCTCGATGTCGGCTCCGTACTGAATCGGCACGTATTCGAACCGCTCGGCCGGAAGGTTCAGCAGCTTAGAGTATCCCTCGATCTCCCGGGTCGAGTGCACGATGAAACGGTCGACACGACTGAGCGGGATTCGACCGATGCGTCGCTTCACCGCAGGATTCAACCCCTCGGTGTTGAACAACCACGCCACCAAGGGCCGGTCAGCTCGTTCGGTCATTGTCCACAAACTGGCGGCGAAGGCGAGCTGGGGAAACACGGTGATGACACCGGCATCGTTGCCGGCCATACCCTGCCTCGCCTGGCGCATCCGGTCGACCCATTCTTGAACTCCGGCCTTCGGTGCAGACTGATGCCAGTTCCGCTCGTTCCCGATTCGCGGGATCAGTGTGAAGGTATGACGGTCGTCATCGACGGCGTGGTTGATCCAACGATCCTCAGCCGATTCGAAATATGGTGACAAAACGACCCACCTCATGCACGGGCTCCCTTGTACCCGCCATCGGTTTCCGTTTCACACCACACCACAATCCCTCAGTTCTTCCAGACCAGCACGCCACACGCGCCAACCGGCAATCGCCCAGCATCAGTCCTTGTTGCCGTCATGAGGAACCGACGCCAGCAACCGGGATTTCTGTGCGCCGATCCCGGTCGGCGACCCGCTGATAGTAGACGATAGCAACCCAGCTTGCGATCACAAGATAAGTTTCTGACACCAGGGTGGCCACAACCGCTCCCTCCCACCCACCGTTTGGGATGAGTGTCAAGTACAGGACGACCGAAACCGCGGCCGATGAAAGGTACACGGCAGCTCGTTCGTTTGTCCGTCCCAGCCCGAGTAGTCCGTTGAGCGGCGTGCCACTCAAACCGAGCAGCGGCAGGAACAGCACGAGCCAAGGAATAATCGACTTTGCCTCGGCAAACTCGGGCTTGATCAAGAAATCGATCAGAGGCTCGACGAGTCTCAGCGCGCCGTAGATCGCCCCGGCCGCCACCCATCCGACGGCAAACATGAAGGTGGAAAGACGTACGGCCCGTCGCAGATGAAAGCCGTCGCTCCCATCGCCGTCATCGGTCAAAAATCGGTGGAACGCAGCTTGCCCGACCACCCGAAGCGGCAATGCTCCCAACAGTACGACCCGGTATGCGGCGGCGTAGAGGCCGACATCGGTATCGAGTCCGAACGCCTTCAACGTGATCTTGTCGCCCTCGATCTGAACCTGGCTGGCGGCGAGCGGGGCGGCGAACACCCCGCTAGACCGTACGGCGTTAGCCGGAGGTCGACGGAACCGGATCCGGTACCCGAGCCTTGGCAGGTGTCTGAACACCAACCATGCGGAATATCCGACATACAGCACGAAGTACGTGGCTCCCAGGTTCCGGACGGTCAATTGTCCGGCTAGAAAAAGCGTTGGTACGGCGATCAGTTTCATCAGGATCGACCCGATCCTGACCCGCATCATGGACGGATACCCAGCGGCCGCCTGAACCAGCCACCCACAGACGAAAACCGTCGAGTTTCCGATCAACTCGCTTGCGATGATGAGTACGGTCTCTGAGAACGTCACGCCATCGTAGAAGATGACGGCCAGAACTACGGCCACCACCGTCGAGGCGACACCGGCCAACAGCGTCAGGGATAGGAAGTCCGGCTGCAGTTCATTCAACGGCTGGTTAAAACGAAACCGACGTTGAATTAGGGCGAGACCTGGGCCGGAGTACGTCACAGCACTGAAAATGCTGGCCAATCCGAACAACGCAGCGAACCCGCCGAACTGCTCGATGGTCAATACCTCTTGGAGAAGGGTGAACGACACAACGGCTGCGATGAGCGCCAATCCGTCCATGGCGGCAGACCACAATGTGTCCTCTGCCAACCCGTCGAAGGCGCGCCACGCTTTCGACGCGGCGGTTGCCGCTCGTGTTCTTATCGTCACCCGTTTCTCCGGATCAGTTGCCGCGGAACCACCGAGTATCTGCAGGTCCTGCAGGCGGCGGGGCGACCGTCGTCACCGGCCAAATTCTAGCAGGCTCAATCGCCGACCGATTCACGGACCACCCCAGCTTCGGGCCCCGCTCCGGGCCGACCGCTGCAGGCGAAAGGGCGGGTCGACAACTTCGACTCCCCTGTACGTTCCAGACCGGGTATGGCTCGCTCGATAGGATAAACTGATTCGTGGTTTTCAAAGAATCGGCCGCCGACCGATCCGAGTCAGATAAACACCTGGCCCCGACGTCGGGCGAGCCGACCAGAGTCGGTGTCTACGTCTGTACCTACCGACGAAACGAACCGTTATCCAGAATGCTCGACTCGCTTGAGGTAGCGGCCCGGCAGGCTGAACCGGATGTAGAACTCGGCGTCGTCGTCGTCGATGACAACGCCGATGGGTCGGCCCGCCAAGTCGTCGACGCCTGCTCCCATCACTTCCCTCTTGGCCTCCACTATTCCTTTGTCGGGACCGGGAATATCGCCGAAGCAAGGAATGCCGGCTTGAACGCAGCCATGGAACTCGGCGAGTGGGTAGCGATGGTCGATGATGACCAGATCGTCGTCGAACGCTGGCTCTCGGAGCTTGTCCGGGTTCAGCAAGATACCAAGGCTGATGCCATCACCGCTCCGGTGTATGCCCGGTTCCCGGACGACGGACCACGGTGGCTCCACGACCAACCATTCGCCGCGCTGTGGGGCACCAAGCTCCGTGAAGACGGCGATCCGGTCGACGACCTGCAGACGGCAAACTCCATGATCCGGACATCGTTCCTTCGGGAACACCCCGAGATTCGATTCGCCGTTGACCTCGGGTCTTCAGGCGGCGAAGACATGGTCTTCTACCGAGCAGCCATAGATGCTGGTTTGAAGGCCCACTACAGCCGTCATGCCGTGAACTGGGAGTTGGAGTCGGCGGACCGGGCCACCTATCGGTATCAACTACGCCGCAATCTGTGGCACGGCAACACCGAAGCGGTCACCTGCCTTCGAGCAGGGCGTGACGGACGAGCCCGGATCGTCGCCCGCGCCGCCAAACGAGCGCTTCTGGCCGCTGGCCATCCCGTCGGTCGGCTCCGCTCAGGCCGGTCGCCCCAGGCGCGCTACACGATGGCATACGCCCTGCAATCGGTAGGGCTCCTCATCGGCGCAGCAGGCATCAAGTTGACACACGGATAGACCCGTCCAACCGAACTCGGCGGCGCTATCGGACCCGTTCGATTGTGCGGTTGACCAGGTTTTCGAGCAGTTCTTGACGACCCGATACCGGGATCGGGTCCAACACCGAACTGGCCCGTTCCCGCAACGAGTTAAGCGTGACGTCGCCGGTCAGGATCTGGCGGCCAAATTCGGTTTCCCAACCTGCGTACCGATGTTGGACGGCCACCGCCAGTTCGCCTTCTTCGAGCAGCGCTGCTGCCGCCAGCAAGCTGCGAGCAATCGTGTCCATACCCCCGATGTGAGCATGGAACAGATCGTCGTTCGCGACCGATTGGCGGCGTAGCTTCGAGTCGAAATTGCATCCGCCGGAGGTGAAACCGCCCCCCTTGAGAATCTCGTACATGCCGAGGGTCATCTGCTCGACCGAGCTCGGGAAACGATCGACGTCCCACCCAAGCCGGTCATCGCCGGCGTTGGCGTCAACGCTGCCAAAGATTCCGGCCTCGACCGCCATCGCCACTTCGTGCTGGAAGTCATGGCCGGACAACGTGGCATGGTTGACCTCGATATTGACGTGTACCTCGCCGAGCAGATCGAACCGTTGTAAGAATGCAGTGACAGCCGCAACGTCGCGGTCGTACTGATGTTTCATGGGCTCGAATGGTTTGGGCTCGACCAAGATCATCCCGTCGAACCCGATGGCATGTTTGTGCTCGATCACCAACGACAAGAATCGGGCCAGCTGCACCTGCTCGCGCTGAAGGTCGGTATTCAAAAGGGTCTCGTACCCTTCCCGCCCTCCCCACATCACGTAGTTGTGGCCGCCGAGTCGGTGTACGGCTTCGAGACACTCACACACTTGAGCGGCCGCCCTGGCGAATACCTCCGGGTCCGGGTTTGTCGCGGCACCGGCTTGATAGCGACGATCGGAGAAAAGGTTCGCTGTTCCCCACAACAACTCGACACCGGTTCGTTCCATGTGACCGTTCGCCAGGTCGACCATGTGACGGAATCGATCGACGGTCTCCCCTACGTCGGAACCCGGTGGGGCGATATCGACGTCGTGAAAGCAAAAGTACGGGACCCCCAATTTTTCGAAGAACTCGAACGCCACCTCCATCTTTTGCTCGGCTGCCGCCATCTCGTCGATCGCCCCTACCCACGGGCGATCGAGCGTTCCGGCTCCAAAGATGTCAAAGCCGTTCCAGGCGAACGAATGCCAATAACAGACGGCAAACCGCAGGTGATCGCTCATCGTCTTGCCGGCGACGACTCGATCGGCGTCATACCACCTGAAGGCCAGCGGGTTGTCGGACTCCGGACCCTCATAAGGGATCGGGGAGGCCACGGTCGGGAAAAATTCACTCATGTCGTTCCTCTAGATTGATGTTCGGATTGGCGTTGCTCAGACACCGGGACGGCGGCTCAAGGCATCGACCGACGACGCTATGAGTAGTGCGGCCCCGGCACAGATGAACTTGACTCCGGAACTACTGAAGTCGATCTCGCCGAGTATTGGAAGGATCCGCTTGCCGACCAGCGTCAACCCGTTGGGAATCAAAGCGAGGACGAATCCGCCGAGCACTGCGTTCAGCATCCTGCCTCGTCCCCCAAACAACGAGGTACCGCCGATGACTGCAGCACCGACCGCCAGAAGCAGGGTGTCGTTCGCACCGGTATTGGGATCGACACTATTCACCCTGCTAGCCAGGAAGGCGCCGCCGATGCCGGCCATCAACCCGCACAGGGTGAAGGCAGCCAACCGAATCCGAGCCACGTCGATCCCTGCCCGACGGGCCGCTTCGGCGTTTCCGCCGACTGCGTACATGTGTCGACCGAACCGCGTTCGATTGAGCAACAGGTTTAGCAACACAACAAGCGCTAACACCACAGGAATGACGATCGGAAGACCCCGTATCGGTGCTGGAGCATTGGGGAATGCCCGGTTGCGATTCAGGATGAACGTGACGGCGATGGCACCTGCGGTGACCAACGACAAACGAAGGACAAGTAACGCCAACGGCCCGGAACCACCGGATGCCCGGCGTAGACGAACGAGGGTGGCGCCATACAAGCCGATAGCCCCGGCCACGAACACCCACGATGCCGCCGGCGTGAGGTTCGACCCAACCAAGTCCTTTACCACTCCGTTCTCGATTCGTACGCTGCCCCCCTCACGGACGAGAAGCAGAAGGATTCCCTGAAACAACAATACGTTGGCCAAGGTCACGACGAACGATGGGATCCCGACCCTTGCCACCATGAAGCCGGTAAACAATCCGAGGGCGACCGCCACCGCCGCTGCCGTCAGCGCCGAAGGGAGTAACGACCACTCTTCGAGTCGGGTGGCGAGAACCGCGGCCGACACACCAGCCGTGAAGCCGGCGGCCAAGTCGATCTCCCCGAGCAGCAGAGCGAACGAGACCGCCATGGCGATGACGATTACCGACGATGCTTGCTCCAAGAAGTTGGCGAGGTTGAGAGCGGTCAGGAAACTGTCGGGGTTGGCCAATCCAAAGATGGTGGTCAAGACCGCAATTGCCAACAGCGCCGGCAGCGGGCCGAGATCCCCACCTCGCATCCTGGCTAGGCTTTGACCGACCGAGGATCTGAAATCTGACGGCGCCTCGTCGAGGGCAAAGTCGGTACGCGCCCCCGTCGGGCCGGCGTCATCGCTTGTACCGTCCGTCGTTCTCGTCGTCACCGTACGACCTCTCCATGTTCCGTGCCGTTCGATCGACCGGACGTGATCAGCTCGACGAGCTGCTCTGTAGTCGTGTCAGGCGTCACCGGAAGGTCGGCGACGATGCGCCCGAGATACATCGGAGAGATACGGTCGGCGACCTGTAAGACATCGACCATGTTGTGGCTGATCAAGACGACGCCGAGACCGGTTTCGGCCAGACGACGCACCAGGGCGAGAACATGCTCGGTCTGGGCCACGCCAAGCGCCGCCGTCGGCTCATCGAGGATCACCACGTGTGAATTCCACAAGACAGCCTTGGCGATGGCCACCGTCTGGCGCTGGCCGCCAGACAACGCTTGGACCAGCTGGCGAACACTCTGAAGGGTACGAACCCCGAGCGACGCCAGGGTCTCGCGTGCCGCACGTTCCATCGAGCGTTCGTCGAGCATGCCGCGCACGGTCAGCTCCCGCCCGAGATACAGGTTTTGGACGACATCAAGGTTCTCGCAAAGCGCCAAGTCTTGATAGACGACTTCGATTCCGAGTGCGGCGGCATCACGAGGACCATCGATGTCCACCACCGATCCGTCGAATCGAAAGGAGCCGCTGTCCGGTGGGTGGATGCCGGCCATCGTCTTGACCAGCGTCGACTTTCCGGCGCCATTGTCGCCGATTAGTGCCGTCACCGTCCCTGGGTAAACGGCGAAGTCGACGTCGTGCAACACGTGGACCGACCCGAAGGTTTTGTTAATTCCAACCGCTTCGAACAGCGGTGTTGACTCGGTCATTCACTCCCCCTTTCCATCCCTTCTAGCCTTTCCATCCCCTTCTAGCCTTTCGATCCCCTTCGAACCGCCCGATTTCTGGAAGAGGGCCGCCGGTCGCGTCGAGGCGGAAGCGAGACACGACCGGCGGTCCAAGAACCCGGTGTCCTAGCTGACGCCATTCTCCTCGCAGAGGTCCTCGATGCCTTCGCAGAGATCTTCGGCGGAGACAAACCCGTCGGCGACCGGAACCTTGACGTCTTCAATGAAGATTGACTGGACTTCGGCTTGGACGTAGGGAATCTCGGCCGACCCGTTGTCGATGGTGGCGTTGGCGGGGAGATCGTCGCCACTCAACAATGCTGCAGCAGCTGCGACCGCGCCGTTTGCTTCCTCCACGACCGGCTTGTAGACCGTCATGCATTGCGTGCCTTGGAGAATCGCCCGCAGTCCTTCGACGGTGGCGTCTTGTCCGGTGATTGGCAGGGTCAGACCGCTGTCGGTCAGGACTGCCTGGGCGGCTAGGGAAAGCCCATCGTTGGCGGCCAGGACCCCGTCGACCTCGCCGTTGACCGCGGTGAGTAACTGCTCAAAGATCACGCCGGCTTGGGCGTTGTCCCAGTCTGGGACGGCTTCCTCACCGACGGTCTCAAACCCGGCCCCTTCCATCGCGGCTTGGTAACCCTCGCGGAACAGCGTGGCGTTGTTGTCGGTAGGTGATCCATGGAGTTGGATGATTTTCTTTCCCTCCGTGTCATCTCCGAAGCATTTGATTAGCCCGTTTCCTTGCTCGGTACCGACGGCGACGTTGTCGAACGAGACGTACACATCGGCCGCACCGTCGAGCGTCAAGCGGTCGTAGTCGATGTTCTTGACTCCAGCGGCCGCCGCCTTCTCTTGAATGGCCGCTCCGGATTCGGAATCCAAGTTCACGATGGCGAGTACGCCAATGCCGTCGGCAATCATCTGATCAGCGATCGTGGCCATGTTGTCCTTATCGCCTTCTGCGTTTTGAATCAGACACTCGATTCCAGACTCGGCGCAAGCTGCTTCGATAAGCGGACGGTCGAAGGCCTCCCAGCGCGCAGATGATGCCGAGTCGGGAAGGATGAACCCGACCAGTTGGCCTCCCGATGCAGCTTCGTCTGGTGCATCGGTGTCCTCGCCGGCATCCTCTTCCGGATCTGCCTCAGCATCGTCGGCGTCATCGACAGCCGCAGAGGTGTCTGCGCTGTCGTCCTCGGTTGAGGTCGAACCGGCATCCTCCGAGGTACAAGCCGCGGCCCCGAACATCAGAGCTAGAAGCGCAAAGAGCAGCGCCCGTAGATTCCTATTCATCTCGTCTCCCCATCTCACCGTCTCATCGACGGTATTCGTATGCAACATTGCGCATGCAGCACGCTTGCATCCTGCACGATCCCCTGTCGCATGTTTGTATGCAATATGAACAAACCTTGACGTACGCCCCCTTCGTTGTCAATGACAACTACGTGACACACCACCCGATGACCGCCTTAGGCTACTATTTCAGCCGAAGCCAAAACAATGCAGTCCGAACCGTTGTTTGCGTTCGACAATGACAAAAGTGGTGACCGCCGAAGTGACATCGACCAAAAAACGTGAAGGTTCCGGGATGCGGAACGAATCGCTGCGGAACCAGAACCTGGCAACGATGCTGAGACTTCTCCACCTAGAGGGCCCTTCGTCGCGAGCCAACCTCGGCCGCCGGACCGGACTGACCAGGAGTGCCATTGGCGGAATGGTCAACGACCTCGCCTCGTTCGGGCTGGTCGAAGAATCGGCGCCAAACCGCGACGGCACACCGGGGAGGCCATCGCCGATCGTCGAACCCGTCGCCCGACGGAACGTGGTGATCGGCGCAGATTTGATGGTCGACTCGATCGGCGTGGCCGTCGTCGGCCTTGGTGGCTCCGTGCTGCACTCGATCCGTCGCGATCGACCAAGAAATCAACAACGTCCCGAAGAGTCGGTCGGGTACGTCTGTCAGTTGATCCAAAAGCTTCGCAGCGATCTGGATCCAGCTACCCGAATCTTCGGCGTCGGTGTGGCGGTACCTGGCCTCATCGCCAAAGGAACGCAGCGCGTCCTGCTGGCCCCCAACCTCAAGTGGGAGAACGTTGACATCGAAGGGCTTTTTCGGCCCGCAATCGCCGACCTCCCGCTGTTTGTTGGCAACGATGCCGACGTCGGGGTCCTGGCCGAAAGCCGCCGTGGTGCAGCCGCCGGAAAGTCACATGTCCTCTACCTCTCCTGCGAAGTCGGGGTCGGCGCAGGTGTTATCTCCGGAGGACCTCTTCTCAGCGGGGCCAGAGGCTTTGGCGGCGAGGTTGGTCACCTACCGGTCAACCCCGATGGGCAGCGTTGCGGCTGCGGCGCAGTCGGTTGCCTTGAAACAGAGATTGGCGAACGGGCCATGCTGCGGCGAGCCGGTTGGCCACCCGATGGCGGCCGACAAGCGGTCGACGAGGTGCTCCAGGCGGCAGCCAGCGGTTCGTCCGACGTCATCAACGCCCTGCTGGACCACTCCCGATGGCTTTCGATAGGGCTGACCGGACTGATCAACATCTTCGACGTCGAGATCGTGGTTCTCGGCGGACTCCTCGGACGACTCTTTCCCTTCATCGGTGATGCCGTCGCCGATGAACTGGCAGTTCGTGTTCTGCCGGCGTTGCGCGACACCCCCATCGTCCCGTCGGCGATCGGAGAAGACGCAACCCTGATCGGGGCAAGCGAGCTGGTGTGGGACACCGTGTTGAGCGACACGGTTCTCGGCCCGCTCGGCCGTCAGGCCTAGCCCGCCACTATCGCCGACCGAAGCGACACGGCACGTTAGCGGAAACCTTGACGTCTACCGTCGTCTCACGCGTTCGGCCCGCTGAGAGACAACCCGTCCTCGCCGAGCAACACCCGAAGATCGGGCACAAGACCGTTCGACATGTTGACGCAAAACGAGTCGGACAGGCGGATCGACTTCTCAGCGCTCAACTCGATGTAGACCGGTGAATCACCAGGGTGAGAGGACAGGATGTCCTTGAGCTGACCGATCAAACCATCGGACAATTGATTCGGTCGGATCCGTAGACGTAACGGTGGGGCCGAGCCGAGCTGATCGGCATCGAGCACTTCGATCGTCTGAGCCATCAGTTTTGCCTGGTCATCACGCCGATCGACCCGAGCTCGTACGATGACGATCCGGTCATCCTCCAGTAGGTGACCATAATCGGCAAAGGTTCGGGGAAAGACCATGGTCTCGGCCGAGTCGGTCAAATCTTCGAGCACGAAGACCCCCATGAGGTCTCCCTTGCGAGTCCACTTACGTTGCAAGGCGGTGACCACGCCACCGACCGCCACCATCTGACCTTCTTCGACGTCGGCGAGACTTGCTATCGAGTCCTCGGCCTTACGTTTGAGCGCCGCCTCGATCCCCATCAACGGATGATCGGAAACGTATAACCCGAGCATCTCCTTCTCGAACTTCAGCCGCTGTGCCTTGTCGAACTCATCGGTGCCGATCTTCGGCCTGTCATCGAAGGTCAGCCCATCATCATCGTCGGCACCGGTCTCCATGGCACCGAACAAGGTCTGGACCCCGATGTCGTGCTGGCGCCGGGCCGCAACCGTCTGGTCGACAATGCCCTCCAACGCCCGCAACAACCCCTTGCGGGGGTGTCCGAGGGAATCGAAGGCGCCCGCCTTCACCAGTGACTCCAACGTCCGCTTGTTTAGCACCTGATAGTCGACGCGCTCACAAAAGTCGATAAAACTCTCGTATGGTCCACCGGCCGTCCGCTCGGAGATAATGAGCTCGACAAGCCCCTCCCCCACATTGCGGACCGCAGAAAGCCCAAAGGGAATAGCGTTGAGCTGGCCACCATCGGGGTCGGGGATCGAGGTGAAGTCCGTCTCGGACCGGTTGACGTCTGGTACCAGAACGTTGATCCCCGACTGACGACACTCGTTCAGGTAAATCCCGGCCTTATCCAAGTTCGATTTGACCGACGTGAGCAGACACGCCAGATACTCGACCGGGTAGTTCGCTTTGAGGTACGCCGTCTGGTAGCTGACGAGTCCGTAGCCATAGGAATGGCTCTTGTTGAACGCGTAGTCGGCGAACGGTTCCATGGTGTCGAAGAGCTCTTCACCGAGTTCACGGCCGTACCCCTGCTCCTCACACCCGTCGACAAAGGTCGAGCGCTCAGCCTGGATTTTCTCTCGGATCTTCTTGCCCATCGCTTTGCGAAGGTTGTCCGCTTGAGCCAGGTCGTATCCGGCGAATCGCTGGGCGAGTTGCATCAACTCCTCTTGGTAGATACACAGCCCGTAGGTACCACCGAGAATCTCCTGGGCGTCAGGGTGGAACGGTGCCGACTCTTGCCGCCCGTTTTTTCGGTCGGCATAGTCGTTGTGCATATTGGCCGCCATCGGCCCCGGCCGATACAGCGCGACCAGGGCGGCGACGTCCTCGAACTCGGTCGGGGCCATCGAACGCATCAAGGCCCTCATCGGGCCAGACTCCAACTGGAACACCCCGATCGAACGACCCTCTCGCAGCAGCGCGTACGTCTGCTCGTCGTCGAGTGGAACGTCGTCGATGTCGACCGACTCACCGGTAACCGACTCGATCAGCTCGAGAGTATCGGTAATAACGTCGAGGTTGCGAAGACCGAGGAAGTCCATTTTGAGGAGTCCAAGGTCTTCCACACCATGCATCTCATACTGGGTAACGACCGGCGCTTCCTCGATGTCCTTGCCAGCCTCCGGCTTCCGCTGGATCGGCAGATACGTGGTCAACGGATCTTTGGTGATCACCACCGCCGCGGCATGGATGCCGTCCTGACGGCGAAGACCCTCCAAGCCTCGGGCTACCTGGACCACCGACGAGACATCATCGTCGGCATCGACCATAGAACGCAGCTCGGCGGCGGCCTTGTATCCGTCAGCGTGCTTCGGCGACTCCTCGAAACAATACTTCAGCGGAGTGTCGCGACCCATCACCAGCGGCGGCATGGCCTTGGCGATCTTGTCGCCGACGGCGTAGGGGTAACCGAGCACCCGAGCGCCGTCGCGCACCGCAGCCCGAGCCTTGATCTGAGAAAAGGTCACGATCTGCGCCACGTGATCACGGCCATAGCGTTCGGCCGCGTAGCGGATCATCTCGTCCCGATACCGGGAATCGAAGTCCATGTCGATGTCTGGCATCGAGACCCGCGACGGGTTGAGGAACCGCTCGAACAGTAGGTCATAGCGGATTGGATCGAGGTCGGTGATCCACAGGCAGTACGCCACCGCACATCCGGCCGCCGAACCACGGCCAGGACCGACCCGAATGTTAGCCATCCTGGCGTGGTTGATGAGATCCCACGTAATAAGGAAGTAGGAGCTGAACCCCATGTTCTTGATTACGTCGAGTTCAAAGACAAGACGGTCGGTGATCGTGTCGTTCAGTGCCGATCCCCAGCGCTTCTTTGCCCCTTCCATGGTCAGATGGAGGAGATAGTCATCGGCGCCTTCGAACTGCTCGGGTATCGGGAAGTCTGGTAGCTGCGGCTTGCCGAATTCGATTTCAACGTCGCACCGTTCAGCGATCCACAACGTATTGTCGCAAGCTTCGGGCAACTCAGCCCATTGGCGCCGCATCTCGGCCGCCGTCTTTAGGTAGTGCTGATCTCCATGGAACTTGAACCGATCGGGATCGCTCATCAACGATCCGGTCTGGACGCACAACAATGCATCGTGGGCTGTGTGATCGTGTTGTTCGGTGTAGTGCGAATCGTTGGTGACCAGGATCGGGGCCCTGATCTTCTTCGCGATCTCCAACAACTTCGGATTCGTGTCGTGCTGGGCCGGTATTCCGTGGTCTTGGATCTCGACGAAGAGGTTGTCGCGGCCGAAGATGTCCTGGAGCCGGGCCGCCTTCTCCAACGCAGCGGCCTCGTTGCCGTTCAGCAAGGATTGGAGCACGTGGCCGCCGAGACAACCGGTGGTGGCGATAACGCCTTCGGCGTGATCGGACAATACCTCCCAGTCGACACGAGGCTTGTAGTAGTAGCCCTCCATGAACGCCCGGCTGGCGAGCTGGATCAAGTTCTTATAGCCGGTGTTGTTCTCGGCAAGCGTTATCAAGTGGTAGTAGAGCTTCTTGCCGCCGTCGGTGCTGCCACCGGAGTCGTCAAGCCTCCCTCGACGGCTCGGTCGCTCGTGACGGGAGTCGTCGGCTTGGTAGAGCTCACATCCGATGATGGGCTTGATGTTGTTGCCCTTACATGCCCGGTAGAAGTCGAGGACTCCGTACATGTTCCCGTGGTCGGTGATGCCGACAGCTGGCTGGCCGTCTGACGCCGCCTTCGCCACAAGTTCGTCGAGGCGCGACGCACCATCGAGCATCGAGTACTCGGTATGGACGTGCAGGTGGGTGAACGATGAGCTCAACGCCGGATCTCTCTTTGCTTTTTGCCACTGCGTTGCTTTTTGCCACTGCGTTGCGGACTCGGCCAGATGGCCACAGCGACCTCTGCGAACATCGATTGATATCCGCAGGCATTCCACAAGCGCTATCCACAAGCTGTGGACAAATCACATAGCTGTGATTACTACGCCGTCCCGTGATCGTAGCGAGCTACCGGACGCGGGCCAAGCCCCATCGAGGGCCGACTCCCGAATTGCTTCGCGGTCCAGCACACCAGAGGCCGCCGTCGGTCAGGGTTGGCTCACCGCGAGTGGTCAGTCGAGACCGGTTCTGGTTAGTGGCGAGAGAACTCGTCGAGGAATTCAACCATGGCCCAACCCCACACGATCAGGCATTGGCCATCGTCGACCATACATGAGTCGAATACCTCATCAATCGAAAGGTCCGTCGTCGACTCACAGTCGAAGACCAGCCGCTCGCCTTCACCGGTAGACACCATGGCTCGATCATCGAACCTCGTCGCCCCATAACGCTTCGACAACCGTCGACCCCAGGCCCGATCCTCACCGCTGGACCTGACCGACGGCCATGGTCGGATATCGGTCAACCGATCCAGCGCGGCGTAGGCCCCAGGATCAGCCGCTCGCAACGACACGATCACGTCCTCATCGGGAAACGCCATAACGGCCCGGTGGTACTGTTCGGCCATAAGAGCGGTCAGTACCTCCGGTCGAGCTGGAGCCACCGAGCCAAGTCCGATCACCAACGCCGGGGTTCCGCCGATCCGCTCAAGGGTCGAGAACACGAAACCGACGAGCGAGCCACCGTCGGTTGCTTGGCTTACCAGGACCCATTCCTGAGCCTGCTTGCTTAGCAGGCCGGCCTCCCACCCGAGCGACGATGCCGTCATATCGGCCATTTCGGCCAGCTCGACATCCTCTAAGGCAACGCAGTCCTTAGTCGTCAATGTGATACTCACCCTAACGCCCCCTCGTCTTGGTGTCGGTCGACCGCCGACTACCGACTCCCCCATTTTTGCAACCTTGGGCGCGATTATCAAACCGGCGGGCGGTCCGCACCGCCAACCGGGATCAAATCCGGGCGCTTACTACAGGTAAACGCCGCCGCCTTGCTGCTGGAGCTCCTCGCCTGGAGGGAGTCCCTGGGGGCGCTGGATGCCCTCAAGTTGCTGCCGTGCGGCGGCCTGCTGAGCGAACAGAGTGGCCTGGATCCCGTGGAAGAGACCTTCCAACCAACCCACGAGCTGGGCCTGGGCCACCCGCAACTCGGGTCCCGACGGAATATCTGCGTCGTCAAACGGCAGGGCGAGACGCTCAAGTTCATCGCGCAGATCGGACGACAACGCGCTCGCCAACTCCTCGACCGACGTTTCGTAAATCTCCTTCAGCCGGTCGCGACCGGGCTCATCGAGTTCGGTCGCCCGAACCTCTTCGAGGAGCTGTTTGATCATCGAACCGATTCGCATGACCTTGGCTGGCTCCGAGATCATGCCGACCTCTTCGCTTTCTTGCTCACCATCGACCGAGCCCTGCTCGACGATCTCCGGCGTCTCCGGCGTTGACTGATCAGTCATGGCTTCCGTTCTGTTGTCTTTCGATTACTGCCTAGGCGGTACCGCACAGACCGAGCGAGGATGACGTTGGCATCCGCTGTCCAATCTATGCCGTGGCTGTGACGCAGGGTACCCGCATCTCGGCCGATGTGAGCGAGCCATGACGGCCGATGAGATCCATGGGTCCGGTGTCGTCGGGGTCATCGAAACCAAGCGGATCGAACGGCAGCAGCGCGACGTCGCCAAGTCGAGAACGGACGTCGGCCGAGACGCTCCGACCGAACCATTGCTCATCGAGCATTTCATCGCAGCTTCGCACCCAGGCGTGATGACCATGAGACTCGGTAGCGGCGGCGAGAAGATCAGCGCTCGCTCCACCATCGGCGTGGAGCCAACGGAATCGGGCCTCGCCGGAGAGCATCGCTGTGTTGGCCAACACGTCGGGGTGAACGTCGACAATCCGATCGCCGCAATCGACCTGACCGTGGTCGGCGGTCACCATCAATGTCGTGCCGGTCGGAAGCGCGTCGATCAGATCGGCCACCAGGCGGTCGGTAAAGGCCAACTCGGCTCGATACTCCGACCGAAGGCCGTATTCGTGGGCCACCTTGTCGACACCGTCGTAGTAGGCGTAGACGGCCGGCTCGCCGGATCTGACGAGGCGGGCCACCTCGTGGACCAACACCGCCGTGGTCCGGTACCCGGCCAGCATGCCCCCTCGAAGGTGCGCGTCGGTAAAGCCCGAGCGTCGAAATTCGGATTTCGTCACCATCGGCAAACGGTTACCGAGGAACGGTTCATACGGTTGGACCAAGGTTGGCGGCACGATCGATCGACAATCAGGCCGCTTGTTGGTTCCCCACCTCAAGCAATTGAAAACCTCATCGTCGACGACCATCCGATAGCCGATCAACCCGTGCTCTCCCGGTGGCAACGCCGTGGTAATCGATGGCAGAGCAGCGGCGGTTGTCGTCGGTGCAACGGTCGTTATCGGGCCTCCATCGAAGGCCGCTAACGTCGGCATCACCTCGGCGTTACTCTGGAGCTGGTCCCAGCCAAGACCATCGAGCACCAGAAGAACCCGCGGCCCCGAATCAAAAGTTGCGGGCAGCGTCGGCCCCGATGACGCGCCGACGAGAGCCGGCATCAACTCGGTGATGCACCCTCTTCCGAAGGCTGGTTTGATGGGTTGCTCCACGTCGTGCTCCACTACCACCTGCACCGGTTACCTCCCTCACGGGTCAGTCGATGCGCGCCTGACAATGTACGGCGTGATCGGGGCTTTGCCGACCAGCGACGTTTTTACAGTCGAAACTTCCCGCTCGACCACACGCTACGGTAGGCGCAGTGAAGGTCTCTACGAGGGGGGATTACGCCAGCAGGGCATTGCTGTCGTTAGCCATACACAGCGAGGCTGAAGGCCCAACCACCGTGCGGGATATCGCCGATCGCACCGGACTACCACAGCCATACCTTGAACAGATCTTGTTGGCGCTCAAAGGCGCCGGCCTTGTCCGCTCGAAACGAGGCGTCGGCGGCGGGTACGTCCTGGCCAGGAGCCCATCGGAGATCAACCTGGCCGAAATCGTCCGAGCCGTCGACGGTCCGATCGCCCTCGGCGATTTCGGGCAACCCCACACCGACGGTGCCTGCGACCACGAAGGCCAATGTGTCCTGCTATCGATCTGGCATAACGCAGGCAATCAGATGCGGGCCGAGCTAGAGGCCTACACCCTGGCCGACATCGCGTCGATGGCCGCCGGGACCAGGTCTTGGCCGTCGTAGTCTGATCGGACGATGGAACTCCGGGCCGCTATTACCCGACGCCGAATGGTGCGATCGTTCGCCGACGTTCCACTCGATCGCCACCGGCTTGACGACCTCCTCGATCTGGCTCGGCGGGCGCCATCTGCCGGCAACACCCAGGCCGTCGGATTCGTCGTCTTATCCGGCGAGGAGTCGGTGGCCCGCTATTGGGATATCACACTGCCGGCCGGGAGCCCTGGTGAGCAAAGCGGTGACCGTAGGGCAAAGTTTCGGTGGCAAGGTTTGCTGGCCGCCCCTGCGCTCGTCATCGTCACCGTCGACCCGGATGCCTACCCGAGCCGATATGCCGAAGCGGACAAGAAGTCGACCGGGCTCGGCGCCGGAACCGACGCCTGGCCGATCCCGTACTGGTGGGTCGACGCCGGGGCGGTAGCGCAAAACCTTCTCTTGCTCTGTGTCGACGCCGGCCTCGGCGCCTGCTTGTTTGGACCATTCGACCACGAACCTGCGCTGCGAACAGCCTTTGACCTACCCGAGCAAGTCAGGCTGGTAGCGACGATCGCCATCGGTCAACCGTCCCCTGACGAAGCCGGAACGGGCCAGGGCCGATCAGCCCAACGTCCTCGGCCGTCTCTGGCCGACATCACCGTCCGCCCGTAACAACGGGCGCCCTTCTGTACAGCCTGCAGTGCGGCCTCCGGAAGGCCGGTTGTCGACACCCACGGCCCCAGAGGGTGCGAACCGAGGATCTCTGCGTCATCGGCCCACTACGGGTCCGTCAATCGGCCACAGGTGCGGCGCGGGAGTCGGTCTGTAGCCACCCGAGGGCCGCAACCAAATCGTCGGCCAGCGGTGCGTCGAACCGCAGCGTCTCACCGGTGGCCGGATGTTCGAACCCGAGATGCACGGCGTGAAGAAACGGCCGTGACAGATCCATGCCATGATCCTGGCCCCCATACCGATGATCGCCGGCCACGGGGTGACCGATTGCCGCCAGATGCGCTCGGATCTGGTGGGTACGCCCGGTCTCCAGCCGACACGTCAACTCGGTGCACTCCACGTTCGGGAATCGCGTTTCGACCTGGTAGCGCGTCCGGGCCGGTCGGCCATCGGCAACCACCGCCCGACGGGTGGCATCGCGACGGTCTCGACCGAGCGGGGCGTCGATAAGTCCGCCGCTCGACTCGACGATGCCACCGACCACCGCTCGATACGTTCGGCTCACCGTTCTTTCTGCCAATTGGGCGACGAGCGACTCGTAGGCCGACGAGGTCCGGGCCACCATCAGCAACCCCGAAGTGCCACGATCGAGACGGTGCACGATGCCCGGACGATCGGAATCGCCGACTTCAGCGATTTCGGGGAAGCGAGCGAGAAGACCGTGGACAAGCGTGCTCTCGTGCACCCCTGACCCGGGGTGCACGACCTGGTCGGCCGCTTTGTTCACCACAATGACATGATCGTCTACGTGGACGACCGAAACGTCGACATCGGCATCGGCGGTCACCGCGTCCGTTGTCTCTAGCACGTCGATCTGCAGGGTCGCGTCGGTACTAACCCGCACAGAGGGCTTATCGGGCAGGACGCCGTCGAGCGAAACTCTGCCCAACTCGATGAGATCACAAGCCTGGCGCCGACTGACCTCGGCCACTAGGGCCACGACGCGGTCGACCCGCTCGCCATGAAGCGCAGCAGGAATCGACTCGGTTATGGTCCGCTCTTCAGCCATCGGTTGACTTTCTACCGGCGCTGATCGGTGGCGTCGTCTTCAGCCAGGTGGCGTTCGGTACCTTCGGTCTGGGCTTCAGGCCGAAACAGTGACATGCCGATGATGCCGATGACGCCGATGACGATGGCCGAGTCGGCGACATTGAACACCGGCCACCATCCAAGGTCGATGAAATCGACAACCGCACCAGACAGGAGGCCATCATCGGCCCGGTATACCCGGTCGATCAGATTGCCGATGGCTCCACCGGCCACCGAGCCGTACAGGCCGACCAGGATCCGGCTCGTCTGTTTTGTCGACAGATACACCAAGACCAACGTCATGATTACCGCCAACACGCCGAGATACGGCCCGAAGTCGCCGCCGGCAGAAAACGATGCGCCGGTGTTAAACACCAGATTGAACCGGAGTCCGCCAAACACCTCGATGCAGGCATCGGGTTGGTCGCAACCACCGGGACGGAGGTTGGCCAGCATCCACCGCTTCGACACCTGATCGATGGCCGCTATGGCAGCGGCGATTACCAACGAGATCCACAGCGGCGCGATCCGACCACCCGTTGGGCGACGAGAACCAACGTCTGCTCCATCGGCTAACCCTGGCTCGTCTGAGCCGTCGTTCTCCGATTGGGCAACGTCGGGCGCGTCATCGCCACCGGTCAACCCCGGCTCGGTAGCCGGGGTTCCCTCTTCCGGCGAAGAATCGGACCCGCTGCTCAGAACATCAACGTTTTGTGCGTCACGCATACCGAAGCCTCAGGGATTGCCTCAAGTCGCTCCCGTGGGATCACATCATCACCGGCGACACACAATCCGTAGGTGTTGTTGTCGAGGCGCAGGAGCGCAGCGTCAATGTCGGCGACGGACTGGCGTGCTGCTGCCGACAACGCGAGATCGCGGTCGCGCTCGACAGCGATCGTGTCGCCCTCACCCGACTCCTCGTCAAACTGAACGTCACCCGGTTCACGGTCGGCCATCAGCGCCGCCGCTTCGGCAGCCAACCGATCGGCACTCGTGGTGTAATTCGCCCGCTCTCGGAGCAATGCCTCGCGCTGTTTTGCAAGCCACTTCTCGTCGTGGAGGAATTTGTGCTTCGCAGGAATGGTGCGAGCGGAACTGGACGTTGCGCTATCGGAAGTCTCCTTCTTTGCTGTCGCTTTTTTGACCGGAGCCTTCTTTTCTGTGGTTTTTTTATCCGTCACGTTTTTTGCCGGAGCCTTCTTGGTCGCGGCCTTCTTGGCCGGGGATTTCCTGGTCACGGTCTTGTTGGCCGTCGACTTTTTCGCTTGCCTGGCCGCTGTCTTGTTGGTTTCGGCCTTCTTGATCGCTGCCTCGTTGGCAGGAGATTTTTTGGTCACGGCCTTCTTGGCCGACGACCTACTCGTTTGGGATTTCTTGGCCGTGGATGTACTGGACGCCGCGTTCTTGGGGGACCGCTTCGATGCCGCCTTCTTCTTTGCTGACACTCTTCGAGTTCACCCTGCCTTCGCGCTTCTCTGCTGCCTCGGCTGGCTTCAGCCCAACTCGCAGGCCAAAGGTCGGCGTATTGTAGAGGCTTCGGCGGACAACCACCAACGGCTTGCTGGCAACTAACACCATTCTCGAGACAATTGTTCCCTCCCAGATCGGTTCTGGGCCGCCCAAATCGCCCTCCTGACCGGCCTGGGCAAGGATATGGTGAGCCGTCATGGTCACCCCGCCAGCTTCCGGCTACCCAAATGTTCCTCCTCGCGCCAACTTCCCCGAGATGGAGCGAGAGATTCTCGCTCGCTGGGCCGACGACCACACCTTTGAGGCGTCGGTCGACGCCAGGCCACCCTCCTCCGAAGACGGCCGACAGTACGTGTTCAACGATGGGCCACCGTTCGCAAACGGGCTCCCCCACTATGGCCATCTGTTGACCGGGTACGTCAAAGACGTCATCCCTCGCTTCCAGACCATGCGAGGCAACCGCGTCGAACGACGATTCGGGTGGGACTGCCACGGTCTCCCGGCAGAGATGGAAACCGAAAAGGAACTCGGCGTTGCGGGGCGACGAGCCATCATGGAGTTCGGCATCGCCGAGTTCAACAAGCAGTGCGAAACGTCGGTTCTTCGTTACACCAAAGAGTGGGAACGCTACGTCACCCGCCAAGCCCGGTGGGTCGACTTCGAAAACGACTACAAAACCATGGATCTCGACTACATGGAGTCGGTGATCTGGGCCTTCAAACAGCTGTGGGACAAGGGTCTCATCTACGAAGCCCACCGGGTTATGCCGTACTCCTGGGGCGCCGAAACCCCTCTGGCCAATTTCGAGATCCGACTGGACGACGCCACCCGGCCTCGGCAAGACCCTGCGCTGACCGTGGCGTTCGAACTCGAACCGGCAGATAGCGACCCGGGGCCGCTAGAGATACTGGCGTGGACGACAACCCCCTGGACACTTCCCTCGAACCTCGCCTTGGCCGTCGGCCCCGACATCGAGTATGTCGTAGTTGCTCATGATGGCCGGTATTTTGTCCTGGCCGATGCGGCTCTTGAGCGCTACGAGCGAGAACTCGGTAACGCCGAGCCCGTCATTCGCCTGACCGGCGCCGAGCTAGCCGGTCGACACTACCGACCCCTCTTTCCCTATTTCGCCGATCATCAACAGGCGTTCCGCGTGTTGGCCGATGGGTTCGTCGAGACCGGTGACGGCACCGGAATCGTTCACATGGCGCCCGGTTTTGGTGAGGACGATCAACGGGTCTGCGAAGCAAACGGCATCAGCTTGGTCGTCCCCGTCGATGACGAAGGAAAGTTCACCGCTGAGGTCACGGATTTTGCGGGCGTCAACGTATTCGAGGCGAACCCCGATGTGATCCGCAACCTCAAAGAACGAGGCCGGGTCCTCCGCCACGAAACCTACGACCACAACTACCCGCATTGCTGGCGAACCGACACGCCCGTCATCTACCGAGCCATCAATTCATGGTATGTCCGGGTCACCGACCTTACCGAGAAACTGCAGACCGAAAACGCCAAGATCAACTGGATACCCGACCATGTTCGTGATGGCCAGTTCGGCAAGTGGCTTGAAGGGGCACGGGACTGGTCGATTAGCCGCAACCGGTTCTGGGGTGCCCCGATCCCGATCTGGCGAAGCGACGATCCGAACTACCCCCGCATCGATGTCTACGGCTCACTCGACGAGATCGAAGCCGATTTCGGCGTTCGCCCAGCCGACCTCCACCGGCCTTACATCGACGACCTGGTTCGCCCCAATCCAGACGACCCCACCGGCAACTCCTCGATGCGTCGGGTCCCCGAAGTTCTCGACTGCTGGTTCGAATCGGGGTCGATGCCATACGCTCAGGTTCACTACCCGTTCGAAAACGTCGACTACTTCGAGGCGCACAATCCGGCCGATTTCATCGTCGAATACATTGCCCAAACTCGCGGATGGTTCTACACCATGCACGTGCTTTCGGTCGCCCTATTCGACAAACCGGCCTTCTCCAATGTCATCTGTCATGGCGTCGTGCTCGACACCGACGGACGTAAGCTCTCGAAAAAGCTTCGAAACTATCCCGACCCCTTAGAAATCTTCGAGTCCATCGGTTCCGATGCTTTGCGCTGGTATTTGATGAGTTCGCCGATTCTCCGAGGTCTCGATCTTCGTATCGATAAAGACGGCGCCGATGTGCGAGAGGTCGTAAGACAGGTTCTCAACCCGATCTGGAGCGCCTTTCGAGTCTTCACGTTGTATGCCAACGCTGACGACTACCAGGCCTCGTGGCGGACCGACTCGCAGAACCTGCTGGACCGCTACATCCTGGCCAAAACCCACGAGTTGGTGGTCGCTACCACCCAGCAGCTCGACAGCTACGAGTTGGCCGGCGCCTCGGCGACCATCCAGACATACCTCGATGCGCTTACCAATTGGTACATCAGGCGGAGTAGGGAACGGCTGTGGAACACCGATGACACCGGCGACGGTGGCCCCGTCGATGCCGACGCGCTGGACACCTTGTACACCGTGCTTCTCACGCTGGCTAAGGTCACCGCCCCGCTGCTCCCACTCCTGGCTGAAGAGATCTGGACCAGCTTGACCGACGACGGGAGTGTCCATCATCAGGACTGGCCGGACGAAGATGACCTCCCCGCCGATGAGGAGCTCGTACGCAGCATGGACCGACTTCGCGACGCGGCGTCGGCTGCGCTGGCCCTTCGCGATGAACGGACGCTTCGTATCCGGCTTCCATTGTCGTCAGCGACGGTGGCCGGTGACGAAGCCGGGCTAATCGAACCATTTGCCGACCTTCTCGCCGACGAGATCAACGTAAAGTCGATCGACTTTCGCAGCGACGTGGAGTCCTTCGGAGAGTTCCGTCTCCAACCGAACGGTCGGGTACTAGGGCCGAAACTCGGACCGGATGTCCAAACCGTGATCAAGGCAGCCAAGGCCGGCGATTGGGTCGCCGACGACGACGGTTCCGTCACGGTGGCCGGCCATCGGTTAGTAGGTGACGAGTTCGAGTTGGCCCTCCTGCCTCGTGACGGCATCGCCGCGGCCGCTCTACCAGGCAATCGAACAGTGGTCGCTATCGACACCGAGGTTACCCCTGAACTGGCGGCCGAAGGCAAAGCCCGTGACCTCGTCCGGTTGGTGCAGCAGGCCCGAAAAGACCACGACCTCAACGTCACGGATCGGATCGCGCTACGACTCATGTTGCCACACGCGATGCGAGACGAACTCCACCCTCATCTCGATTGGGTCAAGAGCCAGGTCTTGGCAATCGAGCTGACTCTCGTCGACGATCTCGATATCAGTGGTCGGATCGGAGATGAGAACATCGGCGTCGACTTCACAGTCGTCGACCGTGCCCGGTAAGTAACGCTCGATAGCAACTACCCCACCAGCTCGTTCGACCGGGTCGGCCTCACGCATACCTCTGCATCGACAGGCCTACCCGGAACGACGAGCGGTGGTGCTCCAATAGCTACTTTCGGCGACCGAACCAGCTTCCGCCGCCCCGCTCCTGCTTGTCGTCGAGGAAGTCGGCGATCGCATCGCCGTGCTGGGGCTCCTCGGTCGTGACCCGACGCAACTCGTCGAGAAACGGATCCTCTGCATCGTTGGGTTGTGGCGGAGTAGCGACCGCAACGGCCTCGGCCGGCGCCGGAGAGGGCACACTTTGCGTTTCGACGCCTATCTGGGGATCCTCGGTGTATCCGGCCATCGGTTGCTCAGTGGTTTCACCGAAACCTTGATCCTCTTCGATCACCACTTGCTCAAACTCCTCTTCGAGTTCGAGATCGATTTCGTCATCTTCGCCAGCCAACTCTTCTAGCTCAGAGGCATTGATGACCTCGCCAGGATGGGCTGTCGATTCAGCCGCAGCTTGGGCCTCGGCGTCTAGCTCGTTGAGAGCGACAACTTCGACTGCGATAGGCGGGTAGTCGGCGGCCTGAAACTCTTCAATCTCCGCCGCCTCGATGCCTTCTGAGCCCCGCAGACGGTCCGGGTCGTCGAGCACACCGGTGATGTCCTCAAGAGCGGCTCGAACTTCGGCCGACCTGGCGGCCAAGTGATGCTCAAAGCGGGTGACGTCATCTTGGAGGAGCTTGTGGGTGTGCTGAAGCTCATCGATCTGGTTGACCAGCTGGGTGCGTTCGGCCTCGTGAGCCTCGGCGAGTTCTTTCTCGACCGCATCGACTCGACCTTGGGCCTCATCGCGGGCTTCATCGAGCATCTTGGCTCGTTCCGCCGCGGCTTCAGCCATCAACCGTTCGCGGTAGGCGACAGCCTCGGTCGTCATCTCCGCCGACTGGTCCCGGGCGTCGGCCAGCAACGCGTTCGACTGGAACTCGGCCTCTGTCCGCAAACGCTCGGCTTCCTCTTTCGACTCCCGAATGGTGGTGTCGGCCTGGCGCTGGGCCGAGACAAGGGTGTTCCGAAGCGTCTCATCAAAGTCCGGTTGCGGCGCGGGAGGCATTCCCGGTGCACCGGTGTTATTCGATGGGCTACGGGCCTCGACCAATCGAGCCTCGGCCGATGCCGAGCGTTGTTCGGCTTCTTGCAGCCGAGCTTGAAGCCGCTCGATCTCGTCGGCCAACGGAGCCAAGTTGGCCAGTACCCGGTCGACCTGGTCCTTGCTGTAGCCGCGAGTTTCCTCTTCGAAACGGATGTCCGGGATCCTGCGGAGCAGCCGCAACTTATCGCTTTGCAAAGGCATTGGCATAGGTTAACCCAAGTATCTCGTCACGCCCACTGGATCGTCATGCAACTACAACGAGAGATTGTGCCTACCGGTCATGAGCGGGCGTAAATACTCCGACCGGAACGGCGAAGTCAGCAAACGATAAGAGCCAGTATCTGGATACCGACCAGCACCAAAAGTTCGGCGATCCCAAATCCCGCCAGTGCACCGGTTACCGGTGGCAGTCTTTGACGGATCGGATGGACCACCGGTTCGGTAACCGCCATCGTCACCTCACGCACCGATGAGGCAACCGTTTCTTCACGAATGGGGAAGAACGACATCACCATGCGCAACAAGAAGATGAATTGGAACAGAAGCAGGAAGATACAGATGTACTCCATCGCTACCTAGCGTAGCCCCTCTCCTTGATGCGGCGTCGGTCGTCATCTGAAACGACCGACCCGTCCGGAATCAAGAGGAAGACTTGGGATGCGATCTTCTCCATTCCACCATCGAGGGCGTAACAAATGCCGCTGGCGAAGTCGATCAGGCGACGGGCGAGATCCCGATCGATCGACTGAAGATTCAACAGGATGGGAATCCCCCGCTTGAACTCGTCGGCAACCAACTTGGCATCACCAAACGATTCCGGCACCAAAGTCCGGGGTTTTGCCCGCATCGAATCAAGTGAATGGACCACCGCTCCTCCGCTCCCAGCCATCGTTGCTGTCTCGGCCGCCGTTGCCGACACCGCGGCGCTACCGTCATCTTCGGTGCCGGGCATGGGCCCATCGTCCCCGCCCTCGAGGCGAATATCGGCCAGACCGAGGCTGGCAAGATCGGATTCGACGGCGGCTCGATGACCGGTCTTATCGGTATCTCGGCCCGTTCCTCCATCGAAGACCGCGCCATAGTGGCTACGGTCGGACCCGTCGGCCTCCGGGTGATATCCGTTGCCGTCGATCGACTCGCCGTCGAAGTCCGGCAGTTCGTCGAAGCGCAAATCGATCTCATCACGTCTCGACACCGGCATATCAAAGTCGGCGGTATCGACGACACCTTCTTCGAGCTCATCGAGGCGCAACTCGCGACGTCGGGCATTGAGCTCGTACAGATAATGGTCTTCGATCTCGTCTTCTGGTCCGAGGCCGACGTAGGCCCGGAGCGCTCGCAGGAACGACATCATGTCACCTCGGTCGCCGATTGTAGTTCCCGCTGGACCGGCGACAGATCATGGTCGCCCATCTTCCATGGCCGGTGAAGACACCGGAGAGATCTGGCATCATGATCGCTCTGCTGTCCACGTCGGCCGCGGCCCAAATAGTGCCGACCCAATCCTGACAATTGTTGCGCCCGCTTCGACCGCCATCTCGTAATCGCCACTCATACCCATCGACAGTTGGGACACCCCGCAACGCTGTCCGAGCTCACGAAGCTGGTCGAAAGACCGGCGGGGATCTCCACCGCCAGTCGGGCCGAGCGTCATCAAACCGAGGACGTCGAGCCCGCGCTCCTGGCCACCTTCGACGAGCTCCATCGCCTCATCGGGACGACATCCAGATTTCTGGGACTCGCCCGTGGTGTTGACCTGGATGAGGACGCGAGCGCCGGGCTGCCGTTTCGCCACCTCATCGATGAGAACCGCCCGGTCAATGGTGTGCCACAGCGACACCTTTCCGGCCATCAACTTGACCTTGTTTCGCTGCAGCCCTCCGACGAAATGCCAGCGTGGCCCAAACCCGAGCGCCGCTGCTTCGTCGTGCCGAGACGCCAAGGCCTTCCCATAGTTTTCACCAAGGTCGCTAAAACCAGCGTCGATGGCCGCCGCCACAGTCTCTATGGGAAAGGTCTTGGTCACCGCGACCAACGTGATATCGGTGCGTCGACCACCGGCCGCCTCAATCCGCTCCCACACCGCAGCGGCCTTCGCGGCGATGTCCGCAGCCCGTTCCGCCACCACCGAAGTGTCGAGGTCGACAGGTTCGTTCGCATCGGACGGCACGTCAGAACGCTCCGTCGTTGGTGTTCTCCAACCAAGTGACCGCGACCTGGCGGCCACGGTCGGTTCGAGTGCGGTGGCTGAAATAGTTCGGGCTACTCGTGCACGGCGGTACGTCTGGGCGCGGGTAACCGGCCTGTTCACAGGCGACGGCGACCGCTTCTGGCATATCCAAGGCGGGACGGTGGTCCACGGTCTGAGAGGCCACCGTCGTTCCAAACCGGTCGACCATCATGGCCAGTTCGGCCGACCCAAACTCGTAGGCCAACGGGTGAATACAGGGTCCAAGCCTGGTGGCCACCGGACCACCGGCAATCCGTTCGAGCAATGAGGCCCCCTCAGCCACGATTCCTTCGAGCAACCCTCGCCACCCGGCATGAAGGACGGCCACCCCTCGTTCAGCCACCAGCACGACTGGAGCGCAGTCGGCGGTCGTGACCGAGATAGGGGCTCCCGTGCTGGCGGTGGCCAAACCATCGCCAGCCTCCCCCGCATAGTCACCGGGGGTGGTCACCTCTACCACGCGGCTGCCGTGGACCTGTCGGAGCCAAGACCAAGGGATGTCGATGACGGCTCGACGCCGGTCGTCCAGATCGACGGCAGGATCGGCAACCTGAAAATCGCCGTCGTCGGCCACCGAGAACTTGAGGCATGCCATCCTCCCGTCGAGTGGGATCCGTTCCGGCTGGGACGGAGACACAGCGCTACTTCAAGAACGATGGCACGTCGAACTCGTCGTCCATGTCACCCTCACCACCGTCGAACAGACCACCGTCATCACGCCGCTTGCGTTGTTCCGTCGCCGGCCCTGACGTCGGGGTCGGAGTCGGAGTCGCTGGTGGCAAGGATGCAGCGTGATCGGTGCGTTCAACCCGGACGAACGTCGGATCATCTGAGATGTCGATCGTTGCACCGCGATCGTCCTGGTCGAATCTGTCGAATCCAGCGGCGATTACCGTGACCTGAATCTCGTCGGTCAGGTTCTCGTCGACAACAGCACCAAAGATGATGTTTGCGTCGGGGTGGGCGACATCGTGGATAATCTCCGCCGCCTCACTCACTTCGAACAGCCCAAGATCACTACACCCGGTGATCGTGAGCAGGATGCCGCGAGCACCGTCGATCGAAGCCTCAAGCAACGGGCTAGCGATGGCGGCCCGGGAAGCCTCTAACGCCCGACCCTCGCCGGAGGCCCGTCCGATGCCCATCAACGCCGAACCGGCGTTATGCATGATCATCTTTACGTCTGCGAAGTCGGTGTTGATCAGTCCGGGGGTGGTAATGAGGTCAGCGATGCCCGAAACGCCCTGGAGCAGAATTTCATCGGCCATCCGAAACGCCGACACCATCGACGTCTTCTCATCGGCGATAGACAACAAGCGGTCGTTCGGGATAACGATCTGGGTATCGACCTTTTCCCGCAGGCGGCCAATGCCGGATTCGGCTTGCGCCGCCCGACGGCGGCCCTCGAAACCGAAGGGGCGGGTAACGACCCCGATCGTAAGGGCCCCCTGGCCCTTGGCGATCTCGGCGATGACCGGGGCGGCACCTGTCCCGGTACCACCTCCCTCACCGGCCGTAATGAAGACCATGTCGGCGCCATCCAACGCCTGACTGATCTCTTCGCGGTGCTCTTCTGCCGCTTCCTGTCCGACCGAGGGGTCGCTGCCGGCCCCAAGCCCACGGGTCAGCTCACGGCCGATGTGGATCTTGGATTCGGCATCGCTCATCAGTAACGCTTGAGCATCGGTATTGACCGCGACGAACTCTACGCCCCGCAGGCCGGCATCGATCATGCGGTTCACAGCGTTGCAGCCGCCGCCTCCGACGCCCACGACCTTTACGACCGCCACATAGTTCTGGGTGTTCATTGGATTTCCAGGCTAGTTTCCCGCGGCTCCCGAGGGCGTGATGGGTGACAACTTCCACCATGGGACCCCACTTGGAGGTCGTTGTACGTGCGTTCGGATCTGGCTAGGCGGCGCATCAGCACCCCTCTCGCTCCCCCGGTTCGGATCGAACGACGGCAGGCGCTGAGGGAACGCTCACGTCGATTGTGACAATGCAGGACAGGTCAGCTTGGGCCAGCATCGTGTCCAGTGTTTGCATCTTCTGCCCAAGTTGTTGATCGTTACCGAAGTTGACAGAGCCGCCGGCGGCCAAGGCGGCGAGTACCTCACCGTCTACTAACTCAAGGCCGACCACGTGCTCGGCGATCGTAGGGGTCAGCGACACGATAAGCGAAACGACGAGGGCTGCATCGTCGGGTACGACTTGTCCTACCTCGCCGGAGGCTTCGATACCGGTGATCGCCAAAAAGCCGGCAGGACGGTCGGCCACAACCTCTAGTTGCTGGCCTTCCTCGTCGATGAGGGCGAAGCCGCTCCCGGTCGGAAGAGCGGCGACGGGACCCCGTTCGGTGATGGTCACCAAAATCGTGCCGTTCCACGATCGGTCGACTTCGGCGGTGGCAACCCACGGCTCGGCCGAGATCCCGGCCGCTACGGCTTCGAGATCAACGTCGACAAGTGGCTCGCCGAGTTCAACACCAGAGGCCACAACCAACCGTTCCGGATCGGCTCGTTCGAACCCGACGACCGTGACCGCCTCGACGTCGAACCACGAGCTGTTGAGAGCAGCAATCGATGCGACGGCCAACGTGCTGACGACGGTGAGACCGGCGACGATCCGAAAGCGCTTCGCTCCTCGACGACGGTCGGTCACCCGTCGTCTACCGACGCCACGACCGGTACTCGACGCCTTCGTTCGTCCCCTGTTCGTTCCTGCCTTGGACGATCGGGTCACAAGTGTCATGGCCCATCCTCGAAACCGATGAGCAGGTTCTCTGGATGCAGTTCGACCCCGGTCATCGTCGCCACACGAAGTTGCACCTCTCGAATCAAGGCGTACACGTCGTCGGCCGATCCATCGGGGTCGGCCTGAATGAAATTGGCGTGCTTCGTCGATACTTCGGCCGTCCCGATCCGATGCCCTTTCAATCCGACCTGCTCGATCAACCGGCCGGCTGAGTCTCCCTCGGGGTTGGCGAAGACGCTGCCAGCGTTTTGTCCTCCAGGCTGGTTGGCCCGACGCCAACGGACAATCTCGGAGATTTCAGCCTCCGCCTCGGCTCGGTCACCCCTGGCCAGGTGGAAATCAGCGGAGAGAACGACATGTTGGGGTCCGACCGAGGAGCGGCGGTAGCCGAGCTGGAGGTCATTGAGCGTCCAGTCGCTTGCTCCTCCTTGCTGGAGGTCGAAAATGCGTGCCCCGGTGAGCGAGGCGGCCATATCCGAACCGTGCCCGCCGGCGTTCATCCTCACCGCACCTCCGATCGAACCCGGCACACCGACCGCCCATTCGAAACCGGTCAAACCAGCACTGGCGGTACGGCGGGCCACGATCGGCAAGGAGGCGAGAGCACCGGCTCGCACCGTTGCCTCTTCGGGGTCGATCGAAATCTCTTCGAACGTCGAACCGAGCCGGACGACCACGCCAGCGAATCCGGCATCGGCCACCAACAGGTTGGAGCCCTTTCCGATCACGAGGGTCTGACAACCGGCTACTTTGACCGCATCGCAAACCTGTTCGAGATCAGCGACCGAGTCGGCCTCTACGAACAGGCGGGCGGCCCCGCCGACCCGGTAGGTACAGAACGGAGCGAGCGAGACATCGGCCTCGGCGATCGGGCCGAGCATGGCCGCCGCCGATTCGAGGTCGACGTCGTTACTCATCGGTCGAGCCGAGCCGTGGTCGCGGTCTCGTCTGGCCGATCTCTCAGGGCGGCGAGGATGGCATCTGGAATGGTGGTGAGATCGCCGGCTCCCAGCGTCATACAGAGATCGCCGGACCGCAGTTCGGACGAGAGCTCGCCGACCAGATCATCGAGCGATTCGATGTAACGGACATCCTGGTCAGGGTCGGTCTCGGCCACGATTTGGGCGATCAACTCGCCGGTAATACCCGGTCTTGGCGTCTCTCCCGACGAGTAGATGCCGGTCACGAACAACACATCGGCGTCTGCGAACGAATTGCCGAACGTGGACCATAGCTGCTCGGTCCTGCTGTAGCGGTGGGGTTGGAAGGCGGCGATAAGGCGCTCCGGCCCAAGGCTCCGACCGGCGGCGAGTGCGGCTTCGACCTCGGTCGGCAGGTGGGCGTAGTCGTCGACGAGCGTGACACCCGCTTCCTCACCCCGACGCTCGAACCGTCGACCGACGCCACCAAACCCCGACAGCGCCTCGGCAGCCCGATCCGGAGCGGCCCCGAGGGCCACGGCGGCAGCCAAGGCGGCCGTAGCATTACGGGCGTTGTGCATGCCCGGTTGGCCGAGACGAAGTTTAAGCTCGCCGGCCGGCCCGACGACTGAAAAACTCACCCCTGTCGGGGTTGGCAGAGGGTCGGTGATACGCCAGGTGGCGCCTTCGGCTGTGCCGTAGGTAATCGGATCAAGCTCGCTGATCCGACCGGCGAGAACCGCCGAACCAGGATCGTCGAGGCACAGGACTCTGGGCCCGGGGGCCTGAGTCACGAACTGAACGAACGCCCGCTCCAACCCATCGAAGTTGCCATAGTGTTCTAGGTGGTCCGGCTCAACGTTTGTCACGATGACGGCCTCGGCCTTGAGTTCGACGAACGTCCCATCGCTCTCGTCGGCTTCGACGACGAGTAGATCGCCACCGCCAACCGCGGCACCTCCACCGAGGTCGTGAAGGTCGCCACCGACGATGTATGCCGGGTCGAGACCAGCCCCGGTTAGGGCCACCGTGAGCATGGCCGACGTCGTCGTCTTCCCATGGGTCCCGGCGACGGCGACAGTTCGCCACGACTTCGTGATCTCAGTCAAGATCTCAGCCCGCCGAAGGATGGGGAGATCACGAGACCGCGCCTCAACGATCTCCGGATTCTCAGACGGGATGGCGGTCGAATAGGCAACCACTTCGGCATCGCCAAGATGAGCCGCGTCGTGACCGATCGATACGGTGACGCCTCGATCGACCAGCCGTCGGGCGAGGGTCGAGTCCGTCAGGTCTGAACCGGACACGGTATGGCCAGTCCCGATGAGTACCTCGGCGATGGCGCTCATCCCTGCGCCGCCGACCCCGACGATATGAATCCGCTTTGGTTGGCGAAGATCGATCACTCGATGCCTCCGGTGGTTGGGTGGACCATACATCTCAACGAGGCACCGGTCGTGGCATTTCGCCTTTGATGTGAACCGATCGTCCTTTGACGGAGTCGTCGCGGCGACGGGGTCATGAGCCAATCCCGGTCTCAACCAGCCCGCCGGCTTCGAGTAGGAGCTCAGCTACTCGGTCCGCTGCCTGTGGTCTTGCCACCGATGCGGCAGCAGCACGCATTCGCTGCCGGGTTGGGAGATCATCGACCAACGGTTCGAGGCGATCGGCCAATTCAGTGGCCGAAAGGTCACCATCAGCAACCAATAGTGCACCACCGGCCTCGACCAATTCGGTGGTGTTCGCCCGCTGATGATCTCGAGGAGCGTACGGCAACGGCACCAGCAGTGCTGGCAAACCGGCGACGGCAAGTTCGCCAACCGTCGATGCACCGGAACGGCAGACGGCGAGATCAGCGCCGACGAGCAAATCGGGCATTGCGTCTTCGTATTCGACGGTCACATACGACGAGGAGCCGCCGTCCTTCAGACCAGGCCCATAGGTCGCCCAATCACGGCGACCCACCACATGATGGATGATGACATCTTGCCGGTGACGCCACCGCTCCGCCAATTCGTGAACGGAACGATTGATCGACCCGGCGCCCAGCGAGCCGGCCCACACCGCCACCACGACTCGATCACCCAATGATTCGAAACGTTCCGCCCCCAAAGCCTGACGATACCGATGTTCGAGCCGAGATCTCGCTGCCTCACGATCGGCATCGGCGACCGCTGACACGACGCCAGCCCGAATCGGGTTTCCGGTAAGCACACCGTGTGGCAAATCGGTGTCGGGGAATGGCAGAGCGCACCGACGGGCCCACCGGCCGAACAGTCGATTGACCGCGCTTGCCCTGGCGTTCTGCTCGCTGATGACGAGCGGGACCCGTCGAATAACCGCGGCGGCAGATGCGGCGAAGGCGGCATAGCCGCCAAGGCACAGCACGGCCGCCGGTTGGCGGCGACCTATGATTCGAAACGCCTGCCACAGCCCGGACAACAGACCGACGATCGCTCCGACGTTGTCCCGGACACCGCTTGGCGACAATGACCGACGGATACCGCGACCGGGCAGCAGATCGATAGAGAAGCCCGCCGCCGGCACAAGCGTTCCCTCGTTGCCGCGGGAACCACCGATGAAGTGGACCTCGGTGGCTGGCACGCCGGCCGCAACGAGAGACTGCGCGACGGCGATGCCGGGGTTGGTGTGTCCGGCGGTGCCACCCCCGGTAATGATGATCGGGCCCGAGCCCGTCGGCCGAGCGGTCATCGGCGACTCCTTGTCCGAGTGCCGACTCGACCGCGAGACCGAGCCGATGTACTTGCCGTCTCCGGGGCAGGTGGCTTCGCTCGCCGGGCCACGCTGGTCAACAATCCGGCGCCGGCCATCAAACTCACCAGACTCGATCCCCCAGCCGAAACAAACGGGAGCTGCTCCCCGGTAATCGGAAGTACACCGAGCACCATCCCGATGTTGAGGAACGCTTGGAACAGAATCCAACTCGTGATCCCCGCCGCCATGAGCATGCCGAACCGATCGGGAGCGAGAAGCGCAGCCCGGTAGCCGAGCACGCCGAGCAGGACGAAGGCCGCGATGAGCCCCCCGGCCCCGACGAGGCCGATCTCTTCGGCAACGATGGCAAAAATGAAGTCGGTGTGGGCGAACGGCAGGAACCCCCACTTCGCTCGACTGGCGCCGAGACCGACGCCGAACAGACCACCCGAGGCCACCCCGAGTTGGCTCTGGACCGATTGGAACCCGTTTCCGAGTGGGTCGGCCCACGGATCGAGCCAGCCCTCAATCCGGTCGTTCTGATAGTCGGTGAACTTGATCAACGCCGCAACGATGACTGCGCCAGACATGGCCCACAGCACGAGCGCACGAAGCTGGGCGCCGGCAACAAAGAGCATCAGGAGAGCAACGGCGGCGAGAATCACCGGCGTCCCGAGTTTTGGCTGAAGCAGGATCAGCGCCGACGACACGCCAACCACGCTCATGACCGGACGGACCGTCAACTCTGGCCTGTCCATGCGCCGCTCCCTACGAGCCAGCAGGTCGGCGACAAAAATAACAAGGGCCAGCTTTGTTAGCTCGGAGGGCTGGATAGTGAACGGGCCAAACCCGATCCATCTCGTCGAACCGTTGACTGTGAGACCGACCCCCGGGATCAAGAGTATGACCAGCAGCAACCCGCTACATCCCATAATCCAGCCGGCGAATCGTTGCAGTACCCGGTAGTCGACCCGGCTGGCAGCTGCAAAGGCGACGCCTCCGATGGCCGCCCATATCGCCTGTCGCTTGAATTGAGCGAATGGTGATTCGCCCATTTCATGAAGGCTTGAAACCGACGAGGCCGAGAGAACCATTACGAGGCCGAATAGGGTTAAACCGACGAACGTTGTCGTCAGGTACGCAGCATTCCGCTCACCGACATCGGAAATCTTCAAGCTCGGCCGAGACCGAGACTTCCGACTTGCACCCGACGAACGGGTTCCAGTAGATGTTCGCCCAGGTCGAGCGTTTGTCACCGCCCGGCTTCGCCCCGAAGCGTTCCGTCGGGCCTT
>CALIFY010000039.1 GCA_938021675.1 uncultured Acidimicrobiales bacterium
TTTGTCTCGCTGAGGATCAACTGTTTGCCAACCGAGACCTCGACAGAGCGAAGTTCGACGATCGTCGCTCGTTTCTCTCGACCGTCGGACACCTCCACCAACATCTGCCTTTCCGAAGCCGCCGAACGACTGGATCGCACCGCTTCGTCGCCCGCCACGACCGGCCCGGAGCTGCATCCCACCATACCGACTCGTATCGGTTCCTTTCAGCGGAAGCTCGGAACCAACAAGCTGAACCGAAAATGGGTTGAGCTCCATTCACTACAGGCTTCGACTTCGGTGGCCAAGACGGTTTTGACCAAATGATCTCCGTTCGGCATAGAGGCGAGATAACCCCCTAGCGCGAACTTGTTCCGCGCCATACTTACCGGCGATTAACGCTGCGGGGCGAAGTGTTTTCCGAAAAGAGCATCGGTTATGGCCAACATCGGACGCCACCACAACCGGGAACCGGCCGACAAACGAACGTCGAATCCGTTGGCTATGGAATCAGTAGCTCTCGCACGAGAGGATATTTGGCTATTGCGGCCAGGTGACCCGTTGGACGATACGTTCGCCGGCGTCGACCTCGATGGTGATCGACCGCCCCTGTTGGTCGCGGAAGGTGACCGTGGTCGCAACGCCGGTCGGGTTCACCGCCGTGAGTACCACCTCGGTGCCGGCCGGATCGTCACTGCTGTCAGAAGCGGAACCCTCGAACGCCATGCCGATCGGGGCGTCAGGCCAGATCGCGGTCGACGGATTGCCGATCGCAGCCAACGACTCCACCCAGTATCGGGAGAACGCTGCGGTGTTGCCTTCCTCATACTCGTCGGCTGCGACATAGGAATCGAGCAGCGCCTTGGCCTCGCCCGGGTCTTCCAAAGCCAGGTCGAGCGCCATCAGGTCAACCCACATATCGGGAACGTTGGGACGAGCACCCTCGGCGTCGGCGAAGCGTTCGACTGCCGACGCCGGGTTGTTGCGGTACATCGAACCGAACGTGAACGGCAGGAGCTGAATACCGACCGCAGCGGCCGGATCGGCGCTGAACCAGGTTGCGAAGTCGACCTTGCCATCCCACACGATTCCGGCCGAAGAGTAGCCATAGCCCTCGGGCCGGGGATTGCGTTCGTCGCCGAGCCAATACATCCGAGCCGATTCCGACTCGATGGTATAGAGGGCGGTGGCCAGCTCGGTCAGACGGGTGTCGCCGGTGACCAGTCCCCAGCGAGCGATCGACCACCAGGCATGAACGGCCTCGCTCGACGATTCCTGATTGTTGCCGTCATAGGTGTTGCCGAAACCGCCGGCGTAGGAGTGTCCGAGGTAGGGGTTGAAGCCCCGCAACGGTGCGATCCCGTCCTTGCCATCCTCGAAGGCTGTTGCTCCACCCACCATGTCAGCGATGAGCAGTTCGATCGTCTCGCCGTAGGCGTCGAGCAGATCTGGGTTATGTTCGACCGCCGTCACCGCAGCCTGGAGAAGGTAGCCGTAATGGAAGTGGTGGTCGTTGTAGTCCTGGCTGCCGAACTCGGCCGGTATGGCGACGATGCCACCCCATGTCGGTTCGTAGGCGAGCCAGTGCTCATCTTCTCCACCCGAGTAGGTAAGCCGGTCGATAACCCCTGACGTGACCGCATCGACGAGCGCTGTCGAGTCGGCGCCGACAGCGTTGGCGAGTTCGGCCGTGGTGGCCAGACGACCGAGTTCCTTCGGTCCGAAGTAGCTTCCGGCTTCGTAGGTAGCGCTGGGAGCGACACCGTTCGCCAGGTCTGCCACCTCGGCCCGCACCTCGGCCGACACGTCGGTTTCGGGAACACCGGGGATGAGGCCGCGGAACGGCGTCGTCGTGGTGATCGATGTAGCCCGGGCCAGTTGGAGCGTGCCCCGTGGGGTGGGGAACTCGTAGCCGAGCAGGTCGGCGTCGGGAAGGTTTTCCCGGTGGTGGGGGAGAAGCGCGACGACCGAAGCGCCTTCCCATGTCAGTTCCTGAATGGCCGAGCCCGTTTCGTAGTTCATTCCTACCGACGAGCTGGTAGCGGTTACAGGATTGGCGGCGATCTCGACCGCCAGTTCGGTCCACGCAGCGTCGCCCTCGGCACCTCGGGGTACCGCAACCAGGGTGACCGAGGCCCCATCACCGGCGTCAAAGGACGAGCCGTCGTTCGACAGCGTGCCACCTTCGACGAATACGTCCCAGTCGCCTTCGGGTGTGGTGACCCGCATGCGGTCACCGCTTGGGTTCGCCGTCGAACCGGCAGCCCACGCCAACGGCCACGTGCCGTTGGACAATTCGATTCGTAGCGCGGGCCAGCCCTGTACGACCCGGGTCGTTGCCGTACCTTCGGCCAGACTTGCGGTTAGCTCGACTGAGAACGCGTCGAAGTCGCTGACCAACGTTTCGCTTGGTGCGGTGCCGATGGTGACCGCCGTCAGCCTCGGCGCGATGATCGCTCGTTCGCTGGCGACGAGATCGCCGGGAAGGGCGACCACCATGCCCGTATCATCGATCTGGAAAACGAGCGGTTCGGCGAACAGCGGGAGTACCTCATCACCCATCAAGGAGTTGGACCACCATTGATTGGTTGGCACTGCCGTGCCGGCAAGATCACTGGTTCGTCGGGTCGGGGCTGCGCTCGGGGTGGCATCGCTCGGTATTGGCCCAAAGACCGAGGGCGGACTGTCGAGAATCGGGGTGCCCTGAGTAGCGAGAGCGATCAACTCCTGCGGTGACGGCGGCTCTACCGGCGATGGCGGAGTCACTACCTCCGGATCGGAGGGCGCAGTGTCGTTGGGCTCCGATCCTGGCGGAACGCTCGTCGGCACAGTGACCGCGACGAGTTCAGACTCGTCGTTGGTCGTAGCCGGGATGTCGTCACTGGCGATCACGGCGGAGTACCCAAACAGTAGGGCGAGAATCGCCCCGACCGATGCGCCAACCAGTAGTCGACTTACTCTCATACACTCGCTCACTTTCGGTAACTCGCACAATGAAGGTCGAACAACTCGACCTCTCCCGCCATTACTTCAACCGGCACGTACCGGCCCACTCCAACCGCTCGGTAAGAGCGATCTCCGGCCCGCCGCCGGCATGAGATTCTTTTGCCGTCCTCACCAGACGTGGCAAGGGCCGTACTGTCACTCGACATCGCCAAAAAGATGGTCGTAGATGCTGGCGTTGCTATTCGATATCGAGCTGGGAGTAATGCCCCGGCCCCGGAGCCGCACACCATCGCAGGTACCGATCGCGGTAACTGTCAACATCGAGGCCAGTGTTCGAAGAAGATGCAAGCGGACGGG
The DNA here is from genome assembly GCA_938021675.1 of uncultured Acidimicrobiales bacterium. Lineage (GTDB taxonomy): Bacteria > Actinomycetota > Acidimicrobiia > Acidimicrobiales > SZUA-35 > JAHELU01. The sequence continues at coordinate 3,283 of CALIFY010000039.1, forward strand.
CCGCCAGCCGCTACCACGAAGTCGGGTATTCAGATCGTTTGGTCGAACTCGGCAAGCAGAGACTCGATTCGTCTAGCTTCTGCGCTATAGGTCCGACCGATTCTTCGATTTACCCAATACAACACAGCAATGACCGGGCCGGCGACGCCGACAAAGATCAGATCTTCGGGAAAGACCCAAAGTTCCTCGCCAGTGCCGACTTGAAACAGGACGATGGCGACGATGAAGGGCAGAAAGTACCACCAACCGACGGTGCGATAGAGCGTTGCCCGGTGGTTGGTCTGGGCCAATCGGCGAGCTAGTTGATCGCGGACCGCGGTTCCCCAGCGAAGATCAGCTCGATGATGACGGACCGAGCTGATCGCCAGAAAGCAGCCGACAGCCAGTACCAAGGCCGCAGCGGCCAAGGTGGCTGGTGGGCGTGCCGAGTCCGGCACTGCGCTGGCGAACACCCCAGCGACAAAGATACTCGGTATGACCTCTCTGGCGTTGAGCCACAGCAACCGTCGTCGGTCTTTGGCGTGGGCGTCAGCCACAGCGTCGGCCACCGCACCGGAGTCCATCGGAAGGAAGCTGGCGCCGTCTGGCTCACCCTGGTTGGCCCAAGCCTCGGCGATGGGGTCGGTCGGGTCGAAGCCGCGGTCCGATGGTGTTTGAGAGGTCATCGTGCTTCCTCTAATTGTTCGGTGAGTCGGGTCCTGGCTCGACTGAGTCGAGCGCCGACGTTGGTCTCGGTCAAACCGGTGATTTCAGCGATCTCGGCATAGCGGTGGCCATCGAGCGACAGCATGATCAACGACCGGTCGATCGGTTTTAGGGTCCTGATGGCGGCGTAGATTCGGTCGACCAACAGGCTGTCGTCGGCTCGACTGTGGGCCGAGGGTTCGGCTACGTCATCGACATCGAGATGAGGCGCTTTCGCTGCTCGTTTCCAAGAGATCGCTTCGTTGAGAGCGATCCGCCAGATCCAAGTGGAAGCCTTTGATTCTCCCCGGAACGATCGGATCGACCGCCAGAGGGCCAGGGTGATGTCTTGGGTGAGGTCGTCGGCATCAACCGGGTCGGTCGTGAAACTTCGGACGATCTTCACTAGTATTCCGCGGTGGTCGACCATCCACCCGGCAAACACTTCGCGGTCGTCACGATCGGGATACGGTGCCGGGCGACTCATTCTATAAGCTCGATTGCCGAGGCGATAGGCAGGAGAGCGTCGACCATGTCGATGGCATCGTCGGGGTTGGCAACGCCGCCTGCGAGTACATAGCGATCGCCGTCGATTCTCTCAAACCACCATGCTCCGGCGACGACGCCAGCTTCGGATCCACCTTTGAAACGGATCGTCGGCCAACGGTCTCGGTCGAACGGGAGCCCGCCACCCGGGTTGATCTCGAGGATCGAGGCCAGCGGCTCCAAGCCCGGGATATCGGCCAGCTCGCTGAGATGAACAAGGGTTCGACAAAGATCCTCGGCTGTCGCGAACCACTCGATATCGAGGTCTCGTGGCTGGTCGATCGTCAGTCCGTCGACGTTCACACTCCCAGTCACGTCCTCAACCGCCGTTTCAGACCGTGTCCAAGCGAATACCGCCTCGTCGAGATCGGCCAACATCGCTCGTCGTCCGTCTTCGTCGAGGGCTCGGTAGTCGGAGGCGTTCGGTGGGTCGGCCACATACTTCAGGGCAAAGAGGTTACCGGTCGACAACATTGGGACGTTGGCAGCCGGGTCAGCCACACCGATCTGTTTCAGGATTGCCTCGACCGCAGGCCGGCCGAGCCGGTCGAGAAGCATGTCGGTCGCCGTGTTGTCCGAGATCGAGATCATGGCCTCGGCCAGTCGCTTGAGCGTAACCTCGGTGCCGGTCTCCAGCTGGTAGATGTCACCAACCGGATTGCTGCGCAGCTCATCGGTTACGGTCATCGTCTCATCCCAGCTCGCTCGACCTTCGTCGATTTCGACGCCCAGAGCTGCCAACACCCACAGCTTGAACACCGACCCCAACACGATCGGTGAGTCGGTTCGGATCTCGTGAACCGCCGTGCAGTCACCGCTGGTCACCTCATAGAGGCCGAGCGACGATTGCGGCCCGAGCTGGCTCAGTCTTTCGTCGATAGCGGCGATGTCGATCGGGAGCGGAAACTCCAGATCGGTCGGCGTTATCAGCAGTCCTTCGATCAGATTGGGGGCGGCGGGAGCCACCACGATTTCGACGGAGAGGCGACGGCCGTCAGCCCCGAGAAGGACTGCCGTTGCCGGGGCGAGGAGACCATCGTCGCCCGGCTCGAAGCGTTCGACAGTGAACGGCGGACCGGCGAGATCTAGCAGCTGTGGAAAGAACGCAGCGAGCTGATCTGCCGGGACCTCGGCCAGGAACGCCGGACTGAACCGCTCATCGATCTCGGCATCGGTAACTTGGGCGCCATCGTTCAGGACGGTAACGATCCAATCGAGCTGTGTCCTGGCGGGCGAGGCGACATCGTCGAACTCCGCGTCGACGGTCGAGGATTCACTGGCGACGATCGTTGTTGGTGTGGGCTCGCTGGTCGGCGACGGGGGAGCGGCGAGATCACCGCCGTTTGATGTTCCACAGGCGGCGGCCAGGGCCACGATGGCAAACAAGACGGGACGCAAGCAACGGGTTCGATCGCCGGTTTCGGCCATGGGGGAGTCCTCCAAGTCGTTTCAACTGATCAGACGAGGACGAGACAGCGTTCCTTACACCCGAGACCCGATTTTCTTGCCAGGAAGCAAGATCACACTGCAAAACGCTGTTCCGGCGGGCGTTGAGTCAGCGTTTGCCGACCAGGGAGAGACCATCGGACCACCCAGCCTTCTTCATCTCTCGGGAGAACCCCGGTCGGGTGGCCAGCTCCTGATAGAGGGTAAGATCCTGTTTCATCGTCTCGGGCCACGGTGTCGCCGGATCATTCCATGAGCGCCATGCTGCCACTGCTCTTCGCACCGCGTCGTTGTCCTCGTAGTTTCCCTTGAGGAGGTTACATCTGCGACATGAGGTGGCAAGATTCGAATCTTCATGACCGCCACCGCTGGATCTCGGCACTATGTGATCGATCTGCGCCACTTTGGTTGGATCGGTCATTCCTTGCCACACCTCACCTCCGCAAAGGTGGCAACGCCAGCTGTCGCGCTCGTAAATACTCCACTTGACTCCAGGGATTTCCCACCGCTCGCGTTTGGCACCAGCGGTGGTGCCGACCAGTCGATCCGGTGGCGGATATCGACCCGGTTGGCGGGGTGGTGAACGAAAGGCGTCGAGAGCGATCAGAGCCCAAGATGTCCCGGCGATGATGGCCAGGATGATCGCTGCCACTACCAGCGCACTGTACATCTACCTATCATCGCGCCGATGTATAGAATTATCGACCCTGTCGCTTGGCTCTTTTGCTCCGAATTTTTAGATTGCCATACTGGCAATAATGCGAGGGGCAATCCCGCTGGCCCCACCGTTGCCGAGAGCTAGCCGGTCAACAGGTATCGGTGCTCACTTTGAGCCGTCAATAACTTGGTCAAGAATATCATGGAGAGGTATATCGGTTGCCGCATGGGCAGGCCTTGCAACATATAGCTCTGCACTGTGCTGTCCGTTTTCTTCGATTTCGGATGGAGTGAGGCCTTGCGTCGATAGCTGACCAAACACGAAATTTCGTTCCTCACTACTCGAAAAACGACGTTGCGGCACGACGAAATCGTCGACTTTTTCTGTTACGAGTCCGTGAGAGTCCAGGGTTTCTGCTACTGGCTCAAAGTCAACCCATCGAAGCGAAAGCGCAGCGACCCATGGGGTTTGGTCGAACGCTTGAAGGATATGGTCGAAGGTGCGATCAGCGATGTAGCCGATCCCGCCAGTGACGGTTACCAGGTCGACATCACTGATCTTCGTTTGATCCTGCTCGGTCAATGCGCCAGTCTCCAGGTCGGCGGTAATTCCATCGGTCAGCAAACCTGCATCGACCGCATAGTTGACCGCTGCCTCGGAGCTATCGAGGCCGATGACGTTGACCGTCTCAGAACGGCGACGATCGGCGTACCAACGCCGATCCCGTTCTAGAAGATCATCGTGGGAGAGAGCACTGGCCTGAGAGTGGTGGGCCTGCACCTCCTCCAAGGTGACATCGTGGTTGAGAAGCGCTGCGTTCACGCCATAGGAACAACAAAGGTCCAGTACCGTCGGGTCTTCCGAATCAACACGAAGCTCGTCCAGCAGTGCGTGGAACACCCGACGGCCGTGCTCTGGGATCTCGTAGTCCAAGTTGCCCAGAGTGCGATGATAAGAACCAGGGTCGGGTTCAACGTAAATATTTTCGAAATCGGCCTTTTGCTTTGTCATTTTTCCCTTCGGACGTCGAGTCCCATTCACAACTATCGCCAATAGGGCAGGGTTACACTCCACGCGCCGATCAATCGCAATGTGTGTGATAGTTGTCACATCGAGAACTGGGTGTTTTAGACGTAACAGAAAATGTTTGTAATCCAGCAAATGACCGATAATTCCTCGTATATCTGAGCGATCTAAAACCAGACAAACGAACAAGAAATTGTCGCCACCCGTGGGAGAAGTCTGGGTCGCAGACGAGCGGCGCAGTCAAGATGAACCGGAGGCTTGGAAAAGCACATCACCAGCTGGTTGAGCCCGGATTCAGGGCCGACCACGGACGCCCTAAGAAGTAGCCCGAGCCGTGATTCTGTGGCCCGCTATCCGTCAGCGGGCTTCGGGGCAGTGCCCGTGACCCGAGCTTCACCACGATGGGCCATCGCCGTTGCCGCCAGCGCCACTACCGATGGCACCAGCTGAGGCAGGCCGGTGTCGATCCCAACCGTTACCGCGGCCGCGATACCAGCGACTGCCACGAATCCGAGAAAACAGATTGCCACCCGGAACCGCCACAGAGGATCGGTGATAAATAGCGACCAGACCAAACCCGCCGCAAGGAATAAGTTGTAGACACCCTGGTTGGCCGCAAGATCGACCGTCTCTGGGAACAAGTCTGCGTCGAATGTGGAGAACACATCCGGACCGACCTCAGTCCAAGCAAAGATCTCGAACCATGCGATGTAGAGGTGCAAGATGGCGATGAGTGCAATCAGAACTCGCGAGAGCAACTTCATTCGTTGACACTAGCTCCGAAGTGCGGCGATTGACGCCACCGAGCCGACCAGAGCACACGCCGTTTGTCGGTTTCTGCCACCGTCTGTCCCGACACTTAGTCGTTCGGGTACGCAGATGAAGCGGTGAGCCTATGCAATGCGACCGTAGGTGTGAGCCCTTTCGTTCCGCCATTTTTGAGCGCGTAGCAAAAGCCTAGGAAATGCGTCTCTCCGTATCTGGCGGGTAAGCACCATCGACGCAAAACTGTTGCCGATGAGTCGACTAGAAATATCTGGCACCGCATTCACTGTCGATACGACCGTCGAAGATGATGACCGTGTCCGTCTTCAGATTGGCACCGGCTCAGAGTCCGTCACCCTCGAAGGTTCGCGGTTTTATGTGCATCGCCTGATCATCGAGGCCGATCGCCAGCTGGGGCGTTTCCACCGCCGCTGCCTTCAACAACCGTCTCGTATCCAGAGCGCTCCCGAAAGCTCAAGCCTTCCTTCCAGAACTCCCGGTCAGTAGGACGGCGGCGGATCCTGCTGACCGGGTTCCCTTTCTCGTCCAAACCACGGGCATAGGACCCTGTGGGCCATCTTTGCCAACGGCACGGGTTGACCCACAGGCCTCGAGCGACCGTAGCCCGATCAGGGTTCGATCACGATCTTGCCAATCGTCTGCCGATCCATCATGGCTCGGAGCCCTACCGCCGCATCGTCGAGCGAATAGCGGGCCGACACATGGGGCGCAAGCCGGCCGTCCGCGGTCATCATCAATAGGTCATTCATGATCTGGTCCCCGAGTTCCGGCTCGGTTGACATCATTGCCCCGTAAAAGACGCCGACCACCGAACAGCTCTTCAGCAGGGTGAGGTTGAGCGGCAGCGCGGGAATTCCGGCCGTGAAACCGATGACCAGGAACCGTCCACCCCAGGCTGACGCTCGGAGGGCCTGCTCGGAATAGTCGCCGCCGACCGGGTCGTAGATGAGGTCGCAGCCAACGCCCCCCCCGTCAGCTCTTTTGCCCGTTCTTTCAAGTTTTCTTCGGCGTAGTTGATGGTGGCGTCGGCACCGAAGGACCGGCAAAGGGCCAGCTTCTTCTCCGTCGACGCAGCAGCGATAACCGTGCCGCCGAGGAGCTTGCCAATCTCGATCGCTGTCATCCCAAGATGTCCACCAGCTCCGAGTACGAGCAACGTTTCGCCATCGGCCATACGGCCGCGGTGTTTCAAGGCGTAGTACGTGGTTCCGTAGGCGTAGCCAAGTCCGGTCGACTCGGCAAAGTCAACCGAATCGGGAAGCAGACGGGCGTTTTCGGCGGTGGCCACAGCCATCTCGGCAAACCCACCGGTCACCCCGAGAGCGGCCACCACTCGCTCACCGATCGACCGTTCGACGACCCCGTCGCCGACTGCAGAAATTACTCCCGCCACCTCGCCGCCGGGTATGTAGGGGAGTGGAGCTTTGAACTGGTACCTATTCTCGAGCATCAACGTGTCAGGAAAGGTAACCGGGACCGACCGGACGTCGATGAGTACTTGACCGGGCCCGGGGGTCGGGTCTTTCACCTCTTCGACCACGAGGTTCTCCGGTGGCCCGAACTTGTTACAAACGACCGCTCTCATAAGTGGCGACACTAGCCTCACGCCACTTTCTGCGCCGCTAGGCGACCTCTTATACGAACCACAAGCCGGAGGCCGCCCGCCGGGGGCCAAGAGCGAGTACGGTTCACTGACATGTGTGGCCGGTTTGTGTCCGCGTCGCCGCCAGATGAGTTGGCGAAGTACTTCGGGGCGCTGGAACCAGACGGCGGGCTCGAACCCAACTTCAATGTGGCGCCGACCAACGAGGTCTACGTCGTGCGCGCCAACGATGAGAACCGGCAGATCAGCCGGCTTCGGTGGGGGCTGGTCCCCTTTTGGGCGAAGGATCTGAAGATCGGCTCGAAGATGATCAACGCCCGCGCCGAAACGGTTGCCGAAAAACCGGCGTTCCGAACGTCCTACCGACGCCGTCGGTGCGTCATACCGGCCGATGGGTTCTACGAATGGGCCAAAGTCGACGGCCAAAAAGCCAAACAGCCGTTCTTTATTCACCGACACGACGGCGAGCCGATCGTGTTCGCCGGGCTCTGGGAACGGTGGCGTCCCCGGCTCGAAGACGGCAAGACGATCGACGAAGAAGCAGAGCCGGTCGAGACCTGCACCATCCTCACCACCACACCGAATAAGACGATGGAAGCGATCCACAACCGGATGCCGGTCTTGCTCGCCCCCTCGGTATGGGACGACTGGCTGGCGCCAGACTCCGATCCCGATCACATCTCCTCTCTCATGGTGCCCGCACCGGATGACCTGCTCGATCTTTATCCGATCTCAACCGCGGTCAACAACGTAAAGAACAAGGGAGATCACCTGATCGATCCGCTGCCCGACCTTCCGGCCACTGCCGACCGGTCGATCAGCTGAGGACGAAACCATGATCGACCGAATGTTTTCCGGCTCCGTAGCGGGGCGCCACCGTCGGCGCCGGATCGTTGGTACCCAACCATGAGCGAGCTGCCCTATCAACGCCGCCTGGAACGAGCTGTCGTCCGTATCCAGGCTCGGATGGAAGGCGGAATCGGCGACCGGTGGGTTCCTCCGACCGTGGCGTTGAGTCTGACCATCTGGCTGGCCAGGCTGGCCACAGATCGGGTGACCGGCTTCGAAACCGGTCGAGACCTTGCCGCCTACAGCCAGGCCAGCTGGCTGTTAGGTCAACGTTTCGAGCCACGGGCATCGCTATTTGGGACCGATGTCCACCTATTGGAACTTCGTTGGTCGTTCATCTCCTATCCGCTCGCCCCATTCGGTGCCTTCGTCGAACCGGCACAAGTTCTGATCGTGGCGCAGGCTATCGCCCTTGGTCTCGGTGTATTTCCTCTGTGGTGGTTGGCTCGGCGGGTAGCGAATCTCCGGGTTGGCGCAGCCTCAGTGCTCGTGTTGGCCTACGCCCTCCATCCCGCTACTCAACAGCTCGGTATCGACGACTTCCATCCGGTCGTTCTCGCCGTACCGGCCATTCTGGGAATGGCGTACTTCGGCGCGTCAAAGCGATGGGTGGCGTACTGGTTGTGCGTTGGATTCGCGCTGGCGTGCCGGGCAGACCTCGGACTGGCGGTTGCCCTCTGGGGTTTCGTGCTCCTCGGCGACGGAGAGCGACGGGCCGGGTTGTGGACGCTTGGCGTCGGTTTCGTCTGGTCGTTGGCCCTACTACTGGTCGGACAACCAATCTTCGATCAAGGCGGTGGAGTCGGCGCCTCCGGAGGATACAACGGCCGATCGCTTGGCGAAGTTGCGCTTGGATCGATACGCGAGCCGGTCGGTTCGCTCCAAAACCTTCTCGCCCAAGACAACCTGTCATTGTTGGTGGCACTGTTGGCGCCGGTGCTGTTCCTCCCGCTGTTGTCCCTGCGCCATCTGCTTCCCAGTTTCCCGCTCGTCGGGCTCTACCTCGTGTCGAGCACGCCAGACAACACCGCCTTTTCAGAGCGGGCCGCCATGTTGCTCGCCTTCGTAATGATCGCCGCTACTTACGCCCTCAATCGGTTGGGAAACGTCGGTGTCGATCGGGTGTTCCTCGACGTTCGGCTCCTCACCACCCTGGCGGCTGCGTCGGTCCTGCTGTTCGTCAGCTCGGCCCCGACATCGCCATACGAAGACCCTTGGAGTTGGCATGAACGCGATGCCACCGATCGGGCGATCGCCACCGCAATCACCCGATTGGACGACGACACGCCCGTCCGGGCGTCGCCCTCGGCGTTAACCGCTCTCTCGGAGCGACCATGGCTCTATCCGCTGTCGACCGATACGCCACCGACCGCGGTCAACATGGCGTTCCCCGCCTTTACTAGAGCGGTGTTGGTAGTCGAGCGTGAAATCCCAGAACGCACCGACGATGAGCGGGCGGACTTCGACGAACGTATGGCCCAAGGAGGCTTTGAACTCGACTTCGACCGCGATGGAGTCGCGCTCTATGTCCGTTGACAGACCTGAGGAGCCATCGGGTTTCGCTGCATCGTTTGCCGGCCTTCGGCCAGCCGATGCTCTCACCTGGCCGAACTTGATCACGTTCGGCCGCATGCTGTGTATCCCGATCTTCCTCTGGTTGTTGTTCGGGCGCGATCACCGGGCCGCAGCAGGGTGGCTGCTGGCCGTACTTGGGTCAACCGATTGGGTCGACGGGTGGGTGGCCCGACGCTTCGACCAAGTCAGCGAGTTTGGTGCACTGTTCGATCCGACGGTCGATCGCCTTCTGTTCCTCGTCGCCGTGCCGGCCATCCTTGTCGACGGCTCGATTCCCATCGTCGTCGCCATCATCGCTCTCGTCCGAGAGGCGCTTGTCGCCGTGGCCGCATTGGTCCTCGGCCTACTCGGTGCACAGCGCTTCCCGGTGACCTGGGAGGGTAAAACCGGCACGTTCCTGTTGATGTTCGCGTTCCCCATGTTCCTCGGGGCGAACAGCACGTTGTCCTATGCCCCGATTCTGACGTGGCTTGCCTGGATGTTTGCTGTTCCGGGTTTGGGGTACAGCTGGTATTCGGCGGTCTTTCAGTACGTTCCCACCGCTCGGTCTGCGCTGCCGAATACGCCCCCCCAATAGAGGTCTCGTCGCGCTGGTCGTACCCGAAGCGAGATAAGCATGCTTGCCCGGTCAGAGAGCGGTCAAAGGTAGCCCGGTTCTGGCGACGGTGCGCTACCTTAGACGCAATGCTGACCCCCGAAGATCTGCGGTACTCCGCCGACCACGAGTGGATAAAGGTCGAGGAGAACAACCGAGTCCGCATCGGAATCACCGACTATGCGCAAGACGCACTAGGCGACGTGGTCTATGTCGAACTGCCCGAGGTTGGGGCCACCGTCGGCGTCGGCCAGTCGATTAGTGAAGTCGAGTCGACGAAATCGGTGTCCGATATCTACGCCCCGGTCGCCGGAGTGGTTGTCGAAGTCAACACCGACCTTGGAGAAGAGCCCCAGCGGCTCAACAGCGACCCATACGGTGATGGCTGGATCTGCGTGATCGAGCTTGGCTCTCAAACCGAGCTTTCGTCGCTGCTCGATGCGAAAAGCTATGCTGACCTGACGGAGGGATGACTATGGATGCCGGCTGCGCGTCGTGCGGGTACGAGAACCCGATCGGTGCTCGATTCTGCAGTTCCTGCGGAACACCGCTGAAGGCCAGGACGCCGAGCAGCGATGTTACCGAGGCCATCGACGCCACCGCGGCCTACGACCCGATTGAGGTCACAGACGAAATTATGGCCGACATGCCAGATGGCACGGTTGGCATGTTCGTTGTGCGCGACGGTCCAAAGCGCGGGAGTCGCATCGCCCTCGATGCACAAGAGGTCAGCATCGGGCGCCACCCTAAGAGCGATATTTTCCTCGACGATGTGACCGTGTCCCGCCGGCACGCCACCGTAAACCGTGTCGGTGCCGGATACCACGTCTCCGATGCCGGCAGTCTGAACGGAACCTACGTAAACCAGGCAAGAGTAGAGACCGCAGCGTTAAACGACGGCGATGAAGTTCAAGTTGGAAAATTTAAACTCGTCTACCTGGCGTTGAGCTCACAGAACTGACATCACCCGCTACTCGTCGACCAATCCGTTCGCGGTGGGACTGACGGCCCAGAAGTGGGGTACCGTTGAGCCCATGACGATCGAGATGGAGCTCGTGGGGGTCCGAGTACAGCTACCGACCAATACTCCGATCTTGCTGCTGCGCGAGACCGGCGGTCAGCGACGAGTTGTCCCGATATATATCGGCGGGCCCGAGGCTCACGCCATTGATCTTGCCCTGTCCGGTACGCCCATGGCCCGACCCATGACCCACGACCTTTTTTCCGAGGTCATCGATGGGCTCGGGGCCAGCCTTGAACGTGTCGTCGTTACCGAGTTGCGGGGAGGCACCTTCTACGCCGAGCTTTACCTCCGCGACGCCAGCGGAGGGGTGCAAACAATCTCGGCTCGGCCATCTGATGCTGTTGCTCTCGCAGCCAGAACCGGTAGTCCGATTTTCGCCGAGGATGCCCTTATCGAAGAGGCCGGCATCGAGGAAGTCGAGACCGACGATTCCGAAGGCGACGAAGAAGAAATGGTCGAGGCCCTCCGGAAGTTCCTCGACGAGGTCAACCCTGAAGATTTCCAGACCGAAGAGTAGCCAAACCTCCAGGTCGTTGGGTTACTTCACGTCGTTGGGCTACTTCACACTGCCAGCGATGCCACATCGAGGTCGGCGAGGGCGGTAGCGATCCGGCGCAAGCTCACCGCGACGAATCGGCGTGTCCGCTCGCTATCGAGCCGGCGTTGAGCGAGGAGGAGCACCGCCAATCCAGGTAGCGCCATGCCGAGCCGGTAGCGGTCTTGGGAGCCGCCGTAGGACGTTACGACGGCATCATCCAAGCGGCGTCGAACCTCGACATCGAGGCTGGTGGCAGCCAACCACGCCAGGTCCGCCTCACCAAACTGCACGGCCATCTGTTGCCAGTCGAACAGTACCGGTCTCCCGTCGTCGGCAAACACGAGATTGTCGGCCCGCGGATCACCGTGGCAGAGCGTTACGTCATCGGTGGCGTCATAGGCCGAAACCAAACCGGACCGTACGGCCACAAGGCGGGCGAAGGTCTGCCGCTGATCGTCGGACACGGCATCGGACCAATCGGTCTCCAACGCCGCCAACCCGGCCATGAGCGCCTCGGGATCGAGGAGTCCGATGGTCTGTCGGCGTACCGGCAGCTTTGCAAGCTCCTGCGTCTTGATTCGCCATCCTCGGTGAAAGCGAGCCAGCTCATCGACGACGGCGGCGACATCCTCCGGCGACAGCCCGATCAATTGATCGACGGCCCGATGTCGGCCCAGGTCTTCGAGTAGGAGCCGACAGGTATCTCGATTTGGTCGATCGACGTGATACACGATCGGGGTCTGAACCGAGGATCGGCCGAGGAGCCTCTCGTAGGCCAACGCCTCGCGACCGTAGGCGCCCGACGAGCGAGCGGCCGCCCCGTTTCGGTCATCGACGGGGAGTTTGCCAACCACCGATGACGGCCGCTCACCGGTGTTTGGGGCCTCACCGTCCCAGTGCAGCTCGGCCCGAACTACGGTGCTGAACACGCCACGCCCTTGATTGACGTCGGTCAGTGCCCCGACCGTCGGGGGGTCAGGTATGAACGCGGTGGCGATCAAATCTTCGATTGGATCGCGATCCATGAGACGGTGTCGATCGGTGTCCATGTGATATCGGGTTTGGCTCTGTGGAGTCTGTGGATGCTCGCGCTCCGCGCGAATCGTTGACTGGGCGCGCGCAGCTTACTACGATCGGGGTAAGGCAAATTCCTTCAACGTAATTACGTGCATGGCAGGTAATAACGCTCATAGTGGGAATTTCGGTCTATCGGTCGGACCTAGCGAGAGTGCAGGCTACATGTCAGTTGAAGCGAACTACAGCGGGAAGCGCGCAGCGGAGATTGTGGGCATCACCTACAGGCAACTCGACTATTGGGCCCGAACGGATCTGGTACGACCGTCGGTAGCCGACGCCCAGGGGTCCGGCTCTCGTCGTCGCTACTCCTACAAGGATCTTCTAGAACTCAAGGTCATCAAGACGCTGCTCGACGCCGGCATCCGACTTGAGTCGGTTCGTGAGGTGTTCTCCTTCATGCGAGAGCAGCTCGGTGAGGACGTCGCGTCGGCCAACCTGGTGATCCATGGGTCGACATCGGTCCTGACGCGAAGTGGTGAAGAGCTGATCGACCTCGTCCGCAACGGGCAAGGCGTGCTCAACGTGCTTCCCCTGGCCGGAATCAAGGACGAGGTCGACGCCAGGATCGTTGAGCTACAACCGAAACAGACTGTCGAATCGACCGAGCCAGCGAGTACCCAGCACGTTCTACCGGTCGCCGACATCGCTTCCGGCGCCTGAGCTTGGATCCGACCGAACGGGCTGACACGGCTCCAATCGAGCGCTGATTGCGCCGCTGGGTGCCGCGGCATCTATTTCTGCGACGGCTATTTGCGCGACGGCTATTTGGTTGCGCCGGCGCCGGAACCATTCGTGGAGATGGGGCCCGAGGGACGAATCCACATCTGCGCCCGGTTCTTTCCAGTCGCTTTCGCTCGGTACAACGCCTGGTCGGCGCGGTCGAAGGTTTCGTCGGCCGCCACTTCGGCTTCGTGTAGCGCCACTCCAGCGCTGATGGTCGTCGAACTGCCACGGCTGGACCAACCACGAAGAATGCGTTGGGCAACGGCGACCGGGTCGGCAAAAGCTCGTCTGGCCACGACCAGGAACTCATCGCCGCCCAGCCGAGCGGATGTGTCCGAATCGCGGAGGCAATCCCGTAAATGCTGAGATAGGTCTTGCAGCACCTGATCGCCAGCGGCGTGGCCAAGGGTGTCGTTCACCGCTTTGAAGCCATCGAGGTCGAGCAGGATCAACGCGTCGCCGTCCTGCATCGAGTTGAGCAGCGCATCGGCATGGCGACGGTTTCCGATACCGGTCAGCTCGTCGCGGGTCGATGCTCGTTCCAGCTTGTCTATGACGAACAGGTGCTCGATGGCAATACCGACCTGGGTTCCGAAGAGCCGTGCAAGGTCGAGGGTGAACGTCGGGTCTTCATCAGGAATCGGGTGAACGACCACCGCGCCGGCCGGCAGGTCTGCCGCTGGCAACGGCAGTACGAGGAGCGTTTCGTCGACGTTGGGCACGAGTCGGGGTTCATCGCCACCGATCGTGTCGGCCACAAGTTCGGCGGTGAGAGGGTCTGGATCCTCTTCGGTCGATGGCCCAAGCGTTACCGAAATTAGTCCCCCCTCGGTGTCGCGCAGCACCACGGTCGAACGATCGACCCCGAAAATTTCGAGGGCCGCCGTCGCCACCTCTTCGGCAGCCTCGTCGAGCGAACCAGGCCGCCGGAACCGGCGCAAGACATCTTCGAGGCGGCCGAGGCGTTCACTGCGAGACGAGAATCGATGTTGCGTCCGGACGCTACGGTCGACCAAAGCTGAGATCAGCTCACCGAGCCCAGCAGCGACGGGCACACCGATCAAGGGGAGGGCCAGGCTAATCCGGCCGCGTTCTTGCACGTAGGCCAGCAGCAGTACACCCACGACGAGTGGACTAAACGTCAGCGCTGAACCAGGAGGCAGGGTGAAACCGACGTAGGCCAACACCATGAGTGCCGCAGCCGCGAGGCCAATCGTGGCGTGGTTTGTGTTGACACTGTCGGCCCAAAACATCGACGCCACGATTGCCAACAGCACCAACACCGGTGGGGCGAGGCGCCAGCCAGCCCAGATCCTCTTCCAATCAGCAAAGGTCGTGTAGATAGCCGCAAGTTCGAGAGCCAATGCCAGGTACAGGATCGACGAGCCGCGCTCGAATGGATCTCGGGCGACATAATCGAGCACTGCAAGCAGGGCCGCGCCAGACAGCAATGCACTGGCCGCCAACCGGTATCTTTCTCGCCAGAACACGATTGCCGTTACCTCGGACTGTGCGGATTCTCGGTTCGCCTCGCAGAAGCTTGGAACCCATCGGGATCCTTGACCACCAGGCGTGCCGTCGAGAATACCCTACGTGATGGGTGTTCGGAAGCACGTCCAGGTTGATTTACTCCCATCACGGTGAAATATGCTTGATGTCGGCGTCCCCCAAAAGAGACCCAGCGTGAGCGCCATCATTAAACGTCCGGACGTTCCAGCTTTCAGGGTCGGTGACGTCTGGTCCGACGACAATGTGATTGATCGACGTGTGACGAGCACCGCGAAAAGCCATTGGATGGGCCCCGAGTGCGTAGCCCAGCACCGCCGAGATCACCCCGCCATGGCAAAAGGCGGCGATCAACTCGCCTGGATGATGCCTTGCCAGTCGGCGAACGGCCGACACCGTGCGTTCTGTGAGCTGCTGGTTGGTTTCGGCTCCTGGCAGTGCACCCCATTCCTTCGTCTTTCGCATAGCCATCACATCGGGATGTCCGGTGGCAATCATTTCCCGTAGCCTGCCACCTTCAGCAACCCCCAGAAACACCTCGCGGAGGTCGGGCTCGACCGTTGGGGTCAACCCCAGCTGCTCGGCGAGTGGAGCTGCGGTTTGATGGGTTCTGACAAGAGTGGTCTGGTAAACGGCCGAGATGGGTTCGTCTACCAGCCGCCGAGCGACGAGGCTCGCCTGGAGCTGCCCGAGAGGCGACAGTGGTGGGTCCCCATGGCCGTCGACGAGCGGGAACGGCTGCTGCGGATCGTACGGTGCCGACTGCCCGTGGCGAACGAGCAAGATTTGGCATGCCCCATCCGGTGCTTGGAAGAACGTCTGGGGATACGTCGAGGAAGTATCGGGATCGGCGGCCACCAATCGACCTTATAGGCTCGTCATCGTGTCGCTCCCTCCGTCCAAATCCGAAGCCAGCCCCAATGATCTCACGCCCCCGACGGCTCACCCCGTCGAGCATCGCTCCGACTGGTGGGGCGAAACGCTCGTCGATCCCTACCACTGGCTTCAAGAACGTGAATCGCCCGCAGTTCGCGCTCATCTGGAGGCGGAAAACGCCTACACCGAGAACGTGCTCGCCCCCGTGGCCGAGTTGCGAGAAACGCTGTTCGCCGAAATCAAAGGCCGAATCAAAGAAACCGACATGTCCGTCCCGATCTCGAAGGACGAGTGGTCGTACTACAGCCGCACGCGGGAGGGAGAGGACTACGGCATCCATTGCCGCCGGCCGGTGAGCACCGAGCAAGACATGACCTCCTTCGCCGACGAGGTGGCCGGAAATGGTACGCCGACCGAGGAAGTGTTGCTCGATGAGAACGTTGAGGCCGGTGAGTCAGAGTTCTTCGACATCGGCTTGTTCGACGTTTCACCGGACCACAAACTGCTCTTGTGGGGGGCCGACCGCACCGGCGACGAGCGGTTTTCCGCCTACGTTCGAGATCTGACAACAGGGGAGGACATCGACGATGGGCTCGTCGATCTGTCGTACGGTTCGGCCTGGGCCCTCGACGGTCAAACGTTCTTCTACGTCAGGCCCGACTCCGCCAATCGACCTCACGAGGTCTGGCGCCATCGAATAGGGACGCCGGTAGCCGATGACGAACTGGTCTATCGGGAGGACGACGAGCGGTTCTGGGTCGGAGTCGGAAGGGACAAGGACGACACCTACATCCACATCGGATCCTCTTCAAAGGTAACCGACGAGATCCGGATCATCCCCGCCGCCGAGCCGATGACGACGCCCCGATTGATCGCCGAACGGCGCCAAGGGGTGGAGTATTCGGCGGATCACGTTGGGGACCGGTTCGTCATATTGACCAACGACGAGGCCCAGAACTTTCGGGTTGTGACCGCTCCCGAAGCGAACCCCGGTCCCGAGAATTGGTCTGAACTTATCGCCGAGGATCCGTTGGTCATGGTGAGCGGGCTCGACGTGTCAGCCAACCATCTCACCCTGTTCGAGCGAACCGGGGGCGGAACCCGGATCCGGATGCGGGCCTGGTCAAACGGCAGCTTCGTCGACGACGAGTTCACCGAGATCGACCAACCGGAGTCGGTGTCCACCGTGTGGCCCGGTGCCAATCCAGAGTTTGAGGCCACCACCCTTCGCTACGGCTATAGCTCGATGGTGACCCCTCCGTCGCTGTTCCTACTCGACACCAAAAGTGGCGAACGGACCCTCCTGAAACAGCAGGAAGTGCTAGGCGACTTCGACCAGACCCGGTACACGACCGAGCGCCGCTGGGCTACCTCTCCCGATGGAACGGACGTCCCGGTAAGCCTCGTGTGGCGAACCGACGGAGGCGAGCTTGGCGCCGCCGGGGGGTCCCGCCCGTGCGTGTTGTACGCCTACGGTGCCTACGAGATTTCGACCGACCCGACATTTTCGTCAGCCCGCCTGTCGTTGCTAGATCGAGGCTTTGTCTTTGCCATCGCTCACGCTCGCGGTGGCGGTGAGATGGGGCGGCAATGGTATCTGGACGGCAAGTTCGAGCGGAAGCAGAACACGTTTTCCGACGTGATCGCCGTTGCCCGAGAACTGATCGACAGCGGTGTGACAAGTGCAGATCGTCTGGTCTTGCGCGGAGGTTCAGCCGGCGGATTGATGGCGGGGGCCGTCGTGAACCAAGCTCCCGAATTGTTTTGCGGAGTGGTAGCTCACGTCGCATTCGTCGACGCGTTGAACACCATTCTGGATCCAAGCCAGCCGCTGACGGTGACCGAGTGGGAAGAGTGGGGGAATCCGACCGCCGATGAGTCAATCTTTCGAGCTATGAAGGCATACTCGCCATACGAGAACGTGAGCGAGCAGAAGTATCCGTCGATCCTGGCCACCGGAGGTCTCCACGACACCCGAGTAAATTATTGGGAGCCGGCGAAGTGGATCCAGCGTCTACGACAACACACGACCGGTTCGGCGCCGATCCTGTTGTGGACAGATCTGGCGGCCGGCCACGGCGGCCCATCAGGTAGATACGAGGCATGGCGAGAAGAGGCCCGAATCCTGGCATACATCTTGTTGATCACGGGTTTACAAGGGTAGGAGCCGCACCGCCGAGCATGACATGCCCAACTATCAAGCCCGTATCCCGCCCCCGTTCTTCTTCAACTGCGTGCCGACGGCGACGATGTCTCGACGGCTTCCTGCTTGAAGCGTTCAGCATCCTGCCGAACGTAGGTGTAGGGTCCGCTACGGAGGTCCAGCTCGGACCTCAACCCTCGATTGGTGATTTCAGGAGGTGGTGGTCGTCAAAACCCCCGAGTACGAACGACGGCTGACCGAGTACGAAACTGGTATGGCCGAGTTGCAGTCGCAACTCAAGGCGATGGAGGAAGAAGTCGTTACCCTCCGCCGCCGATTACAGGACGCCCCAAAACGCGTCCGAACCCTTGAAGAGCGATTGCTCGACACCAAGGGACAGCTGGCCCAGGCCATCAGTCAAAACGAGAAACTTACCTATACCTTACGCGAGGCCCGCGAACACATCGCCGCGCTGCGCGAAGAGGTCGACAAACTAACTCAACCTCCGAGTGCATACGGCACCCTCCTCGGGATGAATGAGGACGGTTCGGCCGACGTGTTCTCCAGCGGTCGCAAGATGCGGGTCGAATGTCACCCCGCCCTCGACACCGATGAGCTGGTCCGCGGCGTCGAAGTTGTACTCAACGAGTCGCTCAATGTGGTGAAGGTGCGCGGCCCTGAACGGTCGGGCGAAGTCGTGAGCGTCAAGGAGATGTTCGACGACGGCCTCCGAGCGTTCATCGTGGGACGAGCCGACGAAGAACGTGTGGTCGAGTTAGCCGATCACCTTGTTGGCACCGGAGTCCGGGCCGGAGATTCGATGCTGCTCGACGTTCGGGCGGCAGTTCTGGTCGAAAAACTCCCAAAGGCCGAGGTCGAAGACCTCGTGCTCGAAGAGGTTCCCGACGTGTCCTATGAAGACATAGGCGGCCTCAATTCCCAGATCGAGACGATCGTCGACGCTGTCGAGTTGCCGTTTCTCCACGCCGACCTGTTCGCCGAGCATCAGTTGCCGGCCCCGAAGGGCATCCTGCTCTACGGTCCACCTGGCTGTGGCAAGACGCTCATCGCCAAAGCGGTCGCCAACTCGTTGGCCAAAAAGGTGAGCGAGCTTTCGAACGACAAAGAGGCCCGGAGTTTCTTCCTCAACATCAAGGGCCCAGAGCTGCTCAACAAGTACGTCGGCGAAACAGAGCGCCAAATTCGGCTGATCTTCCAACGGGCGAGAGAGAAATCGGACGAGGGTTGGCCAGTAATCATCTTCTTCGATGAGATGGAATCTCTTTTCCGGACCCGTGGGTCTGGGATCAGCTCCGATATCGAATCAACGATCGTACCCCAGCTACTGGCGGAGATCGACGGCGTCGAGACGCTGAAGAACGTGATCGTAATCGGCGCCTCCAACCGTGAGGACCTCATCGATCCCGCCATTCTGCGCCCCGGCAGGCTCGACGTAAAGATCAAGATCGAGCGACCAGACGTCGAATCGGCCAAATCGATCTTCGCCAACTATTTGACCAAGGATCTACCGATTCACGAGGAAGAGACTCGCTCCGGTGTCGGCATCGACACCGCTCTCGAAGGCATGATCGAGCGAGCGGTCGACTACATGTACCGAGCGGACGACGAGACTCGATTCCTTGAGGTGACGTATCAGAACGGCGACAAGGAAGTTCTCTACTTCAAGGACTTCGCCTCTGGCGCCATGATCGAGAACATCGTTCGGAGGGCCAAAAAGCTGGCCATCAAACGATTCCTCGATGCCGGCGAGAAAGGCATCAAGGCCGACGATCTACTCGTCTCGGTGACCCAGGAGTACAAAGAGCACGAGGATCTGCCAAACACTACCAACCCGGACGACTGGGCCAAGATCTCGGGGAAGAAGGGCGAGCGTATCGTCTATGTCCGAACCTTGGTCGGACCGGCCGGCGAGGACAAGACCGGCGGACGAGCCATCGAGCAAGTGGCCACCGGTCAGTATCTGTAGTTAGGCGGGAAACATGGCAATTCCAAAGATTGTTGGCATCGAGACCGAGTTCGGCATCATGGTTCGCGGCACGGCGGACTGGAATCCCGTGTCGGCATCGTCGCTTCTCATCAATGCCTATGTCGGCAGTGATATCGGCGGGCTCGACGACCGTTCAGGTCCAGTGGCCTGGGACTTCATCGACGAGATGCCCGGAGCCGATGCCAGAGATCTGCTGGCACCCGAATTCGCCATGCCGCCAGAGGTCGAAACCCATCTCGTGAATGCGGTGTTGACCAATGGCGCTCGATACTACGTAGACCATGCGCATCCAGAGTTGTCGACTCCGGAGTGCCGAGACGCCCTCAGCGTGGTGCTGTACGACCGCGCCGCAGAGCTGATTCTCATCGAGTCGATGCAGGCCGCGGCCGACGCCTTGCCCGACGGGCAAGAGATCGTCATCTACAAAGACAATTCAGACCGAAAAGGCAACGCTTACGGTTGTCATGAGAACTATTTGATCGACCGCAACTTGCCTTTCGGTCAAATTATCGCGGCGGCAACTACCCACTTCGTGTCCCGGCAGGTCTATACCGGATCTGGGAAGGTCGGTTCGGAACTTCCCGGGCTGACACGTCGCGACATTCCGTTCCAATTGACCCAACGAGCCGAGCACTTCGAAGAAGAAGTCGGCTTGGAAACAACGCTGAAGCGGCCGATCGTCAATACCCGAGACGAGCCCCACGCCGACTCGCAGAAGTACCGACGCCTCCACGTAATCGCCGGTGACGCAAACATGTCCCAAACGGCGACATTGCTCAAGGTTGGCACCTCGGCCATCGTGTTCGCGATGTTGGAGGACGGGGCAAACGAACGGCAAGTACTTCTCGACGAGCCGGTGCAAGCCATGCACGCCGTCAGCCACGACATGAGCTTGGCAAAGCCGCTGACACTGACCGACGGCTCGACGATGACCGCCATCGAGATCCAGTGGGATCTCTTGGCTCAGGCGCAGAGCTGGGCCGACCGGTTCGGGCTTGAGTCGGTGGGGGAGGAGTGTGGCAAGGTCGTTCTCGAACGATGGGAACAGACCCTGCACGCCTTAGAGACCGACCCCGACCAGCTAGCCGGAACCGTTGATTGGGTAGCGAAGAAGAGAGTTATCGAAGGGTTCATGGATCGTCACGACTGTGATTGGGAAGACCCAAGGCTCCGGGCTCTCGACCTGCAGTATCACGACCTCCGGCCGTCAAAATCGTTAGCGGCCCGAGCCGGGCTAGAGCAGATCGTGTCCGAGGCTGAGGCCCAACGAGCGATTGCTGAGCCGCCGAACGATACCCGTGCCTACTTCCGAGGCCGCTGCCTTCAGAAATTCGCTGATTCGATCGTCGCCGCCAACTGGGACTCAATCGTCTTCGACGTTGGCGATGACCCGTTACGGCGAGTTCCCATGCTGGAGCCTGGACGCGGTACTGTCGATCACGTAGGGACGATCCTGGACGAGTGTGAAAGCGTCCATGAGCTGTTAGATAGGCTCGGCGCGTAGGGCCAGGATCGAGTAGGAGTAGCGGTTCTCTGCCTAGCATGGGCTGAGACCAACCATCTGGCGAAGTGCCGAATCCCGCCGAGGATTGCAACCGAGAGGACCGACGATGGCCGAAAGGGAACAGATCCGCAAGAATGCGCCCAAGCCGCAAGAGGACGCGGTGGAAGAAGAGGCCCCGACCTCCAGCGAGTCTGGTGAGGCGTTGAAGGCCGAACTCGATGATCTGCTCGATGAGATCGATGATGTCCTCGAGACCAACGCCGAAGATTTCGTCAAGAGCTACATCCAAAAGGGTGGCCAGTAGCACCGCGTACACACACTGCGCCCACCTTCGAAAAGGGACCATCGTGCCCGAAGGACGAGGGTGACCTGACGACTGCAGTCGTTCTGATTGGCCGTTGTCTTCAGATGCACCGATGCGACTTGCCTACGATGGTCTCGGGTCATCAGCCGCCGCGCTACAGTGCTCGGCGTATGTCCCTTCCCAACTTCGACACGTCGAGTGATCCGGGCCCGAGCTTTGCCGGTCTCCTGGGTCAACTCGGTCAATCGGTCCGCTACGACCAGACCGCCGGCCAGCTGGCCGCCCCCGACGCCACCGAGATCACCCACGGCACGACGGTGGTTGCCGCCAGGTTCGCCGACGGTGTCATAATCGCCGGTGATCGCCGCGCCACCTCGGGCAACCTCATCAGCCACCGGACTATGCAAAAGGTGTTCCCGGCCGACCGCTGGTCGGGTATCGCCATCGCCGGGGCCGCAGGGCCAGCTCTTGAAATGGTGAAACTGTTCCAGCTTCAGCTCGAGCACTACGAAAAGGTTGAGGGTCGGCCGCTCTCGCTCGAGGGCAAAGCCAATCAGCTGTCGCAGATGCTTCGCAATCACCTTCCAGCGGCAATGCAAGGCCTAGTAGTCGTGCCGTTGTTCGCTGGCTTCGATCAGCACCGCGGCCGTGGTCGGCTGTTTGCCTATGACGTCACCGGCGGACGCTACGAAGAAGAGGACTTCGTCGCATCTGGGTCGGGCAGCCTGTTTGCCCGCACGGTGGTCAAACTGGGTCAGCGCAACACAAACTCTCAAGACGAGGCCGTCGACCTCATGATCCGGGCGTTGTTCACCGCTGCCGATGATGACTCGGCCACCGGCGGACCGGACAGCATGCGAGGGATCTACCCGATCGTGGCGGTGATCACCGACGACGGATACGCAGAGCTGGACGAGGCCGATGTCGCCACCCGATTTGAGGCGGTCTTGTCCGAGTTCGGAAATCAACTGCGTGACGACGACGAAGGAGCGCAGCAATGAGCATGCCGTTCTATGTCCCTCCCGAACAGGTGATGAAGGACCGGGCCGACTTTGCCCAAAAGGGCATCGCCCGAGGTCGGAGCCTCGCTGCGGTCGAGTTCACCGACGGCGTGCTGCTGTGCGCAGAGAACCCCTCTCGCAATCTCCGTAAGATCTCTGAGATCTACGACAGGATCGCCTTCGCCGGCGTTGGTCGATACAACGAATACGATCAGCTTCGTATCGCCGGTATCCGGCACGCTGACGTCAAGGGGTACACCTACTCGCGAGACGACGTCGACCCGCAGGCCCTCGCCAATCAGTACGCCCAAATGATGGGTCAGATTTTCACTCATGAGACGAAGCCGCTCGAGGTGGAGATCCTGGTGGCAGCAGTCGGCTTCCGTCGCGAAGACGACCGGATGTTTCACGTACGATACGACGGCTCGGTGACCGACGAGGACGGGTTCGCCGTTCTCGGAGGTGAGGCTGAATCGATGCGGGAGCGTTTGGCGGCTAGCTATGCAGAAGGTATGGACGCGGCGACGGCGCTGCAGTCCACGGTCTCCGCTCTGGCTGGCGAGGACGAAACGCTCTCTGCCGAAGAACTCGAGGTCGCGATTCTCGACCGAGCCGACAAGGGTCGATGCTTTCGTCGGCTCGAAAATGGCGAGATCGAAACGCTATTGGGCTGATTTTCTTTGTGCCGTCGCTCATCGAGGGGTCACTGGATTCGAATCGTCCGGTGACGCGAGGTGAGCCAGGAGAGCGATCGACGCTAGGTTGGGTTACGTGCACTCTCGCCGCATCTATGGAATTGAGACCGAGTATGGGGTGACCTGTACCCTCCGGGGCCAACGCCGCCTCAGCCCCGATGAGGTCGCTCGGTATCTTTTCCGGCGAGTTGTTTCATGGGGTCGTTCGTCGAACGTGTTCTTGGTGAACGGAGCCCGTCTCTATTTGGACGTCGGTTCCCACCCTGAATACGCAACCGCCGAGTGCGATTCGATCGATGAAGTCGTTGTCCACGACAAAGCCGGAGAGCGGATCCTGGAGCAGCTGCTCGACTCGGCTGAGGAACGCCTGCAGGATGAAGGTATCCGCGGCACGGTTCATCTGTTCAAAAACAACACCGATTCGGCCGGCAATTCCTATGGTTGCCATGAGAACTACCTCACGACCCGAAACGACGACCTCAGCCACTACGGCGAAATACTTATTCCGTTTCTAGTCAGTCGCCAAATTTACGCTGGCGCCGGCAAGGTTCTCCAGACGGCAAGAGGCTCGATGTTCGCCATCAGCCAACGGGCCGAACATATATGGGAAGGCGTCTCATCGGCCACCACACGATCGAGGCCGATCATCAACACTCGCGATGAACCGCACGCCGATGCGGAGCACTACCGACGTCTCCACGTAATCGTCGGAGACTCCAACATGAGTGAATATACGACGTTCCTCAAAGTGGGGGCGATGGCGGTACTGCTTCGGATGGTCGAAGACCCTGGATGTATCCTTCGCGACCTCACGTTGGAGAATCCGATCAGGGCCATCCGGGAGATCAGCCACGACCTCACCTTCAGCCGGCGTGTACGCCTAGCCAACGGTCGGGAGGCCTCCGCTCTCGACATTCAAAGCGAATACCTCAACCGTGCCCTTCGCTATGAGGAGACACACGGTTTCCCCGACGATGAGCTGCGGGCCCTGCGGATGTGGGAACACGTAATGACGCACCTTGAAAGCGATCCATTCAAGCTCGAAACTGAACTCGATTGGGTCATTAAGCACAATCTCATCGAGGCATACCGGGCTAAGCATGACCTTCCCCTTAGCCATGCCAAAGTCGCCCTTCTCGATCTGCAGTATCACGATATTCGCCGTGACAAGGGCTTGTTCTACAAGATTCAGGATCGGGGCCGGGCCGATCGGACTCTTGTCGACAACGAGATGTACGAAGCGATCGACACACCGCCTCAAACCACCAGAGCCAAGCTTCGCGGAGATTTCATCCGCAAGGCAAAGGAACGCAAGCGGGACTACACAGTCGACTGGGTGCATCTCAAGCTCAACGATCAAGCGCAACGGACCGTCTTATGCAAGGATCCGTTCCGGAGCGAAGACGAACGGGTGGCAAAGCTAATCGAGACGCTCTAAGGCCTCGATATCGATACACTCTCGCCTTGGCACCTAGGGCCGATGGCAACCGTTGGGGATTGCGAAGCGAGGCACGATGTCGGTCAACAAGCTCGAACGACTGCTGAACCTCACCGCCGTGTTGCTAGATACGCCGCGCCCGCTCTCGGCGAGCGAGATCCGTAAGAAGGTTGAAGGCTATCCGCCGGCAGGATCGGCGTTTCACCGGGCCTTCGAACGCGACAAGGACGATCTCCGGGTCCTTGGCATCCCATTGCGGGTTGAGAAGATCATGGCCTCCGACCCGCCGCTCGATGGGTACCGGATTGCGCCCAGTGACTACTACCTCCCGGACCCTGGTCTCGATCCCGACGAGCTAGCTGCGCTTCACCTGGCCTCATTGACCGTTCGGCTCGAAGGTTTTGGCGACCAGGAGGCCTTTTGGAAGCTTGGGGGGATGGGTTCGGTCGAGGCCCTCGACCAAACCGAGGCCTCCAACCTTGCTCGCGGGCCGGAGGACCCCGGCCTGGTTCGGGACGTCGTGGCCAGCCTCCCCTCGGACCCGGCGCTGGTTCCGATGTTCCAAGCGATCACCGAGGGCCAAACGATACGGTTTCAATATCGGGGGGCGCAGCGCGAGGTCGAGCCGTGGCGCCTGGACTTCCACCGCGGTCGTTGGTACGTAACCGGCTACGACCGGGACCGGGACGGCGAACGAAATTTTCGTCTCGACCGGGTCGAGGGTGGAATAGACCAGACCGGCCGTGCCATCGAGCATGCATCGGCACTCGCGGCCGGCGGACCTCGTCGGGCGTGGGAACTCGGCGAGGAAGCACCGACTCGGGCTCGGCTCCTCGTCGACCGATCGCGGGTCGATACCGCGGCTAAGCAGCTTGGAGCCTCAGAAAGCGGCGACGTCTCTGTCGAACCTCAACCCGACGGGTCAGCAATATTCGAGGTCCCGGTGGTCAACTATGAGGCCTTCCGATCGTTCGTTCTCGGATTCCTCGACCACGCCGAGTTGCTGTCCCCACCGGAATGGCGAGCTGAATTGGTGGCCTGGCTCCAGGCGTTAACCGGCGATCGGGCCGCGACGTGACGGCCATTGGAGACCGGCGATGAGCCGAGCAACCGCCGCCGACAGGATGCGCCGCGTGCTTGCCATCGTGCCGTGGATCGTGGCCAATCCGGGGCAGAAGGTCGCCGACGTGGCAACCCGGTTCGGTTTGACGTCCGATGAGCTGCTCGCCGACCTCCAAGTGGTGTATATGGTCGGGCTGCCGCCCTATTCGCCAGACGCCTTGGTCGACGTCCAGATCGACGATGAGGGTCGGGTGACAATTCGGCTCGCCGACTTTTTCTCCCGGCCACTTCGTCTTTCCCCCGGTCAAGGCCTCGCCATGCTTGCTTCCTCGGATGGATTGTTGTCGGTGCCAGGGACCGATCCAGACGGCGCCCTGGCCAGAGCTCTGACAAAGTTGGGTCACGCACTCGGCGTCGGCGACGGCGACCCGGTCGATATCCACCTTGGCGAGGTCGAACCGGGAATTCTCGACCGATTACAAGCTGTTGCGTCAGCCGGCACCGAAGTTGAACTGCTGTACTACTCCTACGGGCGAGACGAGGTTTCACGCAGAGCCATAGCTCCGTGGCGGGTATTCGCCGACGCCGGTCACTGGTATGTCCATGCATGGTGTCATTCGGCAAACGGGGAGCGGATTTTTCGGGCCGACCGTATCGAGTCGATATCCGAGCTACACCGGCCGGCTTCGGTTCGACCGGACGACGCCGCTGAGGGGGGTGGCATTTTCCATCCACGAAAGGACGATCCGCGAGTCGTTCTCGACCTCGCCGCCGACGCGGCGTGGGTAATCGATGCCTATCCAAGCGAAGAGGTGACCGAACTCGGCGACGGGCGGCTCCGAGCCACTCTCGTGGTCACCGCTCGCCCCTGGCTGGAACGACTGCTGGTACGGCTTGGACCGGCGGCCGAAGTCGTCGGAGCACAAGGGATGGATGATGCGCCCGAGTTGGCAGCGTCGGCCGCCGACCGTATTCTGAACAGGTATCGAAGGTAAGATCGGGACAGCACGGGCATCTGTCAACCACGAGAGTCACTCCGGACCGGGTCACCGGCCGCCGGGCGGCTAGTCTGGAAACAACATGGCCTCCCATCCCGAAGACAAATGGTCGTATGGTGTGCCCGCCGATCCCGCCCCTCAAGCCCGTGCCAACGGGAGAGGGCGTTCGAGTGAGTCGCAGCCCTTCAACCCCACCGAGACAGTGCGCCTGAGCAGTGGCCGCTGGGCATCCGCCAGGCTACTTTCGCAGTCCCTGGGCGACGAGGCGACAACAAGTTCTAGAAATGGCAATCAATACGTCGGAAACGGCCTCACCGACGAGGTGAGCGACGGAACCGTTTTTCCTGGCCGAGAATACGCCGGTAGTAACGGGGGCCGAGGGGAGTACTACCAGAACGGCGGCGACCGTCAATCCAGACCAGATCTCGATCCGACCGTAAGTCGTGAGGTTCCATTCGACAACGGAGTGGGTTTCGACGAACCGACCGGCCTACACAGCACACACCCTGGACCTGGCGGTTTCGGTTTCGACGAGCCGGTGAGCCGTCACCAGCCGGACAGCAACGGATTCGGTCGAGGTGGGCCGAGCTATGACGACTCGCACCCCGAAATGTCGCCGTACGCTCACTCGGGGTACCCAACCAACGGTGGACACGACCATCAGCAGCAGCCGTATCATCAGGCGGCCAATCGGTTCCGTTCCGAGACTGGCCGGTTTGATCAGATTACGCCCAGAACGACCACCGGAGTGGGGAGCCTCGGCTACGGGGATGAGTATTTTGACGATCGTCAGGACGATGTGCTCGACGAGAACCGGCAGGGATTCGCCGGTGAGTGGTCAACCGGGGCCGACGGTTCTCGAGAGTACGTCGGAAGCGGAGCCAAGAACGCTATCGAATGGATAGTCGTACTGGTCGGTGCGGTCTTGTTGGCCCTCTTACTGCGAGCCGTTTTGCTCCAGGCGTTCTGGATCCCGTCGCCATCGATGGAGTCGACGCTCGAGATCAAAGACCGGGTACTTGTCAACAAACTCTCATACCGTCTCCACGACATCAATCGTGGAGACGTCGTGGTGTTCCGACGAACCGACCAAGAGATCGGGTCAAGCCCGGACCTACCGCGCGACGTGATTAAGCGGGTTATCGGGCTGCCGGGTGAGACGATCGAAGCCCGCGACGACACCGTCATCATCAACGGCGAAACGTTACTGGACGAGTCGTCCTATATCGATGAGGGCGTGATTACCGAAGACTTCGGGCCCGTCGAGATTCCTGAAGGCCATGTGTTCGTGATGGGTGATAACCGTCAACAGTCGCTTGACTCAAGATTCGAGACCGGACCGGTGGCGACGGACCGAGTGGTCGGTCGCGCCTTTTTCTTGTTCTGGCCCCTCAATCGAGTCGGCCCGTTGTAGCCGGTTCTAGTTGGCTCCGTCGTAGTACTGAGAGATCACGGCAACCACTCGGTCGAGGTGTTCGGAATAGATCGCGTCGATCCCCGCATCGACCACCTGCGCCATTTCTCGCTCGTGCACCGCACCCCAGGCCAAGGCGATCCGATCGAACCGGTGAAGCATGGCGATCGAGCCGCCCGACCACTCTCGGTGGAACTGGGTGAGGCCATCGATATCCCGATCGCGCAGCGCGGCCGCCAGTCGTTCGATCCCACCAGAGACCCGGCTGCGCCCAGTCGAGTTGATCAACTTGGCCGACGTCCGCGGGCGCCACTCGGTGAGCTGATCGAGATCGGCGTGGCAGAGCCACAGGTTGGCTTCTGCCTCATCTCCAACAGCTCGGGCCACGGATACGACGGCATCGAACACGGCCGGCT
This sequence comes from uncultured Acidimicrobiales bacterium, assembly GCA_938021675.1. Lineage (GTDB taxonomy): Bacteria > Actinomycetota > Acidimicrobiia > Acidimicrobiales > SZUA-35 > JAHELU01. Next base: position 31,778 of record CALIFY010000039.1, read on the forward strand.
CTTTCACCCCAAGCGATAGCGGGCACGCCGGGCCAATGGCGAGGTAGACCTCTGACAGAGTTGGAACGTGATCAGGGAGTTCGTCTCGGTTCATCGTCGAGATCCGACGCTTCCGGAGGCGAGAACCGACCTTGCCGACGGGGTTGAGCACCGGCACACCGTCCGCAGTGACCCATACGTCCGACTCGATACCACCGGCTCCGAGCGCTAGGGCATCAGCGAAACCCTCGATGGTGGTTCTCGGTAGGTCGTCTACGGCGCCCTGACGTCCGAAGCCTATGGGTGGTTGCAGTCGGGACGGCAAACGCGTAGTCATGACCGACGACCGTCGAACAGAGTCAAAATACTACTTGAAGTAGGCAAAATATTACTCTCCGCGTTATCTGGTGAGCCTCTCGGCCATTCCGCTCAAGAGCCGAGTGCAGTCTGCCGAATCATAGAGAAGCTGAGGCCGGGCGACTGCTGTCGGGAAAGCTCAGCGACATGTTCGATGCCAGACGCTTCTCGGCAGGAGGAAAATTCTCGATGGCAACCATTCGTGCGAGCTGCCACGACTGTGGCGATGTAGAGCTCACGACCCGCGATGTGCACGTCCGCATCTGTGACGACAATAGTCAAGGGACGTACTCATTTCGCTGTCCGCACTGCCGGATGACCGTCGTCAAGCCCGCCGAATCTCGAACCATCGACCTACTGGTGGCCTCTGGCGTGTCTTTCACGACCTGGCGCTTGCCGGCAGAACTCAACGAAGCTCATGTTGGTGAACCGATCAGTCACGATGATCTGCTCGACTTCCACCACCTGTTAAACGACGACATCAAGCTGAGCGCCGCTCTCGCCGAGTTCACAAACGGCTAGGGGCCCGCCAACGAGCGAGGCAGGCATATAGCTACAGAAACGACCAACCTGGCCCGGCCTCCGCCGCTGCTGACGATACGCTACAACCGTGTTGAACATCGGAGCCGGTGAGGTAATCGTCATCGCACTGGTGCTATTGGTGGCCGTTGGTCCAGAGCAACTTCCTGGGCTTATTAGACGTGTTGGCCGCACCGTGTCAGAGGTCCGGGGCATGGCAGACTCCCTGCGCTCGGAATTCATGGACAGTGTCGACGAATTGGAACGGTCGGTCGACCCAAAGTCTTGGGCCCAAGACGTCGACACGGTCGTCGACGACAACCCGTTCAACGACGACAAGCCCGACCCCTTTGACCGAACGCCTCATTCGTCGTCCAGTAGCCGGTCGGCCAGCGACAAGCTGAACAAACCCGCCAGCGGTGTCAAACCCGCCAGCGGTGTCAACACCGCCGACGGCACCGCCGATTCGGACTCTACCGCTACAGACGTTGCCGATGCCGAAAAAGAGGGCGATGGCGAAAAAGAGGGCGACGCCGACAACCGAAGTGATGACCCATCGACGGCAACCGAGCCATCGATAAAAAAGGTCCCACTTTCCCGCCCGGACGGCAATGCAGCTCCGATCCCCAACGGCGCTAGCGGCGGAACTGACGAGAACGGCGACGACAACGACAACGACAACGACAATGTGCGATCAGCGTCGACCGAGGCACCGGAGGACCTGTCGTGAAAGTGCCGTTTCTCGGTAAGTCACCAGAACCTGCTCTTGGGCCGACCGGCGAAATGACGCTACTCGGGCACCTAACCGAGCTGCGCACCCGCTTGATCAGATCGCTGATCGCCGTCTCCATCGGCGTGGCCATTGTGTTCATGCTCAGCGACCGAATCTTTGGCGTGCTTGAAGGTCCATATTGCGACTTCCAAGCGAAACAAAATAAGTCAGAGTGCAGCTTTCTTGTCCTAGAACCACTCGAACCGTTTCGGGTCGTACTAACTCTCAGCGGCTGGGGTGGCCTGATCTTGGCCCTGCCCGTCGTCCTGTATCAACTCGGTCGGTTCATCCTTCCCGGCCTCTACCCAAACGAGAGACGAGCGCTCTTGCCGTTCCTCGGAGCCTCGGTAGTGCTGCTATTTGGTGGGATGTCGGTGGCGTTCCTGCTCATCCCTAAAGCCTTGGAGGTGCTGCTCGAGTTCGGGCCCGACTCCTTCGATCCCCAGTTCACCGCCGACAAGTACCTCGGGTTCTTCGTAAAGATGCTCTTCGCCTTCGGCGTGGCCGCCGAGCTGCCGTTGGTGCTTATCTTCCTTCAGAAGATCGGGGTGGTAAGCAACGAGACGCTCCGGAAGAACCGGCGAGTAGCCGCCGTTGCCGTGGTCATTCTTGGGGCGATCATTACCCCGACCGGCGATCCATTCATCCTGGCCGCGATCTCCGTGCCGATGTACTTCTTCTACGAACTTGCTATTCTCATCGGCCGGCGAATGAAGGCTCAGAAGTCGCCGGTTGGCGAAGAGGTCGGCGTTTGAGCGATCCGGCCAACGGACAGCAACCGGACCGAGACCACGAGACTCGGTCGGGTTTCGTCGACAGCCATGGGTTCGAACCAGATGAATTTCAACATCGGGCGTTCGATGCCGTCGACGATGGCCGCAACGTCATCGTCGCCGCGCCAACAGGCGCTGGCAAAACCTTGGTGGCGGAGTACGCGGTAGCAGTCGCCCTGGCCAAAGATCGGCGCCTGTTCTATACGACGCCGATCAAGGCATTGTCAAACCAGAAATACCACGATCTGGTCAAGGTCCACGGCAGAGACGAAGTCGGGTTACTCACCGGCGACAACAACATCAACGGAGACGCCCCGATCGTGGTTATGACCACCGAGGTACTTCGCAACATGCTGTATGCCGGCAACACCCTCGACCGGCTAACCGCGGTGGTTCTCGACGAGGTCCACTACCTCCAGGACGCGTATCGGGGTCCAGTGTGGGAGGAAGTCATCATTCACCTCCCACGGGCCATCCAACTGGTGTGCCTCTCGGCGACCGTGTCGAACGCCGACGAGCTGGCCGAATGGATCGAGACGGTGCGGGGCCCGACGTCACTCGTCGTAGAAACCCAGAGGCCTGTCGAGCTCACAAACCTGTACTTGGTAGGGGAGCGGGCCGGCAACCACCTGCATCTCATGAAGACGATCCAAGGACGCCGCCGTAACCCAAAGGGTGATCGCTACGATCACGACCCCCGCCGTTCCGATGGGAGTCGAGGACGCGGTCGAGGTGATGGGCGACAACGGGGACGAGGCAAGCCGAAACGACGGTGGCGGACTCCAGACCGAGCAGATGTGGTTGCCGAACTGGACCGCAAAAATCTTCTGCCGGCGATCCACTTCATCTTTTCCCGCGCTGGCTGCGACGATGCGGCTCGAGCGGTCTTAGCATCCGGTCTGCGGTTGACGAGCGCCGCGGAACGAGCTCGGATCCGTGAGGTGGTTTCCGAGCACGTTCGAGTACTCGATCCCAGCGACCTCGCCATTCTTGAGTACGACCGATTCCGTCAAGGACTTGAGGCTGGAGTGGCGGCTCATCATGCCGGCATGGTCCCGCCGTTCAAAGAGGCGGTCGAGCGGTGTTTCGTCGAAGGTCTGATCAAGGTCGTGTTCGCCACCGAGACCCTGGCCCTCGGGATCAACATGCCGGCCAGAACCGTCGTCTTAGAAAAACTCAGCAAGTTCACCGGCGAGCACCACGAGTTCCTGACTCCGGCGCAATACACACAACTCACCGGTCGAGCCGGTCGACGAGGAATCGACACTCACGGTCAGGCCGTCGTGTTGTGGTCGCCATACGTCCGCTTCGAGCAAGTCGCCGATTTGGCGCTCAGCCGACAGTTCGTTCTGACGTCGTCGTTCCGCCCCACCTACAACATGGCGGCCAACCTCGTCAGACGATACAGCCCGGAACGAGCCAGACAACTTCTCAACCTCTCGTTCGCCCAGTTCCGAACCGACGCCGGGGTGGTCCGGACCGAGCACCGGGTCGAGCGACTCATCGACCGTCGTGGCCAACTGGTCGGCCGTCTCGAACGCGAATTCGGCCCGATCGAAGAACTCCGAGCCGCCACTCACACCACAGGTTCCGCTGGCAGTTCGGGGGATGAGCACGATTCTCAGGCAATAGCCAACGGGCTGCTCCAAGTACGACCTGGCGACATACTCGAGATAGAAGGATCGGAGGTGCCCCGGCTGGTGGTGGCACTGGCCGTGACGTCCCGCAAAGGCGGGCGAGTGCGATTGAAAGCCGCTGATCGTGACGGCGAGGTGTACGAGTTGACACCATCCGATCTCGATCGGGCCCCGAAGGTGGCCGGCCAGGTGGAGCTTCCAGAGCCATACCTTCCCAACAGCGTCAGCTTCGTCTACGAGGCATCCCAACTCTTGTCGAGAACCCGATTGGCGGCGAAGCACAAGCGGCGCTCCCTGGCTCCCTCCGGCTCCGTAGTGTCGGCTGTCGATGTGTCGCCAGAACTACGCCGTGGCTTGTCCCGACTTGATCGTATCGAGCGTGACCTGGCTCGGGCCAAGGCGGGAGCAACCTCAACAGCCGACTCGTTGGCCGGCCGATTCGATCGGGTCATCGAGCTGCTGTCGAGACGCGGCCATATCGATGGGTGGGAGCTCGAAACGTCCGGCCAACGGCTCGCCCGGCTGTATCACGAGTGTGACCTACTCATCGTCGAAGCCCTCGATGACGGGCTATTCGATGGTCTCGGTCCAGCGGAGATCGTCGCCCTGGCCTCAACCCTGGTCTATGAGGAACGGCGAAGCGGCGGAGCCCGCCTAGAACCTTGGTACCCGTCCGGTGAGCTCCGCAGGCGGTTCCGGCAGCTCCAGGCCCGCCACCTCGATATCGTCGCCGATGAGGACGAGCTGAGGTTGCCACACACGAGAGCTCCCGATCCAGGGTTCATGGCGGTAGCTCATGGTTGGGCGGCCGGCGGCGGATTGGATGACGTTCTCGCCGACGAGGACTTTACCGGTGGCGATTTCGTCCGCAACGCAAAACAGCTCATCGATCTACTCAGACAATTGGCCATCCTGGCCGGCGACCCAAACACAGCCACTTCGGCGAGACAGGGCGCCGAAGCGGTCCATCGTGATCTCGTCGCCGCATCTTCGAACATTAACGCCAGCGATGATACAACGCCGGCCGAAACCGACGACGATAACGACGATGGTCGGGAGGATCAGCCAGACTCCGAGTCCGACCCGCCACCGCTCGACCAATGACCATCGAACGAGGGGAGAGGTGGGGGCAACCCGTCTCCCAGCCACGAGATGTATGCGCGTTCACCACCGACGCCGACCTGGCGAAGGCAGCCGCCGACGCGCTGGCGTCCGGTGTGTCACTGACGGCGGAGGTAGCCGAGGGCGATGTCCTTCGGTCGCTCGGCCTTACCCATCCTCGGCCGGTCGAAGAACGCCATGCCTACCCGTTCGATCTGGGCCTGGCCCGCCTCGACGGGTCTGACCCGCACCCGTTTGTTGCCCACCTCATCGCCAGCGGTCGCGGTCTAAGCGGCCCGCTGGTAGCGATCATGAACGTACCTTCGCTCGGCCGGTTTCGGCTTGGGCCACGCGCCCACCCGAACGATGGACGGCTCGACGTCACCGCCGGGCGGTTGCCGTTGCTTCAACGGTGGGAAGCGCGACGTCGGGCACTGTCCGGCTCTCATCTCCCACACCCCGATCTCGCAACGAGCCGAGTCGATCGATGGGAAACCGCGCTGACAAAACCGGTGCCGATCAAGCTCGACGGTACTGCCCGTGGCCGAGCCAGACGGATCGAAGTCACCTTGCAACCAGATGCCCTTACCGTCATCGCTTGAATATTTAGCAGCGCGGGAGTAAGTCGGCACGACGTCGGTTGGTCAACAATCGACAGGCTTCTGTGTCTTGGTCCGCCCTCTACGGCCGATCTGGCCCTAACCTCTCTGGCCGACGGGGTCGCAACCTCCAGCGGCTGCTACCCGAGTTTCGTCGTCGACCCCGGCGGAGCGTCGCCCACCGGAACTGTTCTCGTGGGAGAGGAAGGTTGTGTAATGAGTGCGTATGTGACGGAGGACTTCACCGGCGAGGAGCAGGACGTTCTTCGCCGATACTTCACCAACCTGGATCAACCGGTTTTCGCCCTCGTCAACCTTCCGGAGGTAGTCAAGGGCGCCCTGTTCGCCCGCTACTCTCGATCGCCGAAGAGCCTTCGTCGTCTATTCCTCGATGAGTTCGTCGGCGAGCTAGACATCGAAGGTGATGCCTCGATTGATGCCACCATCGGATTGGATCGAGCCGAGGAGCTCTATGAGCGGATCTTTATCGAGTACGGCGACGACTCGGTGGCCCAACTCGGCGGCATTCACCTAGCTTGCGAACAAGCATCGAACCTGCTGACCAAAATCTTGGAGTGGGGCCGGCTCGCCGCATACCTGGAACAGTCCACCCGGTACATCGCCTACGATTCACGACCCTCAGGTCGGTACCGCTACTACCGAGATCCCGACCTGCTGTCGTCGCCCCTGGGGACCCGGTACATCGGGGATCTCGACCGAATGTTCGAGACGTATGCCTCGCTGGCGCCGATCGTCCAAGATCATGTTCGTCGGCTCACACCGAAGGATCCAAGCGACAGCGATTTCGTGTACCGCATGGCTGTGAAGGCCAAAGCCCTCGATGCGGTTCGGGGTATTCTGCCCGCTGCAGCTCAATCAAACGTGGGAATCTACGCCACCGGCCAGAGCTACGAGCAGCTGATCGTTCGGATGAGGGCCGACCCACTTCCCGAAGCTCGAGCGTACGCCGACCTCATGCTGACCGAGTTGCGGAAAGTCATTCCCTCGTTCGTGAAACGGGTAGATCGGCCAGACCGAGGCCAAGAGACGAGCAACTACCTCGAAGCAAATCGTCGTGCCATGGAATCGTTGACCAACGACTTACTTGGCGATGTCGACGTCCATGACGATGAGGAACGAGTTGAACTCGTCGACTTCGACCCGGACGCCGAGATCAAACTCGTGGCGTCCATGCTGTATGCCTTCAGCCACCTATCGGAGCGATCTATCGAAGATCGCGTCCGTCAGATGTCGGTCGACGACCGCATCGCGGTGATCCGGGCATACAACGGTGATCGACGGAACCGTCGGCATAGGCCGGGCCGAGCCACCGAGCGGCCCTTTTACCGGTTCGATGTGTTGTCCGACTACGGGGCGTTCCGCGACCTGCAACGGCATCGCATGTTGACCGTCGAGTGGCAAAAACTCAATCCGTACCATGGCTACTGCCGGCCGGACCTGATCGAAGACGCCGGGGTCGCTGCCGAGTACGACGAGGCGATGACCCGGTCAGCTGAGCTGTTCGAAGCTCTTCGAGATGGCGGTTACACGGCCCATGCACCGTACGCAGTGGCATTGGCGTACCGGGTGCGGTTCAATCTGAACCTGAACGCCCGGTCGGCGATGCATACCCTGGAACTTCGAAGCACGCCCCAGGGTCACCCCACGTATCGGGCCGTCGTACAGCGGATGCACAGCCTCATCGAAAAAGAGGCGGGTCATCGGGCCATCGCAGCTATGATGACGTTCGTCAACCACTCCTCTGAGGCGGAGCTTGAGCGGTTGGATGCAGAAAGACGGGCAGAAGCGAAGCGGACAGGTAGCGCTGTCTAACCGTTTTGTCGATCTGGTCCTATTGGGGCCCCGTCTTTTCGCTAGGAGAACTGGACATGGCACGCACCGCCACGTTCCCAATTTCGAACACCAAAAGTCTGCCAAGAAGCTACGGCCGTGCCTTGGCCAAGCCAGTAGTGGCCATTCTGGTGGCCTTTGTCGTGTCGGTGGCACTCGTGTCACCGGTCCACGCTGAGGAGCACGAGGTCCAACCCGGCGAATCGCTGTCGGTCATCGCGCGACGACACGGTGTGTCGAGCGAAGAACTTGCCGCGGCAAACGGGATCTCCGATCTCCACCTCGTGACGGTCGGCCAGGTATTGCAGATTCCAGGCTCCGAGCCCGCCGTCCACATCGTCCGCCCTGGCGAAACGCTCGATCGAATCGCTGATCGAGTCGGTGTCCGCCGGGCCGACGTCGTCTCACTAAACAACCTTGGCGACCCCAACCAAATTCGGCCTGGCCAAAGGCTACTGATTCCGAACGATCGCTCGGTGCCGGAGTCAGCAGATCCGGCAGCCGGATACCACCAGCTGCCAGGACGGCTCCGCACACATCCCGAACGCCTCAAGTTGATACCGAGTTTTGAGCGATGGTCGCAAAAATACGGCGTGCCAACAGATCTGCTGATGGCCGTCGCCTACCGCGAGTCTGGCTGGCAGAGTTCCGTCGTCAGCCACAAGGGAGCGGTGGGCGTCGGTCAACTTCTGCCGACGACATCGACCTGGGTCGCCCGGGACCTGCTAGCCAGCCCCGAACTCGATCCCCGAGACCCCGACGACAACATCCGAATGAGTGCCCGTCTACTCCGGTGGCTCATCGGGCATATGGGCAGCGAGAAGCGGGCTCTCGCCGGTTACTATCAGGGACCGGGCTCGGTTCGCTCTAGAGGGCTGTTTGACGACACTCAGGAGTACATCACGAACATCACCCAGCTCCGCTCAAGGTTTCGACAAGGGTGATTTTTGAGCCGCTGACCGAGGTTGCGGCAGGTTCTTACGAGTTTCTCGAAAGAATCCGCTCGGGGAGTAACAAAGTTGGGCCTGAACGGGCTAGAGTCCGGCCGTTCCTGCCTATGGTCCACTAAGAGGCTGAGCCGATGACAGACGAAGAAATCGAAGACGACGAGACTACTGAGGGCGACATCGAGATAGACCTGGAATTCGAGGATGGCCCGAGCGAGACCGAAGTAGTCGATGAGGATCTAGACGAGAACCTCGTCATCGACGACGATCTCGAAAACTTCGATGCCGTCGCCACCGATAGCGACGACACCGTCCCCGCCGTAGTCGAGGAAGAGGACGACGACGAGCCAGAAGCGTCGCGCCCCAAAGCTCGCAAGGTCGACGATGACGAAGAGGAAGACGACGACGACGAGGACCCCGACGATGTCGAGGCTGACCTCGACGCAATCCTGCGCGACCGACTCGCAGCCTCCGAAGACGACGATGACGAAGAAGAGTCCGACGGCAGTGAGCGAAGCACCTCATCGGCCCAAAGAAGCGTTGGCCAGGAAGTCGTGTGCCAGAGTTGTTTCTTGCTGGTGAACCCCAGCCAAGTTACTCGTGACCCCGATCCCCGTTGCCCCCACTGCGGCGAGCCCATCGATCTCTAGCCGCTCCAGGCGCCCGGTGTCCATGTGGCATGCTGAGATGAGTACGATGACGGGATGGACGAAGAGGACGGGCAAAACCCGCTTGACCAGCTCGTAGATCTACTCGTCTACGCTCCGGTCGGCTTGTTGTACGAGTACCAGAACGTTATGCCGCGGTTGGTCCGGAGGGGCAAAAGTCAGGTTCAGCTCGCCCGAGTTGTGGGCAAGTTGGCCGTCGACCGCGGGAAAGACGGCCCGATGGCCACCGCGAATCAGGTGGGCGAACTGATGAGTTTGGTGGTGACGAGGGGGCTTACCGACTTCGGGGAGGCCATCGGTCTTGCGCCGCCATCCAACCCTCGGAGCACAACAGCTCCAGCCGCTTCGCCACCACCACCACCACCGCCGACGGCGGCCGATCGAGTCGGCCATCAAGAGCAACCGGCGCTACACGACAACAACCAAGTTCTGGTCGCAGGCGGTGGAGAGGTCGTAGACATCGACGACGGGGCCACTGGTGAGCCTGAGCCAGGCACCGACCAGACCGAGGAACTGCCACTGCCGATAGCCGGCTACGACGAGCTGACGGCGAAGGTGATCATTCCTCTCCTCGACGAACTAGACCCGGATCAGCTAGCCCGGATCCGGGCACATGAGGAAGCGAATCGAGCGCGAAAGACAGTCCTCGGCAAGCTCGAACGGCTGGACGGTTGATGGAGTCAGCACGGGACGCCGTGTTGGACGACGTCACGGTCATCGACCAAATCGCCACCGCTCACCGCAAACAGATGCTCGACAAACGCGGCGGCGAGATGTTCTTGAAACGCGAGGCGGGAGCCATATCGGTTTCAGAGCGGGCTGCTACCGCCATCGACGATGAGGACAGCCTGGTCGTCGTTGGAACCTATGACGGCGTCGTGTTCGGCTATGGACTGGTTCGGTACGAGACCCTGGTCGACGGCGGCTCGCTGGCGCGACTTGAAGACTTCATCGTCGAACCTGAAGCGAGAGCGGTCGGGATCGGCGAGGCGATGATGAACCGGATAGTCGATCAAGCCACCTCACGGGGCTGTGTCGGTATCGACTCATCGGCCTTGCCTGGTGATCGAGAGACGAAGAACTTCTTCGAGTCGTTCGGGTTAAAGGCCCGCATGCTCGTCGTGCACCGCCCATTGTGACGGCTGCAGGGCCCGAGACCTGCATAAGCGCCATCGTGGGGCACACCGGGGCGCTGCTCATGGTGCGCAGGGGACGAGGGCCGTCTGCCGGGCTGTGGTCCGTGCCTGGAGGCCGGGTCAAGGTGGGGGAGACGCTAGCGGCGGCCGTTGAACGTGAAGTGGCGGAAGAGACCAGTGTCGATGTCGAGTGCGGCGACTTGGTCGGTGTTGCCGAGCGATTGGAGCCCGAAGGCCACTACATAATCCTCAGTTTCGCCGCCCGGTGCCGGTCCACAGAACGACCATCACCTATCGCCGGTGATGACGCAGACGATGCACGATGGGTACGGCGTTCAGAGGTCGACAAGTTGGATCTTGTCGACGGCCTGCTCGATTTCCTATACGAGAACGGCGTACTTACCGAAGAAACTTGACCGACCGTTGCCGACGCTGTTCACGGCGCCGGCAACGGTCGGTCCAATAGTTCAATCGCTCGTAGAGGCCGGCTCTGGGATCTCCGGCGACAACGCCTTCACCGTCTGCTCATCGGCGACCGGGTCCGCCGGCACGTCCTGGTTGCCCGAGGCATCGTCGATATCCTCGCTTGGGGCGGTCGCCTCAGGCGTTTCGGTTGGACTGGCATCGGCTACCTGATCTTGGTCCCCGCTTGCTTCGGCGGAAACCGACTGTTCGGCGTCTGTGGCGACGACAGCATCCTCGGTTGGCTCGGTTGGCTCTGTTGGAGAGCCGGCAGCCTCGTCGGCCGCTGAGGAATCGACAGATGTGCCGACCGGTTCGGCCACGACGTCGGATGTCTTGCCGGGTTCTTCAGCTTCCGCATTGGGCTCTTCGACCTTCTCCGACGACGGGTCCGTTGCCGGATCGACCTTGGGCTCTGCACCTGGATGTGGCCGATCGACCTTCGGCTTGCGAGGCTTGCTCGGCTTTGCCTGGTTACCTGATGCGTCGGTCCGACCACCGCGCTGGTTTTGCCGTGGCGACCGGCGGCGCTTTGCGCTTTTCGGCACTTCGGCAGGGTCGATGCCGAAGAGGGCAGCGATGGTGGGAACCCGGTCAGATAGTCTCCGGACCTCCGATAAGAGTTCATCGGAGGGCTGTGCCGGAGTTCCGACCGGCGTGACAGCCCCACGCACAGGAGAAAAAGCGAGGGCGTCGAGCACGGTTGCCCAACGGTCTTGGGCGACATCGGCGGCCAACGCCTCCGATGCCTGCTGTGCCAGCTTGCTTGCCACCTCGGTGGGGAGCGGAGCGCCAGCCTTCACCGGCCGAGAGCTGAGCCGGAGGCCACGCACTACCCGTCCTTCAGACACCGCATTGTCGAGATCTTCCAACCAGGCGGCGTGGTCTGACTCCAGCCGGGTATCGAGTATCTCCTTGATCTGATCGACCAGCGCCCTCGTATCATCCTGACGGGCAACATCGGCTCCGGCCACGACGACGGATCGGAGGTCTCGGATGTCGATCTCGGCCGCGTCGGCCAGCGCTGCATCGGCTCGATCGCGCCATTCGGCCAGTCGGGCCTTTGCCAAGTTCTTTTCGGCGATGGCCAGGATGGGAGATGCATCGACCGCCGGTTTTCCTGCTTCGGTGGCCGCTGCAGCCTGCTTTTCGATGGCAGCCCTGACACCGGGCATCCCATCTTTGATTACTTGCTCGACGATCGGCCGATGTTCCTCGGCAACCGACTCGAGCAACGCCTCACGGTGGACCCGCTTCGGGCGTAACCGCTTTGGCTTTGGCCGGCGGTCAGCTTCCGGCTTTTGCTCGTGTCGACGCTTGTCGTCACGCCGGCCATCGCTACGATCACGGCGGCCACGGCCTCCTCTGCGTTCGTTCTTGGCCACGCGTTGGGTTGTGACGAGTTCATCGTCTCGCAGCGGTCGGGTCTTCAGCTGGAGCAAGTCGCTTCGTTCGCGCTTTTGTTTCGGGGCGAACACCTCGGTGATCTCGATGCCATCGAGGTGGAAATCGGCCTCAACCTTGACAACATCACCAACCTTGGCACCGTCGTAGAGCAGCGACGCCACGATGTCGCCTTTCGGTTTCTTGGCCCCGGCGGCACGCCAAGTCCAGATCCCGTCGTCTTTGATGCTGGTCAGTTCAACTTCGAGTCTGCGGCCCATAGTGGGAGCAACCTACCTTCACGCGCCTGGGCGCCGTGTCATCTCGGAGGGCGTCGATTGGAAGGGACGCCCTGTTGTCGGTCCGGGGTGAGGCAACCCGGGTCCGGACGGATCCGGCACCAAAATACTATTGCCGAACCATCGACGTTCACGCCCCGACAGCAGGTGAAATGTAGGTGACACACGCCGCCGGTATGAGTCTACGGCGTGTCCTGGGCTGTCTCGTTGGGTTGACTGACCCCAGCGGGCCCGTCCTTGTCCACCGTTACGCGGCGGATAGCGCCATATGCCTCGTTCGCTCGCGCCGCGTCTCGAACCTCCCGAGCGGTCGCGTCGACGTAGCGCTGGGTCGTGGCCAGTGACTCATGCCCGAGCAATCGCTGGAGCTCGGTCCCACTGGCTCCGTTTCGGGCAAGGCTGGTGGCGAACGTGTGGCGGAGTGCGTGGACGAGCGCTCCAGCTGGCACTTTGGTACGAATCCCCGCCTCGCGATACAGGCGCTCGATCAGATACTGGAGGGCGCCGCGACGCATCGGCTCGCCGCTGTTGGCCACGAAAAGCGCAGCATCGGCTGGTATGCGGCCGGGGAATCGACGAAGGCGACTTTCCATGTAGGCGTCGATGATGGCTTCGACCTCCGGCTCAAGCGGAAGGGTTCGTTCCTTGTTTCCTTTGCCCCGAACCCCGACCACCCGATCGTCTTTCGGTCCATCGATCGACCTGACGGTGAGGCCGAGCAGCTCGGACAGGCGCAACCCGCAGGTCAGGAGCGTGACAACAAGTGCGAGATCCCGTTCGGGCCACGGGTCTCGTGCCCCCTCGCGACCCCGTGCCGCCACCACCAGCAGGCGTTCCACGCTGTCATCGCCCGAGATAGCTTTCGGACGGCTCTTCGGCACTCGCGGCTTCTCGATAGCCGCCATCGGGTTGCCAGAAATTATCTGTTCGGTGACCAGGAAGGTGAAGAGCTGATTCCAGGTCGACCAGGTCCGAGCAATCGTGGCCGCAGATTGGTGGGAGATGGCGGCGAACCCGCGGCGCAACGTCGGAATGTCTAGCTGGTCGATGCGAAGGTCTGCCGATGAGGACTCGGTCAGCTCAGTAACCGTGGTGAGGATCGTCTGGAAATCCCTTCGGTACGCGTCCAAGGTGTGCTCGGAATGCTTGCGCGGCATCCTGGCCAAAAAAAACTCATCGATGGCATCGAGGAGGTCGCCACCGCGCGATGCTACGGGTCCGTCGGTCGCCGGTCTCGCTCCTGCACCCATGGATCAACAGTAGCCGTCGCCATCTGATCATCGGTGGTACGCGGCGGTAGACGGATCCTGTGAGACTTTGCCGAGGCTAGCTGACCGTCTCGCTGGGCGTTCCTTCACTGCCCAGTCGGTGGCAAAACTCATCGGTGGCGCCATCCAGTGGAAAGTAGCTCTCTATCCGTAGCTCGTCGAGGGTCACATTGTTTGGCGCATTGAATGCGGTGATGGTGGTCAGAAAACTGAGGGTTGTGCCGCCGATGCCGACGGTGAGCGGCACCATGGGGTAGTCCGTTGCGTCGAGGCTCGGTTGGCGCCACGCTTCCGGAATTTCTCCAATCTTTAGAAGGTCATCGAGCAGTGCGGTCAACTCGTCGTCGTTTGGTCGGTGCAATACTTCGCGATGTAGCCGCCGGAGGAGCGCCCCGGTGAACTCCTTCCAGTTGGTGATCAGCTCGCGTCCGGCGGGGAGGAAAATCAGTTCGAGCAGTTTCGTCTCAGGGTCGGTTACGTCGATTCCCACGCCGGCAAAGAATCGTCGTGCTGCCTCGTTTGCTCGTCCGACTCGGTAGAGGCGGTCAATAACCATGACCGGATAGGGTTCGCCGTGGCGCAGGATGGCGTCGACTGCCAGTCCGAGAGGCCCCGCTAACGCATCGGTGGCGGTTAGGACTGGATAGCTCGGAGGGTAGCCGGCGGCCCGCAGCATCTCGTTCCGATCGCGAAACGGCACGTCGAGCGTCTCGGCCAGAAGCGCCACCATCTCGATACTTGGCCGTGACCGACCGGTTTCCAGGAAGCTGACGTGCCGAGCCGAAACGTCGGCGGCAAGACCAAGGTCCAGCTGGCTATACCCCCGACGCCCACGCCAGAACTTGAGCATCGCGGGGAAGACCCGATCTCCGGTGTGTTGGCTTGTGGCCATGGGGTCGATGGTACGGGACGGCCAGCGACCGGTCACTTACCTCTCCAGGTAGGTGCAACGGTCATCCGAGCGCCGCACCATAACTTCATCAACTTCATCAACGACATCTACATCAGCGACAGGCAGACCACCCGGAGGTCACGATAATGGACGAAGAAATGATCGACGTCGGCGGCACTCAGATCGCCTACCGCCGCACCGGAGCCGGACCCGATGTGGTGTTCGTGCACGGTTGGCCCCTTCATCGAGAGACGTGGCGACACGTAGTCGATGAACTTCCAGAATTCACCTGCCACATCTTCGATCTTCCCTTTGCCGGCAAGAGTTCGGCGACCTCGACCGGCGAATCCAATCTCGCTTCACTGACGAAAGCGATTGTGGACTTGATCGAACACCTGGGTCTGCAACGGTTGGCTCTGGTCGGCCATGACAGTGGCGGAATGCTGGCTCGATACGCCGCCGCCGAGTTGGGGCATCGCGTCGAGGCATTGGTGATCTCTGGTTCAGAGATTCCCGGCCATCATCCACCCTTCCTTGCGCGTCTGGTGCGGGCGGCGCGCCTGCCGGGAGCGTCTGCGGTACTCCGAACAGCTCTACGCTCCGAGCGGTTGACGGCCTCCTCCTTTTTGTTCGGCGAAACGGTGGCCGACCGCCAACTGCTCCAGGGGGAGTTCCGGACCCTGTTCATCGACCCACTCGTCCATGAACGGACGAGCCGAGACGCGGCGTTGGCTGTTCTCGGCTCGTTCAGCCCTGACTACGTCGACGGTCTGGCCAGCGTCCATGCCCGCCTCGCTATGCCGACGCTGGCCATCTGGGGTCGCGGTGATGGGTTCTTTCCCGCCAAGAAGGCGAGGGTGATGATGCGTCAGTTCGGTGGTCCTACCAAGTTTGTGTCCGTAGACGACGCTCGATTGCTGGTTCATGAGGAACACCCGAAGCGGTTCGCCGAAGCGTGTAAAGACTTCTTCGCAGAGTGGACACAACCGCCGATACCGTCCGGTGAGAATCCCCCTGCGCAGCAGAGCAACGCCTGAAAAACACTCGTTTGTTTCCCGTGGTTTGCGCAGCGGTTTCGACCAAATGACCCGAGACTGAACTGATTTTCGCAGGCAATGGGCGGTGTTCCCTCGCCCAACATGGTACGCCATAGGTGGTGATGCCTATTGGGTGGAAAAAGGTCCCATCACGCACCTTGTCGCCCTAGTCTGTGAGACCTAGATCACCTTTCGGTATCGACCACTGGGACAAAGGGCGACATGCAGACCGACACGAGATTCATTTCCGACGATTCAGTTCAAATTGACCGGAATTTCGAGCCAAGACGACCCGATGGGCGACAAGCCCCAGTTTCGGTTGTTATTCCAACGTTGAACGAGGCTGAGAACCTGCCGCACGTATTGCCTCGCATCCCTGAATGGGTAGATGAGGTAGTACTGATCGACGGTGGTTCCACCGACGGCACAGCGACGAAAGCGAAAGAGCTTCGGCACGACGTGGTCATCATCGAAGACCCAACACCAGGCAAGGGCCATGCCCTTCGACGTGGTTTCGAGGCTGCGACCGGCGAAGTCATCGTCATGATCGATGCAGACGGGTCGATGGATCCGGCTGAGATGCAATCGTTCGTCGGCACGCTTCTCGGCGGGGCCGACTTCGCCAAGGGCTCGAGGTTCTGCCATGGGGGAGGAACCACCGACATGGAGTGGTACCGCCGCGCCGGCAACCTGGCATTGACCTGGTTGGTCCGCTTGGGCTTCGGCGGCCGCTATACCGATCTTTGCTACGGCTACAACGCATTCTGGGCATCGGCGGTGGAGCGTCTGGATCTCGATGCGTCAGGATTCGAGATCGAGACGTTGATGAACATCAGAGCGCTGAGTTCTGGGCTTACCGTTGTCGAGGTGCCTAGCTTCGAGGCTCCTCGCATCCACGGCACCAGCAACCTGAATACGGTGACCGATGGGTGGCGGGTGCTGCGCACTATCGTGCGCGAACGGCGATCGCGTCAAAAAGATGACGCTGAGATCGACCTCAGCAAGTAGGACAAGATGCCCGGCGCCCAACGATAGCGCCGGTCATTTTCGCCCGATTCCCCATCAGCGTTGCGAATCGACTAAACCAGCATCGATGGCTGAGACAATTGACACGCAGCGTATCGGTGGAACACCGTTACCTTACATCTTATGGCAGAGCCTGTAGCCCCTCGGTCGGTCGAGTTTGACCTCGACCGACTCGCTTCAATCGATGCACATGCAACGGTGTCGCTGTTCGAGCACGCCGGCTATCTCCCTCTTCCCGGCCTGTTGCCGCCACCGGCGCTGGAGGCAATGCGGGCCGAGGTGGGCCGGCTCCTCGACCACGCCAAGCGCCGCGACTTCGACATGACGTGCATGGGCGGAACCCCCCGCCATATGACGACCCTAGGTGGCCTTGAAATTGCCTCTACGGCCCCGGCGGTAGCGTCGCTGTACCGCGACGACGCACTTCTATCGGCGCTTGGCCGATTGGTCGGCATGGAGCTCAGGTTGGCCGATGACCCGGTCGAGCGTCACGTCCTCAACGTACTTCACCGGCCAGGCGATACCCATGGTCTCCACACCGATGACTACCCGATTGCGCTCGTACTGTTTATAGAGAGCCCGAGATGTGAAACCGGTTGCGGACACCTGGAGTTCTTCGATGCCTGCCGACCAGGGGAGCGGGCAACCAAGATGCATCCACCGGGCGACGCCTACGTGCTTCGGGCCGACCGGTTCCCCCATCGGGTCCAACCGATTCACGACGGCTGCCAAAGAACGGTACTCAACTTCGCCTACGGTGCCGCCGGAGTACCGGTGAGCGCTAGTCCGTCGGCCTCAATTCTGTACGCCTAATAGCGAGCCGACAGGCCTCAAAGGCGAACGCCGTTTTGTGGGTACCCGTGAGCGTTGGCATCCTAGCTCGCAGTACAGTGTAGCCCGGAATACATTGGCGACACGCAATGGTTTCGGCCATCTAACGAGTCCTCATACACAACGTCTCGCTGCATTCCGGATACCGTATTCCGGACGCCGTATTCAGCCATGTATCCAGCCATACACCCAACTAAATAGACGTTTGATTGACGACCTTCAGTATGGCGCCATTTACGGCATTCTGAACTTCTGCTCGACGTGTCCAGTGCCCAATAATCTGGAATCAAGAAATGGAAACTGCGACGCTCGATTTGGGTATCCATTCAAGGGCCGGACGCGCTGACGTCCACCAACGTCGGGGCGGTGGAGGTAGCGGCCTGGTTTTGTAACAGGCTGAGCGTTGTCCGGCCAAACTGGGCTGATCGGTGGCTGGAGCAGCGGCGAGCAGCTCAATTTACAGCGATTTCATCTCCAGGTGTGGCGCGTCCAGCCGATCAAGAATATGGTGCGTGTCATCAGCCGAGAGCAAACATGGTTAACCCTGAGCCTGGTTCAACACCGGGAAGTCGCCTGGTTGGAGGCACTCGTTGACGAGTTCTGAGTCAGACCAGCGCACCACGTTCGTTCTCGACACCTCGGTGCTGCTCAGTGCACCGCACGCTCTCGACGCCTTCGGTAACAACGACGTGGTGCTTCCGATCGTAGTTCTGACCGAATTGGAGGCGAAGCGCCGCCATCCAGAGCTCGGTTGGGCGGCCAGGGTCTCCCTTCGTCGCCTTGAACGGGTCCGCGAGGCCAACAACGGGTTGACCGAACCCCACCCGATCAACGACGCCGGCGGGACCATCCGGGTCGAACTAAATCATGGCTCCGATCGGCTTATGCCCGACTCGATGCGGGGCGAGCCAGGCAACGATTCTCGGATCCTCATGGTGGCGCTCAACCTCCAGGATGAAGGCCAGCAAGTCGTGCTGGTGACCCAAGATCTACCTCTGCGACTCAGAGCCGGGGTCGTCGGCCTAAACGCCGAGGAGTTCCTTCATCAGGTCAACGCTGATCTTGAATGGCGGGGAATAGCCGAACTGACAGTTCCAAGCGACACTATCGATTCGCTCTACGACCAGACGATCGCCAAAGTGTCAGAGGCGGCCGACCTACCGGTCAACTGTGGTCTGATACTCGAAAACAACGGCCAGTCAGCGCTCGGCATCGTCCAAGCCGATAGCAAGGTTCGACTGGTCCCGGAACGCCAGATGTTCGGCGTCCGTGGCCGAAACGCAGAGCAACGCATCGCTCTCGACCTCCTGGCCGACGAATCGGTTGGCATCGTGAGCGTTGGCGGACCTGCCGGTACCGGCAAGTCGGTGTTGGCGCTCGCCGCCGGCCTCGAGTCGGTGCTGGAACGTCAAAGCCATCGCAAGATCATGATCTTTCGTCCCCTCTATTCGGTGGGGGGTCAAGAACTCGGGTTTCTACCGGGGACCGAGGAAGAGAAGATGCGTCCGTGGACCGACGCCGTCGGCGACGCCCTTGAGGCGATCGCCAATGGCCCGGCCAGGGAAGAAATCGAACGACTCGGCCTGATAGAAGTACTACCACTCACCTACATCCGGGGTCGCACGCTGACTGACGTGTTCGTCATCATCGATGAAGCTCAGAACCTGGAGCGGAGCGTTTTACTTACCGCGCTAAGCCGCCTTGGTACAGGGAGCAGGGTAATACTCACCCACGATGTCGCCCAGCGAGACAACCTCCGGGTCGGGAGACGAGACGGTATTGCATCGGTAGTTGCCAGTCTCAGAGGTCATGATCTCTTCGGCCACGTAACACTCAACCGCAGCGAGCGGAGTGCCATCGCCGCGCTGGTCAGCGAAGCGCTCGACTTCGAGTAGCACCCTCACAGCGGCAAGTTTTCGTTGCAAAACCAGCCGATGATGGCGCCGAACGTTTCGCTGTAGGCCGCGAGATCGATGGCTTCGCGCTCACTAGACGACAAGTCTTCTTCGTAGCTCGTAGTGATGGCGAGTCCGAACTGTTCAACCGTCATGTCAGCATCCGTGTTCGTACATGCCGTCGTTTGGATGACAGTGAGGCGGTCATCGCTGAGTTGGTCGATGAACCTGTCGGCCTCGACCGGGATGCCATCCAGGACGCCCACGGTGGCCCGAAATTGCTCCACGGTCGTCACGTCGTCGGCCTCGGCCGAGGTTTCGACATCAGGCAACAGCTCGGGACAGAAAAAGCCGATGAGCGTCCCGAACAACAACACCCATTCGTTTACCCCCAACGCATCTCGTTCGGCCGGTGCTAGTTCGTCGTACAAGTCGACGGCTCGTCGACCGAGCTCGGTATCGGCAAGCCCGGGGGACACCGCACCACAGGCGAGGTCGGCAAGCTGATCGATCCGGATGGCATCGGCACCTCCAACGAAGGCGGAGACAACGTCCGGAAGACGTTCTAGCAATGGTGCGAGTTCCTGAAACGACCGAGCATCGTCGCTGGCTTGCGCCGACGATTGCGCTTGCGAGGTCGTCGTATCGACCGGTTCGGTTGATGTGCTCGCCTCGTCATCAGCACCAACCGACGTCGGAACGGCGGTCGAGCGGCGCGACGGCGTGTTGGCATCGGTAGACGGTGAGGCTACCGACGGATTGTCGGCGTCGCCTAGAGAACTGCAACCTGCGACCAGAAGAACGGTCGACAACAGGACTGGAATGGACGTTCGCCATCTCGGTAGGAACACGCTTTCAGCATGACAGGTCGGCCGATTCTGTTGTGGTACCCCTTTGACCACAGGGCCTGGCAACCCGACTACGGGCAAGCCAGCCCGTTCGCCAGCCAAAATCCGATGGGAACCGACGTTGCTTACCGGTCAGGTCGACACGTGGCGTACGAAGTAGATGTCGGCAATCCGATCGATGAGCTGGTTATCGAGCCGATTGGCAAGCTGGTCGTAGTCGCACACGCTGGTCGCCAACTCGCAAAAGTCGACGGCCACATACGGCCGGAGCTCTCCAAGATAGTCCAGAGTGATCTTGCCGAGATAGGCGGCGGCTTCGGCGGTGACGTCAAGGCCCTCCCTGTCGGCGGCTCGCACCAGGATCCAGTTGAACGCCGATTCGCTACAAGCGCCGACGAATACCTTGTTTCGCAGCCTACGAAGGAACGCATCGTCGCCAAGCTCATGGGGATCGAGGTTGGTTGAAATGACCAGTTTGAGTTCGAACGGAACGGTGAACTTCACCCCGCTGTTCGGTCGCAGAAAGTCGATACCTCGTGAGAGCGGTACGATCCACCGGTTGAGAATCTGGTCTGGTGTCATCGACTGTCGACCAAAGTCGTCGACGACGAGGATCCCGTTGTTGGCCAGGAGCTGGATCGGCGCTGCGCTCACCCCTGAGACCGTGTCGTACTGGAGGTCCATCATCGGCATCTCGAGTTCACCACCGACGAGGATCAAGGGTCGTTTACATACGATGAATCGAGGGTCGAGTTCGCTTGGTTGGTCCTCAACGGCCTCGTGGAGCGAGGGGTCGAACACCGAAATGAGCTGGCTGTCGACCTCGAGATACCTCGGGACAAGTATCTCGTCGCTGTAGAACCGGCTCATCCGCTCAGCCAAGCTCGTCTTCCCGGTTCCGGGGGGACCATAAAAGAAGATTGCCCCCTCGCTCAAGAACGCGGGACCGATTTGGTCCAGAATCCCATCCTCCAAAACGAGATCGCCATATGCCTGCTTCGTCGACTCCCGATCGAGCACAACGCTCGACCGTTGACTCAGTACAAGCGACTGATAGTCGGCGAGCGGTACCGGCATCTGCGCCACGTGGCTGCCGGCTCGCATCCGCTCGGCCGTGACCGAATGGCCGAGTTCGGTGAGGGCAATGCGGTAATCGCGTCCCTCCACTCCGTGGTACTCGACGAGATTCTTCTCCCGCAATGACTCGGCGAGTTCATCACCGATGGCGTGGGAGACGCAGAGCGCATCGGCGGCCCTGCTCACCGTCGTCATTCGCTCGGTGAGGATGCGACGCATAAACAAATCTTCGGCGAGGCCTGGGGCGATTCCGAGTTGCTCGACCTTTCCGGGCGGCAGCATCGACATCGCCAGGTTGGTTCCAGACGTGGTCATGTTCACTGTTATCGGCGCGAAACAGGCCGAGCATTACGAGTTGCTGCTGTGGATTTCGCCTTAGGCGGAGGCTTGAGCTTGGCGGGCCTGGGAGAGTTGCCCTGCGAGCCGTTGTTCGGTGGCCGGATCGGTTCCACCATCTCGTCGATAAAAAAGGGCCAGTCGGGCGAGCGCAGCATGTACTTGGTCGAACGCCGGCCGACGGTGGCGGGGAAGTGCTCGTCTGGTGGCCAACATTCTTTGCCAGTTCCCAAAAATGCCAACCTCCTCGGCGGTCATCTCGAAGCGCTGGGCCAGCATCGGGACCATCGAGGTGAACTTCCGCTGTTCAGATCGACGGATGGTGACCACGGTGGCGATAGCAGCCAGAAACAGCAAAATGAAGCAGAGTCCAGCGATGAGGATGGCGCCATTATTTCCCGTCTGCTCGGCAAACGTTAGAGAGCCGTTCCAGGCGGCATGGCAAGCGACGGCCAGCCCGAACCCCCACGCCGCATTGGCCGCCACCGATTGCCGCCGGGCGACGGCCAGCCCGATACCGAGCCCCGTCCAAGCCGTGAACAACGGATGAGCAAACGGGGTAAGGAGAGCGCGAAGCACGAAGACTTGGATAATTATCCCTGATGACACCGCATCGGCGAAGTACAACAGGTCTTCGATGACGGCGAAGCCGAGGGCCACCCAGCCAGCGTAAACAATGCCATCCATCACCCCATCGACTTCTCGCCGCCGGACCGCCCAGTACACGCCGAGACCTTTCATGAACTCCTCGACGAGTGGGGCAGAGACCACGGCGGCCCATGCCTCGCCTGCACCGAACGCCACGACCGAATTCACGACCCCGGACACGAATCCAGCGACGGCGACCCCCCACAAGAAGGCATGGATCTTTGAGCTTCGGGGCTCCGGTTCGACCCGATCGAGCCAAGCTAAGACGGGCAACACAATCAAAATCGGCACGAACGAGAGAACGATGCCGACCATGGTGGCGACCGGCGAAAAGACAAGAAGTAGAAGCGTCGAGAGCGCGGTGAGAACCAACCCAACGATGACCGGGACGCTGAGCCAAGATGGAAGCTTCGGCTTGGCCTGCTGCCCACCCCCAACATGAGCTGTCCAAGCATGGCCATCCCACCACCGCCACGGGTTGACATGCCACGGATCGGGGTACCAGCCTGCTGGGTTTGACGGCTGCGCGGGGTACCGGTCGTCGGGAAGCATCGGATTCATTGTCGCTCGTTCCGGCGGTCGCCGCGCCACCTGACGGTCACAACGGTTGGGCGGCGGCGGACGAGCGGCGCGGATCGGTCAAATCGAGCTGCTCACGAGAGGCCAGAGAACTACGCCAAAGACGGCAATCGCCACACCGATGAAGGCGACTTTAGCTACCTTGCGAATCAATCCAGCGCCGATAATGAATACGGCCAGGGCGATGAGCACTACCGGCCAGTTGTTAGCAAACCAATCCATAGCGGCACAGCGTAGGCGGTCGCTGCTGAAACATCGGATTTTCGGCCCGGTGCTGTCGACATCGGCCGGGCCGGCAACCGGTCGTCGTTCACATCCCGTAGTTGTGCTCGAAGGGTTTCGTCGCCGCGCTGGACCAGAGGGGTGACGCTGTTTGTGGTCGCCGTGCACTAGTGTCGTTTGTGGCGGAATGGCATTGACTCGGCGGGGAAAGTGAGCAATCTCGATCGTGTCGCCGCCAAATCGCCTCACCTGTCTTTTTGTTTTCCTTGCCGTAGCCGTCGTCGCCTGTGGCGGGGACTCCAACGCTACGCCCTCGTCGACGACCGACGGCGAGATCGCCGCCGATGGTTCGTCGACGACACCCGTGGCGAGTACTTCCGGCCGGTCGAGGAGTACCGCGTCGACCGGAGCGGCACCGACGACGTCTGACGTATCGATATCGGTCCGACAGTCGACGTCGACAGCGGCAGAGAGGCGATCGGACGCCGGCCAAGGCACTGTGCCGGCCGAGACGACGTCAGTTGAGATCGATACCACCCCGGCCGAAACTGCATCCGTCGCGGTGGACACGACAACGGCCGACACGACACCGGTTCAGATGGACACCACGCCGGCCGATACCACGCCAATCGACAGCCCGGAAAACGATACGGCCGAAAACGCTGCGTCGACCGGCGCCGTCGCTGCCGCGGTGCCCGATCTCGTTGGCGAAACGTCGACCCATCCCCTCATCCCGCAGTCTTGGGCGCCGTTCGCAAGTTTCTCTGGGGTCATCTTGATCCAACCGTCGATCAACATCGAGCGCATCGGGTTTCATGAGTCGGACCACGACGGTGCCCAACAGCTCGACATTGCCGCCAACACTGTCTTCCCAATCGTTCTCGAAAGCCGGGGCAGGGGCACCGGTTCGCGAACGGCGGCAGACGTTGTCGTCAAACCAGATACTGAAATCCGCGCCCCGGTAACCGGCACGGTCATCCGGGCCGGAGGTTACGTGCTGGACTGTGACCATCGAGACGGTTTCGTCGTCATCGAACCCGATGCTCACCCTGGATGGGAAGTCAACGTCGTCCATATCACCGGCGTGCAGGTCTCACCTGGTGACAGGGTGGAGGCCGGCGTCACGGTGCTTGCCCCTGGCGCCACCGACTTACCGTTCGACTCCCAGATCGATAGCCACACCGCTGAGCCGTCGTGGCCCCACGTCCAGATTGAGCTACTCGATCCAGCGATCCCCGCTCGGCTATCACCCGGTGACGCCTGTTAATGCCGAGGTAGCTGTCAATACACCCGCAGCCTTTGCTGTGGAGGCAGCGCCCGATCCCGCTCGTCCCCAAATTTCCCGCCCGAGGTTTCAGCTCGTAGCTATGTTTGGCTAATGACGACTGACCGGTACACCCACGGGCACCACGACGCGGTGCTCCGTTCCCATCGTTGGCGCACCGTCGAGAACTCGGCCCGATATCTCGTGCCCCATCTCGACGAGGGGGCGCGCCTCCTCGACGTTGGCTGTGGGCCCGGCACGTTGACCGTCGATCTGGCGAGACGACTTCGGTCCGGGCAAGTTCTCGGGATCGACCGCGACCAGGGAATCGTGGACGAAGCATTCCGTCATGCCACCGAATCGACGGTTACGAACGTCGAGACCCGGATCGGCGACGTCTACCAGGTCGACGAACCGAGCGGATCATTCGATATCGCTCATGCGCATCAGGTTCTCCAGCACCTCTCCGACCCGGTTCGAGCCCTCGAAGAGATGGCACGGCTTGTGGGACGAGGTGGTTTGGTTGCAGCCAGAGATGCCGACTACGGCGCCATGACCTGGTACCCATCGAACGATTGCCTCGACCGGTGGCGAGAGGTCTACCAGTCGGTGGCTCGAGCAAACGGGGCGGAGCCCGATGCCGGACGTCGGCTCCTGGCCTGGGGTCGGTCAGCGGGGTTCACCGACATCACGGCGTCGGCATCGACGTGGTGTTTCGCCGATGATGAGACCAGACGATGGTGGGGTGAACTTTGGGCTACGCGGATGACCGAATCGGCAGTAGCCGACCAGGCCATCCAACTTGGAGTTGCCACCGGAGACGATCTCGCGACGCTGGCACGAGGCTTTACCGATTGGGCCGAGAACCCCGACGGTTGGTTCCTCGTCCCTCATGGCGAAATCATCGCCCGCCCATAGCTGGTCGATCGAACCACCGGCTCATTGACCGGTAAGGAAGACCCGACGGTCAGCCTCGACCGCGGTGACTACACAATCGGATACCGATCGACCGGCGGTAGGAAGCGAAAGTTCACGCTCCTCACCTGAGCCGAGGACGGGCGCCTCTGCGACAAGCGCCAGGTCGTCTCCATCATCGACGGTCATCGACACAGCGATAACGAAGTCGTCGTCGTCCGAACCTTCGTTTCGAATGGTGACTGCATACCCCTCGGCTCCCACTGTTCCACAGGCAACCGACACCGACGATTGGCTATCACCAAGTACGATCCGCTCGCTGCCACT
This sequence comes from uncultured Acidimicrobiales bacterium, assembly GCA_938021675.1. Lineage (GTDB taxonomy): Bacteria > Actinomycetota > Acidimicrobiia > Acidimicrobiales > SZUA-35 > JAHELU01. Next base: position 57,426 of record CALIFY010000039.1, read on the forward strand.
CGGTGTGTTTGGTGACGCCGGGGCCAGCTCTTCTTGGGCTATTTCGTCCTCTTCTGAACCATCGGTGCTTCGAATATTCAGCACGGCCAGAATTCCGAGGATGATGACGAGAAGCACAGAGGAAAGCACCGCTACCGGGCGCAGGATAGAACCGGCGGATTTCATCGGACCAGTATGACCGATTCACCAGGCTCGGCCAGATCGCGGGCAAAGGGCCTGACCTTCGCTTCTCTTGGCATATGCTCCTCATTCTGTGCCGGTGGCTCTCGCGCATCATAGTGAATTGACTAGGGTGTAGCTTGTGGATTCCGCTTCGACTAGCAGTAAGGCGCCGCGCGTATTGATCGGACGCGGCGGGGCCGACCGGCCGTTCCGATTATTGGCCGATGGCCTGCGTCGCGAGGGATACCAGGTCGACGAGCTCGCGTCGTCTCCCGTCGGCGCCCACAGCACGGGCACGGCAACCCAGGACGTGCTCGGAAAAATCGACATGGCCTTCTTGATCGTGCGCGAAAGCGACGCAAAGGACAACGGTGGACCGGTGCGACCGTTCCAGCGGGTGGTACGGGAGGCCGGAGTCATCCAAGGCCAACTAGGAATGGATCGCGTCGTCCTATTGGTCGAGGAAACGGTCGAAGGCCTCTCAGCCGATACGGGGATCGCAACGATCCGTTTTCCTGCCGGAATGCCAGAGGCCGTCCTGAACGACGTATTGTCCTCGATCCGCTTCGCGTTTCCGCCACGGGTTCGCGACCTTCGTGCCCAGCCGCCGATCATGGAACAGGCTCGAAGTGACGCCCTGAAGTTGCCGTGGCTTCTCGTCGCCGCAGTGTGCCTCCTGGCGTTCATCCCGTTCGTTCTGGCGATCCGAGCGATGGGCGCCGATTCGGCCGATGATCCCGATCTAAGTATCCAGCAACTAGATGGCCTGGCCGGTGCGCTCACAGCTGGGGCACAATCCAACGGATTGGATTCGGCCGTACCGGGAGACGGCGAGGCACTGGCGCCGCAAGCACCATCGCTTCCCTTTGGTGGCGACGACGCGCTGCTCCCAGTCACCTGCCGGCTCGATTTGTCTTCCGGTCGTCTCTCCGACGAAACGATTGAGTGCGACGGAGCCGGTGGCTTGGCCATCGAGGGTTTCTCCGGGCCGTGGCACACCGAGATCGGCCAAGTGGCGGTCAGCCCAGGGGTCGTCGGTGAGCTGGTGTACGAGCCGCGCTCGGATGGTTTGACACCGGGGACTAACACCGTTGAGCTACTGCCGGGCACCGTGACATTGGATCAATCCGACGCCACTTTCGGAGTCGACAACGTGGTGCTCCAATTCAGTGCCCAAGATCAACACATCCATCTGCTACAGGCTGATAGCCGTGGAGGCGAAGCGGTAACCCTGATCTTCAGCCTCGGGCTATAGCCGAACATGAGCGTGACAGCGGTGAAACTACCTGGCCCTATCGTGTCGGGCGAGTGGTTGCAGGCCAACCACGAAGCGGTCCGCCTTGTTGACGTGCGATGGTCGCTTGCCGACGGTCCAAAGCGTGGTGCCTTCGATCGAGGCCGGCTCCCTGGCGCGGTCTTCGCAGACCTCGACGCTGATCTTTCGGCACCGCCCGGTGTCCGGGGCCGCCACCCGCTTCCCGATCCGGAACGATTCGCCGAGGTTCGAGCTCGACTCGACCTCGTCACCCGGCCGGTTGTCTGTTACGACGATCAAAGTGGTGCGGTAGCGGCGCGGTTGTGGTGGATGCTCGATGCCATCGGCCACCCAGCCGCTGTCCTCGACGGTGGACTCGAGGCATGGACCGATGTTGCAGCCATGGAGTCTGGACCATCTCGGTTCTCGACACCGGTCGACCTCCAGGTAGCCGTTACGCCATGGCCCAAAGATCGGTTCGTCGATGTCGACGCTGTGCTTCCGGCCATCGATGATGGTGTCGTGTTGCTCGATGCCCGAAGCGCCGGACGTTTCCGGGGTGAGAAAAACGACGTCGATCAGAGGTTCGGCCACATCCCCGGATCGGTGTCTCGCCCCTGGACCGACAACATCGGATCTGATGGTCGATTTCTTCCAGCGGATGTTCTCCGGGAGCAGTTAGTCAATCTCGGCGCCGACCCAAAACGTCCGATGATCGCCAGTTGCGGATCCGGGGTCACCGGTTGTCATGACCTGTTGGCCGCCCGTCTTGCCGGTTTGACAGCGGCGCGGCTCTACACCGGGTCATGGTCAGAGTGGGCCTCTGAACCCAGCCGGCCGGTGGCCACGGCAGCTGACGTTGAGCCGGATGCCTCCTACTGAGCCCGACTTCCGGGCGCCATGGACGGTGTGTCGGTCGCCGGGGTAAGGAGCACTCCGGCTTCGATCAAGGATGACCCTTCGAGGGGAAGTGTCACCGCTGTTCCGTCTTCGAGGCGAACCTGACCAGACAGCCGGCTGAGGTCAACCGACGTAATCTCGGCCCGTTCATAAACTCTCTGCTTGCGTCCACCGTCGGCGACGACGAATTGGAACTGGTCGATGCTTACCGACGATTGGCGGGCTTTGAACCACAACCACACCCCTCCGAGCCCAAATGCAGCCGCGATTCCGAGCGACAGCAGCGCCATCGCCCGTGAGCCTCCGCTCACAATGATGGCTTGGATAACAAAGAATCCAGCCAACACGAAACTGACCAAGGTAAGAAAAGGGATAGCTCGCTGGTGAAGGACGACGGGTGCAGCGTTCATCTTTATCTCCTCGCGGGTCTGTGCGAAAGGGTAGTACCGCCGCTTCCGTTCGCAACTAGGTTGACCACCCGGCATGTCGGCGATCTCACCGTGACACTGATTGGCGAAAGGTTGCCCGCTTGCTCACGCCGCCGAGTGATCGCAGGCCAGAGCCATGAGACGCTCGATAGCCGCCTCCGATTCGGTACCGAGTGCATTCCCGAATCGCTGCCGGAGACCCGACCGAAGTCGTATCGTGGCTGATGGGGACCACCCCGACGCCCGTCCCCGGATCCGCGCCGCGAGAACCGTATACAACGCCGAGGCATCATTCAGGGCAACGATTTCAGCGGTTCTAGGGGTCTCAGGAGTCTCAGAATGCTCATAACCACACGGCGGGTTCCGGTAGGCCGCCACGTCGGGATGGGCTGGTGCGAGTTGCAAGATCGTCGGGCGACCTGCGTCTGCCGTTGCGTCGGCCGTCGTGGGCTCGAATAACTGGTGGTCGGCGGTCATAGGTGCCATTGTGCGTTACCGCTGTGACACTCAACGGTCACCGCGCGAAACTCGTCGAGATCGATTCGGCCGCCTCGACCGGTACGTCACATCCCTCAACCCGGAGCATCCGTGTCACACCCTGCGCCTCCACAACCCACCTGTCCCGAGCTCCACATCCCTTTCTTCAACCATCGGCCCTGTATCGCCGTGCCGCGGCGATGATCGACACGGGAGGCATCATGGCACCCATACGGTCGCTCCGACATCAGCTCTCTACCGGCGCCACCACGGCCCGTCTCCTGGTCGAGATGTCACTGGCGGCGATCGAAGACCCAGCGGGGGAGGGGAGTAGGGCCTTTCTCAGCGTTGCGGCCGACCGGGCACGAAGGGTCGCAGATGAGATAGATGCGACCCGAGCCTCCGGCGGAGCGGTGCCGCCGCTGGCCGGTATCCCGGTTGCGGTCAAAGATCTATGCGACGTCGAGGGAGAAGTGACGACCGCCGGATCGACCATCTTGGCCAACCGAGCGCCGGCAACTGCCCATGCCCCGGTCGTCGCCCGCCTGATAGCCGCCGGGTGCATTGTCGTCGGACGGACCAACATGACCGAGTTCGCCTACTCAGGACTGGGGCTTAACGCTCACTACGACACGCCACGAAGCCCCTGGGACCGGTCCACCGGTCGGATCCCTGGCGGCTCGTCATCGGGGACGGCGGTGGCGGTAGCCGATGGCATGGTGGCCGCTGGCCTTGGGACAGACACCGGCGGGTCGTGTCGAATCCCGGCTGCGTTCTGCAGAATCGTGGGATACAAACCGACAGCCCGTCGGGTTCCGCTCGACGGGCTAATACCGCTATCGCCGTCCCTCGACTCGGTTGGACCGCTGGGGACCACCGTCGACTGTTGCGTCAGCCTCGACGATGTCTTTGCCGGGGGAAACGGCGTCGTCGCCGAGACCAGGCCAGAACCGACGTCACTTTCGCTTGGAGCTCTTCATCACCTCGTGCTCGATGACATGTCCCCCGAGGTGGCGACGGCATACGAGGCAGCGTTGACCCGATTGTCTTCAGCGGGGATTTCGGTGACAGACGTCGACGCCCCCGAGTTGACCGAACTGCCCCACATCCATCGCCAGGGCGGACTTGCGGCCTCCGAAGCCTACGCCTGGCACCAAGAGCTACTGGCCAGCCATGGAGATGACTACGACCAGCGGGTGAGGCGGCGGATAGAACCTGGCGGCCAGCAACTCGCAAGCCACTACATCGAAGTCCTCAATCACCGCCGCCGACTTATCGAGGTAATGGACCGGCGCCAAGGTGGACTCGATGCATTCGTACTACCGACCGTACCCGTTCTTCCGCCGACGATGCAGAGCTTCGCCGACGATCCAGACCACTACGGCCAGCAGAATATTCTTTGCCTCCGAAACACCTCGGTCGGCAACTTTCTCGACGGGTGTGCCATCAGCGTGCCGGTGACGACGATCGATCAGCCGCCGGTTGGTCTGATGCTGATGAGTCGGTCGATGGACGATGACCGGTTGTTGCGGACCGCCCGCACGGTCGAAGCAGTATTGGGGCTTGGCGAAGGCCGGGTGAACGCAGGGGGAGTGGCGTAGCTATCGCCCGGGAAGGGTCAAAAGCGGCTGGCGGCGTCGCGGCGACGTCGGAACCGTTGGCGACGAGCCCGTTCGGCCAGCGCCCGAACCACAGGAAGCCGATCGATACCCCGGGGCGAAATATCAGACCTGGTGGGCCGCGAACCGACCAGATTTGGTACGGCCAGCAACCTAACCGCGTGGGGTTCGACCCAAGTAAAGGTGTTCAGCGCTCCGTCGGAGGGCATGGGGCCCAGCAGTTGATCGCCAGGCTCGCCATGGGCAACGGTGTCGAGATGGGCAATCCAGCGGTCGAGTACGGACCGATGGAGCAAGTAGGCGTGAAGACCGTTGACCTTTCCCCGAAACGGCAGCCACCTCGGCCCGGTCTCTTCATTCTGGGCGCTAGCGGCGGCAACTTCACCCCAGTGGTCGAGGTACCCGAGGTTGGCGATTTGCCATGGCCGATCGTTGAGTTCTGAGAGCAAGCCATCGGCTGCTGTCGCCCACGCCGACGAGATGGCAATATCGTCCTCCAGGATGAGATTGACCATATTGCTGTTGTCTTGCGACAAACGAGCGGCGGCCAAATGGGCCTCTAGGTTGCTTCGGAACCCAACGTTGGAGAAGCCACTGGGCTCGTCGAACCTTGGGGGGCGAATGAGATGTACATCGTCTCGGCCGACGGTTCGGTTAAAGGCTCTGCTCAGCTCGGCTAGCGAGTCGTGCAGCCTGTCTTGGCGAGATCGCAGGTTGATAATGATCGGTTTGATCTGATCGAGCCAATGGGTTTCGGAAGCCGTACCAGTCACCTCGGGCATGTCGCAGCGTCGATCGATTCTATTGGCCTATTGATTCAATTGACAGAGTAGTGCGCTGACGGGGTAGTGCCATACCAGCTGCTGCTAGGGTCGGGCCTAGCGATATGCAAAGCGATGTAGATGAGCTTGGTTCGATCACGATGTCAGCCGTAGGACGTGACCGCGTTGAACTCAACGCAGATTCCATCGTTCGAACCGCTCAGACCCTGCACAGACGGGTTGAGTCCCGATTCCCGGGCCGCGGTTTGACCAAGCAGGCAGCGTTACTCGTTCAGCTTGCCGAGCAGGGAAAGATCCGCTCAGCCGAAATCGCCCGACCCCTGTGGTGGACACGACTTTTGTACGTGGCTTTGGCCGTAGCGGTCGTTATTGGATTGTTGGCCATACCGTTCGACCTGTCGTCGAACGAACAGCGTGACTTTCTCGAATGGGTTCAGATCATCGAGGCGGGAATCAACGATCTTGTGTTGCTCGGCGCCGGCATCGCGTTCGTGATAACGGTTGAGACCCGCGTCAAGCGTCGTCGCTGTCGTCACGAGCTGCACCAACTACGGTCACTTGCTCATGTCATCGACATGCACCAACTAACGAAGGACCCCCAACGTGTCGTCGGAGCTCAGGATGCCGATCGGCGGGTTCCCGAAGCAGAGATGACGCCCTTCGAGCTCGGGCGCTACCTCGACTACTGCTCCGAGCTCCTCTCTATCTCCGGCAAAGTAGCAGCCCTGTATGTACAGGACTTCGACGATTCGGTAGCCCTCGAAGCCGTAAGCGAAATCGAAAGTCTCACCACCGGTCTCTCACGAAAGATCTGGCAGAAGATGTCCATCTTGATCGCCGCTCACCCCGACGCGGTGGGCCCCGCCAAACTGGTTCCGCCGTCGGCAGTCGATTCCTCATCGTTGCCGGCAAACAAGTCGTCAGAGCAGACGAAGGCGGAATGATGCGAAACGGTCTACGGTTTGACAGCCCATGAAGACGAAACTGCTGGCGTCCTCGGTCATGTCGATTGTTCTTGTCACGGCCTGTGGCTCGTCGAACCAAGACGATTCGTCAGACGATGTCCAAATCGATGAATCCAGCGCTTCTGATTCGACCGTCGCCGAACCAGAGGTGCCCGATACCGAGCCCGTCGATTCGGCGCCGGCCAGCGGTGACGGTACCGACGATAGGTCGGCGGCTGACGAGCTGTTTCCTGATGTGTTAGGAGCAGCCGCCACAAGGCAGAGCGATGGCTCTTGGACGTTCGAGGCCACCATCAGCTCACCCTATGACTCACCGGAGCGTTACGCCGATGCGTGGCGGGTGCTCGGACCGGACGGAACGGTCTACGGGATCCGAGAACTGGGCCACGATCACGCCAACGAGCAGCCCTTTACTCGAAGCCAGAACGGTATCGAGATCCCCGAGGGTGTCGAGGTGGTGACCGTCGAAGGGCGGGACCAGGAGAGTGGATGGGGCGGCGACACCGTCGAGGTGCAACTGGACGGGTAAGCCCTACACCGGCAAACGCTACAGGTAGCTTGTGCTCAACAGGGTGTCGTACACGCTTATTTCATAGGTCTGGGCGGCGATCTGATTTGTGGCGAGGCGCACTACCTTTTTTTCTGACGCCAACCGCATTGCGCTTTCAGCCATAGCGACACCACCGACGTGGTGGGCCCGCATAAGTTCGAGCCAGAGACGGCCCTTGTGGCGACCGTCGGCCACAATGAGCGCCGTCAGCTGCTCGGGCGTGGCGTATCCAGGCATATCGGCCAGCGGGATGCCATCGGCAGTCATGTGTTCGTGATCCATGTCCATCCAAGACATCACTGTCTCGGGCGTGACGGTTGACGCACCCCAATCGGCTAGCCAGGCCCGCATCATGCCAACCTCGATCGATTGGTTTCGAAGAACCTCGGTGGCAGCAGCTTGGACCGGGCCACCGGTGTCTTGACCTATGACCCGCTCACACATGTCCAGCGCTTGGACATGGTGAACGGTCATATCGGTGCAGAAACCTATATCAACGTGGTTATGGGACCCTCCGGAGGAATGCGAGTTCGTGTGGCCAACGGCGTGCACTCCCGTCATCGCCAGCACACCACCAGCCCCTCCGGCTAGCAGACCCGTCACGAACGATCGCCGCGAACCCACATCGAAACGCACTAGCTGTCGCCCTGGCCACCGCCACCTTGGCCGCCGCCGCCACCTTGGCCACCGCCACCTTGGCCGCCGCCACCTTGGCCGCCGCCCTGGCCACCACCGCCTTCGCCTTCATCGTCGCCGCCGCCTTCACCTTCGCCTTCGCCTTCATCGTCGCCGCCGCCTTCATCGTCGCCGCCGCCTTCACCTTCGCCGCCGCCTTCACCTTCGCCGCCGCCTTCACCTTCGCCGCCGCCTTCACCTTCGCCGCCGCCTTCGCCTCGCCCGCCGTCTTCATCGTCGCCGCCGCCTACTTGAGATGCGTCCACCTCGCCTCGGAAGCAGCCAATGACGTACGGGAATGTGTCGGTTGCGTAGTATGCGTAGTCGCCGTTTTCGTCGGTGAGGCCATTGCACTCA
>CALIFY010000040.1 GCA_938021675.1 uncultured Acidimicrobiales bacterium
CAACCATCCCATACACACTTTCAGACGACTCAAACCAAACCTCTGAAAGCTCCCACAACTTATCCTCATCAACCATCGGCCATTCCATGCCACCAAGCGCGCCAAAAACCTCACGCACCGCAGGAGGCAACTGAATACCCACCGGATTAGCGCGAGACTTTTCGAGAAACAATAAACAACGCGTTCCCGACGATCGTCGTCATCATTTTTCGGCCTCTGTGGTCGTCATCTTTTTGGCGGTACTTTCCTCAAGGTGTTGATGGTTCTCAGCTCTCGCTCGGCTAGCTTCGCAAATAGCGGGTATGAGTAGGCATCGAGCAGTGAGTGGTTGATTCGGACGGGCGCGCGGAGTCATTCGTTCCAACTTGAGAACCCAACCATCGATCGTGTCGAGTTCATGGTGGCGGGTAAGGGCAGTATTGGTGGACGCTGTGGGCGTGGCGATTGAGAATTGGGTTTGAGTCGGCTGCGTCATGACGACAAGTTTTGAGTGGCGTGCCCGTGCAAGCGTGGCCCTTCGTAGTGGCGAGACGTTCCTCGATGGGCTGAAAATTGCATGTCGCCGGGATTTTGATAGCGGTCCATATTGGCTATCTTGAGCCCTCGGCTACCGAAGTATTGAGTTCGCTTATAAGGTTATCGCTTCGATCGGATTCAAGTCCACTGGCGCCTATCATGACATGCGGCACAGGTGTGTGGCGGGGTGTTTTCCCTAGTGCCGTATCGGTGCGTGGCGTCCGGGTTTGCCAGTGTCGCATGGCGAAATGGTTCGTGTTGTATGCGTGGTTAATGGACCAACATTATGTGTTAATTCGGTGTGAAATCTACAGAACACGATTGTGAAAGATTTTGGCAATGCAACGATCCAAGATATGCAAGGTTCTGTCAGTTTAAAATGCAACTGAAGGTCACAAGGTGCTGGCAGGCGGGCGTGGCCATGTTCGGGATGTCTCCGTGGTCTGGCGGAGCTGCGTGATTCCCGCGAGACCGTCAGGAGCCTTCACGAACGACTGACCCATCGATCGTGGTGGGTGGCGCCACTAGTTTGGCTCGCCGTTAGCGCACGTGCGTCTGGTATGGCGTTGGGGTGACCGATTGGCAAGTTATCGGTTCGCCGTAACGTGAAGGCCATCGCCGTCTATTCGGATGGTCCCGTTGGTGAAGTCCTGTTGGACTCCGTCGTCGGCGCCGTAGAAATCTGATACCGGTAAGCCGAGCTCGCCTTTGCTACCGCCGGTCTGTTGCCACGCGGTGAGGCTGGGCTGGGGGAGAAGGAAATAGGGTCCAGCAGGATCGTCGGCAACGAGCGCTCCACCGTTTGTACCTTCGACTACCCATGCGCCGCTTTGTTGTTCCGGTGCGTGTTGGGGGAGGCCCATCAGGTAGGCGGACGCTCCTTGGCCGCCACCAAAGCGCTCATAGGCATCCCATGCCGGGCCTGTCAACAGCACCGCACCGTCATCGGCGGTGGCGTATATGGCACCAGAGGATTGCCCGTCGGTCGACAGGGCCTGCACCACGCCATCGCCGCGGCGAAGGAGTGGCCCGGATGGACATCCGAGGTCTTCGTGGCCGCCGCCCCGTTCATAGGTGGCGCGAAAGAGCCCCGAGTATCGGGTGAGATCTTGGTCGGCCGTGTCGACGCTCTCACCGGCTTCGAAGACGCAACCGCCGCTGATGGTGGGAAGCCAGCCGCCGTCGTCGGTTGCCGCGCAGCGCCACGACAGCGCATCGTTCCAATCGGCGAGTTGAGCCTGAACATTGGCGCCGTACAACTCGGCGCAGGCGTGACCGAAATCAACCGCCAGAAGTTCGCCGGATCCATCGACGCAACGCCAACCGCTGGCATCGGTCGCTACCTGCCGAGCTGTCGAGTCAGGGCCGACCGTTCGTGAACAGTAGAGGTCCAGGTCCATGCCGCCGACCACCTGGGGTCCGTCATCTGTGACGACGGCCGACCAGGTCACTATGCCGACGAAGGCCCCGAGCAGCGCCGAAGCGGCGACGACACCGAAACGTCGGACGGTCGTTCCCTCTGTCTGAGGGGAAGGATCGGTCGGTCGCGGAAGCGGTGGCGGTTCAGCCGATGTGGGCGGGGTGGCAACCGATGTCGTCGAGGTTGGCGGATCCGGCGTCGGGTGTTCAGGGGGCGACGCCGAATCGCTGTCGGGCTGTGCATCGCCGAGACGGATCGGGGGGTCGTTGTCAGCCGTGGGATCGGTCGGCGACTCGTCGATGGAATGATCCTCCTCCGACTCGGCCGATTTCGTCGAATCCGAGTGACCCTCTGGTGGCAACGCTCGGGCCATGGTTGCGGAGGCGCGCAGGGACCGAGCCACCTCGCGAAGTGTTTCGTCGTACAGGCTTGGTCTTCCACCCGACCTTCTTCGTCGGAATCCCTCGAAGCCGACCCCGAATGCTCTTGCTGCATCGGCCTGGCGGGTCTTCAGCGGTGCCCACCGCTGGTCATGGAAGCCCAAAAGCGCGTAGGCCGCATCTCGGTACTGGTGATCGGGGATAGCTGCAATCGAAGATTCGATATCTTGTCGGAGGCGTTCGTTTCCCTTGTCGAGGACGTGTTCCTGACGCTCACATGGTCTTAGCCCGGGAAAAACACTGGACCGGAAGTCGGAAAGAAGTCGGACTCTGGCCAGAGACCGGAGTTCGTCCATACACGGTAGATCCGATTGCATGCCGTCCAGATCCAACGACGAGACACCCAAAGGTTTGGAGGGAATGACCCCACCTTTCCATTGCATCGCCTGTCCATCCAAAAGCCCGCATCGACAGTACCACGGTGGCACGAGTGCTGCGTCCTCGTTGGTCATGGATGTGGCGATTGGCCATGCTCTCCCAGGTTTCTCCCAGCCTGTGATCTGCTTGCCCAGTGCTGGGACGTGTTGCCTAGGCGGCCGATGCTGTCTCTCCCGCGATCGTCCCAGACCGCACATCTACATTCTGGGCGGAGATCTGGGGGCCTACACCCGCTCCGACAAAGCCGGACGCCCACAACGTTCGGCAGTGGTAGGCGACAGAAGATAGTGACAAGCGACAGATACAGAGGAGCGAAATCACACCAATGACAGATACAACGATCAACAATCCACCTTTGGTAGCGGACGAGGCGAAGGGGACGCGTCGTCGCGGTCGTCATCGACCGACCAGAATGCTGGCGGTTACGGCGCTCGTAGCCACAAGCCTGCTGTACATCACCGGCGCCGCATCCCCTGCAGCTGCTGTCGACTGCGGGTAGTCTGCCCGCCCGGACCGTCTGGGCCGACTACAGCTGCAAAATGAGCCTCGGAATCCCAACTCCGTGGGGAACGGTTGGATTCTCCCGTACCTATTGGGCCGACCACGAATACAACATGAACGGCACCGGCGCGTTGGTGACTCGCCGCGACGGCTTCTGATCCGACGACGGCGGCGGGCGTGACATGCCGGCCCGCCGCCGACGTCAACTTCGATCACACCATGACAAACGATGAGGAATGGGCAATGACTTGGCGCTTTTCGCCGCTGGTGATCGCGTTGCTAGCGGTGTTTTCGGCCTGCGGTCAGGGCGAGGACGCCCCACAGGATCAGGTCGGTCCGGATACCGAAGAGTTATCCGGACCCGACGTGAGTAGGACATTTCGGGAGCTCACCGGGTACGGCGACCAGCGCTCGGTCGACCACTGGCTCGAAGATCGGACCGCGGACTGTATGGATCAGGCGGGCTTCGTCTATGTCGGCGCCGCAGACCAGCGGGGCCGACTCACCCTCAATCCGTTGGGTCGTTCATGCCATGCCACCCACGGGTTCGGCATTGTTCGGCCGCCGACCGTGGTCGTAGAAGATCCGAACGAGGCCTACTATCGAGAGTTGTCGGCGGACGACCGGAATCGCTTCGACAGCAGTCTCGAACAGTGTGAGGAAGCGACATCCACCGAACTGGTCGAGGTAAGGCATCGTACCTTTGAGCTTTTGGGCGAGGACATGACCGGTGAGATCAACGGCGTACTTCTCAGGGCACACCCCGAACTGGTCGAAACCTACGGCCCGTGGAGCGACTGTATGGCAGAGTCGGACGTCGAGGTTGCCAGCCCGCTCGAGCTGATCGAATCGATCGAGGAACGCGCCGCAGAAGTGGGCGAAACGCAACGCGATGCCCTTCTGGTGGAAGAGGTTCGCCTTGCCACCGCCTACTTCGACTGCCATCAGCAGCATTCGGCAGCCGTCTACACTCGGCTCGTGCAACAGCATGACGCCGACATCGTTGCGTTGCTCGGCGCCGACGGTCTGCTTGAAGATCCCCCTCCTGGAGGCTAGATGACCACCGCTCAGAGCGAATCCACCGGACGATTGGCGCCCGTGTTCATCGGGCTGGTGATCGCTATCGTTCTCGTCGCACTATTTGTCAGTAGTCGTCTGCTGTTTCCCGGCGACGGACCACCCGAGCGCCTCGTTTTCCTCGTTCCACCGGAGAGCGTTACCTGTGCGTCGGAGTTGACCAGTGAGCTCGAGGAAACCCACGATGAGCTGTTGGTGGTTTTGGCCGCCGATCCTGCTCTGTTGACCGGTGAGGATGAGCTTGCCCTCGTCGTCGTTGGGCCGGATGACACCGAAACCGAGGCGGCGGTCCGGGGTATCGATGGTTGGCGGAAAGTTGACGCTGGACTCGGGGTCGACGTGTTCGGATTGAGCGAACTCAGCATCGACGGTCCGAGGGCGGCATTTGCCGAGCAATTCACCGAACGCTGTGCGTGATGCGCAGGCTGGTTACGTGGCGGCGAGGCGACGTGTCACCGTTGTGGTGATCGCGTTACTCGGGTTGGTCACGTCATGTGGCTGGTCGGGCACTCAGGATCCGGTCCACAGCGAACCCCTGGCCCCTTCCGAACTTGAGCAGACACTCGGGTTCGATCCGTACTCGGTACCGTCGGGGCCGATATACGAGCGAGCGATACAGGAATCGATTGCCGCATGCATGGCCGAAGAGGGTTTTGAGTATCCGGTAGCGGTCACCCCGCCGACCCCGTTCGAGGCCGACCGGATAGAGGATGACGGCACGGTGGACTTCGCCAAACGTTGGGGGTACGGGGTTGGCGAGCAGTATCGATCGACGATCGAGGGGGAAAGCCGCCCCGAGGACGACCCCCTTCAGGTCGCCATCGCCACATTGAGCGAACCCGAAACCGATGCCTTCTTCGAAACGCTCGACGGCACCGTCGACGATGAGTCCGGTGAAGTCCTTGTCGCCGGATGCCGACACCGGGCCGAAGCCGAACAGTCGGGGTCCCGGCGGCGTTTCGCCGGAACCTTAGCCGAACAGTTCCGACGCGACGTGACCGATCGGTTGCATAGCGACCAACGTGTGGTTGATCTCGCCGCAACATGGAGCACGTGTATGGCGACGGCCGGTTTCGACTACGACCGCCCAACCGATGCATATATAGATGTAGAACTTCGGTTCGCTGATCTGGTTGGTGCGGACGACCGCAGTGGGGCCACCGCAGGTGTGGCCGCCGACACGGCGAGCGACGACCGTGGAGCCCCCGTCGATCGGTCGCTCACCGCATCGGAATCCGAGGGCGATCCTTCGTCAAACGATGGGCCGACACAGGGCCAATTCGATGAGTTGGTTGCATGGGAGCGCGAGGTCGCCGTCGCCGACAAAAACTGCGATGCCGAGCATCGGATCGAAACCGCGCTCCGAGACATTCGCAACGAGTACGAACGTGAGTTCATCGATGCCTATGGCGACGACCTGGCCTCGGTAACCGGCCTATAACCTCACCGTCGACCACTCACCACGTGGACCGGCGGTGGTTTGCCGCGTTCGGTCGATAGCCGATTTTGGCGTCGCCGATATCGTGTAGCCCGATGAATACGACCGGCCCCCAATGACGATCGTTCGGCTCGTCGTCGCTTACGACGGCACCGATTTCAGAGGTTTGGCGCCAAACGCTGGGATCCGGTCCGTCGTCGGCGAGCTCCAACGAGTACTTGAACCGATTCTGAAGCGAACGCCGGACCTGGTCATGGCCGGCAGAACCGATGCTGGCGTCCACGCTTGGGGGCAGGTGCTGTCATTCGAGGCCGAAGAACAGACGCTCGACCTCGGACGGATCCAACGCTCGGTCAACTCTCGCCTCGGCCCGGAGATCGTACTGCGAGAGATCGACTTCGCCAGCGACGACTTCAGCGCTCGGTTCTCGGCCATCGGTCGTCGGTATCGCTACCTCATCCTCAACCGGCCGGTACCGGACCCATTCCTGGCCAAGACGGCGTGGTGGGTACGCCGCCCCCTCGATGTGGGAGCAATGTCGCGGGCGTGCCGCCATTTGATCGGGACCCACGATTTCAGTTCATTCTGCCGTCAGCGCACACCGGGGCCGGGGGGACGACGGGACGCCGATGGCCAGCTCATCATCCCAACGCTCGTGCGGCGGCTCGACAACGCCCGCTGGGTTGAGCTGAACGATGATGTAGTCGGACCGGGAGTGCTGCGATTCGAGATCGATGGCTCGGCGTTCTGCCATCAGATGGTCCGCAGCATCGTAGGGTTCTTGGCCGCGGTCGGCCACGGCGATCGGCAACCGGACGAACTGCCGGAGGTCATTGCCGCTCGTAGCCGTTCGGTGGCCGAGCCCCCGGCGCCACCCCACGGGCTCACGCTGTGGCAGGTCGACTACGACTAGCCGCATGTTGCCGCCTCGGTTTCCCGGCCGCTAAGGGTTGGGGGCTGGCCAGATACGGTCGTAGACTGCACGGTCGGCCAATTTCGGTTGACACTCCATCGGAACGACTCCCGAGAGCATCATCGTGAAGACGTACTCCCCGAAAGCATCCGAGATCGAGCGCGACTGGTTCATCGTCGACGCCGAAGGTCTCACTCTTGGCCGGATGGCCACCGAGGTGGCCCGGATCCTGCGCGGTAAACACAAGCCAACGTTCGCCCCCCACATGGACATGGGCGACCACGTCATCATCATCAACGCCGGCAAGGTGGTGCTCACCTCCGATAAGGCCGACCGTAAGTTGGTTCATCATCACTCCGGGTACCCCGGTGGTCTTAAGTCTCGGACCTACGGCGAGATGTTGCAGGTCCGACCGGCTGACGCCGTCCGTCAGTCGATAGTCGGCATGCTGCCCAAGAATCGGCTAGGTCGCCAGCAGGCTCGTAAGTTGAAGATCTACGCCGCAGACACCCACCCCCACTCAGCTCAGAAGCCGACGCCGCTCGAAATTGCCGGCGCCCGGCGTGAGAACTAAACCCGACGACCCGAGTCGAACCAGAGGACCTGTAACGTGACGACCATTCAAACCACCGGCCGCCGGAAGCAGGCCATCGCTCGGGTTCGGCTCACCCCCGGCACCGGAAAGATCATGGCAAACGGCCGTGAGTTCGATGACTACTTCCCCTCGGCGGTGCACCGCACGCTGATAACCGAACCGTTGCGGCTCACAAGTACCGAAGAATCGTACGACATCGCCGTCACGCTGTGCGGTGGCGGTCTCTCCGGGCAGGCCGGCGCCTTCCGTCTCGGCATCACCCGAGCCCTCGTCGCCCTCAACCCCGACGATCGTGCGACGGTTAAGTCGGCTGGGCTTCTCACCAGAGATCCCCGGAAGAAGGAATCGAAGAAGTACGGTCTCAAGAAGGCCCGCAAGGCACCGCAGTACTCGAAGCGCTAAAGGCCACTGGTTCAACGGCCATGTCTGTGGCCCCCAGGTTCGGCACCGACGGAATTCGGGGCCTCGCAAACGACGAACTAACCGCCGAAGTAGCGGTTGCTCTCGGTCGCGCCGCGGTCGCCGTCTTAGGCGGCGACCGCTTTCTCATCGGGTCCGACCCTCGATTGTCGAGTCCGTTCCTCGAAGGGGCGTTGACCGCCGGCATTTGCTCTGCCGGGGCCGACGTGGTGTCCCTCGGAGTCGTCCCCACCCCGGCGGTCGCCTGGGCATCGGCGGCAGAAAACGTTCCGGCCGCCATGATCTCCGCCTCCCATAACCCGTATCGAGACAACGGCATCAAGCTGTTCGCCGCCGGTGGTTGCAAGCTCGACGACAACGTCGAAGCCGCGGTCGAATCCCAATACTTGGCCGAGCTCGAAGGCCTAAACTCGGCGGTCCACGACCGGAACGCAGACGACGTCGGCACGGTGAGCAGATCTGAGGCGAGCGGTTGGCTCGATCTCGTCGTCGGCTCGGTGGCCGGCGATCGACCGCTCGATGGCATGACCCTCGTGGTGGACTGCGCCAACGGCGCGGCGAGCCAACTCGGCCCAGAGCCATACCGGCGCCTCGGTGCCGAGGTGATCGTGATCGGTGACAAGCCGGATGGCCGAAACATAAACGACGGGGTGGGATCGACCAGCCCCCAGGCGCTACAAGCCGAGGTGGTGACCGCCGGTGCGGTCGCCGGCTTGGCCTTTGACGGCGACGCCGACCGGCTGATCGCCGTCGATGAACAGGGTGCGGTAGTCGACGGCGACCGCATGCTGGCCATCCTCGCTACCGACTGGGCATCATCGGGACGGCTACGGAACAACACCGTTGTGGTTACGGTCATGACGAACCTGGGCTTCCATCGGGCCATGGGCCATGCCGGCATCGACGTGGTGTCGACCGCGGTCGGCGACCGCCACGTGCTCACCGCCCTTGATTCCCATGGCCTTTCTCTCGGCGGGGAGCAGTCCGGGCACGTCATCTGCAGAGATCTGGCAACGACCGGCGATGGCGTGTTGACCGGAGTGCAACTGCTCGACGTGGTGGCTCGCTCAGGTCGACCACTCTCCGAACTCGCCGGTGGAGCGATGGAGCGGGTTCCACAGGTATTGCGAAACGTTCGGTTCGAAGATGGACCGGACCGTCCCGCCGACCCGGTCGGTGCCTTGGCAGCCGACATCGCTGCAGTCGAAACCGAGTTTGGCGCAGATGGGCGGGTGCTCGTCCGTCTCTCGGGGACCGAGCCGCTGCTACGAATCATGATCGAGCATCTCGACGCCGAGACCGCAGAACAGGCATGCAGCCGGCTGGTGTCCGTCGCTGAGTCGGCCATCGGAGCAAGCCCCGTCAACGCCGCCAGGCCCTGACCAACGCCGCCAGACTCTGACCTAACCTTGGGTCTAGCCCCGGTCGGACAATCAGCTGCTCTCGACCAGCGACCGTATGGCGTCGGCAACCGTCGGGCCGTGCTTGACGTGGACCATATGGCCGGCTCCCGGAACGACGATTCGCTGCCGTACGTCGAGGTACTTGTCGAACACGTCGGCCGAGGCCAAGAAACGTTTGTCACGCTCGCCAACGATGGTCACCACCGGGGCGTCGATACTAGACAGCCGATCGATCACCATCGAGTCGACATGCAGGGCGATTTCCTCCATACCTTCTGGCATACCCTCTGGCACATCATCGGCACTGGCCGAGCCCGTCGACTGGGCAGCTATGGCCCGGACGGAGTCGTTCCATCGGTCCCGATTCTCGGGACTGCGAAACCCAGGTCCGGCAGCGACCAAGACAAGCCCGGCAACACGCCGAGGTGCTTCGATGGCCTGGGCTAACGAGAGGTACCCGCCCAGCGAATGGCCTACCAAAATGACCGGTGAGTCCTCTCCGGCGATGTCGATCATTCGGTTGAGATCATCGAGGGCGTATCGACGTCCGTACTGCCCGGGCGGTGCCGTCGCCGAACGGCCATGGCCCCGGAGGTCCCAAGTGAGGGTTTTCGCCGACCCGTGAAGCGCATCTCTGGTGGGCGTCCACACATCGGCGGTGTTGAGCCAGCCGTGGGTCAACACGACCGGTGTCCCCGATCCCTGGAGATCGAAGTGGAGCGGCAGCGCCCCGTCGGTCACGCCTGGTCAGGCGACGGATCGGGCGTTGGGTCGAGCAACGCAGTCGCTTCCCAAATCTCGCTCCACTCGTCGCCCCCCAACTCCCCGGGCGGTGCAGCAGACCCCTCAGGAGTCGGTGAGGTGGTCGAAGTGTGCGTAGCGGTCGGTAGTTCCTCGAACCCGCCATCGTCCTGGCCAGCCCTGGCCTGGACATCGTCGATGACCTGTTGGTTGAGGTCGTTCATCTCGCTCATTGCCAAGACGGTATGCGGCTCAGCATCGGTTTGGCACCCCTTCGAGTAGTTCTCGCCCTTGCAGGGTGCAACCCAAGGGTCCCTAGACTGTTGCAAACTGTTCGCTTACCCGGCTCCCAACTCTGAGGACCGTCATGTGTGGAATCATTGCCATCGTTCGTCGGCGCACCGAGCGCACCGCTCCCGATCTCGAAGAACTAGGTGACCGACTACGGCTCGCGGTCGAGGGATTGCCAACCTCTGGTGCCGATGACTTGCCAAGCGACCTCAACCGTTCAGCCGACGTATTTGCCGGCATCGATCGTGAGTTGAGAGGTGAAGCGGGGCTGGCCGCCATGTTGGGTTCGCCGGGGGTTACATCGACGATCGCCGACCTGGTCGGCACCGCGGTGGTCGCGGTGGAACGGATCGAAACTCACCTCGAACGTTCGTCGCCCAGTGCGGGATCTGAGTCGGCGGCGGTGTTGGAGCAAGTCAACCAGGCGCTCGTCCGCTGTAAAGACGCGTTGTGGTCGATCGAGCGCGATCGTCTCCGGGCGGCCGCTGAGGTTACCGACCTGGCCGGCCCCGGCGTTGAAGGTGCCAGGCTGGCCGCCATCTTTAGCATCCAGCAGGCGCTGAGCAACCTCGATCGGCTTGAGGTCCGGGGCCGCGACTCGGCCGGTATCCACGTGTTGGTCCGAGGCCACGGCCTCGACCTCGAATCGGAGCCAACAAAAAGCTTGTTGGCGACGCGGATCGACGATCCGCTGTTCGTCGACCGGTCGGTCCGGATCGTCGACGGGCACCTCGGGTTCGTGTACAAGGCCGCGGCCGAGATCGGCGAGCTCGGCGACAACACGGCGTCCATGCGGACCGCCATGGCCGAAGACGAACTACTCCAGCGTGCCCTATCGGGCCATCAGGCCGAGGCGACCGTGTTGGCCCATACCCGCTGGGCGTCGGTCGGTATCATTTCCGAGCCGAACGCCCATCCGGTCAACTCCGAAGAGCTTGCATCGCCGGGTTCGAATTCCAGCCCTGGGCCGTACGTCACCGCGGCGTTGAACGGCGATGTCGATAATTTCGCCGACCTGATCGCCGCCGATGGCTTGTCGATCGCCGCCGAGATCACCACCGATGCCAAAGTCATTCCCACCATGGTTAGTCGAGGCCTTGTGGCCGGACTCGATTTGGACGAGGCGGTTCGGTCATCGGTCGCCCAGTTCGAAGGATCCGTAGCCATCGGCATGAGCACGGCGGCTGAACCACAAGACGTGCACCTCGCGCTTCGAGGCAGCGGCCAAGGCGTCTATGTCGGTCTGGCCGAAGATTGCTTCGTTGTCGCTTCCGAGCCGTATGGCGTCGTCGAAGACTCAGACGTCTACTTCAGGATGGATGGCGAGACGCCGGCCGATCCTGACAACCCGACGGCCAGCCAAGGTCAGATCCTTCGGTTGCGGGGCGAGTTGGCCGGCGATCGGGCCGGGGTAGTGCGCTGGGCCTACGACGGCACGCCGCTGCCGGTGTCCGACGAAGATTGGACATCCCCGTCGGTTACCACCCGGGACATCGACCGAGGCGATGCCCCTCACTTTCTCCTCAAAGAGATCTCCGAGTCTCCGACATCGTTCCGCAAGACCCTCCGGGGCCGCCTCGTCGAGCGAGATGATGGTCTTGCCGTCGACCTTCCGACCGAAACGATCTCCGAGGCGGTGGCAAAAGCGTTGACGGCAGGCCAGGTCTCGGCGGTCAAGGTCATCGGACAGGGAACGGCCGCGGTG
Source organism: uncultured Acidimicrobiales bacterium (assembly GCA_938021675.1). Classification (GTDB taxonomy): domain Bacteria; phylum Actinomycetota; class Acidimicrobiia; order Acidimicrobiales; family SZUA-35; genus JAHELU01. Next base: position 11,839 of record CALIFY010000040.1, read on the forward strand.
GCGGGCCAGGCGATCGCCGCCGCCATCGAACGGTCATTGGCCGGCGCCGGTGTCTCCGTCGATGCCGTAACCGCAACCGAGCTCTCGGGCTTCAAGCTGGGCGACGACATGTCGGACACCCTCATCGTCGCCGTCAGCCAATCCGGTACGACCACCGACACCAACCGAACCGTCGACCTGGTCCGATCGAGAGGGGCGTCGGTGATCGCCATCGTCAACCGGCGGGGGAGTGACCTCGTCGACAAGTCCGATGGTGTGCTCTACACATCCGACGGTCGCGACGTCGAGATGAGCGTCGCTTCGACCAAGGCGTTTTACGCTCAGATCGCGGCCGGATTCCTCCTGGCCGACGGGCTGTCGCAGCTGGTGCCGGGGGTGACCGTCGACGACGACGAGCGGCAGGCAACCCTCGCCGGGCTTCGTGCGTTGCCAGACGCCATGATCGCCACGTTGGCCAAGCGGCCCGAAATCGCCGCCGCCGCCGGGCGGCACGCGCCGAGCCGTCGCTACTGGGCACTGGTCGGCAACGGGCCGAACTTCGTGGCGGCGAAAGAGCTTCGGATCAAGCTGTCGGAACTCTGCTACAAGTCGATCGCCTGCGACGTGACCGAAGACAAAAAGCACATCGACCTGTCGTCGGAACCGATGATCCTGGTCTGTGCGGCCGGTCTGATCGGTTCGAACGCCGACGATGTGGCAAAGGAAGTGGCCATCTTCCGAGCCCATAAGGCGGCCCCGATCGTCATCGCCACCGAGGGCGAAAATCGCTTCTCGGCCGCCCTGGACGTGATCGCCGTTCCCGAGGTCAAGCCCGAACTGGCCTTTGTGCTGTCGACCGTCGTCGGGCATCTTTTCGGTTACGAGGCGGCCCTGGCCATCGATGCGTCGGCCCGGCCGCTCCGCGAGACCAGAGGGGTGATCGAGCGCTACGTCGGTGCCACCAGCGATGACTGGTTCGACCGATTTGGTGGAGACATATCGAGCTACGTCGGACGGTTCTTCGATGAGCTTCGGGCCGGGTCCTACAACGGGCACCTTGAGGCATCGACCGCGTCTCGGGTAGCCGCGTTGCTGCGGTTCGCCACCGGCGCGGTGGGTATGGAGGCCTATCAACGGGAGTTCGGCAAGGTCGGAACCCCCGGGGTGGTTGTCGAGGATCTGGCCCTCACCCTCACCAGCGCGATCGAGGAGTTGACCCGTCCAGTCGATGCCATCAAACACCAGGCAAAGACGGTCACCGTCGGCATTAGCCGAGCCGACGAGAGTTTGCTCCAGGGGGCGCTCATCCAAGCGGTGCTGGCCACCGGTTGTCCGCGGGATCGGCTCAGCTACCGGTCGCTTCGCACCCTGGCAGCCATCAATCCGGCGGTGGCCGACGTCACCGGGTACACCCGATACCAACTGGAGGGCGGTCCCGACGCCACTTCGTCCGGGGGTGGTCTGCTCCACGTGGTCGACAAGGGTGGTATCGCCACCGGAATAGCGTCACGGGTCGACAAAGATCCGACGTTGCGAGGAACCAAACACCGGGTAGCGGTGGAGCGAGAGCCGTTCGTTACCGTCGGCACGGACGGTCGGGTCGTCCTCATCGTGCCCGAGGTGAAGGACACCCAGACCACCGGATTGACCCTGTGCCATGTCCGTCTCCAGGACGAGCTTGGTGCCGGTGTCGCTCGGTCGGTGCTCCAGGGATACCGCAACCGGTATCGCCAGCTGGTCGACGTGGTCACCGAGCGCCAGCCGTCGTTTCGCGATGACCTTCTGACCGAAGTCTCGACGGTTGATCTGTTGACTGCGCCCATCTCCGATATCGCCGCTCGTTGGATGTAGCGGACGATTTGGTCGACGGGTCCGGAGGGGTCTCCGAAGAGCTGGATGTACGCGGTCTGCGGGCTATACGCGGCCGTAACGTGGTGGCCATAGGCGCCGATTTGGTCGACATCGACCGAATGCGCCAGGTCACCCAGCGTCAGCCGCGTTTCGTCGACCGGGTCTTCACCGAAGCCGAGCGGGCCTATTGCCAGCAACGGTACGATCCGGCCGAGCGTTACGCCGCTCGCTTTGCGGCGAAGGAGGCGGTGCTCAAGGCCCTTGGCACCGGTCTTGGAGGTGCCGATTTTGCCGACATTGAAGTAGTTCGCCTTCGGTCTGGTCAGCCGGTGCTGCACGTCGGGGGGCGAGCCGAGGCCAAGGCCAACGAACTGGGCATCGTGTCCTGGCTCATCACGCTCAGCCACAGCGATCGGCTAGCTCAAGCATTCGTGGCGGGCCTTGGTGAAGCTACACCGTGACCGGCCGGCCGGTGCTGATATCTCCGTGCTGATATCTCCGTGCTGACATGTAGTGGTGGCGGGCCGTTCGGGCACCTACGGTTGGGGGTGTGATCGACCCCAAGGATCCCGGCCGAGCCGCAACGGCCGTCGGATCGTCTCGAAGTGCTCGTTTGTTGGCGGCCATCGACCGGCTGTGGTCGACGATGGCGCCGGCCGAAGGAGACTTCGGCCTCATTCCGCAACTGGCGTTCGATGCGCTCTGGTCGCGGGCGGTACGCGACGAATTCGAAACGGCGACCCCTCGGCTGGCCGAACTGTTGATCGGCGGAAGCCTGACGATCGAACAGGCCGATGTGGTGGTCACACACTTTGGCAGTCATCGATGGTCGACCGTCGACCGTGGCCGGACCGTCGAGGAGCTGCTCGATGCGTGGTGGGCCGAGACCCTGGCGCTCGAATCGGCCGAGCACACTCCGGGTTACGGTCCAGACGTCGTGCTCGGCGTCCTGGCCGCCTCAGGAAGTTCGATGGTTCGGTGGCTCCACCCGTGGCTCACCGCGCTCGACGGGCCGGCGGCGGGACATCTGGCCCACACCGTCTTGCGAGGACTCTCCGGACCGGCCTGGGACGGGCGAGGCGACGAAGCGGCGCAGGTCTTGGCTTGGGCCAAAACCGAGACCGTGGTCAACGGCATGGCGTTGATAGGCGGAACCCATCTCGACGACGGACAGCTCAGCGAGTTGTTGGACGCGTTGTTGTAACCGGCTCCGGCCGACGGAGTGGTGCGGGAAAGGAGTTCGTCCAGTTGGAACCGATCGTCACTCCGAAAGAGATGGCCGCGATCGACGCTGAATCGTCGATCGCCGGCGTTCCCGTTTCGCAGCTGATCGATCGGGCCGGATGGGCGACGGCCCAAGTTGCAGCCCGGCTGTTGGCCGGAAGGGTGGCCGGTCGGCGGGTCGCCGTGCTTGCCGGTAGGGGCAACAACGGCGCTGATGGTCGCGCCGCCGCCCGGTACCTCGACCGTCGGGGGGCGACCTGTACGGTTATCGATTTTCCCGGCCCGTCGTCAGTGCCCAACGTCGACTTCGATCTCGTGATCGACGGCTGCGTCGGGACCGGTTTGACCCGACCGTTCGACGCCGGCATGCTTCCGTTACACATCGGTGAGACGCCGGTGTTGGCCGTCGATATTCCGTCCGGTGTCGATGGCCTCACCGGCCAGATCCCAGAGGGAGGTCACCCGCTGTGCGCGGCGGCGACCGTAACCTTCGCCGCCTGGAAACCGGGTTTGCTGCTGGCGCCCGGGCGCCACTACACCGGGGTGGTCACCGTGGCCGACATCGGGCTCGACCCCGGCCGGGCGACGATGCATCTGGCCACCGGCGACGATGTGGCCCAGCGGTGGCCGCGGCGGGGTCCCGATGGCCACAAATGGCAGCAGGCGGTCTATGTCGTCGGAGGTTCCGTCTCCGGTCAAACCACCATGACCGGTGCACCCGCCCTGGCCGCCACCGCAGCGCTACGGGCTGGTGCCGGGATGGTGGCCGTAGCCGTCCCCGGATCGGAGGCGCCCGTGGCCGGCTCGGCGGGACCGATCGAAGCGGTTGGTCATCCGACCCCGACACGATGGGCCACACCGGTCCTCGAACGGCTCGAACGGAACGGTCGGTTCGGGGCTGCGGTGGTCGGGCCGGGCCTGGCCCACGGACGGGAACGAGTGGGCCACGGCGCCGCCACCGGCATCGAGAACTCAGCGACAAATCAGGTGGCGACCTATTTGGCGGCGACCGAGACACCGACCGTCTTCGATGCCGGTGCGCTTCCCGGTCTTGCCGCTGCCCGTGCCGCTGCCGTCGAGGCTCCCACCGGCGGGTCAGCCGGTGCTGGAGGACGGGCCGTCCGCCACGTGCTTACGCCTCACGAGGGTGAGTTCGCCACCCTCTTCGCCAGCCTCTTCGGTCGCTTGCCGGGAGTCAACCGTGTCGATGCGGTGAGGCTGGCGGCCGAGCGATTTGGGATGGTGGTTCTACTCAAAGGGGCAACGACCATCGTCGCCGAGCCGGGAGGGCGGGTTGCGCTGTGTGATGCCGGCGATCAGCGGCTCGCTACAGCCGGTACCGGTGACGTGCTGGCAGGCGTCATCGCCGCCGGCATGGCCGGCGGGCTCGATCCGTTTGCTGCAGCCACACTCGGCTCGGTGCTTCATGGTCGTGCCGCTTCTCGTGGGTATCGAGTCGGCATGCTCGCCGGCGATCTACCATCTCTCGTCGCGGCGGAACTGTCAGAGCTAACCGGCGGATGATCATTGGGAGAAGACGATGAGGATCTTGCTGGTAGAGCCGTGGCAAACCGGGTCGCATGACGCCTGGGCCGAGGGGTATCGGGCCTCCAGTGAACACCAAGTCGATGTCATAGGCTTGCCTGGCGAACTTTGGCGTTGGCGTTTGCGGGGCGGGGCACTTCCGCTGGGCGAAAAAATCTCGATGTGGATCGACCGCTACGGCCAGCCAGACCTGCTTCTTATCTCCGGCCTGGTCGACGTAGCCGAACTGCTCGGGCTGGCCCGCCGCAACCTGTCACCAGACGTTGGGGTTGTGATCTATCAACACGAGAGCCAGCTGGTCTATCCGGTGGCCGATGGGTGCTACGACAATGGAGCGGCCCTTCGGAACTGGATGTCGTGGTGCGCGGCGGACCTCGTACTGTTCAACAGCTATCACCACATGCGGGCGGTGAACGAAGCGCTGCCCGGGTTCGTGCGGTCGCTGCCGGATCTGACCCACGTCCCGGCGCTGGACAACGTGATGTCAAAGTTCGAGGTGTTCCCCGTCGGGGTAGATCTCAGTCGGATCGGTCCAGGGTCAGACCCGTCTCAGCCGATCGACGAACAACCCGACGGGGATCTCGAAATCGATGAAGGGGTAGACGAGTCGGATCGGCCGGTCATCTTGTGGCCCCACCGCTGGGAACGGGATAAGGATCCGGCGGCGTTTCTCGGGGCGCTTCGTAAGGTTCGAGACGAAGGCCTCGATTTTGGACTCGTGTTAGCCGGACAGGATCCGCCGAGCGGTAGCACGGTGGCAACCGAGGAGCGGACCGCCGTCGAGGAGGAGTTCGCCGACCAGATCGTCGCATCCGGTGAATTCCGTCGGGCCGACTACCTCAGGCACGTTGCCAAGTCTGATCTGGTCGTGAGTTGTGCTCGCCACGAGTTCTTCGGGGTCGCCATCGTCGAAGCGGTGTCGAGCGGTTGCGTTCCGCTGCTCCCGAACGCGTTGAGCTATCCCGAGCTCATCCGGCCGCCTTGGCATCCGACGGTGCTGTATGAGCCGGGGACTTTCGGTACCCGTCTCGTCGATGCCGTTCGCCGCATCGACGAACTCCGCGATGAGACGGTGGGGTTGGCCCAAAGCATGCGCCGCTTCGATTGGTCGACGATGGCACCGATTTACGATCAGCGGTTCGCCGCCGTCGCCGAACGCTTGGCCATCGGCGCCGCTGCCGCATAGGGCTGGTGCCGTTCAGGGCTGTTGCCGGATGAGGACGTGGGCGTGGCCCGGCGTTGGAAACCGTGGTAGGCCGAGCGAGTAGTCTCTATTCGTGCTGACTGACATCGATGGGGTACTGGTCGGACATTGGACCGAACCGCAGGCCCGCACCGGATGCACCGTCGTGGTCTTTCCCGAAGGCACCGTGGCCTCGGGAGAGGTGAGAGGCGGCGCTCCAGCCACTCGGGAATTCGCCATGCTCGACCCGATCCGCTCGGTATCGACCGTCGATGCCGTCGTGTTGAGCGGAGGTTCGGCCTTTGGGCTTGCCGCCAGCGACGGCGTGATGAATGAGTTGGAGGGGTGGGGGCGAGGATTCGAGACGCCGTACGGTCGAGTTCCGATCGTGGTCGCCATGGCGTTATATGACTTGGGGGTCGGCAACCCGTCGGTACGGCCTGGGTCGGCCGAAGGTCGTGCTGCGCTCCGGGTGGCAACCGACGGGGCTTACGACGTTGGCCTGGTCGGCGCTGGTACCGGAGCAACGGTCGACAAGTGGTCCGGTACCCCCAAGCCGGGCGGGATCGGAACGGCAACGCTGCGGGCCGGGGAGCTCTCGGTGGCGGCCCTCATAGCGGTCAACTCGGTCGGGGCCATCGACGATGGAACCTCGACCGCCGATATCGGCCCGCCCCGCGTCGGCGGCTTTGCCTCCCGGCTCGGGGGTGACGATGCGGGACCGATGACGTCCCGCCAGCACACCACGATTGGGGTGGTGGTCACCAATGCGGTGGTCGACAAGGTCGGCTGCCACCGTTTGGCCCAGGGCGGCCACGACGGGTTGGCCAGATCGTTGCTTCCCGCTCATACCGCTGGTGACGGCGACGCACTGGTGGTGGGGGCCACCGGCGTAGTCGACGCCGATCCGTTGCATCTCCGGGCGTTGGTCCAAGCGGTGGTGGCCTCGGCGATTCGTCGCCTTGGGGCGCTGTAGCGCCCGTCGGTCGGCGGCTTCCCGTGGTCCTGCAGGGGTCACAACGTTTTGTCGAGAACCTCTATGGTTCGGTCGATCTCGTCGACGGTGTTGTAGTGAACTGCGGAGATTCGAATGACCTCGTTTTCGATCCCCATCGCGTCGACGAGGCGGCGGGCATAGAAGTCGCCGTGCCCTATGCCGATGCCCACATCGGCCAGGGTTGTGGCCACCTCTGCCGGGGTGGCCCGCTCCGAGGTGAAGGCGATCGTGGGCGCTCGCAGCGACCGATCGGCGTCGGGCACACCGATAAGGCGGATCGGTTTGGTCGCCAGGAATCCGAGTAGCTCGCGCATCAGCCGCTCCTCGTGGTCGGCGACGAGATCGAATACCTTGGCGATCCGTCCTACCAGGTCAACATCGGGGTCATCGATGCGGTGATGATCAGCGAGATCCTCGTAGTAGTCGACGATCCCGGCTGCAGCAGCGATTGCGGCATGATCTGGGCCGGCTGGTGTGAGCCTGGTCGTCGGTTTGGTTGCATTGAAGTAGTGGCCCTGGTGGGCCAACTGGTCGAGTACCTCGGGCCGGGTGTAGCAGAGGCCGAGATGGGGGCCGTAGGTCTTGTATGTGCTGTACAGATAAATGTCGCAGTCGAGGTCGACGACATCGACGGCGGCATGTGGTGCCCACGACACACCGTCGACGACCAGCAGCCCGCCGGCGGTGTGGACCAGGTCGGCGATCTGCCGTACCGGGTTTATGGTGCCGGCGAGGTTCGACGCGTGGGTCACGCACACCAATCGGGTTCGAGCGTTGAGTAGCGTCTCGAGGTCGTCGACGTCGAGCAGGCCGGTTTCAGGATCGACAGACCACTCCTTGACGGTCAGCCCCGTTTCGGCCAACCGTCGCCAAGATCCAATGTTTGCCTCGTGGTCCTGATTGGTGACGATGACCTCATCGCCCTCGATCATGCCGGCCCGCAGCGCGTTGGCCAGAACGTAGGTGTTTTGAGACGTCGATGGGCCGATGTGGACCTCACCGGCTTGAGCGTTGAGTGTCGCCGGTAGTAGCGATATCGCCCTATCCATAGCGTCGCCGGCCGCCTCCGACGGCCCACCGCGGCCATAGGGTTGCACCTTCGTGGCGGTGTAGAACTGGGTCAACAGGTCGATCACGTGGCGGGGCACGTAGCTGCCGCCGGCATTTTCGAGGTGGATCCACTCCGCCCAATCGGGGTGGTGGAACGCCGGGAACAGCGAGCGGACGTATCCGATATCGAGTTGGGAGGCTGCCATCTCGCTCAACGTATCGCACCGGCGTCGGGGTGAAAAAGCCACGGAAAGACTTCCCGGGCGTGAACCCTCGGGTGGGCTCAGGTCGTGTCGTTGCGGTCGTTGAGCCCGCCAAGGTCGTCGAGGTTGGCCAGCGAGGTGTTTGCGCCGCAGATTATGACGGCGGTGTGATCGGATGGGCCGGGCTGCCACGCCCCGGTCGACAAGGCGGCGACCGGCACCGCGGCCGACGGCTCGACGGCGAGGCGGAAACGATCCCACAGAAGCGCTTGCGCGGCCACCACCGCCTGGTCGGAGACGAGTACGCTCGCCGCGTCTGCGGCATCGAGGGCGGCGAACGGCAGGGTGCCGATTCGGGTGGCGCCGAGCGCGTCCGCGGCCACCCCTCGGACCTCGATATCGACTGGATGCCGGGCTGAAACGGCGTGGTGAAAGGCCGCGGTTCCTTCTGTCTCGCAGGCCACGACGGCGGCTGTTGACCCGATGGAGGTGGCAATTCCACCGACCAGTCCGCCGCCGCCACAGGCCACAAGGACCGCGTCGAACGGGTTCGCCTGGTGGCGAAGTTCGAGTCCGGTGGTGCCGGCACCAGCGAAGACGTCCGGGTCTTCGTATGCGTGAATACCCAAGGCTCCGGTCTCGGTCTGGAATGCCTCGCATGCCTCCAGGGCCTCACCGTAGACGGCTCCGGTCTGGGTGATCATCGCGCCGTACGATTGGAGCCTCGATACTTTGGCCGGAGCCGAGATGGTGGGAACGAACACGCTGGCTTTGTGCCCGAGTCGGCGGGCAGCCCACGCCACGGCTGCGCCGTGGTTTCCGCCCGAGGCTGCGGTGACCCCGGCCGGCCCGATGCGGTCGGCGTTGGCCAGCATGAAGTTGGTGGCGCCCCGTCCTTTGAACGTTCCGCTGTGCTGGAGGTGTTCGAGTTTGAGGGTGACGGTTCCTTCGGTGTCGAGCTGGGCACCATCGACGGTGATGATGGGGGTCCGTCGGATATGACCGTCGAGGCGATCGGCTGCGGTCTCGATGTCGGTTCGAGTGACCGTTGGATGGCTGACCATAGGGTCACGGTAACAGTCGGTCGCGCCCCAAAGTTGCCCCGTTCGGAGGGTGCGGCGCAAATTGTGTCGGTGGGCCCGAAGGCTGGTGTCCGTAGCCTGAGATGGTGAATTCCACCGTCCCGCTGGCGGAAATCCAGACGTCGAGCCCAGCAGAGACCAAGCGCGTCGCGTTGGCGCTGGCCGATGTGGTGATAGAGGGTGACGTATTGGTGCTCACCGGCGATCTCGGAGCCGGGAAGACGTGCTTCACCCAAGGTCTTGCGGTCGGACTGGGGATAGACGGGCCGGTGACCAGCCCAACGTTCACGTTGGCAAACCGCTATCGAGGGAGGATGGTACTTCACCACCTCGATGTCTACCGGCTCGATGGTCTGTCCGATATCGAGCACCTCGGTCTCTCGGAGCTGTTGGACGACGGTGTGACCGTGATCGAATGGGGAGACAAAATTCGGCCCGCCCTGCCGGACGGCTGTTTGGAGATCGCCTTCCGCTATCCAGATGCCGGAGCTGATGAAGAGCTCGCGCCGTCCGCTTCCGGTGCTGATTTTGATGCGCCGACCGAGCGGCTGATCGAGTTTCAAGCCCATCGTGCATCGAGTTGGCCTCGCCGCCTGGCCGGTCGATGGCTGGCCGACAAGGTGGATGGATCATGAGTAGCGGAGCGCTCACCTTGGCTGTGACTTCGTCGACCGGTGTCATCGGTGCCGCGGTGGGAACCGTCGAAACGAGCGCCGGTCATGGAATCGAGCCATCGATTGTCGGCCTGGCCGAGATCGAGGTGGCTACCGAACGTCAGCACGCCGAGGAGTTGGTGCCCCGTTTGATCGATCTCCTCGACGAGATCGGCTGTGCGATGAAAGATGTCGAACGTTTTGTCGTCGACGTTGGGCCCGGACGGTTTACCGGGCTTCGGGTCGGGTTGACCACCATCCGGGCGTTGGCATTCGCCCTCGATCGACCGGTTCTGGGCTGCACTAGCCTTGAGATCTTGGCCGCATCGGTTCCGTTTGAATGCATGCCGAGCGACGGGTTGGTCACCTCGGTGATCGACGCTCGCCGGAGCGAGGTGTTCCAGCAGTCCTTTGTCGGAGATCGAGCATCGTCAGCTGCCGTCGTCGGTCCACCTGAGGAGTTGGCCGTCGCCGCCGCTGGGCTTGTCGTCGGCGATGGCGTCGACCGCTACGCCGACACGTACTCGGCGTTTTCCCATCGTGTCGGTCAGCACCCATCTGCGGTGGCCATGCTCCGGTTGAGCGCTGATCGAACCGCCGTTCGCGGCACCGAGGTGACCCCTCGATACCTCCGTGAGCCCGACGCCGTACCAAACGTGACCACGAGACGGGACCAGGCCAGCACCGCATCATGAACCCATTGACCAAAGGGATGGCGAAACGGCTGGTGATCCGTCGGTTTACCACCGGTGACGTCGATGCTGTCTCTGCTATCGAAGCCGCGGTAAGCCTCGACCCGTGGAGCCGTGAACTGTTCGCTGGCGAACTCGACGAACAGCCGGGCGATCGGTTCCCCACGCGCCGATCCGGGCAACGAAGCGACCGCCACTGGTTGGTGGCCCTCGACGGTCGATCGGGGCCGGTGATCGGATTTGGCGGCGTGCTGTTCGTAGTTGACGAGGTGCACGTGATGAACGTCGCGGTGTCGGCCGATGCTCGTCGACGTGGTGTGGCGTCCCGCCTTCTGGTTGAACTGTTGGCCAACGCGGTAGGCCGAGGCGCGATGTCGGCCACGTTGGAGGTGCGGCCGGCCAACGTGGCCGCGATCGGGTTGTATCGCCGGTTCGGTTTCACCGAGGTGGGACGCCGGCCCCGGTACTACCCAAACGGTGACGATGCGGTGATCATGTGGGCCCACCATCTGAGTGGTGTAGTTCAACGGTGGCGTTCGCCGGTGGGAGCGATCCGGTGATGAATCAACCCAAACTCGTGCTCGCCATCGAAACGAGTTGCGATGAGACGTCGGTGGCGGTCGTGCGTGGTGGGACCGAGGTATTGGCCAACGTTGTAAGTAGCCAGATCGACCTTCACGCCGGCTTCGGCGGGGTAGTGCCGGAGGTAGCGAGTCGGGCTCATCTTGAACTGTTCGAGGCGGTCACCGCCGAGGCCATGAACGAAGCCGGTGTCACCGGTGGCGATATCGATGCGGTGGCCGCAACCTGCGGGCCCGGGTTGATCGGGGCGCTGTTGATCGGGGTGAGTGCGGCCAAAGCGCTGGCCTTGGCTTGGGGGGTGCCGTATGTGGGCGTAAATCATATGGAGGGTCATCTGTTCGCTACGTTTCTCGAAGAGCCCAATTTGGGGTTGCCGTTGGTCGTCCTACTCGTGTCGGGGGGACACACGATGATCGTCGAGGTGACCGAGCTTGGCCGTTACCGGTACTTGGGCGCCACCATCGATGACGCCGCCGGCGAGGCCTTCGACAAGGTGGCGCGGTATTTGGGGCTTGGGTATCCGGGAGGTCCGGTGATCGATCGATTGGCTCGCTCCGGCAACCCTGAAGCCATCCGGTTTCCGCGGGCGATGATGGCTGATGGTTACGACTTCTCCTTTAGCGGACTCAAAACCGCTGTCGTCAACTACGTGCGGCGGAATCCCGATGCGGCCGACGTCGATGTTGCCGCCTCGTTTCAAGAGGCCGTTGTCGATGTGTTGGTGACCAAGACGATTCGGGCCGCTCGTAGCGTCGGAGCCGTAAGCGTGTGCCTCGGGGGCGGCGTGGCGGCGAACTCGCAGCTTCGGGCCAGATTTGCTGCTGCAGCCGAGGAGTCTGGGCTGACGCCGCTGGTGCCTGATCGAGCGTTCTGTACCGACAATGCGGCCATGATCGGTGCCGCCGCCAATTGGCGACTGCACCATGATGGACCGACCGGGTGGGACGGGGGCGCTGACCCGTCGTTGACCCTCCCGGTCACCGATCGGTGAATGCTGAGCCCTGCCTGATGCCGTGGCCTCATGGCGCGAGATCGGCGGCGCGAACGGCCTGTCTGATTCGGTGAAGCCGGGTGGAAACCAACTCGGGATCTACCTTGAGATCGGCGGCGATTTGTTTCTGTGGTTCGTCGAGGACCCATGCTCGATAGGCGACGGCGGCGCTAAATCGGCGCGACGCCGTCGACCCTGGTAGCCGGTCGAGAGTTGATCGAAGCGAATGGAGGGTTGCGACCATGTCGGCCTCGGAGTCTTCACCGCCGTTGTCGACCGTTTCGACATGAGGGGACTGCGAGACTGCTGAGGTGTGCTGGCGGTCGGTAGTCCGTAGCCGGTGGCGCGTGTCGAGGAGTAGGTTGGCGGCGATCTTGGTCGGTCGGCGGTCGGTCCGATGGCACAAGAGGGTTTCGAAAAAGCATGCCTTGATCTCGTTGGCGAGCTCGGCGGGAGGCCAAGGGTTACCGCTGGCCAGCCGGGACCGGAGGAGGGAGAGGAGGCCGGGGCGAAACTGGACGAGGAGCGTCATCGCCGCGTCGACATCTCCGGCCTGGGCCTCGATGATGAGGGCGGCCTGCATCTCATCGGTGACTGGTCCACCGACCGGTGCCGCTAGCTCATCTGCGGTCCAGTTGCGCAGCGCTGGATGGGCGAGGGCCCATGCCGCCACCGTCCGCCGACCGCGGCGGCTGAGGAACCAGCAATGCCACCGTGAGACCAGCTCTTGACCGAGGCCGTTGCCTACCGACCACGGTCCGTGTCGACCGACCGTGACCGGTGGATTACTAGTCGGGCCGGCGGCGAATTGGCTGGGTGATCGTTGTGCTGTCATGACGGCAATTGGACCGCACGGGACTCCCGGAGTATCTCCCGCCGGGACTACTGAATGGCGTCATATCCTGTCGAATAGCATCGAATATCGCATCGAATAGCATCGAATAGCGCCGAATAGCATCGAATATCGCATCGAACAGCGCCGATTAGCGCCGAATCGTGATGGATGTGACTGATTGCGCACCCGGATTGAGTGACGGCGCGTCGTCACTGTTGCTTGGTACGTTCTGATGTATGAGACCCGCCGGACAAAGACCCTTGTGGGCGATGCGCAGTGCCATTGTACGCACTGCCGTTGTACGCACTGCCGTGTTGCTGTTGTCGTTCGGCGTAGTCGCTGCAGCCTGTGGTGGTGATTCGTCTACCGAAACATCTGACACCTCGGTGTCGACCGACGGCGATTCTCGTCGGTCCTCAGGAGGAGCGGGCACCGATGGGACGACGAGCCCACCGGTGGTTGGAAGTAGCAGCATCGACGGCCCCGTCGGACAGACTCCCGCGTCGGTTCTCCCCCCACCGTCCGTCGACGCGGCCGATACCGATGACCCGACGGACGAGGGAGACTCGACCGACCCAGGCGCGGTGTCTCTCGATCGGAGCGACGGAATCGAGTTGCTCTTCGACGACGGTTCCCTCGGTCCGGCAACGCTCGGTTCGACGATCGAAGAGGTGGAAGAAGCGCTTGGCCCAGCGTTCACCGTCAGCCCGGAGGAAACGATTCGGACGGGCTTTCCCTCCGGCTACTCGATCAGTTCCGAAGGCGAGGTGATGTTCTGGGCTGTCGAGGAAGACGGCATCCTCACCTTGTTTATGACCAACAATCCCCGGGTTGGGCTCGACAGCGGCCTTCGGCCAAAGCTTCCACTCGACGAGGCGATCCGGCTCCACGGCGATCCGGTGTTGACGTTAGGCGAGGAGTCTCGCGAGTTCGCTGAGTTTCCCGATGGAACAGGCGACGGGTCGGTATCTGTCCTGGTGGCCATCGGCGAATTCGGTGGTCCGGTCGGGGTATATCCCGAGCAGTCAGAGTCGTCGGAGGCCGAAAGCTTCGAGCTCGAAGGGGCAAATATCAAAGAGCTCTGGTTTCGATAGGACGAATCACTCCGGCCCCGTTCACGACGTAAGGGCATCGACGAACTCATCGAGGTCATGAAGTCGAGCATGGTCGTAGTGGGTGTGCTGCTCAAACGGGTCGAGTTGTACCACCTGGAGTCCGGCGTTCGTGGCGCCGACGACGTCGGCGTGGACGGTGTCGCCGACGTACACGATCACGTTGGGGCTGATGCCAGCGGCGCCGAACGCGTCGATGGCGTCGGTGAAGATGGCGGGGTCGGGCTTGGCCACACCGGCAATCGTAGAATCGACGATGGCGGCCACCGTTGGAAGCGGTCCGGGGCCGACTTGACACACGCCATAGTCACGCATTTGGTCGGGGGCCGTGCCGTCGTTGTTTGAGACGATCGCCAGCGGCATCCCGGTAGCGGCCAGCCGATGGAAGGCGGCCACGTTTTCCTCGTGAACCCAGCTCCAGCCGCCCCGCACCGCGATTCGGAACTCCTCGACCGATTCGGCCCCCACGCCGAGCAACGCGGCGTAGGCCTGGTCATACAACTCCCAGAAGTCTTCGTGGTCTTCTCGGGTCGGGCGGTCGGCGTCGCTCAGCGCCCGCACTCCAGCGTGGTGGGCTCTCCGGTACTGCTGTAGATCGGCCGGTGGTTGGAGTCCAAGCTCGATGAGTTTGGCCTTTACCGGTTCGTAGTCGGGGTAGGTGAAGACGCCGCCAATATCGAAAATGGCCGCAGACACGGAGTCGGGTTGAAAGGTCACAGCCTCAGTCTCGCCCTCCGTCTACCAGGATCCTCGACGATGGTCGGATCGCTTGGTCGAGTACCGATCGGCGCTAACGAGACGAGATCGGTACGATTGGTGCATGTCTGGTGATGCAGCGGTGACCAACGAGCCGATCGATGTTGGTGATCTGCCCCGTCTGGACGAAACCGACTTCGAGTCTCTTCACCCCAATTACCTTCGAGTCCGGTTCATCGGAGACGCGGTATTTGCCGCCATCGTGGTCGTAGCGATGATCGTCGGCGCATTTCTGCTCCCGATATGGGTCCCGCTGGTGATCGGAGCGGTCCTGTTGACCCTGACGGCGTTGTCGGCGTGGCTTCAACGGTTAGAGGTTGCCCATATCGGTTACCTGGTCCGGGAGAAAGACTTCTCCTATCGCCATGGCGTGATCTCTCGCTCCGTTGCGACCGTGCCGTTCGCCCGGGTTCAGCACGTGAGCATCGATCGAGGGCCGCTGGATCGGCTTTTTGGCTTGGCCAGTTTGGAGATGCGTACCGCCGGTGCCGACATCAGCGTGCCCGGTATCGACACCGAAACGGCGGCTCGGTTGAAAGCCCTCGTCGTCGATCGAGCCGGAGAACTCGCCGATGCCGAACTGACCCCAGACCAAGAACCCGCCACCCCCACTATTGCCACCCCGACAGCTGCCACCCACAGAACTGCCACCCACGGAACTGCCACCCACAAAACTGCCACCAAGAAAACTGAAGGTGCAGACGCTGGAGTTTCGGAGGTCGATGTGGGGTCGGGGCACGGCCTGCCACCAGTAGCCGATGACCCAGCGGTTGATTCGCGGTGACCGACCACCCGACGACCGGATCCAAAGATGGGATCCCACCCCCTGCGCCGTCATCCCCACCAGGTCTGGGTCCGGGTCCGGGAATGCCGTCGGTAGCCGACTCGGTAGCGGACTCGGTAGGTGCTGGTACCAACGCGGGAGACCGTCTGTTGCTCGGGGTGAAGAGTCGGCAGTCGCCGGTCGCCGTGGTTTTTATCGCGTGGCGGTTCCTTCGTAACCTCGGTGCCGTCAATCTGGGTTTGGCCGCCTTCTTTATATTTAGCGGCCGGGTATCAAGCCTGATGCTATTCGGCGGCATCGGCGTGGTAACGGTCGGACTCGTCTTCATGGTGCTGACGTGGTGGAGATTCGTGTTCGTCGTAGAAGGCGATGAGCTGCTGGTCACCAAGGGAGTAGTCGCCGAGGAGCGGCTGGCTATCCCACTCGATCGAATCCAAAGCGTGTCGATCGACCAGAAGTTCCTGCATCGTCCGATCGGCCTCGTCAGCGCGTCTGTTGATACCGCAGGATCGGCGGAAACCGAATTCACCATCGATGCTGTCGATCGGGCCCGGGCAGAAGCACTCCAGCGGCTGGCCGCTGGGTCGCGCCGCGAGGTGGCCAGCCCCGGTGTTTCCGAACCGGTGCCGCACGACCGGGGCTCCGATGCCGGCGCCCCCGAGCCTGGCGAACAGCTACTTCGACGTACCCCGATCGAGTTGGTCCGGGTCGGCGCCAGTCGGTGGCCGTGGGCGGGGCTCGTGGCGTTGGCTCCGCTGCTGGCGTTTTTGAATGAGGCTGGCGATCTGTTGCCGTTCGACGTCGTGCCGGAGGGGGCGGTCGAGGAGACCTTGGATGGTGTTCCACAGATCGGTCCGGCGCTCATTATCTCGGTCATCGCTGTGGTACTCGGAGTCCTCATCCTGGGGGCGATCCTCGGGATGCTTCTGCAAGTCGTTCAAGCGTTGACCACCGAATGGAACCTCACGCTCTGGCGAACGTCGTCTGGTCTACGGCGCACCGCTGGGCTGTTTAGCACGACGAGCAGGGCGTCGACGTTGCCGAGAATCCAGGCGGTGGAGACCGACGCGCCACCGGTCCAGCGGCTGCTCGGGATCCGGCGACTTACCTTGCCAACGATCGGTGAGGGGGATCTGGTAATTCCGGGAGCGACGTCAAGCGAAGTCGACACCATCCGATCCATTCTCTTTGGCGACGACCAACCACCGCCCCTCGACCGGATGATTTCCCCGTTGTACGTGTTTTTGGCGGTCCGAAGCGCCGTGGTGGTTTCGATACCGCTCCTGGTGTTGGCCGCGTTGACCGTGGGCTGGTGGGCCCCCATCGTCGGGATTATCATTCCGGTGAGTTGGTGGTCCGCTCGCCGTCGCCACCGGTATCGGCGGTGGGGGATGACCGGCGATCGAATCGCCGAGTCTTACGAATTCGTATCGAAACACACCGGCGAAATGCAGCTGATTAAGGCGCAGACCGTGACATTGACCCAGAGTTTTTTTGAGCGCCGCCGGGGCCTTGCCACGGTCCGCCTCGACACGGCCGAAGGATTTTTGGCTGTCCCGCTACTCGGGCTTGACGATGCTCGCGCTGTGCGCGATTGCGCGCTGCACGTGGTGGAAACCAACCGCGGCCGGTGGATGTAGCTCTTCCTGCAGGTCTCTTCCTATAGGTGAAGTCTTACGCCGAGGTTGGTGCCTCGGTCAGGGGGCCTTAGCATTAGCACTCGTCCACTGAGAGTGCTAACGCCCGATATGGGAGGCTTATCTGCATGAAACTGCAACCACTTGAGGACCGAATCGTCGTGAGACCCCAAGACGCGGAGTCCACGACGGCGAGCGGTCTAGTCATCCCCGATACCGCCAAGGAGAAGCCCCAACAGGGCGACGTTCTCGCAGTTGGATCCGGTCGACGGTCCGACGGGGGCGAACTCGTCCCGATGGACGTCGGAGAAGGTGACACGGTTGTGTACTCCAAGTACGGAGGCACCGAGATCACCATCGAAGGCGAAGACCTTCTCATCCTGTCCGCCCGCGACGTGCTCGCAATCGTCAAGTAACAAGTGAGGACTTGATGCCAAAGATCCTAAAATTCGACGAAGACGCACGCCGAGCCCTTGAGGCTGGCGTAAATAAGTTGGCCGACGCGGTCAAGGTCACCCTCGGTCCGAAGGGCCGCAATGTGGTCCTCGACAAGAAGTTCGGTGCCCCAACGATCACCAATGATGGTGTCTCGATCGCTCGTGAGATCGAGCTGGAAGACCCCTTCGAAAACATGGGCGCTCAACTGGTGAAAGAGGTGGCGACCAAGACAAACGACGTCGCTGGCGACGGCACCACCACCGCCACCGTGCTGGCCCAGGCTCTGATCAAAGAGGGCCTTCGCAACGTAGCCGCCGGGGCAAACCCGATGGGTCTCAAGCGTGGTATCGAAGCGGCGGTCCAAGTGGCCGTCGACGAGATCGCCAAGCAGTCAAAAGAGATCGACACCAAGGAAGAAATCGCTCAGGTCGCGGCCATCTCCGCCGCCGACCAGAACGTCGGGTCGGTCCTGGCAGACGCCATCGACAAGGTCGGCAAGGACGGTGTTGTCACCGTCGAGGAGTCGAACACGTTCGGACTCGAGCTTGAGTTCACCGAGGGCATGCAGTTCGACAAGGGCTACATCTCGCCGTACTTCGTGACCGATCCCGAGCGGCAGGAAGCCGTCATCGAGGAACCGTACATCCTGCTCAACCAGGGCAAGATCACCTCGGTACAAGACATGCTTCCGGTGCTCGAAAAGGTAATGCAGGCTGGCAAGCAGCTGGTCATTATCGCTGAAGACATCGAAGGGGAGGCCCTGGCCACCCTGGTCGTCAACAAGATTCGTGGAACCTTCGCCTCTTCGGCGGTCAAGGCTCCAGGGTTCGGCGAGCGCCGCAAGGCAATGCTGCAGGACATGGCGATCCTCACCGGTGGTCAGGTCATTTCCGAAGAGGTCGGCCTCAAGCTTGACGCCGTCACCCTCGACATGCTCGGTACCGCACGCCGGATCATCATCACCAAGGACAACACCACGATCATCGAGGGAGCGGGCGAAAAGTCCGACGTCGAAGGTCGAGTGAGTCAGATCAAGGCCGAGATCGACAACACCGACTCGGATTGGGACCGTGAAAAGCTTCAGGAACGTCTGGCCAAACTGGCCGGTGGCGTTGCTGTCGTCAAGGTCGGCGCTGCCACCGAGGTAGAGCTCAAAGAGAAGAAGCACCGCATCGAAGATGCGTTGTCAGCTACCCGGGCCGCTCTCGAAGAGGGTGTTGTCGCCGGTGGCGGTACCGCCTTGTTGCGGGCCCGCCCGATGGTCGACTCGTCGTTGACCAGTTTGACCGGTGACGAAGCAACCGGCGCTCGGTCCGTGTCGCGTGCCCTTGAGGCGCCGGCTCGGCTCATCGCCGACAACGCTGGTCTCGAAGGCGCCATCTGGGTCCAGAAGGTGGAGGAATCGACCGGGTCTACCGGTCTGAACGCCGCCACCGGCGAACTCGTCGACCTCATGGAGGCCGGCGTTACCGATCCAGCCAAGGTAACTCGGGCTGCGCTGCAGAATGCAGCGTCGATCGCCTCGTTGGTTCTCACCACCGAGTCGCTCATTGCCGACAAGCCAGAAGAAGAAGCACCGCCAATGCCCGATATGGGTGGCATGGGCGGCATGGGTGGCATGATGTAAAAGTATCGCTTCACAGCGATACACATGCCGTCGCTTCCAGCGATGCAAGTAGTTGACGGGCCGGGACTCCTTCGGGGGTTCCGGCCCCGTCGCGTCCCTCCCCGGTCGTCGGTCGAGGAATCGGTATCCTCACCTCTGTGTGTCAGGGACTCGGTGGTACCGGTATCCAACCCGCTGTCGGTGAATCCGCCATCAGCCGATGTTGAGCGCACGACAGCTCGTCGGGTTGTTGGCCGAACCGAACCGTCGGTTGGTGGTGGCCGCGATGTTGCTCGGGGCCTCCGAGATCGATGAGATCTCGTCGAAGGCCGGAATCACAACTCGAGAAACGGTCGATGCGCTCGATCGACTGACAACGGCCGGTTTGGTTGAGGCCGTCCCTGACGGAGAGTACCTTCTATTGGCTCACGCATTTGGTGCCGCTGCGAGGGCGGAGGCCGACGCTGATGAGCTACCACCGTCGGCGTTCTCCGATGAACCCCCGGAACGGCGGGTGCTTCTCGATCGCTGGCTTGGTGATGGTCGGTTAACCGGGTGGCCGTCGAAGCGGTCACACCGGCTGGTGGTCCTCGACCACATCGCTCAGCGATTCGAGCCCGGCGAACGATATACCGAACGTCAGGTCAACGCCATGCTGGTCGAGATCGACTCCGATGTGGCGACCATTCGTCGCTACCTGGTGGACGAAGCCATCCTCGATCGAGCCGATGGCGTCTATTGGCGGATCGGTGGCACCGTGCCGGTGCCGTGAGCATTCAACCCGACAGCGAAAGCCGCGTGCCCGTGGCCTGCGTCCGTTCGGTATTTGTCCGCTGAACGAACCCGGGGGCGCCTGTATCGGCTGCGGTGCCAACCGTCGTGTTGGTGTTGGCGCACCCGCCGCCGCCGTGATCTTGATAGTTGAGTCGGACGGAATCGACGGCGTAACGTTCACCGAGCTCGGTCACGACCGTCAGGTCAGACCACCGCACGGCGACCGACGGGTGATCACAGTCGGCGAACACCTCGCTCCATACCATGGGGGTCATCAACCGGTCGCCGCCGATCCACAGGTCTCTGATCGTTGTCTCCTCGGCGGTCGACACGTCGGTGACGGTGGCCCGCCAACCGCGGTCAGGGGAGGGAAAGACCCGGAATCGGTACCGACGGTTCGGATGCCAACGAAAAGTGCGGGTGTTGATGTTGTCGATCTCACACGCCAGCGTCGAAGCGGAGCCTTCGAGTTCCCCTCCGCCGTCGTGGTATCCACCCCAGTTGACCGCGCACCGGTCGGGGTAGGAGGGGTGGTGCTGTAGCCCGGTGTGGGCGCCCCCGAATCGGCGGCTGCCCTCGACGAAGCTGACTTGAAGGGCCCAGAAATACAGCTTTGGCACGGCCGGCGGTTCCAACAGTTCGAAGGTGGCGGCCGCTTCGATCAACGGCACCGGAGGCACGTCCCAGTGCAAGTGGAACGAAGACGCACCGTTTCCCGAGGGGGGCCGTCCGGTCACCCTGCCGGGCGAGCGAGAGAACCTATGTCGTAGAGATCGCATGACCACAGATCTACAGTGCCACAGGCAGCAACCGTTGAGCGATAGCCTGCCGACATGGACCGACCTGTTGCCGACCCACACAAATTACTTACCCATTGGATGGAGTGGGAACGCGGAGACACCACCCCCGGTGAGGTCATGAAGAACCTTAAAAACGGGGGGATTCGAGATGTTCTTGAGTCGATGGCGGCCGAGGCTGGCCCCAGCACCGGTTCTTGACCACGATCGGCTTGGCACAAGCCAGGCGGATAGCTCTGGCCGCGCAAGGGTTTTGCGACCCGCGGCCGGCTCGGGTCGACGTTCGCCAGTTCCGGCGGGTCATGGACCGGATGTCGGTCCTTCAGCTCGACTCGGTCAACGTGGTGTGCCGCAGCCATTACCTGCCGGTTCTGGCCCGGCTCGGCCCCTACGATCGCCACAAGCTCAACCAGTATCTGTACCACTCCGGTGAACACTTCGAGTTCCTCGGACACGAGGCATCTATCACCTCCCAAGACAACGAACCGTTGTTGCGGTTCAGGGCCAGAGCGAATGTCGATGGGCGTTGGGTGCGGGAGATTCATGATGACCTGCCAGGATTCGTCGATGCGGTGCACGACGAGGTGGCGCTCGCCGGGCCGCTTTCGGTAAAAGAGTTGGACGATCCCGGCGAACGAAGTGGTCCGTGGTGGGGTCACTCGAAGGGGAAACGGGCCCTCGAAGCCCTCTACGTCACCGGGCGGCTGGCGATCCACGATCGTTCAAAAATGTTTGTCACCAGGTACGACCTCCCCGAGCGAGTGCTTCGACCCGATGTGGTAAGTCGGACGGAGCCGACCGAACCGGAAGCCATGAAAGAGTTGCTCATGCTGGGGGCGAAGAGTCACGGCATCGGCACCGCAACCGATCTCGCCGACTATTTTCGCTTGAAGATGCCGCAGGCTCGACCGCTGTTAGCTGAGCTCGTGGCCGAAGATCGGCTCCGGTTGGTCGAGGTGGAAGGATGGAAGGGGCCGGCCTACCTGCATCCTGAAGCCCGGCGGCCGAGGTCGGTGTCGGCGAGGGCGTTGCTCAGTCCGTTCGATCCGGTCGTATGGTTTCGGCCGCGGGCCGAACGGCTCTTCGATTTTGAGTACCGGATCGAGATCTATGTTCCAGAGCCGAAGCGAAAGTACGGCTATTACGTGTTGCCGTTCCTGCTCGACGACGGCCTCGTGGCTCGAGTTTGCCTAAAGGCTGACCGTGCAGCGCGCACGCTGCTGGTTCGAGGATCCTACGCCGAACCCGGCGTCGACAAGGCTCGGGTGGCGGTCGAATTGAGCGAATCGTTGACCGAGATGGCGGCGTGGCTTGATCTCGATGACGTGGCCATCCTGCCAAAGGGTGACCTCGCTCGCTCGTTGGCCAAGAAATTCTAGCGACGAGATCGGGTTGGGTGATGGGCAAAGACCGTCTCCTCGCCCCCAGCCGGGTAACCTGGTGCTTTCGCCTGGTGGAGGTCGCGTGGCAGACATCGATATTGGATTGGGTAAATCAGCTCGACGAGCGTACGATCTCGACGAACTGGTACTCCTGCCCGGACGTCGCACCCGCGACGCCGCATTAGTCGATCTGTCGTGGCAGATCGATGCTTACCGCATGGAGTTGCCGTTTTTGGCCTCGGCCATGGATTCGGTGGTGAGCCCTGCGGTGGCCATCCAGATCGGGCAGCTCGGCGGCCTTGCCGTGCTCGACCTCGAAGGCCTGTGGACTCGCCATGAGGACGCTGATGCGGTCCTCGCCGAGTTGGCTGGTCTCGATGGCGATGACGCGTTGCCTCGGATGCGGGAGCTGTACGCCGCCCCAATCCTTCCCGATCTCATAACCAAGCGGATCACCGAGATTCAAGAAGGCGGCATGATCGCCGCCGGCGCGGTGTCACCCAAACACGCCCTCGGCCTGTCGGAACATCTGATGGCGGCCGAACTCGACCTTCTGGTCATTCGAGGTTCGGTCATCTCGGCCGAACATGTGTCCGATGGCGACAGTGTGAACCTGAAAGAGTTTGTCCGGGAGCTGCATACCCCGGTCATCGTTGGCGGCTGTGCCAGCTATCAGAACGCGCTTCACCTTATGCGCACCGGCGCTGCCGGCGTGCTGGTTGGCGTCGATGGCGGCAGCACGGCGACGGCCGGCCAGGTCATCGGTGTCGGATCTGGGATGGCAACCGCTATCGCCGATGTGCGGGCGGCCCGTATGCGTCACCTCGACGAGACCGGCGTCTATGTTCACGTGATCGCCGATGGTGGGTTCGGCTCTGGCGGTCAGATCGCTAAGGCCATTGCTTGTGGCGCCGATGGCGTGGTGCTCGGCTCGGCGTTGGCCGCTGCCTCCGAAGCGCCGGGTCGAGGTTGGCATTGGGGTAACTCGGTTATCCACCCGACGTTGCCGCAGGGGCACCGCATCCCGGTGGAGCAGGTCGGATCGCTGGAGCAGTTGCTCACCGGTCCGGCCGAGGCTGCCGATGGCCGGCTGAATCTGTTCGGTGCGCTCCGGCAAGCCATGTCGACTCTGGGCTATCAGAACGTCAAGGAACTTCAGAAGGCCGATCTTCTTATCCGTACGGCGCCTTCATAATGCCCGCCGAGGCAGTGTCGTTGTCCTCGGTTGCTGCGCCGAATCAGGTGGTATTTGTCGTTGACTTTGGGGCGCAATACGCCCAGCTCATCGCCAGGCGGGTTCGCGAGCTCAACGTCTATTCCGAGATTGTCCCTCATACGCTCACCGCCGATGACGTTGAGCAGCGCCAACCGGCGGCCATCATCTTGTCCGGTGGCCCGGCCAGCGTTCACGTCGACGGCGCCCCTCGGCTCGACCCGGGTATTTTCGATGCTGGGGTACCGATTCTTGGCATCTGTTATGGCGCTCAGCTGATCGCCCAGCAGCTCGGTGGTACGGTTGGCCGCAACGATCAGGGGGAGTACGGACGGACTACTTTCTCCGCTTCCGCTGATCGCACCGCTTCGCTGCTCGGTTCTGATGTGCCGTCATCGCAGACGGTCTGGATGAGCCACTTCGACGGGATCACCGAGGTTCCGTCGGGGTTTGTGAGCGGTGGTTCGACGCCGAACGCGCCGGTGGCCATTCTTGAGTGCGATGAGCGTCGCATCTGGGGCGTGCAGTATCACCCTGAGGTGGTTCATACCCCCCACGGAACCGATTTGCTTCGCCGGTTCTTGTATGAGCTGGCCGGTTGCACCCCGACGTGGACGATGAACTCGATCATCGACACGTCGGTCGATGCCATCCGAGCGCAGGTCGGACCGGGTCGGGCCATTTGCGGGTTGTCTGGTGGCGTCGATTCGGCTGTCGCCGCGGCGTTGGTTCACAAGGCGATCGGTCATCGTTTGACCTGTGTCTACGTCGACACGGGACTCATGCGAAAAGGGGAGTCCGACCAGGTGGTCGAGACGTTCCAGCGTTCGCAGGGCATCGAGTTGATTCACGTGCGGGCCGGCGATCGGTTCTTTGATCGCCTCGTCGGGGTGAGCGAGCCAGAGACGAAACGGAAGACGATCGGCGAGTTGTTCATCCGGGTCTTCGAGGAGGCGTCGGGCGGGATTGAAGACGCCGACTTTTTGGTTCAGGGCACGCTGTATCCAGATGTGATCGAGTCGGGCACGGCCGATGCGGCCAAAATTAAGAGCCATCACAATGTGGGTGGTCTGCCGGACGACTTGAAGTTTAAGTTGGTCGAACCGCTCCGCAATCTGTTTAAGGATGAAGTTCGCCGGGTCGGTTCCGAGCTTGGTCTTCCCGATGAGATCGTGTGGCGTCAGCCGTTCCCCGGTCCGGGCTTAGGGGTCCGGATTATTGGTGAGGTAACCCGGGAGCGGGTGGCGATGCTGCAGGAAGCTGACGCCATTGTGCGAGCTGAGATCGCCGAAGCGGGGCTGGAGCGTGAGATTTGGCAGGCCTTCGCCGTGTTGGCTGACATCAAGTCGGTCGGGGTGATGGGCGATGAGCGTACCTATGCTCATCCGATCATCATCAGGGCGGTGACTAGCGACGATGCGATGACCGCCGATTGGGCTCGTCTGCCGTATGAACTGCTGGAAACCATGTCGAATCGGATAATCAACGAAGTGGATGGCGTCAATCGGGTGGCCTACGACATCACATCGAAGCCCCCTGGCACGATCGAGTGGGAGTAGGGGCCCGTCTCCTGGTAGTGGTACTCGGCGGGTTTGCCGGGATGCTGGTCAGCTGCACGAACCCAGAATCTGATAGTTCGGCGAACCCAGAATCAACCTCGGAAACATCAGTGGTGGCGGTGGCGTCTAACCGGTCTAATACTTCTTCCAGTTCTAATACTTCTTCCAGTTCTTCCACGTCGGCGGCGGTGGTTGAGCGGGTTGATGGGGGCGGTGCGCCGGTTGATGGCGGGCTGTGGATCGGGGTGGCGACCATGGATGAAACGATGGTCGAGTTGACCTGGGATGGTGGCGAACCGGGCGCGGCCTATCGTTTGTATCGAGTGGAGACGATCGGCTCCGATATCGGTGCTGCGGCGGCCACTCCCGACAATTTGGTCTACTCCGGTTCGGGATCGGGGTTCGTCGATTCCGATGTTGTGGCCGACACGTTCTATACGTATTTGCTGACCCCTGACGATGCTGACGCAGTTCCTGATCTGGAGACTGAGCCTCGGTGGACATCGGCGTTGACTACCACCGATACCACGCCACCGACAGACGTTACTGGGCTCACTGCGGAGCGAACCGAGGATGGAGTGTTACTCCGCTGGGATCGGTCGTCGGATGATGTCGAGTTTGCCGCTTATGCGGTGTTTCTGGTTGAAGATAATCTCGATGATTTGACCTACATTGGCGGTGGGGCGGATGAGGCGCAGACCTCTTTTCTTGATTCCGATCCGGTGGACGGCTCGGTGACCTACGCGGTTCAGGCCGTCGATTTTCACGAAAACCGTTCGCCTCCGGCCGTGGTCACCGTGTCGGCGGCCAATTCGTGACCCTCAGGTCGTAGTTGTTTCTTTGGCTGGACAGGGCATTGTTTCGGTCTCTATTGTCTCGGTTGATTGTCATGGTTGTCGAGGTAGCTGTCAGAGAGCGGCATCGTGAGGCCGA
>CALIFY010000041.1 GCA_938021675.1 uncultured Acidimicrobiales bacterium
GCAACGGCAACAGATATCAGATACACAATCTGGGCCGTCAAAATGATCAACTCGGCAAGAATGATCCATTTCGAATACTGAACATTCAACGCGACCGCATAAAGGTAATCACCGAGTTCTTGACACCCGACAACTAACCCATCAAGTAACGGAGGACCCCCATCAACCCCATACACCATCTCATAAATCGCTGTATGAAACTCCTGGGCCGCGTCTCCCTCAAACGCAGACAACGCCGCCGTAGCAGCACCCACCACCTCATCAACCATCCCATACACACTTTCAGACGACTCAAACCAAACCTCAGAAAGCTCCCACAACTCATCCTCATCAACCTCAGGCCATTCCATGCCACCAAGCGCGCCAAAAACCTCACGCACCGCAGGAGGCAACTGAATACCCATCAGCCCACTACCCCCACACCACCACCGCCACTACACGAAACGGCACAGCAAACCACCCCGAACCCACCAACACCGATGATCGACCCCAGCAACCAGCGCACACCCTCAACAACAATCAATTTTCTCAAAAACATGCATCCGCCGATTCTGTTCAGCCACGCCAACCCACCCAGCGCCACAACAGCAAACCCGTCGAGTTATTCGCCCATTACGCGACGGTGTGATACCGAACACATCAAACCCTCAACCACACGCCGCACTCGTGACCGCTGACACTCCACACAAAGGCCACGCAAACATTCATAACATCAAATTTCACTGGCAAGGAAGCGACTAGAGGCCATTAACCAGCAATTAACGAACAAGCACCAAACTCACTTCAAATTGTATTTCCGCGACCATGACACTCAAAGTGACAGATGACGGTCAAGGACTTGCCAGATGTCACGTCCAGACACCTCGCTCGCAGCAGCCGACCAGAGTCATCGACACCACACACCCCTCGATATCCGGCAGCATGGGGACCGACGGCCCCAACCGGCCTTGAAGGTGGCTCGGCTATGACGCCGGTTACACGGCTCATCGCATCTGAACGGAAATCGCCGGAACGATGCCACTCACCGCGGTCGCCGCGGAGGTCGTGGTACTCGTCGCCGATTCGTAGCGAGACCTTCGAGCAACGACGTTGCCTCTTCCACCTGGTTCACGGGGATGAGCAGGTGGTCGTGGTAATAACCGGCGACGACGTTGCAGGCGATGCCCGCATCGGCAAGAGGGGCCGATACCGCGGCGGTCAAACCGACCGACTCAAGCGAACTGTGAACGGCGAGCGTGAGCCACGCAAGCTCGGTCACAACCGGCCAACCCTCGGCCGAAGCCTGCGCCACCGACAACACAATGCTCACGCCCTCTCGCTCCTTGATCACCGCTTCGAACCCCGGAACCATCTCTTCTCCTTCCGGGCGCGACACAACGGTGAACGTGCCCGGCCGACGGTCGATGGTGAGCGAGCCGAGCATGGCGTCCAGGTCCGTCTCGCCTGGTGCGGGTTCAGATTTCATGGGCGCCGACAATAGCGTCAGTTCACCGGCTGGGTACCGCCGAGCCGACGCCTGCGCCATACGCTGCTACTCGGGCGGTCAGTTCAGATCGATATTCGGCAATCCGACGAAGCTTGAGGTCCTCGTAACCTCGGACCTGATCGGCCAACTGGGCGATGGCCGCCGCCTCGTCGAGTGTGTCGATCGAAAGGGCTCGATACACGGTGGTCATGGCACCGATGTATTCACCGGGAAGCGCCCTCTCAGCCCGGCGCATCTCGGTCCGCCCGAATGGGTCGAAGCGCGTATGCCGAAGGCGTTTAGCTCGACGAAGCGCAGCCAGCATCGGCGTCGCCCAGGAGCCAAGTCCGAGCTTCCGGTCGAAGCCAAGGGCCTTGAGCATGGGTGGGTGGAGGTGCCAGGTAACCGTGGCATCCGTTCCACCAACCGACTCCGCAACGGCCCGCCCCTCGGGACCGAGGAGGAGCCGGGCAACCTCGTACTCGTCCTTATAGGCCATCAACTTGTGCAGGTTCCGGGCCACCGCTTCGGTCAGGCGAGTCGATTCCGTGGTCACCGCCGACTCTGCGGCCAAGGCCCGATCGACCTCATCGAGGAAGGATTCGGCGTAGGCCGCGTCCTGGAACCCGATCAGGTCGGCGGCCAGAAACTCAACCGTCGCCTGGAGCTCATGATCCCCAAGGGCCGCAACACGAGTGGCCAGCCGCCGAGGAATCGCCGGCACCTCGACCGTCGGTTCGAGCAACCCGTTGGAGCCATTGGTTGAGTCGCCCATGACCAACCGATCGACCGTTTCCGGGCGGTGGGCCCAACGTCGGCCCCAATCGAAGGCGGTGAGGTTGGCGTCAACCGCCACACCATTGAGTTCGATGGCCCGTTCGATCGCTTCGACGCCGACCGGCACGATCCCGATCTGGACCGCGACCCCGAGGAGCAACACGTTGGCCGGCGCGGCGCTTCCGGTGAACGACTTGCTCGCTCCCGCGGCGTCCACGAATCGACTGCGGTCCGAGTCTCCGGCGGCGGCCAGCCGTTGGCGAATCTCACCGTCCGGGTAGACGAGGTCGGGTTGGCTGATCATCCGGCCGGTGGGCGTGCCGTGGGTGGAGGCAACGATAACCGTCGACTCGGGATTGGCTGTCGCTATCACGGCATCGCTCGCCGCCACCAGGGCATCGAACCCGAGAATCACGTCGGCCTGCCCATCGCCGACGAGGTTGGACGTGCCAACGCCCGGTCGGGCCAGCACGATGTCGCTGATGACCGGTCCAGCTTTTTGACTCAGTCCGGTTTGGTCGAGGGCCCGGACCTCCCACCCATCGAACATGGCGGCGGTGGCGAGAACTTGGGCCGCCGTCACCACACCGGTCCCACCGATCCCGGCCATCCGGATCCGGATCACCTCGCGCTTCCCGAGCAGTTCCGGATCCGGTACGACCACCACGGGGTCATCGGTGGGCGCACCCGTCGACGGCCCGTCATCATCGCCTCCCACCTCAACGGTCATGAACGCCGGGCAGTCGCCCTCGATGCAGCTGTAATCGAAGTTGCACGACGCCTGATCGATAGTCGTCTTCCTACCGAGAGGAGTGTCGAATGGTTGCACGGACAGACAATTGCTGACATCGCCACAATCGCCACAACCTTCACAGATCCGGTGGTTGATGGCGATGCGTTTTGTCGGTACTTCCAATTGGCCCCTGCGCCGGTCCCGCCGTAGTTCAGCGGCACAAAACTGGTCGTGAATGAGGACGGTGACCCCTGGGGTGGCCCGGAGGTCTTCCTGAACGGCCACGATCTTGGTCCGATCTTCAACCTCGACGCCGGCCGGGAGACTTACACCCCGATATCGACCCGGCTCGTCGGCGGTGACGGTCACCTTGGCCACACCATGGGCCAACAAGATCGAGCACAGCTCGGGTACCCCGACCGCCGCTCGACTGTCCTGACCTCCGGTCATGGCCACCGTTCCATTGAAAAGGATCTTGAAGGTCACGTTCTTCCCGGCGCCAATGCAATTCTGGATGGCGAGCTGACCGGAGTGGAAGAACGTTCCATCGCCGTAGTTCTGGAACAGATGCTCGCCCTCGACGAACGGCTCCATCCCGATCCACTGGGCGCCCTCATTTCCCATTGCGGTAATACCGATGCCCTCCCCCACACGGTCAGCATCCATGAGGAGGGTCATACCGTGGCAACCGGTGCCGGCACCCACCAGCGCCTCGTCAGGCACCTTCGTGCCCCAATTGTGGGGGCACCCAGAGCAGAAAAACGGGGTCCGGTTAACGCTTAAAGGAATCAGTTGTTTCTCCCGCAGTGCCCGTTCGGGCCGCAGCCGATCGCCCAGCCGAACCGACAGTCTGGCCCGCAGGCCGGGCAGGATGGCATCGGCATCGAGTCGGCCCCACGACCGCATCAGGGTCTGCCCGTTCTCATCGGATTTGCCAACGACCAGTGGCTGGTTCGGGCCACCATAGAGCGCGTCTTTGATGAGCCATTCGAGGGTGGGATTTTTCTCCTCGACAACGATCAATTCATCGAGGTCACGCCCGAACCGGGTGACGAGGTCGGCATCGAATGGCACCGGCATCCGGAGCTGAAGAACTCGGATGCCAGCGTCTCGAAGTGCACCCTCATCACCCAAACCGAGTCGGCTCAGCGCGTCGAGCATCTCGTAGTAGGTGAATCCGGTAGCAACGACACCGAGCCAGGCATCGGGCGGATCGACGGTGATCCGGTTGAGTCCGTTGTCCACGCCATAGCGGTGAGCCAATGGGATCCGGATCTCGCGAAACTCGCGCTCAACCTCCAGCATTCGCGGACCTAGGAAGTGAGCCGACGGTCGACAGGACCATGGTTGTCCGTCAACGTCGAGCACCGGCATGATCGGGTCCGAGGCGAGGGCGGGCAACGTCATCGTTCCCGATCCGTCGGCGATCGGCGTTACGACCTTGACCGCCGACCACAGGCCCGATGCCCTCGATATGGCCACGGCGTGGAGGCCGAGTTCCAAACATTCGGAGATGGTGCCGGGATACAAGATCGGCATGTGGAGATCGACAAGCGTTGCGTCCGATGACGACGGCATGGTCGATGATTTGCAGTCGGGATCGTCACCGACCAGCACGACGGCGCCGCCGTTGGAGCTGGCGCCGGCAAAGACGCCATGACGTAGGGCATCACCGGCCCGGTCGAGCCCCGGGGCTTTGCCGTACCAGACGCCCACCACTCCATCCCGAGTTGCATCTGGCCTGCTGGCGGCGAGCTGGGACCCCATCACCGCGGTCGCACCGAGCTCTTCGTTCACCGCCGGTTCGTGAACGATCGGTAGCTCTGGTACGAGCCGCCGGGCTCGGTCTACCTCCTGATCAAGACCACCGAGAGGTGAACCGGGGTAGCCGGAAAGGAACGCTGCGGTGTTCAACCCCCGGGCATGATCCCTCCTAAGCTGGTCGACGGGAATGCGAGCCAACGCCTGGATGCCGGTGAGTAGAAGCTGACCGTCTTCCGCCCGATATCGATCGGCAAGCGAGTAGCCAGAGGTCGGCGTGTTGGTGCTCTTGACAATGTCGGGCATCTTGCGCTCCTTGTTGGTCGACCAGTTTCGCCCGCCAACTACATCTGTGTAGAATCTCTCGTCAGATTCCGAATTTTTGACTAGAAACGTGAAGGTGGGCCGAACATGGACACGATCGATCAGCAAGTGGTTCAACAACTGCAGATCGACGCTCGACGGTCGAACAAAGCGCTCGCCGAGAGCATTGGAGTCTCTCCATCCACGATGCTCAGCCGGACCCGCTCCCTGGAAGATCGCGGAGTTATTCGCGGGTATCACGCCGACGTGGCGCTTCCCGCCCTCGGTCGCCAGGTAGAGGCCATGGTTTCTGTCCGGTTGCTCCCCAAGACGCCGGATGCGGTCGAGCAGTTCGTGGAAGCGATCTGGTCCCTGGAAGAAACCATCGCCGTGAGCCTTGTAACCGGCGCCTTCGACGTACTGGTCCACCTGAGCGTCAAAGACATCTCGTCGCTAAGCGAGGCCGTGCTCCGCGGAATTACCAGCGCCCCGAACGTCGCCGATGAGCAGACGGCGATCGTGTTCGAGCACCGTCGAAAGACGGTTGTTACCCCGATCGACACATAATCGCGACCCTCACCCCAGGGTCGTCGCGGTGGATTCCCGACCGGTCGACCTATGGTTCGGCATGTACTCAAGAACCACCTGTTCGAGTTCTCCACTGGCCACCGGTTTCGTCAGATACGCCGTCACAAACTGAACCCGCTCGTCTTGCAGGTCGCCTTCATGGAGTTCTCCGGTGAGGAGGATGAACGGGAGCCGCTTGTCCGCTAAGGCTTCGAGTAGGTCGAGCCCGGTCCGATTCGGCATTTGGTAGTCGCAAATGACCATGTCGAACGGTTCCGAGGTCGGATCGGTCGAGGCCGCCAACGCCGAATCGACGCTGTCGGCCTCAATCACCACATGATCTTGTCGTTCGAGCATGTGTCGAAGCACCAGTCGCGACACCGCGTCATCATCGACGATCAGCAGCTGCCCCACCCTGTTACCACCCCTCGACGATAGTTTCGATTTCATCGGCCATCGTGAACACCTGATCGAACCGGGTGAGTTCGAAGATCCGCATCGCTTCCTCGGACCGGGGAGCGACAAGTTTGACATCACCGCCGACGAGGCGGGCATCTTTCATAGCCTTGACCAACGCAGCGAGCCCAGCCGAATCGACAAAGCCGACGTCGCGCAGATCGACGACAAGGTTGCTCTGTCCGTCGGCCAGCGCCGCGTCGAGCACCTCTCGAACAGACCCAGCTTCGAGTGCGTCGAGGCGACCGCGTAGTACCACGGTCATGACCGGAATCTCTAGCGAGCCTGTCACGATATCCATGTCTGTCCGTCGACCGATTGTCACCGTCTCTTGAGGAACCACCTCGGCGAACGGTCGATCAGGACGAGTCGACAACGAAATGAGCCGACCAGATGTTTTCCTCGTCAAGCCTTGAATAGTCGAGACTGGTGGCGATCTGTTCGATGATCATCATGCCGTATCCTCGTACTTGTGGCCGGTTCTCATCAGGTGTTGTTTTCCGCTCCGGGTCGAATGGTTTTCCACGGTCGGTGAGCCCAACCACAAGTTGATCCCCGGTGACCGCCGCACACAACCTCAGCCGTCCATCGGCCGGCTGGGCGTGGTCGACGCTGTTGGCCGCTAACTCGTGAATGGCCAATTCGATCGATACACGGCTCGAAGATTCGCCGATTCCGCTTGCATCGAACACGGTTGCCAACCACGGACCAATATCCCGCAAGCTCAGATGGCTAGCCTCAAGTTCAAGCGAGAACGGGTCGGTCATGTCAGCCCGGTCATGTCAGCCTGGTCATGTCGAAGGGGGACATCGATGACGTCGAGGATCACCAGCGTCCGATCGTCGCTTTGTTCTGCTCCGCCAGCATGGGCTTCAATCATGTCGTACAGTCGTGGCCCGAGTTCCGAACACGGAGTGGTGGCCCCCTCGACGGCGTCGATCAATCGACCGTCTCCGAACATTACCCCGGAACTATTCTCCTGTTCCGTGAACCCATCGGAGGACATCACAAGACGATCTCCGGGCTCGGTGGCGAAGCTCTGTTCGTGGGCGCTCTCGTCGTCCAAGATCTGTAGCGGTAGCACCCCGATCGGGGGCACCGACGCCTCGATCATCTCGGCGGACCCGTTGTGAACAAAGAGCACGGGGCTGTGCCCGGCATTGGCCAACCTCAACTGTCCAGATCGTCGATCGAACGCTCCACAGACAAGGGTGACGAACAGCCCAGCGTCGGAAAGGTAGTCGTACATCCACGAATCGATGGCCGACAAGACATGGACCGGTCCACGTCGGCCTTCGCTCTGGAACGCAGCGAGAGAGGCGGAAATGACATTGGTCATCATCATCGCCGCCGGAAGTCCCTTTCCGGACACGTCGCCGACGACGAAGTGAAAGACGCCGTCGACGATGGCGAAGGTGTACAGGTCGCCGCCGGCCGACCGAGCAGGATCTGAGCGAGCGAATAACTCAACCCCATCGACCGACGGACGCCAATCTGGGAGCGCTCGCACCGCCAAATCCGAGGCGGTGTCGTGATCACGGGAAATGACCGCCTGGGCGACCGCATCCTCGTGTAGCCGGCTGATATGCAACGCCCCCAACGCCATGTTGGCCACGGCGGAAAGCAACTTGTGATCAGCGGTACCAAAGGGCCGGTCACGACGATGAGCGATCAGTGTTGCCTCTAACCCCGCCGCGTTGGAAACCGAGACCGAGGCCACCACCGCCGAGGTAGTCGAGGCGACAGGAAGCGAAGTTCGAGAATCGGCGGGGGACGTCGACCCGTAGTCGGGATCTAGCCGGTCGCCACTGGGTCCGACGATCACATCATCGACAACATGTAACTCCATTGCACTGGCGCCGAACAGCCGGGTTGCCTGACTTAGGATCACACCGACCGAGGCGTTGGCATCAAGCGAGTCGGCGGTAACCTTCGCCAGCTCATAGAGCGCCAACAGCTGGTCGGTCGCTTCGACCAGTGCACCGGTGAGCGACTCGACGGGTGACTCGGGCCGTGAACCGGTGTCGGCGGCGGTGTTCATAGCCTCGATCACTTACCCGGCGACCCGTTCAATATCGAAGGCGGCGTCGAGCTTTGTCAGCTCGAGAATGACGCGAACCGGGTCTGACGGGGACACGAGCGTGAGATCACCGTGCAGCTCGCGGCACCGCTTCATTCCTCGGACCAGTTCGGCCAACGCCGTCGAATCGACGAACTCTACGCCGGCCAGGTTGACTCGGACCTGGTGGCTGCCGCCATCGAGCGCGTCGTGGAACGCGTCTCGAAAGATTGCGGCCTCGTGGGCATCGAATCGGCCGTTCAGGGCCAGTTCGATGGCTCCGTCAACGGGATGGGTATGGGTGCTGATCTGCATGGGAATCCTCGGGTCGAAAGAAGGTTGCGGGGCGGGGGCTCACACCGTGTACGTCGTCTCGACGTGTTGCACGCGCAAGTCGTCTTGCCCCAGCGGATGGTTATCAGCCTCATAACGGCCTCGGAGATCGTTCCAGCGGATGACCAGCAAGTCACGAAGAAACTCGACGGCAACCTTCGCTGCGTCAACCTTCGAGCCTGGAGCGTCGATCCACATGACCGGCACCTCAGTAACTTTTAGTTCGAACTTGGCGGCTAGGTAGAGGATCTCGAGATCGAAAGAGAACTCGTCGATGAGCTGTCGGCGAAACAACAGGTGAGCGGCGTCGGAGGTAAACATCTTGAACCCGCACTGGGTGTCCGAAACCGACACCCGGAAGAGCCCACGGACGATGAGGCTGAGCCCAGCGCTGAATATCTTCCTGCTCAACGATTTGTTCGCTACTTCGGCCCCGGCCGCAGCACGAGAGCCGACCACGACGTCGAATCCGCTCGCCAGCTCGTCGGCCAACGCTTCAAACTGCTCGATCGGCGTCGATTGATCGGCGTCGGCGAACAAGATGATGTCGCCCTTGGCGGCCAGAACGGCCCGGCGCACCGCGCTTCCTTTTCCACCGTTTTTCTCGGCGATGAGGAGACGCAAATTCACAAGCCCAAGGTCGTCGACGAGTTCAACCGTGGAGTCTGAACTGCCGTCGTCGGCGACGATGAGCTCCCACGGCTCACCGAGCGCGCTCATGTGGGTGGCGATAGCACCAATGGTGGGAACGATCCGCCACTCTTCGTTGTAGGCAGGGATTACCACCGAGTAGCGAGGAGACCCGGTCAAAGGAGTGGCAGCCCACTCTCGGTATGAACTGAGCTTCGTGTCGTTCATCACCGCTTCTTCCATGTGGCTGCTTCTCTCATGTAGTCGCCTTTTCTCTAACTGCCTCGTGGTTCTCGGCGTGTCCGGCCGGTCCGGTACGACGGGCCCCGATGGCATGACTGACACCAACTGCCGCGAGGAGAATCGCCATCGCCCCCACCTGGGCCTCGATCAACGAGTCGATGTCGTCACGACCGAGAAAGAGCAATGTGGTTTGGATACCACTGCCGGCGAGGAGCACAAGCGCCTCACGGAGCCGTCCCATCGACAGATGGTGGGTGACGATCAGGTTGGCCATGGCGAACAGAGATGTAGCGAACGCATACCGCGCCAACGGACCTGACACCTCAGCGTATTCCGGCCCAAAGACCCGGCCGAGTACGATGCCGCCGAGCAGGGCGGCCCCGGCGACAAACCCGGCACCCATGAGCGCCACGATGCCGAGACCTCCGTAGAGCAGGCCATGAGAACTCTGCCCAAGCTCGTCCCGTCGTGCCGCGGCTGGAAAGAGGGTCGTGGCCACCGACCATGACAGAAAAAAGACGGCCCGGCCGACCAGCGCGATCGCCGCATAAACCCCCGCCGTATCGGGATCAAGAAATCGCTTTGCAATAAGTACGTCGCCGTTATTGATGACGATCTGGCCAAAGAGGAGCACGGCCACCGGACCGACGTAGCTGACGAGGACTGACACCGCTTGAGCGGTCATCGGTTCAGGTCGACGCCGCCCGATCAGAAGACGAACATGAATCCAAACGGCGAAGAACGACGCCGTAAGCCCGACCGTCGCACCGCCGACCCCAAACCCTAAGGCGACAAGGCCGATTCCGGTGGCCACTCGAACCACCATCTCAACGATGAAGGTTGCGGCCAACGGCCGGAAGGTCAAATGGCCCTGGAGTACCCCGCGTCCAACCGCTTGGACCAGATAGAACGGCATGCCGATCCCGAGGATGACGAACGGCCAGGCCGACGCGGAGTTGAAGAACTCCCTCCAGAAAGACGCCCCACCGATCAACACGACCGCGACGATCGTGCCCGCCACCAGCGCTCGACGCTCAAGCCATCCGGCCAACGCATCGGTGGCGGCCCGGTCGGCGGCCACGGCGTTGATGCCGGCAAATCGGGCAGCGATCAGCTGCAGGCTGATCGCTATCGCCGTGACCAGCAGCATGATCGTGACCATCAAGTTGGCATCGGCAAACTCTGCCGGGGTCAGCCATCGGCCAAGGAACACGTTGAGCAAGTAGTTGCCGGCATTGGCGATAATCATCGCCACGCCGAGGGCGGCGCCTCCCGCCATGAGCTTCTTTCCGTCGGTCGACGGCGTATCCGTCGCGACGGAGTCGTCGGCTACCACTTCATCCAAGTTGGCACCGGTACCCACGCTGCTCGACACTGCGGCCTCAACGCTTCTCGTTCAGCAGCGCGTCGAGATGTATGAGATGCCAGTCGATCACTTCCGCCATAGGGATCCCGGTGGCGGCCAGATA
Organism: uncultured Acidimicrobiales bacterium; assembly: GCA_938021675.1. Lineage (GTDB taxonomy): Bacteria > Actinomycetota > Acidimicrobiia > Acidimicrobiales > SZUA-35 > JAHELU01. The sequence continues at coordinate 10,797 of CALIFY010000041.1, forward strand.
GTTCCGTGTTCCGTGTTCGGCGTTCAGGCTGGGATCGTCGAGCAGTTTGGCCAACGCGTCGGCAAGGCTCACCGGGTCGCCGGGCTGAAAGTACTGGCCGATGAACCCCTCTTCTTCTATGACTTCGACGAAATCACCGATTGCCGGAAGTACCGCGCTCCGCCCGTAGGACCCCGCCTGGTGAAGGACTCCTGAACTTCCCGTCGTAGAGGTATAGGGGAAGGCGGTGACAGCCGATCCAAGGAACAGGTCAGACACGTCTTCCTCTTCGACGTACCCGGTGAAAACGACATTGTCGAGGTCCGAACACTCCGCGGCGACCCTAGCCAAGTATCCGGCCGAGTTCGGGCTGTCGGTGCCGGCGATGACGAGTTCCAAGTCGTCGTACCCCCGATCGAGCAGGCGGCGGAATGCATCGACGAGCACATCGACGGTCTTGTATGTGCCCCACTTGCCGAACGCCAGGATTTTCCTTGGGCCGTCGGCTGGTGGACCGAATGCCGGCTCAGCGATTTCCTCGAAACTTCCGTGCGGTGCCAACAGCACGTTGTCGGCGCCGTAGGCGTCGCGCAAGAATTCGACGTAACGGGGAATGGTAAGAGCGACGTAATCGGTGGCGAGCACAGCTCGGGTGAGAAGCTTGCCGGCGTTGGTCATGACAAAGGCAGTGACCTTGGAGTCGGCAAAGCCTGCGTCTTGCATATCGACGTTGTCAGCCAAGTTGTGAAGGATGACCGCCGTTGGAATGCCCAACTTCTTCAACATCGCCGGGATCAGAAGGCCAAGGCCACCGGGCACACGCCCATCGCCGAACGTCGCGAACTGAAGATTGATGAGCACGGCGTCGACCTTGGCCGCTCGAACCGCTCGAATGAGACGGAGAGGGTTGGTGACCGAGTTGAACTTCCACGACGCGATGGCCTCCACCTTGTGCTCGTTATTTTCGAGACGGAGGGGAGGCCCTGCATCGGTTTCATCGGCAAAAACCACCACAGAGTCGACCCGTGGGTTTTCGGCCAAATGACTGACCAGATGGAAGCCAAACTCGTTGAGACTATTGCGACCGGGCGGGAACGCGGTAAGTACACCGATACGTCGCACGGCCGGTGGGGTTGCGACAGCTCTCGAATCATTGGTCATCACAAGGAGACCTCCTTCTCCGGAGGATCGAACGATGGGACTCCATGCTTGACTAATTCCTCATCGGAAACTCGGGCCGCGACCCGCAACGTGGCGCAGGAGTACGTCTGCCCGTCGCTGCTCACCTCTAGCGTGCCACCAAGGGCGGTAGCGATGCGGCGGCACAATCCAAGACCCAGACCCAGTCCTCGGCTGGCCCTTGCGGTCGAGTCGTCGAGCATCGAAAAATCGGAAAACAACTCTTCGATTCGGGCCGGATCGATTCCGGGACCTGAATCTCGAACGGTCAATTCCAACAGATCATGATCGAGACGTATCTCGACCCGAACCGCCCCCGACGAAGCGTGAGCCAACGTGTTGTCGAGCAGCTCATCGACGATCTGCAACACTCGACCATCGTCGATTTCTATGAGGCGATCGTCGAGGAACGAGGTAACGGTCAGCAACTGCCCACCCCGCATGGCGGGACGCTGCCAACGATCGCGAATCGACTCGGCGAGGTCGGCGGCGGCCAGGATCCTCAGCTCTGGAACCAGGCGTCCGGTATCCAGGTCGACAAGGTCGAGCAATCGGGCGAGGAGCTGATGTAGTCGGTCTGCTGACTGGCGAGCCGTTTTCAGGTAGGTGTGGGGTTGCTCCCCGTCGACATATGGTGCGAGTAGCTCAAGCATCCCGAGAATGCCGTTCAAGGGTGTTCGCATTTCGTGGCTCAACGTGGCGAGGAATCGCTCCCGTGACGTCGATGCGACCTTGAGCATGGCCAGTGTCTCTTCAAGGTCTGCGGTCCGTTCATCGACGCGAGCATCGAGACTCTGATTTATTAGCCAAAGCTCGCGCATACCCCGGTCGGCGATCTCTTCAGCCTGGCGACGGGCCCGCCGTTCCCTGGCCAAACGATGTTCAAGCCGAGCGATCCGCTGTTCTGGCTGCCGTGTACCGGCGGTTTCGGAGACGCCCGGGGGTTTCGACATCGCCGACTAGTTCGATTGGTCGGCCATCTTGACCGCTCGGACATCGAAGACGGTGACTTCCTCATCCAACCCGCTGATGATCGTGACCTCTACGTGCTCCCCGAAGCGGTCACCGGCCCCCAGTATGAGGCCTTCGGCCAACACGCCAAGCTTGCGAGCCGATTTGTATGTGATCCGCAGGACATCGTCGGACAGGTCTTCGAATTCGAAGGAAGGCGGCTTGGCATCAGGATGAAGCTTCAGCACCTCGGGGTGAATGATGTCGTTGACACGACGGAGAAAGTCGTGGGTTCCAGTGGCCTCATCCACCAGCTCCGGGTATCGGTCGGCGAGATGAGGGAATGCATGCCGTCCCAGGACCCTGATCAGTTCGTGGGGCTCGTGACCGGTCATAGGACAGGCGGCACCCACGAGCGCGCCGAGGTCGGCGTCGTCGTAGCTCCCAAGCGCGGTGTAATGCCCATCGAGCTTCGCCGCGTCGAGAAGGTCATCCCAGGTGTCTTCGTCATAGAGGCGGACGACGGCTTCTTCGACCGCGTTGAAAATTACGCCCTTCATGAGATCTCTCTTTTCTTGTCGACGGTTCGCCGTTCGGTCAGTAACTCTGTACGCATTTCGTCGAGTTCGACCATGGCCCTATCGGCCTGTGCCAGGAGGGGTCCAAGCAGTTCGGATGATGTCTGGGCATCGCCGTCCGCGGCCTCGAAGTCGGCACACCGCGCCGACAACTCGGACGCGCCAAGCAAGGCGGCCGTCGACTTCAGCGTGTGAGCAGCTCGACGTGCCGTGGCGAAATCGTGCGACGCTACCCCATCGGTCAGCTGCGATCGCCACGCCGGCAGCTCGTCAAGAAATGTCGAGATCACGGTGGCAACGACGTCGGGATCACCCAGTTCGGCGATGAGACGATCGACAACGGTCTGTTCCACCGCGGCCGGGGCTGCGATCGGATCCGGTGCGACGTCCGACCATCGGTCGATCATTGTTTCCAACTCGGTAAGCGACACAGGCTTCGGGAGGTAGTCGTCCATTCCAGCATCGAGACACGTCTCTCGATCACCGGCCATGGCACTGGCTGTCGTGGCAATGATGGGAATCCGCTCTCCGGCCGACTCTTGCCCACGGATCCGACGGGTGGTGTCGAGCCCGTCCATATGGGGCATATGCCAGTCCATGAGGATGATGTCAAAGCGTTCAACCGCAAGGATCTCCAACGCATCCGATCCGGAGCTCACCGTGGTTGGCATATGGCCGAGACGTTCGAGTTGGCTACTTGCCAGCATCAAATTCACTGCGCTGTCATCGACCACCAGCACGCTGAGGCCGCCCGAGTCACGACGCATCGGACGCTCGGTAACCACGGCACGATCGCTGGTTCGCTTGGCCTTCTCGAACGGAATGGTCGCCACAAATCTGGTTCCGTCCCGGCCGGTATCGAACGTCAGGCCGCCGTTCATGAGCTCGACCAAGCGTTTGGTTATTACAAGCCCAAGTCCGGTGCCCTTCGTCGTGTCCTCAGGCCTGGCCTGTCGGTACGGTTCAAAGAGCGTGGGCCACGACGTCTCTGGAATCCCGGGACCCGTGTCGGCAACGGCAAACTCGGTTGAGAAGCCATCGATCTGCCGGACGCGAAGCTCGACCTTGCCTTCCTCGGTGTACTTGATGGCGTTTGATACCAGGTTCACCAAGATCTGACGGAGTCGGTGTTCATCGCCAAGAACGACCAACGGCACTGACGGGTCGATCGATACCGAGAAGCCGAGGCCTTTTTTTCTTGCGTCGGCGCCGTGGGATTCTGCTACCGCGTCGGCCACCGCACCCGGCGACAGGGGCTCGGACAGTAGCTCCAAACGATTGGCGCTGATCTTGGAGAAGTCCAGCAACTCGTCGAGCATGACCCGAAGCGCGTTCGACTCGCGGCCGATCAGTTGGAGATGTCGTTCGGTCGCAGAATCGATGAGCGGAGAGGCGAGCATCAGTTCTGCCACACCCATGATCGCATGCAACGGACTCCGCATCTCATGGCTCAGGCCGGCGATAAATAGCGCTCGTTCGGCCAGGGCCGCCTCAAGTTCGCTCCGACGTTCATCGCGTTCGATCCGGGCTCGGACTTCATCATCGATGGGCCGAGCCGTGATCACGATCCCGGCGATGTCCGGATCGTCGAGACGATTGACGGCCTGATAGCCGACATGTCCGTATGACCCGTCGGGGCGACGGAGCCGTGTTTCACCGCTCACAGATCGGAGCGGCTCGGCCAGCACGTCGACCAGGCCCGATTCGATCGAGGGGCGGTCGTCGGGATGGACGAGAGCGAAGAGGTCGGCATCGTCCCAGAACGTCGAGTCGTAGCCGAGATCGCCTCGTGACCGGGCACTTGTCCAAATCGGCGCGCCTGCAGCATCGACGACGGTCACGGTGTCTTGGATGTTCTCGATGAGCTTCCGGTACCGGCGTTCATGTCCGGTGGAGGCTTCGTGGGCAGCTTCGACCACGGGTTCATCAGTCCTTATCTGGTCGATTGCCTCTCCTATCGACCAGGCACACTCGATCGTGAGCCGACCGGTGGTTCAATCGATCTACGTTCCGGCTCGATACTGCCGATTGAAAGCGGTGTCGACGCCTCCACCCGACGCAGCAGTCTCCGTCCCGCCGGCTGGTCTCCCCGTCGCCAGCCGGTCATCGGCCGCGCCAGCGGACGGGCCTATCGAGGCCGATCCAACGAAGACCGGGCGTATCCCGGTCCGGTTGTGGTGGGCGCTCGCCTTGGTCGTGTTGTTCCACGGCGGCCTGTTGCTGGCGGGAACTTTTCGGGGCACGTACGACGCCTACGTCCATATCTTCCTCGGCGACCATTACGCCCGAGGCTGGTTTTCGACTTGGGACCAGCGCTGGTACACCGGGTTCACGACCGTGTCGTACCCGCCCGGCACCCACATGTCGATCGCTGCACTTTCCGGAGTGACGGGAAGCCTCGAAACCGCCTTCGTGATCGTGCAGTTGGCGTCGCTTCTACTCTTGACGGTTGGTGTCTACCGATTCAGTCGTCTCTGGGTCGACGATGACGTGGCGGCCAACGCCTCGTTGCTGTTGGTTGTGTCCTCCGCTATCGCCCAGACCGTTCACCTCTACGGCCAGTTACCCACCACGTTTGCCTTAGCGTTCTTGTTGAATGCGCTCCCCTCGATCCGCAAGTGGGTGTTCGAGGGCCGGTATGTCGATCTGTTCGTCGGCACGATCGTGTTGGCGGCCTGCACCGCCGGGCATCACGTCACCACCTTGTTTGGGTCCGTGTTCTTTCTCGGCCCGGTGCTCGTGGCGGGGTTGCTCTCCCAATCTCGGGTCGCCCGTGATGGCGAAATCGAAGCGTTCGACCCGGCCATCGAACGGCAAACCATCGGTCCTTTGGTGGCCCGTCGTCTCCGCAGGGTGTGGCCGGCCGTGATCCGAGGCGGAATCCTCGGGCCTTGCATCTTGGCCGCGCTCGTCGTCGTGGTGTTGCCGTACTGGATCTGGAGCGGGTCTGATCCGATCACCCAGATTCCCATTCCCCACGGGAGCCGAGCGAACTTTCTGGCCGACCTCAATATCGGACTGATCTTCTTCTTCATCCCCTGGGGTTTGATGCTCCCCGTCTTGCCCTACGCCCTCATTCGTGCCGTCGTCGACCGAATGTGGCCACTCGCAGCGTCAATCCTTCTCCTGTTCGTTCTCGGCAGTGGGGGCACGACACCGCTACCCAAGATTCTGCTAAGGGCAGCGTTTGACATTTTGACGCTGGACCGCTTCACGTTTTGGGCCACAATTCAGATCTTGCCGTTGGCCGGACTCTTCGTGAAGAGTCTCGAGGACGGATCAATCGCCGGTTGGTTCCGGCGGACCGGCGGACCGGTGCTCCTCCGGACAGCCCAGGTTGGATTCATCGGGTCGATGCTCGCGCTCTGCCTCTTTTCGGCATCGTTGGCCCGATTCCGGCCCTTCCAACCAGACTCGATCGACCCCGACCCCATCGTTGCCTTCATGGAGAAAGATCAACACGAGCGATGGCGATTCCTTACCCTCGGGTTCGGGGATCAAATGGCTTGGCTGTCGGCGCAAACCACCGCTACCCAAGTCGATGGCAACTACCACTCCGTGCGTCGGCTACCGGAACTGACCTCTACGTCGGTCGAACGTCTCGAAGGGGCGAAGTACCGAGGGATTTCCGGCCTCGGTTCGCTCCAGCAATTCCTCGAAGTACCGGAGAAATATCACCTCAAGTACGTCTTTTCCAACGACGCGTTTTATGACCCATTGCTTCATTTCCTCGGTTGGCAAGAGCTCGGCCCCTTGGAGAACGGCATCGTCGTCTGGGAAAAGGGAGACATCGCTCCACTCCCGTCGGTGCTCCCCACCCGGGAAGTCCCCAGTTGGCAACGATTCATGTGGGGAACGGTTCCCCCGACCATGATCGTGTCGGCGTTGATTCTTCTCACATGGTCGGCGATCGGACGGCCCGGTCTCCGGACACCGGTCCGGCCTCCACACACCGCGATACTCATCGGGCCTGCGGCATGGATCGATCGGCGACTGCAACGTCGAGCGTCTCTCCTTTCCCCGGCTGGAGGGCGGCGTACAGCGTCGGCAGGTACCGAACGGTGGGGTGTCGTCGTCCTTGGTCGCGTTCGTCGCAGATTGCATCGTCGCGTCGGGCCGCGGCGCCGATTGGGGCGAATGGTGGCATTGACGGCAGTTATCGGGCTGCTCCCGATCAGTGGCCTCGTCGGCGGGTCGACGTCGGCCGATCCGACCGATGTCGTCGAGTCTTACTACGACCACCTCGACTTCAGACGATGGGAGGCAGCGTATGACCTCCTCGATCCAATCACCCGACCGAACTATGAACTTTGGCGACTACAAATCTCTGTCGAAGGAGGTCTCGTCGCCAGTTACGCAAAACTCGATTCTTTTACCGCCCGCCGCCTGAACGACGGCGCACCACACAACGGCATACCCACCGACGCCGACGTAGACGACGTTGGGCGCAATCGCCAGGGTGACCGATCCACCGTCCGTGTCGATGTGCGGTACTTGACCGCGCTCGACTGGTACTCGGTGCAACGTGACCACGAGATCGTCGAGCGCGACGGATCGTGGTTTCTCGTGGCCGATGAGCCTGACCTCACAGTTCCCCCCGATCAGCTGGTCCGTAGACCCACCGTCGACTATCTGATCCAGGGTCGGCGACGCGTCACGTCGCTGACCAGTGAACTCACCGACATTCAAGACCGGCCCGAGCTGGCGATTGACGGTGCCAAGCTCGTCGAACGCCGTGGGCTGCCGGTGGTCGTCGGGGAGGTAGCAAACGTCGATGTCGATCCGGCCGATATCACGCTCACCGCGGTGCTGCGCAACGACGATGAGGAGGTCGTTGCCAGGTACAACGCAACCGACCACCTGATGAGAACACTCAACCCCGGGGAGTCATCGCCGTTTCGCATCGAGTTCGAGGAGGTGGCAGCGGGGACGAACCTCGACTTCAACCCATTGGATTTCAGTCCGATCGAGCTCGACGACGAGATCGTATCGGTCGAGCTGTATGCAAAGGCGGTGGTCACCCAGAAAGGTCTGTATCGGGGGGTGCAGTTGAACTCGCTGGACCTGATCGAACTCGATGACGGAAGCCACGTACTCCGCGGCGAGGTGCGAAACGATGGCGTTGTCGAGGCCGTGATCCCGATGGCCTTGATCAGCTTTCTCGATGAGTCCGGAGAGGTTGGATGGGTCGAGCGGGTATACCTCGATACGGCGATCCGGTCGCAACGGGCCAGCGACTTTCGCTACGAGTTACCTTCGCTCGATGACATCGATCCCGTCGACATAGACATCTCGGTCTTCGCCAACGGCAGTGATCGGCAGCGTGTCACCAGCGACCGCTCGACGGGCGATATCGCCGCCCCGACCGACTCGCCGTTCGCTTCGATCGGCATCGACCTCGTGACGATGGTTCCGCCAGGAACACCGGGATGACATCCCGCAACCGCATCAAACTGGGAAACGTTGCGGTCGCCGGATTGAGTCTGGCCACCCTCGTCGCCGTGGGGGTGTGGCTCGACAGGTCCGTTTACTCCGATGAGCCAGTCGCTCCTCCCGTCGTCATCGAGGGGACGCTCACGGTCGACGCCCCGAGCTCGGCGGTTGCGGGCGAACCCTTTCTGGTTTCCCTTTCCGGAGAGTACGAGGGCGAAATCGCTTCGCTGGTGATCGACGGAGGGTACGGGCAACGAAACCTCAGCGCGATCATGACCGATGGCGTCGCCACCTTCGAGGTCCCGCCTTGGCCTCACCCCGAGTCTGGTTTGGTGCTTCTTGAGGCATCCGTTGGCCTGGCCCAAACCACCGCCACGATGGAGATCGCCCCCGGCCCGGCTACCGACCCGCTCGATATTTACCTGGGGCCTCGAACCGTCGTCGCCGATGCCAACGACTTCTCGATGGCGGTCGCTATTCCCAAGGATCGGTACGGAAATCCAGTATCGGAAGGAACGCCAGTCGATTTCTCGGTCAATCGGTCCTCGGGCACGTCGGCAACACAAGCGGCGCCAACCAGCGGTCTGCTGGCCTCGGTCGAGATCTGGTCACGGACCCGTGCGGGGCGAACTCGAGTCGGCGCCAGCGTTGGGGCCGCGAAGGGACCGGAACGTTCCTTTCTCGAAGTCGCTGGGGTTCCCGTCGCCTTCGATCTGGGGTCGACCGATCCCGCCCCCACCGCCGACGGCTCTACGTTGTTTGAGGTATGGACCGACGTCCTGCACGACGAGTTTGGCAATGTCGTTCCCGACGGCACGGTCGCCTACCTACGAGCGGCGGGGTCGACGAGCAATCGGCGGCTCCGGGGGACTTCGATCGACGGCGTGGTGACCTTTGTCGTCGAAGCACCGGCCGAACCAGGTCCGGCGACGTTCGTTGCCAGCGCGAGCGGTGTGGCCAGTGAATCGTTGACCATCGACTTCTCCGCCGCCGTCGCCCGGGCTCCGGTCACCGTCTCGGACCACGACGATGGCGTACACGTCGAAATCGGACGGGTCGTCGGCACAACCGGCAGCTACGTGCCGGACGGGACAGTCGCCTTGATCAACGTCGAAGACACGGTCTACTCGGTGGAGCTCGAACTCGGCCGAGGGTCGGTTGTCGTACCGCCGTTTGACGGAACCCCCTCGGTCTCTATTCTCGGTGTCGGTGCCACGTCGATCGAGGATGCCAGATGACACCCAACGGTCGGTCTCTGCTTCGTCGGCTGAGGCCCACTCCGTCGGGGCGTGCCGATTCCCGGGCGGCGAGATCCGACGAACCGATCCTCACCGCTATCGGCGGGCGGCAGCGAAAGAAGCTACTGGTCAGGCTCGGCCTTGCCGGGATCGTTGGGTCGGTTGCCTTGTTCGTTGTCGTCACGTCGGCGGGAATCATGGCTTCGATCACCCAAGCCGAGGAAACGTCGGAGATCTTTACCGAAGCGGCTGAGCTGCCGCCCGATCTCATCGACGCCGTCACCTGGCACCCCGATGGTGAAGACCTCCCGAGAGAAATGGAGCCGCTAACCCGAGAAGCCGTCACCGCGGCCTGGCTTCGTGGCTGGGAACAGCTCCGTATCGTGGCAGAGACCGGTGATACCTCAGGGGTTGAGGTCAACTTCTCCAACTCGGCTCGACGTGGTGTCCTCGAACAGGCCGACAATTGGAACGGGAGATCCGTGCAACAACTTGGCCATGACCTGGCCCTCACCTTCTACTCCGAAGACGGCCAGGTCGTCGGGCTTCGGGCGGTCGAAAGTCGATTGAAGAGGACCAAGCATGTCGGCGAGGTCAAGCTTGGGCGGGAAACCGAAGAAAGATACGACGCTGTTCTCATTCTCGAAGATGGGAATTGGCGAATCCAGCATTGGGTCCGGCGCTCGTTCGCCGGCGAACCATGGGTGGTCGAAACGCTCGACCCCGGTCGGGTCGCCCCGGTCGACCACTAGCGACCGGGCCGTTGTCACTACCCTTCCCTGCTCGGCCTGCCCACTCGGCTCCTAACTCGACAAGAGTGGACGAAGCACGACTCCAGTATCGAGCACGGACGCCGATATACCGCAGATGAACACCGTCGCCGAACTTATTCCTGCCCATCGGTTTGGTTCGCTTCTGGCCGAGACGAGAACCAAAAACGGTCTCGATCTCGCCGACGTTGCGTCTCAGACCGACGGCCGGTTCAGCGTCGAACATCTGGCCGATCTTGAACGAGGCAACGACCTGCTATCGGAATCGGATGTCGCGTTGTTGGCGTCGTTCTACGGCCTCCGAACCGATCACGTGCTCCCTCAACGGGCGAAGCTATGTCTCGACCTCGACGCCCGGATCATGCGGGTTGGAACCGAGATCGTCCAACTGGGCGAGACAGCCGAACACGACATCCTTCAGCGGTACTTGTCGATCGTCTACATGTTGCGCGGCATACAAGCCGGTGCTGAGGTACCGCTTCGGAACGATGATCTAGCAATTCTCAGCGCGTCGCTTCATGAGCGAATCGAGTTGATCGAGGAACAGCTGCTGGCCATGATGGTCGGCGGCGACCCTGCGCTCGTCGGTCTCGTCGAACGCCTCGGCGCCAAACTCTGGGTTCCCGGCGCAGGAATCTTGGTAGGGGCAGTGGGCCTTGGGGCCCTGGTGTTCGCCACCGGAGCTGAGGCCAAGGTCGCCGACAACACGAGTATCGACGCGGGTGTTACCGCACCAGCCACCGTGGTGGTGGAGATGCCCGGCCCCATACGGCTCGCCGACCCGGTAAGCGAACGGCTCAGCGGTGAGGTAGCAAGCCCCACACTCTTTGAGGTGCCGCCGGCGGAGGGCGCGCCGAGCCGGACGACCGTGGCACCAACCCCCACCGGCGATTCCTCGACCCCTCCCGTCGCAACACCGTCAACCGACAACCCCATGTCAAGCGAAACGGTCACCGAGCCCCCATCGCCGATCGGGGCCGAGCCCGCACCCCAGACACCCGAGCCGGCAGCGGCCGATGTCGTCTCGCTACACGACGCACTTCGGGAACCGACGATGGCTGCCCTTGGACTCGATGTCGAAAAAGTCTTGCCGGGTTGGACCGTTGAATTCCTACCGGAGCGTCCGGGATTTCGAGGGGTCACGTTTCGCAAGGAGCTTCGAATCGAGATGTACGTTCAGGCCGGCGACTCGCCGGAACGTCTGGCTGGAATCCTGGCCCACGAAGTGGGACATGCAATCGACCTCACCTACCTCACGGAACAGGATCGCCATGCCTGGCTGGCGGCACGAGGCATTACCAATCCATGGTGGCCGGGAGACGCCGCTCCCGACTTCGCCACCGGCGCCGGAGACTTCGCCGAAGCGTTCGCCGAGCTGACGACCGGAGACCCGAGCGAGTCGGTCGCCGCAGGGGCGTTGACCGAATCACAGATCGAACTCTTGAATCGACTGGTTGGGCCCATTATCGGATAAACCTCGAAGGCCGAATACTTCTTTGAGCCGGCGGATTCCTCAGACAGAGAGATTCAAATCCCATGCGGGAAGCCCTGTTTGTGCCCGGGGCGGGATTTGAACCCGCACGAACCTTTCGGTCCCGAGGGGTTTAAGCCCTCTGCGTCTACCAGTTCCGCCACCCGGGCTGGGGTATCAGGTTAGAACGTCTACCGGCGGTTGGTACGTCTCGGCGATTGAATGCGCCGGTTCACAATCGGATCGATGGTGTCCGGTGATACTGGGCCGGTTCTACCCCGAGATGGGAGAGCACCGCTGGCGCAACATCAAGGGCGTTGATAGGGCCACCAGCGCCGGCATCGAACGTCGACGAATTCGTGACTCCCAGGACGCCTCGGGACACGTGACGGCCACTGGAATGATCCTCGACCGCCTGGATCTCGACCCCAACCGAGGTGGCCGTTTGAACCTCACCACCCAGCCGGACCGCATCATCTCCGACGACATCTAGATCGTAGGTCAGGGTGATGACGTCACCAGATCGATCGATGCTGGGTTTGGCCGCTCGGTTCACCCCCGCTCCAACCAAGATCCGGTCGGTCTCTTCGGCCTTGGACGCCGAGCCGCAGGCCAAAGTCAGTTGCGGGACCATAGCGCCACGAACCACGACAGAAGAATCGATTCCTAGCGCATCGACGAACCGTTGAGGGTCGACCACTACCGCCTCGTGGGAACGTCCGGCGTCGAGGGCCGGGCTCGGCCCCTGGCCCATCGATGATGCGACAACCAACGTGCGATCGTGTGCCGTGCACCAGTCGTCGACCCGACGCAGGAACCGGTCGAGCGAGGCCAGCGCAGCCGGTATCTCCTGGCGATGCCGACGGACCCATCGGTCATCGTAGTGATCGTCTTCGAAGTCGTTCGGGTAGCGGGCATACCAGTAGCGGTGCATGCTGGCCGCCACATGGTTGGTAAAGAACACTGCAAGATCAGGAGCGTGCCGTTCGAGAAGATGAACGAACAGGTCACCGAGCAATAGGAACTGGGCCGATCGCAGCCGTTCCGTCGGAATGCGTCTGGACGCCACGCCGGCCACCATCGATGTGAGGTCGACCATCGTGCGGCCCCGAACCCCCAGTTGCGGCAGCAGCGGCACAAGTTTGGCAATCTGACGGGCCTCGGACCCCAACCGAGTACGTCGGGCGCTTGACTTCGTCAACCGAAGGTTGAGCTGCTGAAAGTCGGAAAGCTCAGCTGGCACGGTGTCGGAGTCAGCGCTGAAACAGTCGGGAACTACGAACCGATATCGGTCCCCAACACACTGGGTTGCCAACGGAGACGAGTGCAACGTGTTGACAAGCCCGACAGTGAGACCAGCGGCCGCCGCTTGTTGCCAATAGAGCGGGAATTCCACCGGCTTAGGGTCTCCATACCAGTACACGCCATGTTTCTCGTACCCCACCCCGGTGTTCATCGAAGCCCATGACTGCGATGGGTACAACTCTCGGTCTAGATCGTCACCGACTTCAGTCTCGATCAGGCGACCGTTTGCTAAGAGACTGGCCAGGAATGGCGTCTCACCCGAAGGGGCATTGTCGGCGATAACCCGCAGCGGCACCTCATTCGCCTCGACCACGACCATCTTGTGACCATCCATTGGAGCACTATCGGTCGCAAGCTACACAAGCTGAACGACACGAGCCGTGGCCGCCGTTTAACGAGATCGAGGTCGTACAGCCGAGTACAGGTCGAGAACCGGGTCGACCGTCAACCGTAGGAAAATGCTGAGGATCCCGAACTGGAGTGCGATACCGATGAACTTGCCCAAGGTGTACAGCGGGCTTGGCTCGGTATCAGCGATAGCGAGGGTCAACTCTCCGCTAGCTTCCGCTTCGAGACCCGGCCCGTAACTACAAAAACCTTCGGACCGGTTCAACAGACCGAAACGATTCGACCGCTCCCAGCCCGTCAAGGGCTGTTCTATCGTCTCGCCGTAGGACCGACACTGCTGTTCGGTAGCGAGATTGTCGAGCGGGCGGACCACCTGGTTGCGCGCCACGAACAGAACAAAGAACGCCAGTAGGGCCAAGACGGCGATGACGATCACCTGTAGCGGGTCGACGTTGCTGGCCCATCTTTCCAGTGGCTTGTCGGTTTGGGGGCGATCGGTCACGTCGGTGGTCATTTGGCTCGTTCACGGTTGGACAACACCTCCAGTATGCCAAGCGTGACTCGATCCACGGTGGCAGACGACATCGAAGCCGCTCCGACCAAACCACCGGCCCATGCCGAAGCGGACACCGTCGAGTTCGCGACGCCCCGAGACGCTGGTCATGCTGCACGTCGGGTCGACACGGGCCCCGACATGGGCTCATCCAGTGACGCGAGCCACGGGCCCGCCACGGCCCACAGACCATCGTGCAAGCTCAACGCGTGGGCCCCGCCGGCTCGATTGGCGGCAACGACACCATCGATCATGTCGGCGACGACGGCCGCCGCTGGCCTACCCCGCACCGCCACTGAGACTGTGGCCGAACCGTCAGCCCTGTGACGAATCGACCGTTGCAAACCCGCCGACCGAGGTGGACTCCGAAACGACGGCGCCGAGAACCCCAACTCTGTAGTTGAGCAGCCGAGCTGGCGGGCCACCTGTGCGAACGACACCGACGTCAGTTCGAGCCCGACCCGTCCGTTTCGGCCAACGTCCACTGCTGAATGACCGGAACGAGCGGGCGCCGAGTTCGCCGATCGGTTTCGTTCCTCCCTATCGGTTCGCCGTTGCTGTAGCCGCTGCTCCACGACTCAAACTATGGCAGCGGTCTGTGACACCCCACGAGCGATCGCCAGACGGTCGACGAAACCGTCACAACGATCGGGCAAACTGGAACCATGGACAAGAACGCAGTACCGCGCACACACCAGCGCACGCCGCACTGCGACAAAGTGGCGCACATGACACCGCGACACCAAAGTGGCGCACATGACATCACGACACCAAAGTGGCGCACATGACATCACGACACACCAATTTCGAGCACACAGCGGGTGATGTATGGGCGACGACCTTCTAACCGCCGAGGGCCTCAACCCCGCTCAGCAGCAGGTACTCGACGAGCTCGGTTCACTCGACCGGCCCGTATTTCGATCTGAGCTCGGCGTCGACCTGCAACACAATCTCGATGAAGCCCTCGCTCCGATGATGGCCGAAGCGCCCGAACCGCTCTTCATATCGAAACGGCAGCTCGGCATGCTCCACGGTTGTGAAGCGCGTTTCGTCGCCGACCGTTCCGAGCCGTTCACCTGGTCGATTCCGTCAGCCCGTGGCACGGTGGCCCACAAGGCCATCGAACTCAGTGTGGCCTATCGGGGTAACCCGACACCTCTCGATCTCGTTGAAAACGCGCTCGCTCGAATCGAAGCCGACGAGCGCAGTCTCAGTACGTTCATTCGACAACTCGACGAGGCCGAGCGGGCTGAGCTCACAGGCCGCTCCAACGACTTCGTGACCAACTTCACCGAGACCTTCCCGCCGCTCAACCGCCGATGGCGACCGGTCGCAGAGTCCAGCATCAAGGCATTGTTGTGCGGCGACGCGCTGACCCTCCAAGGCAAGGTCGACCTAAGCCTGGGGTACGCCCGGGGCACCGAGGCTGGCAAGGTCCTCATCGATCTCAAGACAGGTCACCCAAAGACAGCCGACGTCGAAGATCTCCGTTTCTATGCGCTTCTCGAAACGCTCAAAGTCGGCGTCCCGCCGCGACTACTCGTCAACTACTACCTCGAAGCCGGCGCCCCTCGCCAGGAAGCGGTCACCGAGGACCTCCTTTGGTCATCGGCCAAGCGCGTCGTCGACGGTGTGGCCAAACTGATCGCCTTGAACGAGCCGAACCCGGCAACACCGAACCGTACCGCAGGCCCGAACTGCCGCTGGTGCCCTATCAACACCGAATGCCCGGAAGGTATCGAACAGCTAAACGCCACATACGACGCCAACTGACGCCTACTGCGCCCGCCACGAGCACCGCGCCAACCATCGGATCAACGTTCACACCGAAGAGACGGTGCGATCCGCTGGCCCGACCTGATGAACATCGGCCCGATCCCGTACCCCGCTGCGCAAAAACGCGACGTACGCTCCCAACCCGCTGAGAACCGGCATCCAAAGCGACACAACTCGGTATGCCACCGTGGCGAGGCTGGCGTCTTGGGCTGAGATACCGGAGATGACCAACAGGCTGTAGAGCCCGACTTCGACGAAACCGAAACCGCCTGGCGTGATCGGGATCATGGCGAGCACCTGCGCACCGGCGTAGGCCAGGAGCACCAGGCTCAATCGAGGATCGGCGCCAACTGCGTACAGTGCGGCGATCAAGGTCAAATAGTCGAACGCCCACTTCCCAGCCGAGGCGGCGACGGCAGCCGGCCATCGCGGACCGACGACACCGACCAACCGGTTCCGTTCGGTGACAAGCGAGCCCGCCTGTACCGACCAGTCACGTCGGACCACTCGGCCAACCGACGCCACGATCCGGTCGAGCCCGCGTTCGACGGCGACGAGCGGGCGATCGAACGCTATACCGAGCGCCCCTACCCCCACCAACACCACAAACAACACGCCACCAGCGACAGCGGCCGGCAACAAACTCTCAGGTATCGGCGCGCCAAGAAGGGCCATCAGACCAGCGACCGCCGGAATGGCCCCAAGGGCTGCGGTCGTCAGAATGGAGGATGCGGCGAGCGCCCCGCCGGCCTCGGCCGCCTGCACCCCGGAGGCGGACAACATCCGATAGTAGACCGCGCCTCCGGTGGCCGCACTGGCCGGAGTGATCCGGCTTATCGCGTTCGACACCAGCTGACTGGTTGCGGCAACAAACCAGCTGACCTTGGGAAGGATAATTCGAGTGAGCCACCAAAGGCAGGCGAAGCTCGCTATCTCGGTGAGCACCATCACCAAAAACCACACGGGCCGAATGGTGCGGAGGCGTTCTCCCGAGCTGAGGATGTCTCGCAGTTGATCCTGCATGATGTAGAGGGCGCTAGCCCCGATACTCAACATCACTCCCCACAGCAACACCCGTTTGATCTGGGCGTGACCATCTGGGTGATCTCTCAGCTGGGCGAGTGCGGCATCGGAGCGGAGGTGGCGCATCACCGAACCTCCGACCGCGAATAATCTCTAAGCGGCCGACCGGTCAGCCGGCAGAGTCCATCAAGGGTGGCCAACGGCAACCCGACGACCGCGTGATACGAACCATCGACTCCGGTGACCAGTACCGATCCGAGTCCTTGAATGGCGTAGGCGCCAGCCTTGTCCATCGGCTCGTCGGTTCCCGTGTACCAGGCGACGTCGGCATCATCGAGGGCACGGAGAGTAACCGTCGGCCGCTCGACAACCGAATGGACGACCAGTGGCTCATCGTCACTCATCTTGCCGGCCCGAATCGAAACGGGCACTACCGCCACGCCGGTCGCGACGACGTGGGACCGACCGGCGATAGCCCGAAGCATCTCGGTAGCTTCGAGCCGATCAGCCGGTTTCCCCAGAATGCGACCATCGACGTCAACCACAGTGTCCGCCGCTACCACAAGCGCCTGAGCACCGCCGACCTCAACGTCGCCCGAGGCGACCAGGTAAGCGACGTGCACCGCCTTCTCTCTGGCCAAACGCTCGACGAGCTCCTCGGACTTCTCACCAACGAGCGGCGTCTCGTCGATGTCGGCAGGCACCACAATCGGGTCAATTCCGAAATCCCGAAGCAACTGAAGCCGCCGTGGCGAGGCCGAGGCAAGCACCAGCGTCGGGTAGGTGCCCTCACCTGCGCTACACATCAAATCTATGGTATTCGAAAAGGTGCCCGGTTATCGACCGGTTGCCGACTCGACGTGCGATTGAGCAGCCACCAAGCGCCACTGGGCGCAAACCCATGAGCTGGTCGCCCCCCATCGACCCTGGCAAACTAACCCGATGGACACCATTACCGTCGACGTGGTCGACGCTGTCGGCACGATCACCCTCAACAGCCCGGATACCCGAAACGCCATGACCCTCGACATGTGCGGTGAACTCGACGAGGCGCTGGGCGAGCTAGAGGCCGACCCCGGTGTACATTCCCTCGTCATCACCGGGAAACCCCCGGCGTTTTGCGCCGGTGCCGATCTAAGCCATCTTGGAGACTCCGAGGAGGAAGGGCTGCTCGCTATCTACGAAGGATTCCTCCGAGTCGGCACATCTCCCCTCCCGTCGATCGCCGCGGTAAATGGTGCTGCCGTCGGCGCCGGATTGAACCTAGCGCTGATCTGCGACGTGCGATTGGCGGCACGCTCGGCCCGCTTCGACGATCGATTCCTCAATCTCGGCATCCATCCCGGCGGTGGGCATACCTGGATGTTCCAAAACATCTGCGGACCACAAACCACCACGGCGGCCGTGATCTTCTCCGAAGTCATGGACGGGGAAGAGGCGGTCAGGGTTGGGCTCGCTCACAAGGTATTTGACGACGACGAACTCTTGACCGCTGCCCAGGCCATGGCGGCCAAGGCATCGACGGTTCCCCGGGAGCTGGTACTCAAGACGAAACGAACGATTCAGGACATCGCATACGTCACCAGTCAACGGGCCGCGGTGGATCATGAACTCGGACCGCAGGCGTGGTCGACCCGACAACCTGAATTCCGAGCGCTGTTGGCCAAACTGAAAACAAAGATCAGATCGTCGCACGACCAGGGCGACCGTTAAAGCCAACCGGTGGTCAGATCGTCTCGTCGTTCCTGCCATTCCTCGGCGGTAACGGCGTAGCGGATATGGTCCTCCCATGTGCCGTTGATCTCAAGGTAGCGTTCAGCGAGGCCTTCGTTTCTCAACCCAAGCTTCTCCACAACACGGCGCGATGCCAAGTTCCGAGGAACAATCGAGATCTGCACCCGGTGTAGCCGAAGCTCTTCGAAGGCAAACTTCGTGACCATCACAACCCCTTCGGGGATGTAACCGTTTCCCGCCATCTCCTCGTCGATCCAGTACCCGACATAGGCATTCTGAAACGGGCCGCGCTGCACCGAGTTCAGATTGATCTCGCCACAGAAGACACCGCCGACGAAAATTCCAAACCCGTATCCGGTCCCCAACTGCCATTCGCGATCGCGAGCGTGACATCGAAGGGAAAACGCTCCGCGGTCCTCGACTACGTCCGGTCCACCGACCGGTCGGCTCGGTTCCCATTTCGTCAACCAATCAGCGTTGCGGCGCCGCACATCCTGCCATTTCCAGAAATCCTCAGGCCGGAGTGGGCGAAGCAGAATTCTTCTCCCAAGAAGACTTTCAGCCACGTCTCCAACCCTAGCCCCGATCATTCGTACCGGACCCGAAATCGGGGCTCACCTAACACTGCGATCAGCGAGTGGGAAGCAACTCAGCGGCAAGACCATGACGAACGCCGCCCTCGGCGATGACAACCTCGTCGAGCGCGAACTGCCGAAGAAACTCCACGAGAATACACAGTGCCCCAACGATGTCGATTACGCCATCGGGCCGCAACCCAGGATTGTGTATTCGATCCTCCGCCCGCTCGGTAGCCAGGGCTCGAAACACTTCTTCGACACCCGGGCGCGTCAACCGGTAGCTGTCGACACTGTCCCCGGGACTCCCAGTACCAATTTCGACCGCGGCGATATCGATCGATGCCCCGTTGCTGAACACGATCCCACAGTCAGCGGCTGGAAGTTCACGCCGAACGTCGTCCAAGTATTGCTCGATGACCGAGAGTGCCGATGACAACTCTTCCGGTCGAGGCGGGTCGGACACCAAGAATTCCTCGGTAACGGTTCGGGCACCGATGGGAAGCGACAACGTCGCCGGCGTCTCACCTACCTGGCCGACCGCCACTTCGGTTGAGCCCGAGCCGATGTCGAACACTAGGGCAGGCCCATCGACCGCCACGGCCTCGCTACGAGTCAGCACCGCACCAGCGAACGACAACGCCGCCTCACGCTCACCGCTAAGCACTTCGAGCGGCACACCGAACCAGCGTTGCACCATCGATTCGAGCGGCTCAAGATCGCCGATAGCCCGGCCGGCGGCGGTGGTTACCACGGTGACGGCCATCTCGGCCTCCCCCCGCTCCTCGACAATGGCGGCGATCTGACCGGCGAACCCCTCCAACGCAACGTCGGTGGCATCCAAGACAGCATCCGGCACCCGGGCGCCGGTCTCCGATGTACCGGTGGCGGCCAGCCCGGCGGCGAGGTTCGTGCCGATCAGGTCTTTGGCGAGGACGACGAGACCACCACCGGGGCCACGCTCGGCCACCAGCAGCTTGACCGACCCCGAGCCGAGCTCGACGACGGACACGACGTTGGGAATCTCACCGCTCACCGGATCGGCACCGCCGGATCGAAGTGATCGCCGGTCAAAGCCAAGCGCTCTTCGACCCATCGTCCGACCGGATCATCGCCGCCAACCAAAAAATAGGCGTAGTGGGCGTGTAAACACTTCACCCCGATACGGGTCCCGCCAACTCCACCGGTTGGCACCGGACCATCATGGTCATCGGCGATCAAGGCATCACGCTCCGCACGATACGCAGCATGAGCATCGAGCAATTCGTCCTGGTCTACTTCGCGTTCGGCCAAATCAACCCCGCCCTCGGACTCCAGGCGGCCAATCGATCGATTCAGTGCCCGATCGACCAACCAGTAGCGGGTTGGCATCGGCCGACCCGAAAACAGAAACGGACCATTGATCAGCACCACCGGCGAGCCGTCGTTTCGCCGCACCGCGACCTCGTATCGGCCCATCGGCTCGCGACCGAGAAGACGGGCTACCACCTCATGGTCGGTCTCCACGTCGTCAGGTACCTCAGCGCGGTCGGGCATCGCAGGCTCGACCGTCTGGTGGTTTTGAGCCGCCTCTTGACCGATCCCGATCAGCGAATGATCCAGTAAATGATAGCTAGCAACAAGGCGACACCGCCGGCGGCCGGGAGCGCCCGTTTAACCATCGCACCCTGCGAGACTTCAAACAGGTCGACCGGTTCGGCTTCAGGTCCTTCGATCTTTCGCACGCCGCTCGCCGAGTTGGTGCGGTTCTCCGCTCCTTCGACCAAGTCGTTGACCGCTGCAGGCGCAGAACCGACGGCGGCGGCTTCGGTCCCGGCAGAGGCCGCCGGCTCCGAGCCGACCACGCTGGCTTGGGTCGGATCGGCACCGGTCTCCGTCGTGGGAGACGCCTGTTCACCGCCGTCGTCCCCACCGGCTTCAAGCTTCGCCCGAAGATTCTCGGTGAACTGGTTGAGGATCTTCTTCGATATATCTTCGATGGCGCCCCGACCGAAGCTGGCGATCTTGCCGCTGAGCCCGAGGTCGGTGTGGATCTTGACGTTGGTCTGCGAATCGCCGACCGGTGTCATCTCAGCGGTAACCAGCGCGTTAGCGTTGCCTTGCCGTGGGTCGCGACCCTCGGCCTTTAGCCGGGCGACCTTCTTGACAGCGTCTTGTTCGATAAATGACGCCTTGCCCTTGTAGTTGGCGGTGATCGGGCCAACCTTGATCTTCACCAGGCCGCGGTACACCTCACCCTCGATCTCGGTGAGTTGGGCACCGGGCATACAAGGGGCGATGAACTCGAGATCGTTGAGTATCCGCCAGGTCTCCTCAACGTCCCGATCGATCACAAACTCGTTCGTCAACTCCATTGCTGGAGATCCTCCAGGGTGTCTATGTCAACGGGATTTCCATTGCACGGTATCTCGGAAACTAGCTCAGGTCTCATCCGCAACAGTGTTCTCGCACCATCATCACCTGTTCTCGGGAGTGCAGGCCACACCGAACGGTCGAGCTTGACCGGCGGTCGGCGATGACCATCGAAGGTGGCGGTAACGACGTCGCCGGCAGCTGCTCCAACCGATCGCCACGCTGTCGCCGGCACCAAAGGTTGGTCGCCCAACCCGACAACGATGGCACGGTGACCGGCCGCCGACGCGGTATCGACCGCCAACGCAAGCGACGTAGCCTGCCCATCGGCCCACCGTCGATTTCCCAACACCGTGGCCGAATCTCCTGCCACGTCGCCAACCAACTCGGTCAGATCGACAGCGCCGGTCACGACATAGAGCTCGTTGAATCCGGCGGCGATCGCCGCGGTGATGGCCCAGGTGACGAGCGGACGACCCCGGAAGTCGGCGGTGAGTTTGTGAGCGTTGTCGTCTGACCCCGATGAACGGAATCGTCGCCCCTCTCCGGCGGCAAGGACTACCCCAGCAATCGTCATCGTTGACAAGTATCAGCCACTGTCAGCATCCACCCTACGGCAGCCCGGCGCCTAGTCGTGGATATCACCCGCAGTGTTGCGGAGCGACGATGCACTACGCCCCGATCGGAGAGCGATGATCTCAGCACAGATCGAGATAGCGGTCTCCTCCGGCGTACGGGCCCCGAGGTCGAGCCCGATCGGCGCCAAGATGCCAGCAAGCTGACGTTCGGAGACGCCCTCGTCGACGAGTCGCCGATTCCGGTCGTCGGTGGTCCGGCGAGAACCCATGGCCCCGAGGTATCCAACATCGGTCTTGAGCGCAGCGATCGTCGCTGGCACATCAAACTTCGGGTCATGGGTAAGGATGCAGATAGCGTCTCGCTGGCCAAGATCCGGTCCGACCTTCTCAAGAAGCCGGTGGGGCCAGTCGACGACGACCTCGTCTGCGTAGGGAAATCGTTGGGTGGTGGCGAAGACCGGGCGGGCGTCGCACACCGTGACTCGGTACCCGAGCGTCTTGGCCACCCGGCTCAACGCCGCGGTGAAATCCACGGCGCCGAAGATCAACATCTGAGGGGGCGGAGCGAATGATTCGACGAATACTGCGACGTCTTCCCGCCGTGCCTCTCCCTTTGGACCGTAATGTCGAATTCCAGTCGTGCCCGCCGACAGCTCACCAAGAGCATCGCGGACGACGACACGATCTAACTCGGGGTTGCCGAGGCTCCCAACCGGGTCGGCGTCGGGGCGGATAAGGATCTTGGCTCCGATCACCGGTCCGGCATCGTCGGGTTGGGCGACGTCGACCGCGCACTCGACGATTGCGGCGAGAGCGACCGGCGCCTCGGCCGCGATAGCCGCGCTCAGAATGTCGAAGATCGACCCTTCCGGTGATGAGTCGGTCACCAGTCGAGCGGTTCGAGGTAGAGATGGATCGTGCCGCCACAGGTCAACCCGACGGCAAAGGCTTCATCGTCGGAGTAGCCGAAGGTCACGATTCGACGCAACCCTTCGTCCAAACATTGAAGGGATTCGGCTACGACGGCCCCTTCCACGCAACCGCCGGACACCGATCCCGCCACTTCGCCATCTTCGTTGACCGCCATCGCGGCACCGGGCAATCTCGGCCCCGAACCTTCGATGTCGACGACGCGGGCCAACGCGATGCGTTTGCCTTGGCGCCGCCACCTCGTGAGGTCGCCGAGTATCTCTTTCATCTTAGACAGTCTACCGATGGGGGTTGAGGGCCAGAAATCGAGGGCGGGATAGCCACCGACCGCGAAGCGAACCAACCGACGTCGCCGCTTCACCGTTGAGGATGGAACAGGTCGGCCAACGCCTCGACGCCGTCCACCAAACGGGGGCCAGGCCGGACGATCAATCCATCGGCATCGATGGCATGGACCCGACCGGTTTGAACCGCAGGCAGCGCCGCGACCTCTGGACGTGCGACCACCTCGGCCAGATGACCTTGCGCGGCCTCGCGGTCGAAGCCGCACGGAGCGATGACAAGAACCTCGGCCTGACAGTCGGCCACCGCCTCCCACGACGTGGCCGTAGAACGACCACCAGCGTTTGCCAATACCGGCACCCCGCCGGCCGCGACGATCTGATCGGGGATCCAATGCCCGGGAGTAAACGGCGGGTCCGGCCATTCCAACAACAGGACCGTCGGCTGATCTCGGTCGGCGACCCGATCGGAGACCTCAGCAAGCCGATGGCGTAACCCGCCGAGCGCTGCCGGCTCTTCGGCGCCCAACGTGTCCCGGCCGCCGGCTACCACCCTGTCGAGGCGACCCATTTCGGTCATCACCTCGCCCAGGGTCATCGGGTCGTAGCTGAAGACCTCAGCCGAACAACCGAGCTGACGAACCGCGTCCGCCACATCGCCCGAGGGCATGGCGCACACTCGGCACAAATCCTGACTGACCAGAAGGTCTGGGTCGAGGGAGCGGAGCAGATCGGCGTCGAGTTGGTACAGCTCTCGACCATCGTTCATGGCGGCCCGGACGAACGCATCGATTTCTCCGGGTGTGAGCCCAGGCGGAACGATGGTGTCGGTCACCGATGGCACGCTTCGGGCCCCGTCAGGTTCGTCGCATTCGAACGTGACGCCGACCACCCGATCGCCGTAACCGAGGAACCAAAGGATCTCCGTCGCCGACGGTAAAAGCGAGACGATCCGGTCAGCCACCGAAGACCCTCCGGCCCAAGCGTTGCACAACCCCTTGGGTCTGTGGCACCAAGCGACTTACCCGACGCCGGCAGCCTGAAGGGCCCGTCGAGTGAGGACCCTGGCTAGGTGATTTCGATACTCGACGGTGGCGTTGAGATCACCCGACGGGGCCATTCCTTCGGCCGCCTGTTGCGCGGCCTCAGCGGCGGGTGCTCCCTCGGCCAACGCCTGTTCAACCGCCGTCGCCCGGATTGGCGTCGGCCCCATGTTGACAAGCGCAACTCGGACCGCGCCATCGAGTTGTTGGGCCGATACCCCGACGATGGCCCAGTCTTGGGCTCGTCGATTGAACTTTTGGAAATTCCAGCCCATACCGGTGTGTTTCGGTATACGGACCTCGGTAATCATCTCCGTCTCCTCCAAGCTCGATTCGAGGAAACCGGCAAAAAGGTCGACACCATCGATAACCCGCTCGGAGCCGTCGGACTTCCTGGCCACCACCGACCCGTCCATCGCCAGCAGAACCGAGGGGTGATCAGCTGCAGCGTCGGCGTGGGCCAGCGAACCGCCGAGGGTCCCGCGGTGTCGAACCTGCGGATCGCCAACGTGGGCCGTGGCATGGGCCAACAGCGGAGCGTGTTCGGCGACCAGAGCGCTGGTTTCAACATCGCGGTGGCGGGTGAGTGCACCGATCGCCAGATGATCACCGGCGTCGTTGATGTAGGACAGGTCGGCCAGACGACCGATGTCGACCACCACCGACGGATAGGCCAACCGCAGTTTCATCATCGGCAGCAATGAATGGCCGCCGGCCATGAGCTTCGCTTCATCGCCATGCTCGGATAGCGCGCCAAGCGCTTCCTCGGATGACTCAGCCCGGACGTAGTCGAATGCGACGGGAATCACTGCTCACCTCCAGCGGCGCTCAGTACGGCCTTCACGATGTTGTGATACCCGGTGCAACGGCAAAGATTGCCCTCGAGCCCCGTTCGAACATCGGCTTCGGAAGGATTCGGATTTTCGTCGAGCAACGACACCGATGCCATCACCATTCCGGGAGTACAAAACCCGCATTGCAGCGCGTGACAATTCATGAACGCTTCCTGCATGGGGTGGAGCTGCTCGCCGTCGGCCAAACCTTCGATGGTAGTGATCTCTCGTCCATCGGCCTGAACGGCCAGCATGGTACAAGATTTGACCGCTTCCCCATCGATGTGGATCGTGCAGGCACCACAAGAAGAGGTATCGCAGCCAACGTTCGTGCCGGTCAACCCCGCTCGATCGCGGATGAAGTGCACCAGCAGTGTTCGTGGCTCAACATCACCGCTATGCGTTGTACCGTTGACCTCAACGGATATCTCCACAGTTTTCCCTTCCAGAGTCTCGCCGTAATCAGTCGTCGCACGGGATTCTTGCACAGAACTGCATCGTTGAACATCTTCGACCCGCAGCATCTAGGCATCGACGGGAACAACCCCATTCATGTGGTACGTTCTGCCGGTCGTTCGCGACAAAATCCCGCCGAGCAACGTCGGAGATAACTGTGGAACCTTCATCCCCCAACCCCCGAGACCGTAGTCGAGTTGCCGGAACGAACGACGATGACTCGGGGGCGGCAGCAAAGCTGATCCCCGAGTGGGGCGTTCGAGCCGACGACCAGGTCATCTTTGCCGGAATCGCCGTCGTTCTTATTCTCGCCGTCGTGCTTGGCTGGAACGCTTGGCGTGGCACCGATGACGGGGTGATCGACCAGGCCGCCATCGCCGCACCAGCAGATGATGACGCTGCCGGTGATGACGCTGCCGATGATGACGAGGGAGGCGACGGCGAACGTGCCGGTGCCGTTCCGGTCGCTAGCCAACCGACGACGACAACGACCGAGGCCGATACCACTACCACCGCCGAAGCCGCTACCACCACCGAGGCTGCGCTCGCCGTCGGCGACGTGCAAGCCGCCGTCGACCCAGAGCCTGGTGCCATCACCGGAACCGCCGATGGCACCATCGCTGTTCTGGAAGGCTTCGTGGCAAATGACGCCGAACGTACAGCAGCAGGAGATGCCGCTGCGGCCGTCGAAGGAATCACTGAGGTCCAAAACAACCTTGAGTTGCTTGAGCCAGCGGTTGCTGACACGCTGACCGAAAACGGCGTTGTCGGCGCCACCGCGGTCGGAGTCGGGACGGAAATCACGGTAAGCGGAACAATCGAGTCAGAGGATGATCGGGCACCCGCTATCGCTGCCGCCGAAGCGGTCGAAGGGGTAACCGCCGTCGTGGACGACCGGTTGAATGTCAGCGTCACCGCCGACCTCAATGCCCTTCCTCAGGTGCAGTTCGCAACCAACTCAGCGGAAATCCTTCCGGTGAGCTTCTCCGATCTCGACGCTGCGGCCG
This sequence comes from uncultured Acidimicrobiales bacterium, assembly GCA_938021675.1. Lineage (GTDB taxonomy): Bacteria > Actinomycetota > Acidimicrobiia > Acidimicrobiales > SZUA-35 > JAHELU01. The sequence goes on from CALIFY010000041.1 coordinate 37,190, forward strand.
AACTTCTGGCCGACGCTGGTGACGCCCGCATCGAGGTTCAGGGATACACCGATATCGAAGGTGACGAGGCCGACAATCTGACGCTCAGCCAAGAGCGTGCCGATGCCGTTCGGGGTTACCTGGTCGACGCCGGGGCTGACCCCGATGTGCTTTCTGCGACCGGGTTCGGAGAGACCGAAGAATTCGGGGCAGACCTCGCATCCAACCGACTCGTGCGGTTCCAGCAAGTCGATCAGTAACACCAGAACGACCCCGATCGAACCTAGGGGGTGTGCCGATGGAGACCTTCGGGTCTCCATCGGCGCGTTTCCCTTCAGTTTCTAAACCAGCGGGTTCTGTGTCGCAGGCAGATTCCGTAGCACAGGCAGTTCTTTGAGCGCAGGCAGTTCTTTGAGCGCAGAGCGTTAGAACGGCAGACTTCGTGCGAGAGGAATCAGCAGGAGCCGGATGGCGAAGATCACCACCAGGGTCGACAGGTCAAGCGGTCCCATAGTTGGCATGACCCGTCTCACCGGGAGGATTATCGGGTCGGTGAGGCGCTCGACAACATCGGCGACCGGCCTGACCGGTGAATCGAATCCGATCGGAAACCAACTCAGAATGGCCCGAGCGATAAGCAGGAACATACTGAGGTTGAGGAGCAGAACCAGCAAGGAGGCGACATTCATGTCTCCCATCTTGCCGGATCCGACGAAAAACTACTGAAAACTCGGGTGATCAGCCGTGATCGGTGGGCGTTCTGTCTCCGCTACGGCACCGGAGTGAGACCGTCGTCGGCTGGCGCCGACGGCAAAATCCGATAGCTTTCCTCGCCGGGATACACGAGGTCAAAGTCGCGGCGGGCTCGCCGCTCGATCTCTTCGTCGGTCTCCAGCATCTCCAGCTCGCGGCGAAGTTCTTCGGACTCTGCATTCACCCGGGCGAGCTCTTGGTGAGCTTCGTCCAACTTCTGTCGCTGGCCGAACCAGGTCTTGGCCGGCAGAATGCCAAGAGCGACCAACACGACCAAAGCCAGGCCGGCGACTATGAGGAACGGCGTGATCTCGCCTCGCGTTGATACCGCGGCTCGCCCTCCCGCCGTCACGACCCAAACCTCTTGGAGACGGTGGCGCCGGCGTATCGAGCGGCCCCGCCAAGGTCTTCTTCGATGCGTAACAACTGGTTGTACTTTGCGACGCGGTCGCTCCGGGCCGGTGCGCCCGTCTTGATCTGACCACAGTTGGTGGCAACCGCCAGGTCGGCGATCGTCGTGTCCTCCGTTTCGCCGGACCGATGCGACATAACCGACGTGTAGCCGTTGACCGATGCGAGCTCGACTGCGTCGAGGGTCTCGGTCAACGTGCCGATCTGGTTCACTTTTACCAGAATCGAGTTTGCGGTGTCCGAATCGATTCCTCGACGTAGCCGCTCGGTGTTCGTCACGAAGAGGTCGTCGCCAACGAGCTGACACCGTGACCCGACGGCCTCGGTCAATCCAGCCCAGCCGGCCCAGTCTTCCTCGTCCATTCCGTCTTCGATCGACACGATCGGGTACCGGTCGACGAGGTCGGCTAACAGCTCGACCATGGCCTCGGACGACAACTCCCGGCCATCTGCCGCCAGCCGGTAGCTGTTCTCTTTGTAGAATTCGGTTGAGGCGACGTCCATGGTCAATGCGATCTCGTCACCCGGTGTTCGGCCGGCCCGCTCGATCGCTTCGATCAGTAGTTGTAGCGCTGCCTCGTTCGACTCGAGGTCGGGGGCGAAGCCACCTTCGTCGCCGATGGCGGTCGACAGCCCACGGTCTTGGAGCACGGCCTTAAGGCTGTGGTAGGTCTCGACTCCCCATCGCAAACCCTCGGAGAACGAGGCCGCTCCGATCGGCATGATCATGAATTCTTGGAAGTCGATGTTGTTGTCGGCGTGCTCGCCGCCGTTGAGCACATTCAGCATCGGCACAGGCAGGACGTGAGCGTTGGCCCCTCCGACATACCGGTACAGCGGAAGGTCGAGGTGGCTGGCCGCGGCCCGAGCCACGGCCAGGCTGACGCCGAGAATAGCGTTCGCCCCGAGTTTGGCTTTGTTGTCGGTACCGTCGAGATCGATCAGGAGGCCATCGATATCGCGTTGGGCGGTAGCGTCGACTCCTTCGAGAGCCGACTGGATGGTGGTATTCACGTGACCGACAGCGGTCTGGACACCCTTTCCGCCGTATCGGTCTCCGCCGTCCCTGAGCTCGACAGCCTCGAACTGCCCGGTTGACGCACCAGATGGCACCAGGGATCGCCCGAATGCGCCTGAGGTCAGGCGGACCTCCACCTCAACGGTGGGGTTTCCTCGCGAGTCCAAGACTTCGCGAGCTAATAAATGGTCGACAATAGTCACGCTTAGCGTTCCTCCTACCGCCCGCCGTGAGATATTCGCAGCGTTCAAGATAACACGCCCCGAGAAGGGACGCTACGACTCACACCGTCTAGCGTAGCGCTACAGCTCACCCGAACCAAGGCGATGTCCTGGCCCCGTACCGGATGGTCTCGCGGGCTATCGTCGGCGTCGTCCTTCAGTCAATGGCGAGGCAACCCTATGCAGGAGTCCAATCAGTACAGCACCCGCACCGATGAGGCTGCGGCGGTTATCCAGCCGGGCCACGCGGTAGTCATCCACCGCAAACCGCTCACCGTCATCGTTGCGGTCGAGAATTCGGTACGCGGCGACTCAGCGCGGGCGATGTCCGCCCTCGTCGACAAACTCATCGACGACGAACAGTTCGAGTTCGGCCCCGTAGCTGGCGCTCTTCAAGACTTCGTGGTCGAGCGTCAACCGGCCGGCGTCGCCGCGTTACTCGACATAGCTCCAGAACCAATTCTGTTCTTGTTCGACGATGCCACCGCTATCGCCGGGGGTGAAACGCATTCCGGCGTTGGTCGCAGTGGATGGACCACGGCGTTTGCCACCGCCAACTCTCGAGTCGAGCTCGCCGCAGGCCAAAATCCAGATGGCGACGATTCGGCCGATCACGGCTGGACGCAGCTGCGTGAAGGGACGGTAGGCGGAGGCTCGGTCGTCGTAACCGCTCAGGCCCCAGGCATCTCATCGACCGGCGATACGGCAGCGTCGACGGCAACGAGGGGAGAACTCGAGGAGGAGGCGGAAACGGTGGCCGAACGCCAGCGAACCCCGGTCGCTACCCATGAACCGATCGCCGGCGCCAACCTCGACGATATTCCCGGCCTTGGAGCAGACCCCGAGCCGTCGATGGTGCCGCTGGCAGGTGCCGGCGCCGATCGCGCCGCTCCCGCCTCCGACTCCCAGACGCTCGGCGAGCAATACCGAAGCGATACAACCGAAGGAGCCGCAGGCGTCACCAAACCCCTCGGGGCTCCGCACCCGCTGGGACCAAACCAACCACCTCCACCCACCGGACCGGCCGCTGACCAAGCACCACAGATCCCATCGGGACCGGAAGGCTATTCAGCACCCCCACCACCCCGTCCCGACCCAAGCGGCCCGTTCTCAGCGAGCCGGCCAGCGGAATTCGGAGCACCGGCACCGCTTCCCGACCCACCACCAGATCTACGCCAAGGGCCTGGCTCCGTTCCACCGGGGCCACGACCGGATTGGGCGCCGTCACCGGGGTCCCAATTCGAGAGACCGGAGGCCACCGATCAGTACAACGTCCCCGCTCCCCCACCAGCCTCAAGCCCACCCCCGCCAGACTTCGACCCACCACCCGGACCGGGCACAACCCCACCACCCGGACCACGCTTCACCCCACCACCCGGACCAGGCACAACCCCACCACCCCCGCCAAACTTCGACCCACCAACCGGGCCACGCTTCACCCCACCACCCGGGCCACCCTTCACACCACCACCCGGACCAGACCTCGACCCAGCACCCGGCCCAGGCACGACCCCACCACCCGGCCCAGGCACAACCCCACCACCCGGACCAGACCTCGACCCACCACCCGGCCCAGGTACAACCCAACCGCCGATAGCGGGACCAGACCTCGACCCGCCGCTGGGACCGGATACGTCACAGCCGCCGATGCCCGGACCAGACTCCATCAAGCCACCGATGCCAAGCTCTTTGTCGACGTTTGGACACGAGCCGGATCGGGCCGACCTCGGACCACCCAGGGATCAAGAGTCGTCACCCTTGGGGCCGACTTCGGATCCGGGCCCATTGTCACGGCCAAGCGCCCCTGACCTTGGCCCACCTACCCCGCAACCCCCAGCGTCGGCCGACTCGGCCGTACTGCCCGAGCCCCCTCCCGGCGAGACACGTTCCAAGCAACCGTTGACAAGTCGTCCGGCAACGCCACCAACCGACGCGACGAGCCCGACCGAACCATGGGGCCAAACGCCGGAAACCGAGCCTTTCGAAGGCCCGCATGACCCGCCACACAGCACTGATCACGAGACTTCCAGCGACGAAACGACACCAAAAGGCGAGGCGTGATACCAACAAAACCGACCTACCAGGAGTCCTTTCGCTTCAGTGAGATGTCGATCGGTGGATTTGTCCCCCAGCTACGCCTGCCGAGCAGCCATAGCTGGTTCAGGCCCGTATGATTGTCCTTGGCGAATCGGTGCTGCGATTCTCCCGCGCCTCCTGGGTATAGGTGCGGCCGACGAGAGAGGAGAGGGGCGGAGATAGCAGAGACGATGGCCGCCACGTTCCAACTCGACGGTTTTGAGCCAACCACTCGCCTTGGCGGAGGCGGATTCGGTGACGTTTGGCTTGCCCGCCAAACCAACATCGACCGTCAAGTGGCGATCAAGGTCGGGCATTCCGCTATTCAGGACGCCACCATAAAGCTTCGCTTCGAGCGGGAGTGCAAGGCCCTAGGGCGGCTGTCTGGACATCCGAATATCGTCGATGTCTACACCGCCGGCTCGCTGACCGATGGTCGGCCCTACCTTGTTCTCGAATACATCAGCGGTGGCACGTTGTGGCAACTGCTCAAGAAAAACCCGATCCCCGAACAAGATCTCCTACAGATCGGCTCTCAGCTCTCAACAGCTCTCGACGTCGCCCATTCCTCTGGTGTCCTCCATCGAGACCTGAAGCCGGAAAATATCTTGATGCGCGGCAACGGTGAAGTTGTGCTCGGCGACTTCGGCATCGCTCGGCTTCACGATGGCCAGAACACCACCTCGGCCGCCATTACCGCCAGCGTGGCCTACGCCCCACCGGAGATTCTGAGCGGCAAGACGGCAACGGTCGCCAGCGACATCTATGGCATCGGGGTCTGCCTGTTGGCCGCGGTATTTCGTTCCGTCCCGTTCGTCCAAAAAACCGATGAGTCGATCCATCCGATCATCAACCGAGTGCTGTCGGACCAACCGCCCGACTGTCGCACCGCCGGCGTGTCCGATGGGCTGGCCACGCTCATAGACGTCCTGCTGAGCAAAGACCCAGCGAAACGCCCCGCAACTGCAGCCGAGGTCCTAGAACGGTTCTCCGCTCTTCGCGCCCAATCGACGCAAGCGTCCACATCATCGGCGTCGGCTGCCACCCGGGTAGTGGCGGCACCAAACACCAACCTAGGGCCGGCCCCACCGAACCAAACGGTTGCCAATTCACCGACACCGGCGGGGACGGCTCCGGCCACCCCGCAACAAGCGGCGGCAGCCGGCTACCGGGCAGGCCAACACCCCGAACAACTCAGTCCACCAGTGTCGAGTTTCGGCACTCACGGCTACGTTCCGACCGGTCAACCAATGGGCAAAGCCGAGACCGTCCAGCGTCGGCCAAACCGCAACATCAGGCTCTTCGTGGTCGCCTACCTCGGCACGCTAATCGTTGGCGCCCTCGTTATCTTCGTGTTGTTTCAAGTTCTACGAAACGACGGCTCGCAAGTGAGTCAGGCTGTCGACGACGCCACGACGTTCTCGGCCGACCCCCCGCCAGACGATGCAACCGAGCAGGTCGACGGGACGACACCAGCGGCTGGCGCCTCAGATACCGACGAATCGACCGAAGACTCCGCCCCAGATGCTGCATCCACCAATCCTGGTCCGCTGCAGATACCCCTCACGTTGGCCGATGTGCCGTTCGATCAAACCGAGACCAACGAGATCGAACCATTCGGCCCCGACCAAGAGGCGTTGTGCGAAACGTCACCGTCGGTTGATGGACTGGTCGAGTGGGAGGGCCTCTCTTGGTCCACCGACCTCGGAGTTCGACAACTGCACCAAACCCTGATCCGTTTCGAGACCGCAGAGCAGGCCACCGACTACCTCGATGCCTACGCCGAGACCAACAACTGCGACAGTTGGGTCATACCGGCAACGGACGAGGGGGGATTCGACATCACCTTCACGGCCAACGAAATTTCGCCTCCAGCTACCGATTTGCCCTCCCGCCGCTTCGAGGCGATCGGCGAAAGCGAGGCTCCGGTCGACCTCTACGCCGGCATCGTGCTCGTACAGTCAGGAACCGACGTATTTGGCCTCAGTACCACCGGCCTCTCTCAAGCGCAGATCACCGAGCTTGAAGACCTTGTGCCGCTCGCCTTAGAACGGCTTGGGTTTACGATCTGAGCGTGAACAAACTCAGCCGATGACCCAACGGTCGTCGACCGAGCCTTGTTGTTCGCCAGCCCTGAAGCGAGTAGCGGCCGCCGCAGTAGCCGATCGCAATGCCTCCTCGGCATGGACTCCCCGTCGACGAGCAAGTTCGACCAACACCAATAGCACCTGACCAACTTCGCTCTCGCCAGCCGAGTCCGGTAGATGCGACGCCAGTGCCTCGCCGACAGTACCGAGAGCGACAGGGGCCGGGCTGGACGCGCCACCTTTCTTAAGAACCTTCTCGGCCTTAGCCAGAGCGGGCAACGACGCGGGGATGCCATCAAGAACCGACGAGCGGCTCTTCTCCTCCTGCTTCATCCGCTCCCAGTTCTCCGTCGACGAGCCATCGATAACTGCACCGGCATTGGCGCTGTACACGTGAGGATGCCGACCGATCATCTTGTCCACCAGCTGTTCGGCTACATCGGCAATCGTGAACTGGCCGGCCTCGGTCGCCAGCTGCGCATGAAACAGGATCTGGAACCAAAGATCCCCAAGTTCCTCTTCGAGGTCGGCGTAGGCATCACCATCGCCGCGTTCAATCACAGCTTCTACGGCATCGAGAACTTCGTACGCCTCTTCGACCAAGTGTTTCCGAAGCGTGCCGTGATCTTGTTCGCTATCCCATGGGCATTCCTGGCGTAAGCGGTACATGAGATCGACGCTACGAGCCAGCTGATGACCGACGGGAGCAGCCATCTCGGGAAGATAGAGCGTGGTGAGATGGTCTGGTTCGAATGAACGATCGAGTTCCGGCCACGGAACCTCAAGCACCGTCTCGTCAGCGGTCCCGAGCCGTTGGAGTACTATCGCCACCTGCTCAGTGCCGGCATCAAGAGAAAGCTTGATATCCGACAGTACCCGTGGCGCGTGAACATGAGCGACCAGTAGCGGACCCCGCTCCCCCGCCGCTTCGGTAGCAAAGCGGTGACCATCGACGAGCCGGACCCCATCATCGATGGGGTCGACGGCGAGGCGTGACCACACTTCGTCCAGAAACGACACCGCGGGGAGCGTGGTCACCTCGACATCATGGCGTGACCGCAGATGCTGAACCGAACGCTCGAGCACCAACGGTGAACCGGGCACGGCGTACACCACATGACCAGCCTCAGTCGCTTCGGCCACCAAACGATCGGCAATGCCGTGGTAGACGTCTTCGAAGGAAGCAGCCTGCTCATAGATTGCATCGAACGACTCAGCACCGACCGCCCGAACGGCAGTCGGATGCCGAGAGGTACGGAGGAACACGTTGTGCGGGCCGACCAACGCTTCGGCGGTGGCTTCGGTCAGACCACCAGGTCCACCGGGCCCAAGGCCACACACTTCGATCGTTGGCACGTCGGCCCTCACAGAGACATCGCCAGCACCGGGCTAGAGCCCAGGTGGCACCACCGCGAGCTGCTCGGTGTCCCACTGTCCAATCGCCTCGTCTACCTCAACATCGACGCCGGTCAGTCGCTCCCGAATTCGCTCGGCAGCGATGGTTTGGCCGTCGACCTCGAAACGCTCGACTAAGATCACGTGCCAACCAAACTCCGTCTCAACCGGGCCGACAACGGCTCCGACTTCAGCCGAATCAACTGCGGCGGCAAACTCGGGGACGTAGTTGCTGGTCGGGGCGCAGCCGAGATCGCCGCCGTTCGGTCCGCTGGGTCCGGTCGACAGCTCGGTGGCCAGCTCGGCAAAATCCTCGCCGTCGTCCAAACGCTCGACGGCCGCGTCGGCATCGGCCTCGGCCTCCAGCAAAATGTGGCGGACACAGGGCACACCATCAGCCGGATCCGCCTCTTCGCTGAGTTCCTCGGTTAGGGCATCCTGCGCCGCCTGGTACTCGGTGAGAAACGATAGGTACGGAACCTCGTCGTAGAGCCGTTGCGCCTCAACGTTCGGATCTTCCTCGCTGGGGAAGAGGGTCTCGACCTGCGAGACCAACCGATCGCGAGCCGTGTCCCGATTCTCGTCGCTGACTTCGACCCCAAGCTCATCAAGCTCGAGTTGAACGGCCTCGCGCACGAGATGCTCGGTCAATACCCCAACGTCGAATCCGGGTGGCGACTGACCACCAAACACCAGTGTCACGAACTCTTCGTTGTCTTGGGTCGGAACGACAACTTCGTTGAGTTCACCGTGGGTGATCTCCCAGCTCGTCCCGTCGAAATCTGCCGACAGGGCGACATCTTCGGGAGCGCCGGTGGTAGCTGGTGCACCTACTGTTGTGGTGGGAGCAGCATCGGCTGGATCTTCGGAGGTGTCTTCGTCGCCTTCGCCTGCGTCCTCACCGCCTTCGCCGGTTTCTCCGTCGGCCGTCTCTTCGGTCGTCGAAGACGGCGCGGCTTCAACGTCGTCGGACGACCGTTCGGCTCCACAGGCCGCCACCGTGATGCACATTGCGATGAGTATTGCGAGTTTTGTCGGCAACGGTTACTCGACCGTCCACGTCGCGCCGGAGCGCAGCAATGCGCCAAGGTCGCCGGGGCCGGACTCTTCGTTCGCCGTCAATAGCTGGTTTGTCACCCCCGCACCATACTCGGGCGCTTCTACAGATCGGAACACTCCGAACGGGGTTGGGGTGAAGTTATCGTTCGACAGATTACCGAGGGCAAAGGCCAAAGCCGGATCTTCGACGTGCTCATCATGGACAACCAGCTCTGACTCGTCGACGTCGGCAATCTTGACCACCAGGGCTTTGCCGTTCTCAATGATCACACCGCGATCATTCTCAGCACCAAACAGAATCGGTTCCCCATGGGTGAGGTTGACCATCATTTCCGATCGGTTATCCCGTTTGAGGATGGCGTTGTAGGCCCCGTCGTTGAACACGTTGCAATTCTGGTAGATCTCGACCAGTGCGGCACCCTGGTGTTCGTGCGCCCGACGGAACACCTCGATCATGTGTTTGCGGTCGAGGTCGTGGGTTCGGGCCACGAAGGTAGCTCCGGCGCCCAGAGCCACGCTGATCGGATTGAACGGACGGTCGATCGAACCCATCGGGGTCGACTTCGTGACCTTCCCAACCTCGCTGGTCGGCGAATACTGGCCCTTGGTAAGACCGTAGATCTGGTTGTTGAACAACAGGATGGTGAAATTCACATTGCGACGGAGCGCGTGGATGAGATGGTTGCCGCCGATCGAAAGCATGTCGCCATCGCCGCCCACCACCCATACATCGAGGTCGGGTCGTGACATGGCGAGGCCGGTAGCGATCGCTGGCGCCCGGCCATGAATCGTGTGCATGCCGTAGGTCGACATGTAATAGGGGAACCGTGCGGCGCAACCGATGCCTGACACGAACGCGGTATTTTCCCGTTTGACCTCCAGCTCCGTGTGGAGGAACTGCATGGCGGCCAAGATCCCGTAATCACCGCAGCCTGGACACCACCGGACATCCTGATCGGAGGTCCAGTACCCCCGCTTCGTCGGATCGAGTTGGACATCAGTCACTGAGCTTCATTCCTTCCCGAACGTTCTCGACCAGTTCGGCCGCAGTAAAGGGCGTCCCCATCACCTTGTTTATCGGCTTGGCGTCTACCAAGAACTCGGCTCGCAGTAGCTTGACGAGCTGGCCCTTGTTCAACTCCGGCACGAACACATGTTTGCGATTCGACAGAACCTCACGAAGGTTCTGAGGGAACGGATTGAGATGGGTCAGGTGGACGACATCGACCGCTACCCCATCGGCCCGAAGTCGCTCCGCGGCCGACGTGATCGATCCACGGGTTGAGCCCCAACCGACGAGCAAGACGTCGGCCCCGCCATCACCATCTACGACCACCTCGGGAATGTCGGCGGCGATGCCTTCGATCTTGGCCTGCCGAAGATCGGTCATCAGCGCGTGGTTCGTTGGGTCATAGTTTACGTTTCCGGTGACATTCTCTTTCTCAAGCCCGCCGACTCGGTGCTCAAGACCGGCGGTACCGGGAATGGCCCACGGTCGAGCGAGGGTCTCTTCGTCTCTGAGGTACGGGAGGAAGACGGCATCGCCGGTGGCGTCGGTCCCGTTTAACTCGGTGGCGAACTCGACGCTGATGTCGGGGAGAGAATCAACGTCTGGTAGCAGCCATGGCTCGGAGCCGTTGGCCAAGTAGCCATCGGTGAGCAGGATGACCGGCGTGCGATACTTCAACGCCAGACGGGATGCCTCGATCGCGGCGTGGAAACAGTCGGCCGGTGTAGAGGCGGCGACGATCGGGAGCGGGGCTTCTCCGTGGCGGCCGTACATCGCCATCATCAGGTCGGACGCTTCGGTCTTGGTCGGCAGACCGGTGGACGGCCCGCCTCGCTGCACGTCGATGACTACCAGAGGTAACTCGATACTGACCGCCAGGCCGATCGTCTCCCCTTTGAGCGCCACGCCCGGCCCAGACGTCGTCGTGTAGGAAAGCGAGCCACCGAACGCGGCACCGAGTGCAGCACCGACGCCCGCTATCTCGTCCTCGGCTTGGAAGGTGCGAACACCAAAGTTCTTGTGTCGGCTCAACTCGTGGAGGATGTCCGAGGCTGGGGTGATCGGATAGGTGCCGAGGAAGACCGGCAGCTTGGCCAATTGGCCTGCGGCGACCATCCCCCAGGCCGTTGCCGTGTTTCCGGTGATGTTGGTATACATGCCTGGCTCTTGCGGAGCGGCCGCAACTTTGAACGGCGATCCGAACATCTCTGCGGTCTCGCCAAAGGCATGCCCCGCTTTGAACGCCAACGTGTTTGCCGCTTCTACCGCCGGCAACTTGCCAAACTTGGCGGTAATCCAATCGAGGGTCGATTGGGTCGGCCGGGAATACATCCAACTGATCAGCCCAAGAGCGAAGAAGTTCTTCGAACGCTCGGCATCACGCTTCTTCACGTCCAAGTCGGTGGTGGCCTCAAGGGTCAAGGACGTCATGTTGACACGATGGACCACGTAGTCGTCCAGCGAGCCGTCCTCTCGGGGATCGGCCTCGAAACCGGCTTTTTCCAGGTTGCGCTCATCGAACGCGTCATCGTTGAGGATGACCGTGCCGCCGGAACGGAGCCGGCTCAGCTCGCTTCGGAGCGCTGCAGGATTCATCGCCACCAACACGTCGGGAGCGTCGCCCGGGGTGTGGATGTCGTGATCGGAGATGTGAACCTGGAAGGCCGACACCCCGGCCAGCGTGCCTTGTGGGGCACGAATCTCGGCCGGGAACTCTGGCAACGTGGCCAAGTCGTTTCCGGCGAGAGCGCTGGCCGAGGTGAAACGGTCCCCGGTCAGCTGCATGCCATCACCTGAGTCTCCGGCGAAACGGATCACTACGTGATCCAGCATGCTGTCATCGATGCGATCGGCTGTGTCAGTCACGTGATCCCCTCTGGATGAGGTGTTGGAGGATGGGGCGGGTTCGCCTCAACGCGCAGAGCGCCGGGTCCGACCTCTCGTAACAGTGCTGGGTCAGGTACACCGTAGCTCGGTATTTTCGTTGCCGGGCACCCACCGAACAGTTTCGACCATCGATGCCACCGATTCGACACCTCCCATAACGAGAATAGGCGCTCTCCCCCGGCACCGCGGCCGATGGGTGACTAACTTTGCGTCGATGAGCAGGGTTCCATATCTCGCCAGTCGACTTCAGGGATTCAACACAACAATCTTCGCCGAGATGTCGAGGCTGGCGGCCGAGACCGGTGCCATCAACCTCGGCCAGGGATTCCCCGATACCGATGGCCCGGCAGAGATACGTGGCACCGCCATAGCGGCCATCGAGCAGGGCCAAAACCAATATCCTCCCGGACCGGGCACCGCCGACCTACGCCATGCGGTGGCCGACCACCAACAGCGGTTCTGGAATATTGACGTCGACCCAGATCAAGAGGTCCTGATCACCGCCGGGGCGACCGAGGCCATCGCCGCCTCACTGCTGGCGCTGTGCGAGACTGGAGACGAGGTGGTGGTATTCGACCCAACCTACGACTCCTACGCCGCCGGGATCGCCATGGCCGGCGCCGTGATGCGACCGGTGCTGCTCCGGCCGCCAGACCCAGCTGACGGGCAACGATTCTGGTTTGATCCCGATGAGCTAGCAAAGGCGTTCTCGGCCAAAACCAGGCTCGTGCTGCTCAACACGCCACACAACCCAACCGGCAAGGTGTTTACCGTCGACGAGTTGGCGATGGTGGCCGAGCTTTGCCTGCGCCACGATGTGATAGCGGTGACCGACGAGGTCTACGAACACCTCGTCTTCGATGGTGAACATCGACCGCTCGCCACGTTCCCCGGGATGGCCACTCGTACGATCACCGTGTCGTCTGGCGGTAAGACCTTTTCGCTTACCGGCTGGAAGATCGGCTGGGCGGTCGGGACAGCGGAACTTATCTCAGCGGTGCGAACCGCCAAGCAATACCTGACGTTCGCCAACGGCACGCCGTTCCAACCGGCTATCGCCGCCGGACTCCGACTCGGTGACGACTACTTCGAACGATTCCGCGACGAGTTGCTGGCCAAGCGTGACCTGCTGTGTGGATTGCTGACCGAGGCCGGCCTCCTGGCGTATCGACCAGAGGGTACATACTTTGTCAACGCCGACGTCTCGGCGGCCGGAATCGGAGACGGCATCGAGTTTTGTCGACGCCTGCCGGAACTCGCCGGCGTCGTAGCCATTCCAAGCGCCGCGTTCTATCACGACCGAGATGACGGCGCCGCGCTCATACGGCTCTGTTTCGCCAAAAAGGACGGGGTCCTGACCGAAGCCGGGCAACGGATGATCGGCGCCGCGTTCACCGGCTGATCCTGCATCGAATCTAGTCGGACAACCCGTGATGTCGATGGCGTACTTCGACGCGCCGTGGGTACCCATTCCCGGCGTGACCAGGCCGATCGGCCTCGCCAAATTAGACGTTCACCTACCTCGTACCTCCAATTCTCTGGGCGCCAATAGCGAAACAACCCAATCGTTGCAGAGGCACATTCGGGACCGCCGAAGAACTGGTCGTACCTGTCATTTTCCAGACACTATTTCATGGGGCAACGTGCTATGGCGGCAAGTCAGCGAATCCGAAGATCGGCACTCGCAGTGTGTATCGCAGCCTCCGGGCTGGCGGCATTTCCGGTGACGGCAGCCGAGGCCGCGGCGACGACCTGCGGCGGGTTGATATTCCAAGACTTCGACGCCGACGGCGAACGGGTCGAAGACTATTCCTATGTCTCCAGCCAGTATGCCGCGGTCCCCGACGCCGGCGTTGATGGCCTAACGGTCACCGTCACCGATGCCCAAGGCGACGTGTTCATCGATACCACCGACTCCCAGGGAGTATGGTCGGTCGACCTCGACACCGCCGACTTTCCGATTCGGGTCGACATCACCGGGTACCCGAGCACCTGGTCGCCCGGTCCGGTCGGGCCCGATTCGGCAACGCTCAACCAGTACATCGTCGACCCGGCAGAGTGCACTGGCCCATTCGACGGCATCGGCCCGGTTGGCAATGCCAGCATCACCGCTCCCGGCTCGTTCTGCGAGAACCGACCGGAGTTCGTCACCTCCTGCTTCCTTTTCGGAAACGTCGCATCCCACGACGACGAGGCGGCGGTGGTATCGGTCATCGACGGAGCCGCCGACAATGGCGCCACGACCGGAACGAACTGGCAAGACGATCCATACACCGTCCTGGCAACCCTCGGAGACGTCGGAACGATCTACGGTCTCGACACCCGCCCCCAAGACCAGTCGACGTATGTGGCGTCCTTCGTCAAGCGTCATACCCGACTCGGGCCGACCGGCAACCCGACAACGATCTACCGGATCGACGGAAGCGGACCGGCCCCATGGTTCACGGTCGACCCGTCTGCCACCGATCCACACTCCGGCGCCGTCGATGGCTGGCTCAACGACTTCGACGCATTCGATGCCGTCGGCAAGACCGGTCTCGGCGACCTTGAGATCTCGCCAGACGGCAACACCCTATTCACCATCGACCTGGCCAACCGGCAACTCATCGAAGTACCGATCAACGCCGACGGCTCGCCCGACACCGGAGCGGTGACTCGCACCCTCATCACCGCCGCCGCTCTCGGCGTCGGATGTGCCGACGACGACGTCCGGCCGTTCGGCCTCGGGTTCGACGAGAACGGCTCACTGCTCGTCGGCGTGGTCTGCTCTGGCCAGTCGACGGTGGCCGCCGACTCCCTCCCAGTAGACGCCACGACGGGCGATCCGCTGATCAGCGGTGCGCCAAGTCCATTCGCGACCCGCCCTGAGGGCTGGGTCTTCTCCTACAACGGCTCGTTCTCCAGGCTGGTCGACGTGCCACTACCCGATACCACCCGCGGCACCCAAAACGGGCAGACGACCGGTCCCAACGCCTTCCGAGGCCAGACCGACTGGCGGCCTTGGGTCTCCGAAGCACCATTCGACGTGGACTTCGCCGGCTGGCCAACCGGGGCTGCAACATGGGCCCAGCCGATCATCTCTGACATCGAGGCCGACGGCGACGATCTGGTTATCGGAGTGATGGACCGTTGGGCCCACCAAACCGGATCAAACGCCTTCTACCGGACCGACGCCGGCGACATCCGCCAAATCGCTCAGCCCATCAGCTCCTCGGACACACTCCGAGCCGTAGCTTCCAGCAGCGGATACACCGTGCCGACAAACGGCACCGATTTCTTCTACGACGGGGACGACTACCTCAGCACCCACTCCGAGACCACACTCGGCTCGGCCGGGCAAATCCCGGGACGACCATATACCGTCACCAACTCGTTCGATCCAATCGAACTGCCAGCGACCTGGCAATCCGGTGGACTCGAATGGTTCGACAACTCTGGACTCGGTACCCTGACCGCCGGCCAGCACGTCCGTGGCTACCGCCTCTACGACGGCAACGATGGCGTGTTCGGCGACGGGTCGAGCGCCACGGTCGGCACCTTCGAAAAGGCCGCCGGCATCGGAGACCTGCAGGCTCGTTGCGGCGAGGCCCCGATCCAGGTCGGCAACCGCATCTGGCACGACGCCAACAACGACGGCATCGCCGACCCCGGCGAGACGCCGTTGGCAGGAATCCTCGTCGAACTCGTAGATGCCAACGGGAACGTGGTCGACAGCGTCGCCACAAACGCAGCCGGCGAATACTTGTTCGACGAGCTGGTCAACGGAGCGGCGTATACCATCCGAGTCGCAGCATCAAACCTGACGACCGGCGGGCCGCTAGCTTCCGGCGGCACCTATGAGGGTCTTACCCTCCCAGCTCTCGCCAACATCGGAAACGATGACGGCATCGACTCCGACGCCGTTCTGGTCGGAGGTCTTCCCAGCATCGAATTCACCGCCTCGGAGACCGACCACACGCTAGACATCGGACTCATCGATTCGCTGAGTCTCGGAAACACCGTATGGCTCGATCAAGATGGCGACGGCACCCAAAACGGAGCCGAGCCGGGGATTGCTGGAGTCGAGGTTCAGCTCTGGAGCGTCGACGCCAACGGTGCCCCACTGGCCATGCTCGCTACCGACACCACGGACACCGACGGCCAGTACCGGTTCGACGATCTGGCCCCCGGTGACTACATCGTTGCAATCGCCGACACACAAGCGGCATCGTCGGCCCCCCTCGACGGTCTGTTCTCGACCGCCGGAAACGGTGCGGCCCCCGATCCAGATGACGACGTCGATAACGATGACAACGGCGACCCAGCCCCCGGGTTCGCTTCGATAAGCACTCCGATCACCCTCGCCACCGGCACCGAGCCGGCCACCAACCACAACCCGACGGTCGACTTTGGCTTCACCGCCACCGCTGGCCTCGGTGACCTCGTGTTCCTCGATGAAGATCGAGACGGCCAGCGAGACCCTGGCGAACCGGGTGTCCCGGGCGTCACGGTGATGGTCATCGACGAAGACACCGGCGGTGTCGTGGCCACAGTCGTCACCGACGCAAACGGCAATTACCTGGTGACCGGTCTTACCCCCGGTCGGTATCGGGTGACGTTCGACGATCCCCAGGGTCGGCGGTTCACAGCCACAGACAACGGCGACGACGCATCCGACTCCGATGCGTCTAGTTCAGGAACCACCGGCGTCGTGGAGCTTTCGGCTGGCGAACTCGATCTCACCATCGATGCCGGCCTGATCGTTGACGAGCCGACGGTGCCCCCAACGGTGCCAACAAACACACCACCAGCGACGGTGCCTCCAAATACACCACCAGCGACCGACCCTCCAGTCGTCGATACGCCACCGACGACCGCTGGATCGACCTCTAGCAGGACGGTAACAACAAGCGAAACGGTGACGACCAGTGTGACGTCGACACCCCCCGGTGACGATCCAGATCAGCCGGTGAGTGTCGATGGTGCCGACAGCGAGCGCGAGGTGCCAGCCTTGGCCCTCACCGGTACCAATCTCACCATCGTGTCGACGGGGGCGGCTCTCATCCTGCTAGCGGCGGGGATGCTGTTGACGGTGGTAAGCCGTCGACGCAAACAGTCCGTGGCCTGAGCGGACCGGTGGGTCGACTACCGGACCAGCCCGGTAGTCGATCAGAAGTCATCGACGACTCGGTCGCCGGTTAGTTTGTCTGCGGCGTCGGCCCGCCGTTGAACTGCGGTCAACTCACCCAGGTTGGCCACGAACAACACTGCGGAGGCGGCGGTGATCGCCCCGCCGATAGCCAGCAAGCTAACGGTCAACACACCCGAGAAGACGGCCCCCACCAAGGCGAACGTTGCCACGATGGCCAGGTAGATGCCCAGCATGCGCAGAACGGCCTGGAAATGACGGCGCACGAGCTGTTCACAAATGGAGAAGCCAGCGGCCGTGGCCAGCAACAGGGTGGTGACTCCCAGCCCGTCGAACAAAAAGACCGACGCCACCGACAGGAGTAACAGCGGCACGCTGATGGCGGCCCAAAGCGCGAGGAGCCACCCGGCCTCCTGGGGCGCGGCCATGGGAATAGCGGGATTGGTCAGGTGAGCCCGAATATCTCGATCGGGACGGTCCCCCCGAACCAGCCGCCGCCGAAGGTCGCACAGCTCGACTCCCTGCCGCAACAAATCGCTCAGCCGACCGGACTCGTCGGCGAACTCGCCCGGCGTGTCCGACTGCTGGACGACGGGCAGCAGTCGAAGCGTGCGGGCCACCTCCTCGTCCAGGTGTCCAAGTGTGATATCGAGGTTGTCGACACCGGCCTCGACCGGGGCCCGTGACGGCGGATTGGAACCATGGAGCCCAGCGAATCCGATCGGGTCGGCCCACGAGGTGCGGATCTCGCCCGAGCGAGAGAATTTCGGTCCGGAGGGTCCACGCTCGCCGTTGGTCGGATCTCCGGTGTCGAGTCCCCACAGGCCACGGAAACCGCCGAAACATGGCCGCTCTTCGTCGAGGAGCTGCACGTCCCAGTTCCCCACTTCCCGACCGTCACCCGTTGCCGCATCGACGAACGGCATACCGAGGGCGGGGCCCAGTCCGCGCTCGGCGGCCTGGTCCCGAATGCGCAGCATCCGCCGAGCCCATCGCTGGAGCCGGAGCAGCCATCGCAGCCCCGGGACGTCGATTCGGGTCACATAGTCACCGGGACGGAAATAGAGGGCGTGGGAGCCGGCACCGGCGAACAGCACCGGCCGATCACCAACTTTGCGACACTCCGGATCGTCCCAATGACGGCGAAGGTCGGGGCCCCCATTTTCGTGGTTCGACGCGGTGACCCAGATCGGCTGGCCGTCGTCGGGGTCGCAGATGACCCATGCCTGTTCCCAGTCGGCCTCATGGTCGTTGAGACCCCGGTAACTGCTTCGCCAATCGTTCATGACATAGAAGTACGCGTAGTGAAGCACTCGCCACCCGGCGAAGTCGAGCACACGGCCGTACACCACCGGTTTGCGATGGAGGTTCAATCGCTCTGCCTTGAGCGAGCATGCCGCCGTCGTCAACCGTGGAGTTGTCGGCCGGAGCAACACGCTCAACAGGAACAAGGCATCGAGAATCCGACCAAACAGCCCGACCCGACCAAGCCGTGGGCCGAGGAGCTTCCTGGCCACCCGTCGAGCCTCTTCTTTGACAACCGACCGGCGCTCCAGGTCGGACACGAACTGCAGAAACGTGCCTTCCGGAAGACGGTGGTCGAGGTCCTTTTCTTCGATTTCTCCCTCGGCCACTAGAGGCTCACCGTTCGCCATAAGCGAGCTGGCGGCCAGGTACCCCTCGATGTCGGTAGGGAAAAACAGCTCTCGGCCGTCGTAACGAATGATCGGCGCGTGCTTGCGCAGCAGATCCAATGGATCTGGTCGGTCCGACGATTGGTTATCCAAGTGCGAGGTGTTCATCGGTTCGAATCTCTTCGAGGGTACGCCAAAACGAAGCGAGTGCCGGCGGACAACGCTCCGACGACACTCGCTTCGATAAAGATCGAGACACCGAATCTACGGTGGTGGATACCCGCGGGCTAAGCCGAGGCCGGAATCCGGAGCACCTGGCCCGGGTAAATCAGATCGGGATCGCTCAGCATCGGCCGGTTGGCCTCGAAGATCACCGGGTACTTCATGGCGTCGCCATAGTGCTCCTTGGCGATAGCGCTTAGCGTGTCGCCCTTCTGCACCACGTGCATCTCCGACTCTTCTGCCGAATCCACGACTTCAATGTCGTCGGAGACCTGACCGACATCCTTGACGTTGCCGACGGCGAGAATGATCTTCTCGCGGGTTTCCTGGTCCTTTACCTTGCCGCTGATCTCGGCCAGTCCATCGTCGTAGCGGATGTCGAGGTCTTCGATGGCGAAGCCCATGGTCTTGACGTATCGCTCTAGACCAGCAGCTTTCTTGTTTTCGGCCAGCCGCTCCACCCGCGCCTTTTTGGCCGTGTCGGCCCGCCGTTCCCGGACACGCTTGGCCAGGTCGGCAGCCCGCTCGGCCGAAGCAGCTTCGGCCTTCTCTTCCTTTTCCTCTTTGCTATCACCGATGCCAATCTTGGCTCCGGCTTCACGTACGAAATCGAATACGCCCATATTGTTCCTCTCTGTGGACGTCCGGCCAGGTTCAGACTCGGAAAGAGGGAGGACCGGACAGACTCGGCCTCCGAAGCTAGCAGCATTGGGTGGCGTTGTAGCCTGGGCCCGCCAGTAGCCTCAGATTCTTGACAGCCGACCGGTCTGGCGAGTTGACACCGCAGCTCATCGAAACGGGCACCTGGTCCGACGAACTCGTGTCGAGGACCCTCCCCATCGTCGATGTCCCGTTCGTGTCGATCGGCGGCGGTCTTGGCTCGCTCGCCGCGGTTGATCTGCTCCGAATCGCTGGTCTTCGAACCGACGACATTCGTGTCGTTACCACCATCGATCGCCCTCATCAGACCTACCGGTTACTAGCCGAAAACTCTCAAATTCCGGTCGAGGAGAGGATCCGATCCGATGCCAGCTCGACTATCGACAACATCTGGGGATTCCCCAGCTATGCCACCCGCGAAGCGATGAGCGCGAAAGGTTTGGCCAACAAAATCGCCCCGTTGCGTCACGTACTGGTTGAACCGGTACTCGACGACTATTACACCCCGACCGCCGGTCAGGTGTATTCATCGGTCGACGCCGAAGCGAACCGAATCGGTTGGAACAAGATGCTACTAAAGGGCGTGGTGCGAATGGTTCGCCGTCGCGTCGGCGGCGGCTACTTCACGGTCTATACGCCGAAAGCCGGCCAAGACCCAACCCATGGCGGGACAAAGCGGGTGGCGGTCCGCTCCCGCCACGTCCACATCGCCGTCGGCTACCCGGGTGTCCGCTTCTTGCCCGATCTTCAGAAATATCGGAAGACACACAAAGACTTCAGCCGGGTGGTGAACGCCTACGAGAACCACGATTACGTCTACGAGGAACTGCGGCGGCGACCGAGCACCGTGATGGTCCGGGGCAGCGGGATCGTAGCCTCACGCATCCTCGTTCGGCTCCTCGATGACCGAGAGAAGCGCGGCGCCAACACCACCGTCATCCACCTCTTTCGCAACTACGTACGCGAACCACAGGGCGACCGAGCGACCTTTCGTCGAGATGGCCGCAATGGGTTTGCCTACCAGGGGTTCAACTACCCGAAGGCCGCTTGGGGCGGACAGCTAAAAGAACAGCTGGAGTCGCTCGATGGCGACGCCCGCAAAGATCTGATCGGTCGATTGGGTGGCACGAACACCCCCCACCGGCGGGCGTGGGACGATCAGCTCGAACGGGGTCGCCACGGCGGCTGGTATCGCCAGTTCGAAGGTCAAGTCCAGTCGGTAGCCCCTGGCCAGGATCAGACAGTTCAAACCACTGTGGCCGATCGAGCCGGCCGGACGATTCAGCTCGAGGCCAACTTCATCGTCGACGCCACCGGTTTGGAGTCGGACATCTCCGAACACCGGGTGCTCGCCGACCTGCTCGACTATGGCGGAGCCGGTCGAAACCCTCTCGGCCGACTAGACGTCGAGCCGAGTTTCGAAGTGAGGGGCACCAGGAGCGAACCGGGTCGGATGTATGCGAGCGGATCGATCGCCCTCGGCGGCTACTACGCCGGTGTCGACTCCTTCCTCGGGCTTCAATACGCCGCCTTACGCATCCACGACGACCTAGCCTCGGCGGGATTCGGTACCCGGCTCGGTTCGATGCGGTCCGTAAAGGAATGGTGGCGATGGATGCGTCAACAACCGGTTCCGTGAGCATTGCTCCTCATATGGTGGTGCGCCGCCCCTCATCTCCCCTGACGGTGCGATCGTCTGCCAGGTTCGGCTACGTTCGGTCCGTGAGGTTGTCCTGACGATGTTGCCCGCTAGATCAGTACGTTCATGACGCCGACTCTCGTCGGCCGGATCCAGACACGCCTGTTCCTTCTGGCGACGGTTGGATTGGGCTGGACCATTCTGATCAGCCCAATCCTCGTGCAACAAGACGGTTCGGTCGGGCGGGTCTACGCCATCACCATTAGCGCTGTCTTCCTAACTGCCGTCTTCGGTGTCGGCTGGGAGTTGCTCTACCACGCGCTGCAACAATATCGATGGGAAAAGGATTGGCCGATCCTCTATTCGCTGGTCGTCGCCTTCCCCGAAGGTTTCCTGGTTTGGATCTCCGTGTTGGTCATCTTCTTTGGGTCGCCACCGCCATTCCTCGTCTTTTGGTTCCACTTCCTCTCGACCTGGTCGTTGGTGTGGCTCGTAGCGGTTGGTCCGATAAAAGTGTTATTGCCGCGGTGGCGTTATCAGGGTGGAAGGATTGTCGAAAAATGAAGAAGTGGGGGTGGGCGTGCAACAGATAGCCGACTATGAGATCGTGCAGCAACTGGGGGAAGGAAGTGGCGGCCAAGTGTGGCTGGGTCGCACCCCGGCCAGGCTTGAGATATCCGACGATGTGGTAGCCATCAAGACCCTGTCCCATGCTGCGTCGGATGCCGATTTCGCCCGCCTCACCGACTACCTGCAGTTGTATGCCTCGATTTCCAGCCCCAATCTGGTTCGGCTGTTCGACGTCGGCCAGCAGGGCAACATCATCTATCTGGCCGGCGAGTACTTGCCGGCCGGGTCGCTGGCCCGGCCGTCGCGCCCGTTCTCGCGGGTCGACGTGCTTCGAGCTATGGCCGACATCAGCCGAGGGGCACATGCGCTCCACGAGATCGGCATCGCCCACCGGTCGATCCGGCCGGGCAACGCCATGATCGGCGATCACGGGGCAAAACTTGGCGACATCGGACTTTCTCAACTTCTCAGCCCCGGCCAAACCGTTACCGGCACCAGCCGCGTCAGCGTTATCGAGTACCTCCCGCCCGAGTTGGTCCAGGGCCAACAGGCATCGCGAGCCAGCGATGTTTGGGCCCTTGGCGCCACGCTGCACAAGGTGCTGACCGGTCAGCCCCTCTACCCCGGGCTGCCGACAGAATCACTGGTCAGCGCCCTTCGACACATTCTCAACGAGCGGCCCACCATGGGCGACGCGCTAAGAAACGGCGAGCGCCACATTATCGAGGCCTCGGTCGCCGTCGATCCGTCCGAACGGCCGTCGACAGCGGAAGCGCTGGCCATCGCTATTGCCACCGAGGCCGACCGTCAAGCGGAGAAGGCACGGACATGACCGATCTTGATCTTCGCGCCGGCCAAATCCACCGAGGACTGGGCATCGTCGCCCGTTGGACCGACATCGCCCTCGTTATCCCGAGCGACTCCGCTCACGACACACTCGTCGACGACATGTTTCACCAACTCGGACCGGAGCCGGACCCCAACCACCTCGTCGGGGCGGTGAACGAGCTAATCTCGGCCGAGAAGCTGCAATCGATCGGCATGTTGGTCGAAGCAACCGGCGGCCCCATGGCTATGGCGTTCGGACCGATCGAGATCCTGGTCGACGGCGAATCGGTCATGCATGGCGGGGAGGGACCGGTCCGCAACCAGCTATCGAACGCGGCGACCCGTCTGACGATTCGTACCACCAACCTGACGAAAGCGGCCGAACCGGTCGCCCCCTACGACCTCCGACGAGGCATCGCTCCCGGGGCTGGTCTGACCCTCGTCACCATCGCCTCGGTTCAACCACCGCCGGCTCCCGTCGGCCTGGCCTCGGCCGTTCCGTTACCTTCGCCAGAAGCGGCAAATGAGCCAGCCGTCTCACCCCTCGACCCAAGCGTTGCCACCGATCAGAACAGCCCACGGGTTTCTCCTTCCGACGTCGGTTCAGGACGGGTGGACGACCAAGCCGTCGTACCAGACCCGACGAGCGAACCTCAATCGTCACCGGTCGGCGAGCCCGGAAACCCACCGCCGGAGCGGCATGTCAAACCGGCGGTCGCTCCATCGTCGATAGCGGTGCCGTTCCGCTCGGTGGTATTGATCGGGCGCCCGCAACAGGCCACGGTGCCTCTGCCAATCGCCTCTTCTCCCAAGACCGGGGAACTCTCCCGGGGCGAACTCGACGCCGGACGGGTCGAGGTCGATGGCATCCTCTGCTCACGAGAGCACTTCAACAATCCCGGTGCGGCGTACTGCATGGTCTGTGGCATCTCGATGTTGCATCTAACCCACAATCTGGTTAGAGGCCCCCGCCCAACGCTTGGGTTCATCGTGTTCGATGACGGGTCGACGTTTGGGCTCGATCGGTCATACGTCGTCGGTCGTGAACCATCGCCGTTGGCCGACTCGCCTGCCGAGCGTTTGGTCCTCCACGACAACAACGAGACGCTCTCACGGACCCATGCCGAACTGCGGTTGGCCGACTGGAACGTCCAGCTCGTCGATATGAAGTCAACGAACGGGACATACGTCTGGGATCGAGCCTTCGAACGCTGGAACCAGCTTGCGGCCGGACAACCCATCGAGCTGGCATCCGGCGAGACGGTAGCCCTCGGCCGCAGAACGTTCGTCTTCGAAAGTGTCAGCCGGACCTAGGCGTCGACCAGCTCGCGACGAGCGACTGGGCCACCGGTAACGTGTTCGAAGCCGAGCATCTGGTCGATGCCGGCTCGACCGGAACCGAGTAGGACCAACGCGACAGTGCCGGCCAGGTACACGATGTCGAGTTCTGAGCCACCGAGCACCGAGGCACTGGACTTCACGAAGACAAAGGCGCCAACGAGCAAGAGTGAAAAGCCGGCGGCGACCAGACGCGTCCCGGCTCCGAGGATAAGCGCTATGCCACCGGCAACCTCGGCGACAGCGGTAAGTGGTGCGGTGATGGCCGGGGCAGGCACACCCTCGGAGGCGAAGAAGCCTTCGACGTTGGTCAGTCCAGTATCGAACTTGTCGATCCCGTGGTAGAGAAAAAGGGAGCCGATGGCTAGGCGGAGCACGACGGGTGCATAGCCGCTGGCCTGAGCGATGAAGCGATTAAGGGATCGCATTTGAGCAAATTCCTCCATGGGTAACGCGTGGATACGTACCGCCCATGAACCGGCGACACCCATCTGCCTTCCCCAAAGAGACGTAAGTCATAATCTCATTCAGAGATTGACTACTTATGAAAGATCACGACGTTGGCCGCCTATCGATCAACCCGTATTCGACGAGAGCAGCGGCAGCCTCATCTGGCCCTCGCACGAGTTCGGCCCTAAGCCCGGCCGCCGTTCCACCGTCGACATTGATCTGATTGTCATCGAGAAAGAGGACGCGATCCCCCGGCAACCCCAGGTCGGCCAACACGAAGTCGAAAAGGCTTCGGTCCGGTTTCAACAAGCCAAGCTGAAACGACAGATAGTTGCGATCGAACAACGTGCGGATCACCGGTCCATCGCTCTGATGATCCCAGTGGAGGGCATTGGTATTGCTAAGGACTCCGGTGATCACCCGACCGCGGAGCGACTCGACAAGAGACGCCGCGCCGGGAAAGAGGCCTCGAACGAAGCCTTGGAAACGGTCGACAAGCTCTTCGGGAGTGATCGGCAAGTCAAGCTCGGCCACCAAACCGGCCCCGAACTCGGTGGGGTCGATGTCTCCCCGCTCGAAGGCCCGGACGATGGGACTCTGTAGCCAAGCCGGCCAGAACACATCGGCGGGCACGTCGAGGCCAAGCAGCTCAACGAGAGGGGCCAGTTCGACGATCACCCCACCCATATCGAACAACACTGCAGCAATATCAGAGGCGGCGTTCTCAGTCACGGTGGTGCACCTTAGCGACCGAGCGGGTCGGCGCTGCCCCGCGGCCCATGAAGACAACTGCCCATCCAGGTCTACCCACGTGACCTACGGGCGTTACGTCACACTATCGAACAGAGGAGCTCGGCGGTTTCGCCGCATGAGCACCCGTGCTCCCGAAAGGTGAGCACGCGTGGCCCGGTCTTGGTGGTGACCGGGCCACGCTTTCCTCGCCATCACCGCTGCGCTCGCTCCAGGAAGGGACCTCAGTCGTATGAGGCGCCGAGGCCTGCCCTGGCATCGGATTGAATCCCATATGGCGGGATCGGGTAGCGCAACCCGTTGGCGGCAAGGGCATCGAGACCAGCGATCGCCTTTGGAAGGAACTCGGGAGGGGTCGCCAGCAGCAACTCGTCGTCCTGCACGCCACCGTAGCGACGCTCGGCAAAGCAGGGGATCGACACCGAAGGCTCGCCGAGAACAAGGGCCCGGCCCCACGAATCGGCGCAGGCCGACTCGCCGACACATCCCCACTCGAACTTCTGATAGCCGGACCACTGAAGCCCGTTTATCAACAAGATCATCTGGGCCGGTGTGGCATAGATCAAACAAACGTCGGGCGGATCGAGTCGGCCGGTACCCAACGGCGACACCGCCATCGCCTCATAGGTACCGAAGGGCACGGTATGCATCGCATGCTGGTGAGCCGATGAATCCTCGGTGGTCTCAAACCACACGCCAGCCATCGCCTGACCAGCCAGCCACTCGTCGTCCTGGGGGTGAAGGCCGATAACGGCACCGCACTGGGGGCCGACAAGATCGTCGTTGGTGATCCCAACCGTCCAGTTCAACCGGGCGGCCATGGCAACAATCTGATCGGTGGTATGAACATTCCCCGGTCTACGGATCTTCGCTACCGCCTCCATCTCGGCAACCGACGCGAACAGCTTCATCCCAATCGGTGTGGTTCGGAGGCGTAGGAGGCGATTCAAGTCGGCGACGAGAACCGACCAGTCGATCGGTGCGCCAGCGAGGTGAACAGACTGCTCATCGGTCGGGGCCATACCCCCAACTATGGTCGGGCTACCAGGTAACACCCAAGTTGAGCAGCGCCACCGACGTCAGCGTCTGGACCGGTCGGCCAGCACCTTCGATACGCGCCGCACCGCGCTGCCGGGTAGCGCCTTGGTCAAGCCCCGCAACGCCTTGTTTGGGGCGCCCGGCACAACCACGGCCCGCCCACGAGCCAGACCGAGCAGCCCCGCTGTCGCCACATCCTCGGCCGATTGCCACAACGCCTCGGGGACGCCTACCACGTCGTAGTTGGCACGCTGTTGAAACTCGGTGCGGGTCAAACCGGGGCACAGGCAGGTCACCGCTACCCCACCGGGCGCAAGTTCGGCATGCAGAGCCTCCGAGAAGTTGGTGACAAATGCCTTCGTTGCCGCATAGGTGGCCGCCTTCGGTGACGGCGCAAACCCAGCCACCGACGAGACGTTCAGGATCCCACCGCGTCCTCGGGCCGACATAGCGCTGCCGGCAGCATGGGCGAGACGGTGCATGGCCACGACGTTGACGTCGATCACCGCGGCCTCAGCAACAGGATCGAGATCGATGAACTCGCCGAAATTTCCAAACCCGGCATTGTTCACAAGCAGATCGACGAGTGCCTCTTCCGAGAGCAGACGCTCGGCGACGGTTTCCAACTGTTGACCATCGGATAAATCGGCCACCAACACCTCAACCTCGACGTCTACTTCGTCGGCCAATTCCCGAAGCCTGGCCTCGTCTCGGGCTACAACCACGAGGTCGGTACCGGCTTCAGCCAGTGTCGTAGCGACTGCTCGCCCGATTCCAGAGGATGCGCCGGTGACTAAGGCTCGATTCCATTTTGAGAACTTGGCTGCGGTCATGACGCCACCGTTTCCTTCTTTGGTTCGTTGTTTTTGTTCTGTTGCCGCGCCACTGTGGCGGTCAAATCGGCCTCGGGAAACATAGATTCGAAGAACAGAATAAGGTCTGCCACGAGCTCCTTTTTTCGCTTCAACCCAACCTGGAGTTGCCCACCGCGTTCGGCATATTCGTGCGGTTTCCACACCCCATTGGCGAACAAACGATCGAATCGTACCTCTTCAGACACTTTGAGGCGGACCGGCCCAAGCTTGGCGATGAACTCAGGCCCACCGAACCCCGGACCCTTGATTACAACCAGCTCGGTGACACCAACCCGGGCGCATTGAGCCCGAAGGCGAGCCACGTCGAGTAGATGTTCGGCGGGCTCGGGGACCGGGCCGTAGCGGTCTTCCCACTCCGTCCTGATGGCCGCAACCGCTTCGGCGGTCGACACCGCAGCCAACCGCCGGTATGCCTCAAGTCGCTGCGCCTCACCGGTGACGTATTCGGCCGGAAGGTGGGCGGCCACCGGAAGGTCGATCTGAACCTCGACCGGGGTCTCTATAGGCTCGCCGTTTAGCTCAGCTACAGCTTCGACCACCATCTGGCAGTAAAGGTCGTAGCCGACTGCGGCGATATGGCCCGATTGTCCGGTGCCCAGTAGGTTACCCGCACCCCGAATCTCAAGATCTCGCATGGCGATCTGAAACCCCGAACCAAGGTCGGTAGCTTCGCCGATGGTCTTGAGCCGCTCGTAGGCTTCCTCGGATAGGGCAGCTTCCGGCCTGGTGAAAAGGTAGGCGTATGCCCGCTGCCCCGATCGGCCGACCCGGCCTCGAAGCTGGTGGAGCTGGCCGAGTCCCAATAGCTCGGCTCTATCGACGACCAGCGTATTGACCGTCGGCATGTCGATACCCGACTCGATGATCGTGGTACACACGAGCACATCGAACTCTCCGTCCCAGAAATCCAGGACGGTTTTCTCAAGCGTTCCCTCGTCCATCTGCCCGTGAGCGATGGCAATCCGCGCTTCGGGCACAAGTCGCTGCAGGTCCGACGCGACCTTTTCGATGCTCTGAACCCGATTGTGTACGAAAAAGACCTGGCCTTCTCGAAGCAGTTCTCGACGGATCGCTTCCGCCGCCGCCCGTTCGTCGTACTCCCCCACGTAGGTCATGATCGGCTGACGGTCGGCTGGTGGAGTGTTAAGAAGCGAGAGGTCGCGAATACCGGTAAGACTCATTTCAAGGGTCCGCGGGATAGGCGTTGCCGACAACGTCAACACATCGACCGCCGCCCGGCTCGGCTCGACCTGTTGACCAGACGGATCATCGGCGGCACGTTGGGACGAAACGAACCCTTTGAGTGCCTCTTTGTGAGCAACCCCGAATCGCTGCTCCTCGTCGACCACTACCAGACCGAGCTTGGCGAAGGTAACGTCTTCCGACAGGATCCGGTGGGTCCCGATCAGCACATCGACTTCGCCTGCTGCGGCCTTGTGAACCGCCTTGCGTGCCTGGGCCGCGGTCAGGAATCGGCTCAACACTTCGACCCGGATCGGATAGGGGGCGAAGCGCTCGGAAAAGGTCTGGAAATGCTGCTGAGCGAGCAGCGTGGTCGGCACGAGAATAGCCACCTGATTTCCGTCTTGGATCGCCTTGAAGGCTGCTCGCAGCGCAACCTCGGTCTTGCCAAACCCGACGTCGCCGACCACCAACCGATCCATGGGAAGCGGACGTTCCATATCGTCTTTCACCTCGACGATGGCTGTCGCTTGGTCGGGGGTCAACTCGTATGGAAACGCTGCCTCGACCTCGGCCTGCCACGGGGTATCGGGCGCAAACGCATGGCCTTCGGCGGTGATCCGCTTCTGATAGAGAACCACTAGCTCTTGAGCGATTTCGGCAACCGCTGAACGCACCCGCGCTTTGGCCTTGGCAAAATCGGTACCACCGAGACGATGAACCGACGGGGTGTCACCACCGGTGAAACGGCGGATCAGATCGATTTGGTCTGACGGAAGGTAGAGCTTGTCGTCTCCCTTGTACTCCAGCAGAAGGTAGTCGCGCTCGTTGCCACCTATCGTTCGGGTCACCATTCCGGCGAACCGACCGACCCCGTGCTGATGATGGACCACGTAGTTTCCCGGGCGGAGGTCGTCGAAGAATCCTTCGCTCTGCCGCTTGCGGGGCCGGGCCCGACGGTGGGCTCGGCGTCGTCCGGTCAGGTCGGCCTCGGTCAGCACCGCGATCCCGGCGTCGGGAAGAACGAAGCCTCGTTGGATATCAGCGACCACCAGGTGGGCGCCAGGAACGAACAGATCCGGCTCGGACACCCCATGGTCGGTGGCGTCCACGCCCCAGTCGGCCAGCACGTCGAGAGCTCTCGCCGCAGTACCGGCGCCGTCTGCGGCGACCACTACGCGTCCGCCGCCGGCTACGAGCTGCCGCAACCGCTCGGCCAACGCCTCGCCGGGGGCCTCCCAGCCGCTGGCTGGCATGAGGGCGACGTCGGGACCTTCTGGCACGGCGGTGAGTGTCACCGCGGGGGCCGTCGTCCGCCCAAGGAGGCGATCGAATGGTAGGTGGAGTTGGGGGAAGCCGTCCCCGGGTTCGACGTCGGCGCCCTCGGGCGCACCCTCAGCTTCGGGCCCGATCGCACCCCAGGTTCGGGCCAGACTGGTGGCCAGGTCGGCTTCCTCGGCTAAAAGATCGGCGCCTCGGGAACGAAGCCGGGTCGGCTCGATAAGTACGACCATGCCATCGGACGGCAAGAGATCGGTGAGGAGGCGTTTCTCGTCCGTCAGCCACGGAAGCCAAGACTCCATACCGTCGAACTGCTCACCGTCGGCCAGCCGCTGCCAGTGCTCTCGGCCCCATGGCTCCGACCCCTCCAACTCGGCTGCCCGAGCCCGAATCTCATCGGTAATCAACAACTCGCGACAGGGGAAGATCTCGACCTCGGCCCGGTCGCTCGAAGATCGCTGGTCGTTTATGGTGAATTCGCAGAGACGGTCGACCTCATCGCCCCAGAGATCGATCCGGTACGGGCCATCAGCGGTCGATGGAAACACGTCGATAATGGAGCCCCGAACCGCCATCTCGCCTCGATGCTCGACCTGTGCTTCACGGCGATACCCAAAAGCCACAAGCTGGCTGATCAGTTCCTGAGAATCGATGTGGTCCTCGGCACCGACAAGGATCGGCTCAAACTCCTCGACGCGCGGACCGAGCCGTTGGATCAACGCTCGCACCGGGGCCACGATGACCTTGGGCCCACGAGCCGGGTCTTGCAGCTGCCACAATACGCGGAGCCGATTGCCCATCGCCTCGATCGATGGACTCAACCGCTCAAACGGCAGAGTCTCCCAGGCGGGGAAGGTCAGAACCTCGTCAGCGCCGAGATAGGTGGCAAGATCGGCCGCCAGCCGGTCGGCCTCGGTGGTTGTCGGCGTCGCAACCAAGATCGGCCGCCGTTCCGAGGCCGCGGCCAACCCGGCAATCGCCATGGCCCTCGCCGGTTCGGCAACGGCGAGCACCGATGCAGCTCGACCGATAATTCGGGTCAGAGTGTCATCGGTTCCGAGCGAGTCGGCGAGTTTGCGGAAACCCATGGCGCAGCGAGGCTAGCTAGTCCGACGTCGATCGGCGGTTGACCGTAGCCATCGCCCGGTCGACACCGACCTCGGTGACAAGCTCTACCGCGTCGGCGGCCGCCTCGACGGCGGCGTTGAGCTCGACCTGTTCGGCCTTACCGGGCTTACGCAGGATGTACTCGGACCCGGCCTGGGTGGCCGGTGGCCGTCCGACTCCGATACGGAGCCGGACGTATTCGGTCGTCCCGACGTGCTGGGTGACCGACCGAAGCCCGTTGTGACCCGCAAGGCCACCACCAGACTTGAGCCGTAGCCGGCCAACGTCGAGGTCGAGCTCGTCGTGGATGATGAGAATATGACTGGCCTCTTGGATCCCGAAGGTACGGACCAGCATTCGGACCGCTTCCCCGGAGTGATTCATGAACGTCTGCGGAAAGGCCAAGACCACCCGCTTGTCGTTCATGAGCAGCCCAACGGCAAGAGCCCGAGCCTTTGTTTTTCGAAGTCGAAGATCGTTTCGCTTCGCCAGAAGCTGAACCGTCGCAGCTCCCAAGTTGTGGCGAGTTCCTTCGAACTGATCGTCGGGATTCCCAAGGCCGACGACTAACAAGTCGGCCGGTGTTCCTCTGCGGTTCGGATCTCCCAATCGGCGAGAGAAGGACGTCACGTGTACGGGCTACTCTCCGCCGTCGTCAGCGGCATCGGTCCCCGAATCGGAACCCTCGGCATCGCCACCTTCGGCCGACTCACCGGCGATCGGTTCGCCATCCTCACCAACTTCGGCATCGCCATCGTCGGCCTTGGCCGCCCGTGGGATAACCGGAGCGACAACAGAGACGTCTTCGGCGACGAGGGACACGACACCAGCGGGAAGCGGTAGGTCGGCCACCGACAGGCTGCGGTCCAACGTCATGATGGTCACGTCGGCCTGAATCAGGTTCGGAATATTGATCGGTGACACCTCGATCTCAAGCTCGAACATCTGCTGCTCGATCATGCCACCCTCTTCGGTCACACCGCTTGGATCTCCGATGACTTCGATCGGGACCTTCACCGTGACCCGCTGGTTTGGGTCGATCCGTAGGAAGTCGGCATGGGTTACTTGCCGCTTGATCGGGTCTCGCTGCACGGACCGAACCAAAACGGTCTCGACCGTTCCTTCAACATCCAGGCTGAGCACAGCGTTCATACCAGCGTCTCGGCTTAGGGCGTCTCGCAACTCGACATAGTCCACAGCGATTGGCTGCGGCTCTCTGTCGAGTCCGTACACGACGCCGGGCAACTGGCCCGCGGCACGTAGCCGGCGCGACGGGCGCGAGCCCTGCTCACGTCCGGTGGTTGCTTTGACGACGGTCTGCTCCATGATCTCGTTCCTTCGACCTGACGGTGCGTGGGCCCAGAGGTGGGTATTCGGGCTTCGGTGAGGTGGCGCGACACGACCCCGCCATGCGGGCAAAACGCCAGTTGTAGAGGATACCGGGCCGAACGTTCGGCGCCTCGGCGTCAGTTCTGGTTCTGACCGCCAAATATCTTGCTGACGGAACTTTCCTCGAACACCGCACGAATAGCATCGGCGATGACTTGGGAAACCGAAAGAACTTCGAGTTGATCAAACTGCTTCTCCGCCGGCAGGGGGAGCGTGTCGGTCACGATGACGTGATCGAGTGCAGAGTTCTTCAATCGATCGATAGCCGGTCCGCTGAATACGGCGTGGGTAGCGGCGGCGGCGACCGACGCTGCGCCCTGATCGGCGAGCAGTTCTGCCGCCTGACAGATCGTTCCGGCGGTGTCGATCATGTCATCGATCACCACGCAGGTACGACCCTCGACCTGACCGATGATTTCTTTCGCCTCGACGACGTTCTTCACTCCCTCGACCCGACGCTTATGCACGATGGCAAGATCTGCGTTGAGGTGCTGGGCGTATCGTTCGGCTACCTTCACCCGACCGGCATCGGGTGACACGACGACGAGATCGCTTGCATACGATCGCAACCTCTTGACGAGAACCGGCATGGCCACAAGGTGGTCGACCGGACCATTGAAGAAACCCTGAATCTGACCGGAGTGAAGGTCGACCGACACCAGACGCGAAGTGCCGGCTGCTTTGAAAAGATCGGCCATGAGTCGTGCCGTAATCGGCTCACGACCCTCGGACTTCCGATCTTGCCGTCCATAGCCATAGAACGGCATCACCGCGGTGATGCGCTTGGCCGAGCCGCGTCGGGCGGCGTCGACCATGATCAGGTGCTCCATGACGGCGTCGTTCACCGACCGCCCATCGACTTCACCGTGGCTCTGCAGAATGAATACGTCTGAACCTCGCACCGACTCGGCGAATCGGCAGTGGGTCTCGCCGTTGGCGAACTGCCCCAGGTGGGCCTCGGTTACCGGCACACCAAGATGCTGACCGATGAGCGCTGTTAGCTCTTCATTGTGACGGCCGGAAAAAAGGTGAAGCCGCTTCGTAGTCACTACTTCCATGACCGATCCACCATCCAAAATTAGGTCTAACGCTCAGGTTGCTGTCGATCCAGCATAGAAGGCTCCGGTAACGGTCCCGCTCGGCAACTCGGTTCCAGGTTCAACCACCGCGAACGGACCGACATCACAATCGTCACCGATGTTGGCCAGCGACGCCGTCGTCTTCTCAATCCTCGTGTTGTTACCGACCTGACACCGGTCAAGACGGGTATCGGGACCGAGTTCACAGCCGCTACCGATGGTCGTGGCACCTTGAAGTATCGTGCCGGGAAAGATCGTTATGTCGGTTCCGAGCCTCACGGTCACGTCGATGTACGTTCGCTCGGGGTCGACCATCGTGACCCCCATCGATAACCAATGACGGTTCGTTCTGCGGCGGAGTACCGCCTCTGCCTCGGCCAGTTGCAGCCGGTCGTTGACTGGAATCAGATCACCGGGGTGATCGATCATCGCCGTCTCGCAGGTATGGCCAGACCCGGTCAGAACCTCGACCACGTCGGACAATCGAACCCTGCCGGGAGCGTCGCTGGCACGACTTTCTTCCTCGGTCCGCCGTATGGCGGCTGCGACGAGGCCGCGGCGGATGCAGTACACGCCGAGCGAGATCTCGTCGACCTCTTCTGGGTCGACTGGCTCTTCGAGCAGCAGACGGTCGTCATCGACGTCGATCGATACCACACCACCATGTCGGTCACGAACGATCCGATCGGCCAGGGATCGGTTTGGCGCCGGTCGGAGCACGGACGAGTCGGCGTCGGCCGACAGGATCGTGCAGGCCGCTCCGCTCGATCGGTGAGCATCGACCAGTTGATTGATGGTCGACGGACGAAGCAATGGCAGATCGGCGGGGACGACCAGCAGATCCTCCTCATCATTGAAATCGTCGAACCCGCTCATTCCTATGAGGACCGCATCGCCGGTTCCGAGGTTCGTTTTCTGTTCGACAAATCTGACGGTGAACCCCGGTGGGTCTTCGAGTAGACGCTTCGATACGCGACTGCCATCTAGCCCGGTCACCACCACGGCCTGTCGAACACCGGCCGCCCCCAAGGTGTCGAGCACGTATGAGCCCATGGCGCGACCGCACAGAAGGTGGATCGGCTTTGGACGAGCGGAACGCATGTGGGCGCCTGCACTAGTTGCCATTACCAGGGCGGAGAGTGAACGATCGCTCATGACTTTCTTTCCGTTGGCCGGTCGAGGAGGGGGCCAACTTCTGTCAACCGCGTACCGGACTCTCAAGTCTAGATCGGACCCCCGGCAAGGACACGTCAACGATCGTCGATGACCGGGGTATTTGGTGTCGTTTTCGTTTCCGGAAACCGGCGACACCGCCGACATGTGACCGGGGTCTCGGGGTCGACGGCCATACCGCGAATGTCGTGTTGTGGGGATCGGCACGCTAGATGCCATCTCCGGTGTGACGGGCTGAACACGAATAGGTGCACTGCACCCTCGCCCCACCGGGTGGAGCGGGATCGGAACTTTCGAGGAACGGGACCCATGACGTCGTCATAGGTAGGTTAGGACCCGAGTAGGCCGTCCTGGGTTCACCCATCGCCCAAACCGTGTTGAAAGAGACACACCGGTCGGCAACCACATCGAAAACCATGTGGTCGTCCCGCCCTTCGGGACGGGCACCGCTGTCGACGCCGAGCGCATCACACGACGGGTTGATCGGCTGCTCGCGGGGCAGGATTCGAACCTGCAACCCCCGGATTCAAAGTCCGGTGTTCTACCAGTTGAACTACCCGCGACCGGAAAGTTCCAGACTTCACGCTAGCGCCCAACGACACTACGTGTGGCGCGTTTACCTCATGGTTTCCGCGATTCAGGCATTGGTTTCACCTCGGCAACGCGTCGTTGCGTTCCCACGACGGTCACCGATCCGGGTGGCGGGAGGGCTATAAGCGGCTAGCCTCCCAATTCTCATGGGTTCACTGATTAAAAAGCGCCGGAAGCGCATGCGTAAGAAGAAGCACCGCAAGCTATTGAAGCGCACTCGCGTCGAGCGGCGAAACAAGAAATAGCGCACTGGCGCAACCGGCCGATCCGTGCCGGGTGGGTACGTCGTGTTCCGAGAGATGGATCAGGTGTCGGCGCCATAGGCGGCCGGTACTGTTCTGCAGACGATGCGACCCGGCCCGGGGTGGGCACCATCCACAAACCAGGTGGATCCACTCCCCGCCAGCCTCGGAACTTCTCCCGTCGAGCCTCCAAGTTCATCGCGCCACCGGGCAAGTTCCGGGGCGATATGGAGCGCGGCCGGCTCGAGATCGTTTCCGGCCGACCCGGTTGGACCTCCTAGTTCGTCCCACGCCCGATAGACGGGGCCGGTCGGGCAAGGAATCGGTGGCGTCACCAAAGTGATGGAACGGTCTATGTACGGAAGCGGCGACACTCTCTCCCCCCATCCGGTAACACGGGCTCGACCGCCGACGGTACAAAAGGCAACGTCAGCTCCGAGACCAGCGGCTGCGTCAAGATCGTCGAACCCGGCCCACCGCAGGATCGCTGCTGCGTCCGAAGATCCACCTCCCAGCCCAGCTTGAGATGGGATCCTCTTTGTCACCGTGACCGCGGCTTGTCGTCCGACCAGCTGGAGGGCTTGATGAATCAAATTTTGGGGTCCGGTGGGGATGTCGTCGCTCCCCCCGATGACCTGCAGGCCGCTCAAACCCTCCGTGATCTGAAGGGTGTCGTGAAGATCGAGCGTCACCATCTCGGCGTCGATCAGATGGAGGCCGTCCTGGCGGACTCCGGTCACTCGAAGCGAGAGCGTTAACTTCGCAGGAGCGCGCAGTATGGCGGGGCTATGGGCAACGGTCACGGCGCCACGGTAGCCAGGCGTGCCCAGTCCTGGACCGAGAGTTGCTCTGGTCGTTGAGTCGGCTCGATACCGGCTGCGGTGATGGCGGCGATATCGACGACCCCATCGAGGCTTCGACGAAGCATCTTCCGCCGTTGACCAAAGGCGGTTCGAACGAGTTTGGCCAGCCGGTCCGGATCGGCAGCCGCTAGTTCCGGAGGGAGCGGTTCAGAACGTCGGTCGATTCGTACCAGCACCGACTCGACGTTTGGCTTCGGCAGGAACAGATCGGCACCAACCGTGCCGACGATCTTGGCCGTCGCCCAATACGACAGCAGAACCGATGGAATGCCATAGATCTTCGAGCCTGGTCCGGCGACGAGGCGTTCGCCCGCTTCTCGTTGCACCATCACAACCCACCGATCGAGCGTCGGTTGAGACGCTACGAGGTCGAGTACGAGCGGCGTCGCGATGTTGTACGGAAGGTTGGCGACAACGACCCACCGATGACCACCGAGAACGGTTTCGAGGTCGACCTGGCGGATGTCATCGTTGATGATCGTCAGCGAGTCGTTGTCCAGGTAGTAGGCGACGGTCGACCGTAGACCGTCGATCAGATAGCGGTCGATCTCAACCGCGACCACCGTGGCGCCCGAGGCGCAAAGTCCGAGGGTAAGTGAACCGAGGCCGGGCCCAATCTCAAGTACGTGGTCTCCAGGGCCGATGCCGGCGAGGCGGACGATTTTGTCGACCATCCCGGCGTCACACAGAAAGTTCTGCCCGAGCGCCCGGGACGGCGCCAGGCTGTGACTGTCGAGAAGGCGACGGATATGTGACCGGGACAACGGGCCGGGCGGCCCGCCTGTCGCCGGGTCGGGTCGATCGGTCAAGAGGGAGGCTCGTCGAGGCCGAAGAGTGTGATCGCATTGGCGGTCGTGGCTGCCGCCACCTCTGCAGCTGGCCGGTCGAGCAGCTCGGCGAGATAGCGGCCGACCACGGCCACGTTGGCTGGTCGATTCTGTTCACCTCGATGCGGGACCGGCGCCAGGTAGGGCGAGTCCGTCTCGATCAGCATCCGATCGAGCGGGACGACGGCCGCGGCATCTCGAAGATCCTGCGCCGACCCGAACGTCACGATGCCGCTAAACGAGACACGAGCGCCACGGTCGACGGCGGCCGTGGCCTCATCGGGGCCACCGGTGAAGCAGTGAAAAACCGTTCGATCCGGAATGCCTTCGCGGTCCAGTAGATCGAAGGTGTCGTCCCACGCCTCCCTGGTGTGGATCACCAGCGCCAGTTGACGTTCGTTGGCCATGGCGATTTGCTGGGCGAACATGTCGGCCTGAGCATCGCGAGGTGAGTTGTCGTAGTGATAGTCGAG
Source organism: uncultured Acidimicrobiales bacterium (assembly GCA_938021675.1). Lineage (GTDB taxonomy): Bacteria > Actinomycetota > Acidimicrobiia > Acidimicrobiales > SZUA-35 > JAHELU01. The sequence goes on from CALIFY010000041.1 coordinate 74,424, forward strand.
GCCACACTCCCCGACGGCGACGACGCTCGGGTGGTCGAGCGCCTCGTCGAGGCCGTCGAGGCCGTCGGACGCTTCGTGAGGGTGGAGTCCGGCCGTTGCCCACACCCCATCGAATCCGGCTGCAATGCCGGCCGCGGCCTTCGAGTCCTCGATCGTGCAGCCGACGGTGATGAGCCGTGTCACACCGGCTGCCTTGGCCTGTTCCACAACAGCCGACGGCTCGACGGACAGGCTGGTCAGATGGCAATGATTGTCAAACCACTCCAGTGACTGGTCGATCTCCTCTGGCATCTACTCGACCGCCAACCTCGGGAACAGCGGGGCCCCTTTGGTAACCGAACAGCCGCCGGGATAGCCACCCCACTCGGCGGCGTCCGGAAGGCGTTGGTCAGTCGGCGATCCGTCGAGCCCGATCGCTTGCCAGATCGACGTCGAGGCCCGGGTCAACGCCGGGCTGGCCAAAATGGCGGTGATACGGAGCACTTCAAGCGCGTCGCCGAGCACGTCGGCCACCTCTAGTGATCCGGCCTCCAACTTCCATGGTTCATGCTTTTCCAGATAGGCGTTGGTTTCTCGAAGCAGGAACCACGTCGCTTCGAGCGCAACCGACGTCTGGAACCGCGACCATCCGTCGGCTGCCTTGGCATAACACTCGGCCGCCACCGGCGCCAACGGGCTGTCGGCCGTTGGCGCAGGGCCAATCCCGTCGCATTTCTTGGCCACGACGGTGGCGACCCGTGACAGCAGGTTGCCAAGGGTGTTCGCCAGGTCTGTGTTGTAGCGGGTGACCATGCTCTCGTATGAGAACTCGCTGTCCGGTCCAAACGAGACGTCTCGAAGGAAGTGGTATCGGTACCCGTCGACCCCAAAGTCGGCGACAAGATCGGCGGGGGCGATCTGGGTCAACCCCGTTTTTGACAGCTTTTTTCCTCCGAGAAGTAGGTAGCCGGATACGTGGACCTCTCGGGGCGGCTCTAACCCGGCGGCGATCAGCATCGCCGGCCAGTACACGCAATGGAATCGGAGAATGTCCTTGCCGATGATGTGGTGGGCGTGGGGCCACCACCGTTCAAACTCGGCCGAATCGGACCCGAACCCTACGGCCGTGGCGTAGTTGATCAGCGCGTCGTACCAGACGTAGAACACGTGATCTTCATCCCACGGCACCGGGATGCCCCAGTCGATCGAGGTTCGGGTGATCGACACATCCTCAAGGCCGAGTTTCACGATTCCCAGCGCTTCGTTTCGTTTACCTTCCGGGAAGACCGTGTCGCTTGTCAACCATTCGGTCAGCTCCTTTTCTAACGATGAGAGCTTGAAGAAGTAGTTCTCCTCCTCAAGCCACTCGACCGGGCGCTCGTGGATCGGGCAGTGATCGCCATCGACCAAGTCGCCGTCGTTGTAGTACGCCTCGCAGCTCACACAGTAGTGACCGGCATATGTCGCCTTTTCGATATAGCCGTTGTCCTTTACCCGCGTGAGCAACTCCTGAACCGAGACGTGATGCCTCGGTTCGGTGGTGCGGATGAATTGATCGTTTGAGATGTCGAGCAGCTCCCAGGCATCACGGAACCGCTTCGAGGTGGTGTCGGCCTGATCCTGCGGCGTCACACCGTTTTCTTCGGCCGCTCGCTGGATCTTGAGCCCATGCTCGTCGGTGCCGGTAAGGAACATCGTGTCGTCGCCCATCATCCGGTGCCACCGAGCCAACGCGTCGGCTGTGATCGTCGGATAGGCGTGCCCGATGTGCGGGACGTCGTTCACGTAGAAAATCGGGGTAGTGACGTAGAACCGGCTCACCCCGCTAAGACTACCGCCGCTCCCCGCCCTCACCGGGTGAGTTCCATGACGACGATTGCGGGCCTAGATAACTTGCCGAAGCGATTGGGTCGGCCCGTGCCGGGAGTCGGGAATTCCACCATCGCGAAACACCTCAAGCTTCTCCAGCTGCCGCTCGAACTGCCGTCGTCGCGTGCCCGACAGCTCGTCGAAGGCCCGTTGCGCCGAATCAAGTCCCCGCTGCATCTTGTCGATCGGCTCATCCCAACGCTCCCATTGCACCCGCAGCTCGCCCAAGGCGCCGAGAATCTCATGGCTCCGCCGCTCGACCATGAAGTTGTCGACAGCGTGGCGGATGACGGCGAGAACTGCGAACAACGTTGTCGGCGAGCACAACACGACCTTGTGGGACAGCGCGAAGTCGATCAGCCCTGGGTCATGCTCATGCAGAAATCCGTACACACTCTCGTTCGGCACAAACAGTAAGAGGTAGTCCACCGTGATACTGGGGTCTATGTAGGCCCGATCGGTCAATTCCTTGACTCGATCGCGCACGTCACGCCGGAACACCTTGGCCAGCTTCGCTCGCTGGTCAGCGTCATCGGTCTCCAACCATCGGAGGTAGTTGTCGATCGGGAACTTGACGTCCATATTTACGACGTGGCCCGTCGGGAGGGGAAACGTGTAGTCGGGAAGGCCACCGGTCGACAGCTTTGTCTGCTTGTGATAGCTCGTCCCCTCAAGGAATCCGGCGGCCCGCAGCACATCTTCCGCCATCCGCTCGCCCCACTGACCACGAGCTTTCGGAGACGCCAATGCCTCCCGGAGAGATTGGGTCGTGTCGGCAAGAGCCGACGTTACGTGGAGCGCTTGCTCGATCCCAGTCGACAATTGACCGTTTTGCTCGGCACGCTCCTTCTGCAACTCAGCCACTAGGTCACCGACGCGGCGGAGCTCAGAACCGACTACCGAGACCTGGTTTGTCACCTGTTCCCGCTCTCGATCGATCACCACCTTTCCCGCCGCAAGTTGATCGCCGAGCTTCGACGACGCAACCGACATGACGGTGTCGACGGCGGAACGAAGGCTCTCACCCTGTTCGGCTCGGATGACATCGACGGCTTGAGCCGACGCCCGTGTTGCGGCATCTCGAGCCGCGTTCGTAGCCAACATCCACCCAGCCCCCACGCCGGCAATGGCAGCGAGAACAGCGGCGACGAGCAGTAAGTACATCATGGCCGCTGACCATAGTCACACGCTGTGACATCCCAGCAGCAGGTCATTCTCCACACCGGGTACCGACGATCCGATCGGCGGAGAGACCTCCTGCTCCTACTCCATCCCGTACTCCTACCTGACGTTGATACGACCGGTGATCGGGTTGGTACGCAGGTTGGACCCGGCACGGAATCGCACCGGCCGATAGCTGATTGTTAACAGGCCCATTCCGGCCACAACGAGCGCCGCGGCGACAAAGCCTCGGTTTGGCACCGCAAACGCGGTGTCTGCGACCGGTACGAATTCCACCGCCCCAAGAAAGACGGCCACGAGGGCAACGTACACGAGCACCGACCACGGCGAACGTTGACGAACAGCGGTCCGCACCCGTCCCCCAAGCAACTGCGAGAGCCCGCCAAAAACCACGGCGATACCACCCTGCTGGGCCAGGTCGCTGCCTTCGATGTTGCCGGAGAAGACAAGCTGGAAACCGATGAGCAGCAGGAACATCCCGAACACCCCGAGCGCAGTTTTGATGACCACCCCAGCGACCGACGGACGTTCAGCAGCGACAAGCTGAGCTGCGAGAGTACTCGGTTGGCCAAATTCCTCAATGGGACTAGCCCCAGAGGCCGAAAGATGGGCCGCCAGTTCTTCGACAAGCTCAGCGGTCCGCCGTTGCCCCAGACGGAGTTGTAGCTCGCTGGCCAACTCACCCAGGAACCGTTCGGATTTCATATGGTTGTCCTTTCGTCATCGACTCGATGCTCTCTCCCGACCGCATCCTCAGCGAGGAGACCGCTTACCGCACGAGCGAACTGCTGCCAGTGGGCGCTGTTATCGCGAAGCAGTGAACGGCCCGCTTCGGATGACCGATAGAACTTCCGACCTGGCCCGCCACTCCCCGGTCGCCATTCGGCGACCAGCAATCCGTCGCGCTCCATGGCCGCCAAGCGGGGGTACAGGGTGCCGCCCTTCAACTCTCCGAGCCCCAACGCTTCGAACTCGCTCGCTAGGTCATATCCGTACCGTGCGTCGTCGCCGATGAGGGCCAACACGCAGAGGTCGAGTACGCCCTTCAGCCATTGACCTCGCCGAACCCCAGAATCAAACGGATCTGCGCTCTTTCGGGCCATGGCTAGATGGTAAAACCATCTAGATAGATTTGTCAACTAGTTAGTTTTACCATCTAGTCCCAGTCACACAACCACCGACCACATAACCACCGACCACAGAGCCACCGACCACAGAGCCGCCAACCACCTAACCACCGATCACGGAGCCACCAGCCCGGCTAGATGGCCAGACCCCGACCGTCTCTCCGGTGACCGTCGACCGGTCTATTTCCGTCCGTAGTCCTGCTGGACAGCCCCCGCCTTCACCGCCTGAAGACAAATGAAGTCGTGAGCGATGGTTGCAGCCGCAAGCGCCGTGATCTCGCTCACGTCGTAGGGCGGAGAGACCTCCACGACGTCCATCCCGACGATATCTAGCGCACCAAAACCCCGGATTGCCTCGAGGGCCTGCGCGGTACTGAGGCCGCCGGCCACCGGTGTGCCGGTTCCCGGAGCGAAGGCTGGATCGAGACAATCGATATCGAAGGTCAGATACGTCGGGTTGTCGCCGACCACCTCGGCTACCACGTCAAGCACCGCCGGAATTCCCTCACGGTGGACCCAAGGGGCGCCGAGGATGGTGAAGCCATGAGTCTCGGCGTTGAACGTCCGTATCCCGATCTGAACCGACGTCCGAGGATCGATGATTCCCTCTTTCACCGCCCGGAGAAACATCGAACCGTGATCGAGCCTCGAACCGTCGTCGTCCCAGGTGTCACAGTGGGCGTCGAAGTGCAGCAACGAAAGCGGCCCATGCTTTTTGGCGTGGGCCCGCAGCAGGGGATACGTCACGAAGTGGTCGCCACCCAACGACACCATCATCGTGTCGCTAGCCAAGATCTCATCGGCGTGGGCCTCGATGCGAGCAACCGCCTCTTCGGGGTGCCCATAGTCGATGAAACAGTCGCCGTAATCCACCACGGGGACGAAATCGAAGGGGTCGAAACCCCACGGGTAGGCGTCGAGTTCGGCCAAACCGACCGATGCGGCCCGAATGGCCCGCGGTCCAAGCCGCGCTCCTGGTCTGTTCGATGTGGCCATGTCGAATGGGATACCGGTAACGACCAATTCGGCTTCATCCAAGTTGCGGGTGTAGTTCCGACGAAGGAACGACACAGCGCCACCGAACGTCATCTCCAGATTTCGGCCGGCCAGCGTATGACGACGAAAAGCCTGATCTCCCTCTATTGACCGATCCACTACCCCTCCCCACCAAACGGAGCAGCGATGTGCTGAAAGTCGTTTTCCTCCGGCCTCCCCCAACAGGCCCAGAAATCCTTGGTAGCCGGTCGCATGATGACCGCACCACTCGACTCGATACGAAAAGGATCGGACGCCCGCTGACAGATAGCGGTTGGTTCACGGGTGAGGGCCATCAACCGATCGACGTCGATCGTTCCTTCGGCCAGCAATGCCCTAGCGGTAGACAGCCGCACTTCAGAGCTGGCCTGCAGGGACGGATGACGCTCGACCTGGACGGCCGACGTTCCCTCATCGATCGTGTGATTGGTGTGAACGATCGGTTTGCGTTCGAGTTTGGTCACCGCACGGATCGACGGCATCGCTTCCACATTGTGGCCAATGCCCCGCCGATCAAAAATGCAGAAATTGTGGGCCCCCGCCAGGTCGGCACCGAGAAGGACGGCGAGCGCCTCATCGGCGTCCGAGCAGCGAAGCATTCGGCGGACAACCGACGTCCAGGCAACGCCGCGAACACCGTCGGTGGCGGTCAGATTGTTGATGCCAACGCACACGCCCTCGGCGTTCATTCCGATTTGCCCTAGGCACCCGGTAGTCGTGAAGACGATCGCCGGTGGCGCCCCCTCTGGGCGGAGCCGAAGCAACAGCACGTGGTCCGTGGCGAGATCGTGCATGTCCCACGTCTGACCGAACAGACCATGACCATCGACACCTCGATTCTCGGGCACGATGACGGCCGTACAATCGTCTTCGACGAGTTCCGGTGGCGTCGTCCCGCCGACAACCGCTCGGACGGTATCGACAAAATCGGTGTACCCGCCGACGATGATGGCCTCGGCGAGGTGTATCCCGGCAGCATCGGCCAGAGCCGACATCTCGATGTGCAAATCGAGATCGAACGCTTCGTGAGCGGGCAGCATCGACTCCGCTATTGCCAACACCTCATCTCTGTCGATCGCCGGTCCACTCCAGCGGCCAGATGCGACCAAGTCGATACGTTCGGCCGCGTAGCGGCGGATCTCCTCAGCGAACGTAGACCCGTGGGCATTGCCGATCTCCTCCGGTGATCCGGCTGCGTCGAGAATCCGGATCGGTGGCCGCGAACCGCTCATCGGCTTCGTCTTGTCGCGACCCGCCACGAGGTGGTCATGGCCTTCCCTTCGAATCTGGCAGTGCTCGGTGTGTCGCCACAACCTACCGATTCGGCTCGACGCGACGCAATATCTGGTCACCGCGTCGAGCCCAGATCAGCGAACGGTCAACTCGATACGTCGGTTCTCGGCTTTTCCTTCCACCGAATCGTTCGACACCTTGGGCTGAGTTGCGCCATAGCCCTTGGTCGTCAGGCGATCATCAGCTAACCCTTGTTCGACGAAGAAGGCTTTAACGGAGTCGGCCCGAGCCTGACTTAAACGAAGATTCTGGTCTTCGTCTCCGTCGGCATCGGTGTGACCCTCGATCTCTAGCTCTATGTCCTCGTTTGCCAACAGGTAGGCAACCGCCTGGTCGAGCACGGCCCGGCCCTCCGGCGTAATCCGATCCGAACGAACGGCGAAGGTCACCGGCTCAAGTTCGAGTAGATCATTTATCGTCTCGCCCTGCTCGGCGGTGCCGGCCGAATCATCGGCAACATCTCCGACGTCGCCGACCTCAATCCCGTTTGCAACCGCGGTAACGCCGGGCAGCGCGGTAACGGCGTCGGCCAACTCGTCCCGTTCTGCTTCGGTCGTTACCGTCCCGGTGAGCGTAACGACCTCGCCGTCGACGACGCCGGCAACGTCGGTATCGGACAGGACACCATCGACCGCGACCTGGAGTTCATCCGCACCCTCGACTCGGTCAGCATCAGCTTGATCGGCGTCATCGGAATCCGGTGCGGCTTCTTGATCGGCTTCAGTGTCTTGGTCTTCCTCAGTTGGTGAATCCGCCGCAGTGTCTTGGTCGGCGTCTTGATCGGCTTCAGTGTCTGAATCCGCTGCAGCTTCCGAATCCGTGTCATCGGTAGCTGGATCCTGGTCTGCATCGGGGACAGCGCCATCACCGCGCCCGACAGGGGTGTCGGCGGTCGGGACAAGTGACGAACCGGTGGTGGTGACATCTTCGCCGTCGGAGCCGAGATTGCATTGAGACAGCAACCAGGCCAGAACAAGCACGAGCGCGATGGCACCGACGGCCCACAAGACGCCACCGAACCCTCGACCGCCTCCTTTTCCGTCAACGTCTGTCGGAGTGGTTGGTGCGGTGGCTACGTCGCTGGTACCAGCCACCTTTCCAGCCCGGGCGCTGTTCGATCCGTCCGATCGCCGTTCACCCTTGCCGCCAGCGGCGGTTGCATTCCCGACCGGGCTGCCACCTCCAGCGCTTGCAGCCTTCACACCGCTGGCCGCCTTGCCACCACTGGCCGCCTTCGCACCGCTGGCCGCCTTGGCGCCACTGGCCACCTTGTCACCACTGGCCACTTTCGCACCGCTGGCCGCCTTACCACCACTCGCAGCCTTCGCACCGCCGGCCGCCTTGGCGCCGGGACGGGTGGCCCCGGCGGCCGCCGCCACGGGGGCGGCCGCAGCGAGTCGGCCATTGGCTAACAGCTCGGCCTTCTCGGCGGCGAGGAGGGCGGCAACCGTGTACTCGTTCAACCCGTCATCTCGCCGCCGGCGATCGACCACACCGACCACTACCGGTGCCAACACCGACAGCAACGAAGCGGTGATCTGCTCCCCCACGCCGGATCGAGCGGCCAGTGCACCGATCAAATCGAACCTATCGGGACCAAAGATCTGATCGAGTAACCCGTCATCACCTGTTCGATCTCGAGTCGAGAGGTAGCTGTCGACGTCTTCGACCACGGTCGGATCCGCCGCGTCGAGAATGGCGACAACCGATGACCGTCCACCCGGCTCGGAGACCAGATCGGCGAGACCGCCGATAACGACTGGCGCACCGGCTTCCACCGCGACGTTGGCCGATCGTTGATCGGTTCCAAGGAGCCCGCCAAGGCGCCCCATCGTGTCGCTCTGAGCCAACAATTCGATGACCGTGTCGAGGAGGGAGGACATCGGAAACCCCACCTTTCTTTGTCGATTTCCCGCATGCGGGATGCGGCGCAGGCGGCGGCGCGGCGATGCGGAATGATCAGCATGACACGACCGGCACCCGAAGCGGCTGATGTTGAAGCAGTGCCAAACAACGCGACCCCCGACGGAGAAAACAGACATGATTAGCGGCCTCCCGGTCCGGCTGGCCGTCAGACGCTCGTCTTCCCGACCACCTTGGGGTAGACAGAGTGGCGATGAGCGGCACCGAAATCGGTGACCTCCCAAGAGCACCACAACGAAAGGCTCGCCCGATGACCATCTCGGAACTGTTCGATCCTTCAGCCTGGAACGAGGTGCCGGGGTTCGACTTCACCGATATCACCTACCACCGTGCTGCCGACGTCGGCGCTGTACGGATCGCGTTCGATCGTCCCGAGGTTCGAAACGCCTTTCGTCCCCATACCGTCGACGAGCTCTACCGGGCGCTCGACCATGCCCGGCAAACCAGCGATGTCGGATGCGTACTTCTGACCGGGAACGGCCCATCGGCCAAAGATGGAGGCTGGGCCTTCTGTTCCGGTGGCGATCAGCGAATCCGTGGTCGCGACGGCTACCGGTATACGATCCCGACCGACGACGAGACAGCAGAGACGAACGAAAACGGGATTGGAACCATCGACCCCGCCCGAAGCGGACGGCTCCACATCCTCGAAGTCCAGAGGTTGATCCGATTCATGCCAAAAGTTGTGATCGCCGTCGTGCCCGGATGGGCGGCCGGCGGCGGGCACAGCCTCCACGTGGTATGCGACCTCACATTGGCCAGCGCCGAACACGCCAAGTTCAAGCAGACCGACACCGACGTCGCCAGTTTCGATGGCGGATTCGGGTCGGCCTATTTGGCCCGCCAAGTCGGCCAAAAAACGGCGCGGGAGATCTTCTTCCTCGGCCGGGCGTACACCGCCGAAGAGGCCAAGGCACAAGGCGCGGTAAACGCCGTCGTCCCCCACATCGATCTTGAGGTCGAGGCACTCCAATGGGCGGCTGAGGTTTGCCAGAAAAGTCCAACCGGACAACGGATGGCCAAATTCGCCTTCAACCTCATCGACGACGGTCTCGTCGGCCAACAGGTGTTCGCAGGCGAGGCCACCCGTCTCGCCTATATGACCGATGAGGCTGAGGAAGGCCGAGACGCATTCCTCGAAAAGCGCGATCCCAACTGGTCGCGTTTCCCCTGGTACTACTAGGCAGGGAGACAACGCGACCGTCAACCGCGGCCCCGAAGGCGATCGATCTGGCGCCGCTCCTTCTTCGTAGGCCGACCATCCCCTCGTGACCGCGCACCGCCCGGCGGCACCTCGCTGGCGTCGAGACGACGAGGCACCTCGGGCGAAAGGTCCTCGACCAGCTCTGGCACAAGCGCTGCCCCCACCCGCTTCTCGATGAGCCCAACCACCCGATACACGATGGTTCGCTCGCCGCGGCGGGCCTCAACCAGGTCACCGACGACAAGCTTCGTGGCCGGCTTTGCCGGATCGTCGTTCACCCTTACCCGGCCGGACGTGCACGCTGAGGTTGCCGCCGTCCTGGTCTTAAAAACCCTGACAGCCCACAGCCACTTGTCGACCCTAACCGATGGCTGGGCCCGGCCAGCTCCGCCGCTAGAGGTCGTTCGCGAGGCCATACACCCGACGTTTCGGTTCTCCGGTCTCGGCCACGACCTCAACAACCGCGTCACGACGGCTGAGGCCCCGGTCGAGGGCTCGCTTGAGCACGACAACGAGATCGTCGTCTGTCAAGACGGTGGACACCGTTGGGCGACCGGTCACCACGAGGACGAACTCACCACGAGGCTCGGTCGTTTCGAAATGAGCGACCAGATCGGACAATGTCCCCCGTACGACCTCCTCATGGAGCTTTGTCAGCTCCCGGGCAACCACCGCGCTCCGATCGTCGCCGCATACCCCACCAAGATGGCGAAGCGTTGACAGAAGCCGATGGGGGGCTTCGTAGAGGACGATGGTGCGACGCTCGTCGGCTATCTCGGCCAGCCGCTCGGTCCGTTCCCTTCCCTTCCGAGGCAGGAAACCCTCGAACACGAACCGTCGAGCCGGTAGTCCACTGAGAGCGAGAGCCGAAGACAGCGCCGTCGGCCCCGGAATGACTTCGACCCGATGTCCGCCATCGACGGCGGCTCGAACAACATGCTCGCCAGGGTCCGAGATACTCGGCATCCCAGCATCGGTGACCAAGGCCAGACGCTGACCGGTCTCCAGCCGTTCGGTGATCTCCTCGAGGAGGGGCACCTCGGTGTGCTCGTTGGCTATGAGCAGCGCCGGACGACGGCGCTCCCCACGATCGCCAATCCCCAGGTGGGCCAACAACCGACCGGTACGGCGGCTGTCCTCACAGATCACCGCATCGACCGAAGCCAAGACCTCGACCGCCCGAGAGCTGAGGTCTCCCAGGTTACCGATCGGGGTTCCAACGATGTACAGCAGACCGGTGACGCTTCCGGTGACGCTTCCGGTGATGGTGCCGTCCGGTTGTGTTGAGGTCATAGCCGACCGATGGGGCCGTCGCCGCACCGCCCGGATCGGACCTCCAACACGTCATCGACCTTCAGGTCCCACCGGGCGAACGCCCCCGCTTCGGCTTCGAGCACCGAGCGAGCCTGCCACACCGGCAGCGTGACCCGGTTTCGGCGAAGCCGAAGGGTTCGGATCACGGTCATCTCGGCGTCGAGGAATGCGATGTCGAGTTCAAAGCCCATGGAAACGCTATGCACCGAGCGTCGGCCGGAAATCAGCATGGCACCATCGAGGCTTGACCGACCGAGCAATCCCTTGGCTTTCGCCGCCCGCCCGACCGGAATCTCGACCGAGGCCAAAACGCGAGAATCTCGTACCAACCATGCCTGTTGCCGATCGGTCTTCGAGGCCAAGTCACTCACCGGGTCATTCTCACCTGTAATTCACACGTTGAATCGGATCTCCAAGACGTCGCCGTCTTCGACGACGTAGTCCTTTCCTTCCTGACGAACCTTGCCAAGCTCCCGGGCTTTGGCAAAGGAACCGAGTTCGATCAGCTCATCCCAACGAATGGTTTCGGCTCGAATAAATCCACGCTGAAGATCGGTGTGGATAAGGCCAGCACACTCGGGAGCGGTCGATCCAACCCGATAGGTCCACGCCCGACTCTCCTGCTCCCCGGTGGTCAGGAACGTCCGAAGCCCAAGGGTGTGATACGCCGACTGTATGAAGCGGACGAGTGCCCCTTCACCAAGTCCGAAGCCGTCGAGCATCTCGGCCCGATCCTCCGGTTCGAGTTGAGCCGCCTCGGCCTCGAGCTGAATGCACGCACCGAACACCGGCGCCACGTCGCCAAGCTCCTCTTCGACCGGCTTCACGACCGTCTCGACCTCGGGAAGCTGCTCCTCATCGAGGTTGACAACCGCCAGCACCGGCTTATTGGTGAGCAGAAACCAGGGCCGCAACTCCTCGGCATCATCGGCGGAAAGATCGCTGCGGTACAGCGGAGTGCCCGCCTCGAGATGCACGAGGGCCGCTTCGGCCGCCGCAACTTCGGCGGCCAGGCCAGGGTCGCCTTTGAGCGCCTTCCGCTTCTTGTCGATCTGCTTCTCAACGGTTTCCAAGTCGGCGTATGTCAACTCCAACTCGACGATCCGAAGGTGCTCCAAGGGATCCTGGGGCCCAGGAACGTCATCGTCTCGAAAGGCTCGAAGAACGAACACGATCGCATCGACCTCACGGATCCCGGCAAGAAACTTGTTTCCAAGACCCTCGCCCTTACTGGCACCCTCAACCAGGCCGCCGATGTCGGTGAACTGCACGCTGGCCGGCACCACGTTGGCCGACTGGCTCATCTCGGCCAACCGATCGAGACGTGAGTCAAAGACCTTTGCGACACCGATATTCGGGTCTGTGGTAGCAAACGCGTATGGTGCGGCCAACGCTCCACCACCGGTCAAGGCGTTATAGAGCGACGACTTCCCGGCGTTCGGCAACCCGACGAATCCGAACTTTTCCATTTGGCCAGCGTAACGGTAGAGACCGCAACCGCGGATCGGTTCGTCGGAGCTTAGGTCACCAAAAGCTGGGACCGGGCTGCGAGGCGCCCGGACCAGCAAAAAGATCGAACGGGGCGACCTCGGTGAACCCCACCTGCCGGTAGAGGGCCACCGCCGCCGGCGGGGCGTGAACGACCGCGGTCGTATACCCTCGACGTCTCGCCTCCTGCAGTGCTCGCACGATACAGGCCCGAGCCGAGCCGTCGCCCCAGGCTTCCGCCGACGCAGTTGCGGCATAGACGCCAGCTACCCCATCGGCCAGGCGGACCACGGCGTTGGCCATGGGACGACCGTGGCGAACCGCCGACCACAGCAACGTGTTGCGGCCAAGTCCGGCGTGGCTGAAGAGCGACCGGAGGTAGCCCTCGTCGTCCGTCGAGCCGCCAAAGCCACCGATCATGAGCTGAAGCCACCGCTGCGGACACGCCGGATCGGCGGCGACGATATCGATGCCGGCCGGCGAGCTGATACCCAGCACACGGATATCGGTGATGTCGCCAATCATCCCCGACATCGAGTGGACGTGGTCCATCCCCCGTCTGGTGAGCCGAGCCCGAAGATCGACCGGGCGAGCTGTCGGACCGATCATCCAAACGAGAGGAACTCGACGGCGGCGGCTTGAATCGAAGCGCTCGTCGATCAGCTCGTCGGCCCGGCCAGCGTCGGATCGGATCCGCACCACCGCGTTGCAGATGGCCCGACCAACCTGACTCTCGACGGCCAAAAGCTCGTCGGTGTCTATCAATCGAGCCCCTGGCGGTGCCCCCAACACGGACCACATGCTCCAAAGGTTGGACTCCAGCGCTCCGATCGCCGCGGTGCGGTGCCACCCTCGAAGCAGGGTTTTCGGCTCATCAACTCCGGTCACACACTCCATCACCTCTACCGAGACATCGATGTCGGTAGTGCTACACCAATACTGGTGCTGCTACTGCTGTTACCTAACGACCGGGGTGGGGTCCCGTACACTTGATTGTCGTGGTGATGAGCGAGGATCCAGCCCCTTACCGGTCGGCCATCGACCGGGTCATCTACCTACTCGACCGAGGCCTCGCCCCGATTCAAAAAGTGCGGGCGTTCACCAAAGCCGGGGTCACGCTCGACGCTCTGGGTGCCGATCAAGTTCAGGCCCGAGCGAAAGCCGGCACGCTCACCAGGCTCGACGGCATTGGCCCATCCGTCGATGCGGTCGTCCGCGGCGCGTACGGCGTGGGCTCGACCGACTACCTCGATGAACTGGAACGAACCACCACCATCGAGCTCGGGCCGGGCCGCCAACTCCGGGAGGCGTTGCGGGGCGACTGCCATTCCCACTCCACCTGGTCAGACGGTGGCGCCGAACTTTCGGCGATGGCGGCCGCGGCGCAAGCGATCGGCCACGAGTACCTCGTGGCCACCGACCATTCAGCCAGGCTCACCGTGGCCAAGGGCCTGTCTGTCGAACGGCTCATCGAGCAGCTCGACGAGATCGAAGCTCTCAACCAGACGCTCGCTCCATTCAGGATCTTGAGCGGAATGGAAGTCGACATTCTCGACGACGGCAGCCTGGATCTACCCGACGAGTTCCTGGCCCGTCTCGATGTTGTCGTCGCTTCGGTACACCACAAAATCCACATGCCAGCCGAGCAGATGACCCGCAGACTGGTAACTGCCGTCGCCAACCCCAACGTCGACATTCTCGGGCATTGCACCAACCAGAAAGTTCTGAACAAGCGGCGAAAGCCGTCGACGTTTGACGCCGATTACGTCTTCGCCGCCTGCGCCCGATTCGATACTGCGGTCGAGATCAATTGCCGACCGGAACGCCAGGATCCTCCAGACGGGCTTATCGAACTGGCGTTGGAGTGGGACTGCCGGTTGAGCATCGACTCAGACGCTCACGCTCCAGGCCAGCTGGAGTGGGTCGGCTACGGCTGTGATCGAGCAGCACTGCTCGGCGTAGAACCGCAACGAGTGATCAATACTCGATCAGCCGATGAGCTTCTTGCCCTTTGTGCCTGATCGTCGGCGCGGCCAAGGCGGGGCCACACCGGAAACCGGATAGTGTGAACAGCATGTCGAAGCGCAGAAAAAAGAAGCGGCTCCTGGCCCGCCGGAAGAAAGCCAACCATGGCCGCAAACCAACCGTCGGACGCAACTGACCGACGAGCGGGAGCTTAGGCCATCAGCATGGCCTCAAGCGCAGTTGTCAGTACTTCGAGCCGACGCCCGGCCTTGAGTCGGGCGTCTTTCGCGCTCCCCGGCTTTCCGGGCGGGTACACCACCTCAAGGTAGACCTTAATCTTCGGCTCGGTTCCGCTTGGACGGACGATAACTCGGCTTCCGTCGGCCAGACCGAGCACGACCCCGGTCGTCGGGGGCAGCGTCTGGCCGTCCATAAGGTCTTGACGTTCGACGACCGCCACATCACCCACCGTCTCGGGTGCCAGTGTCGACGCTCGGGAGAGCAAGGCGGCGGATTCGGCGGCCTCTAATTCATCGAGGCGTATCGTCGATTGGGCGGTGGCGTGGAGCCCATGCCGCTCGGCTAACTCGTCGAGACGGCCCGCCAGCGACGAGCCCTCAGCAGACAACTCGGCGGCCATCTCGGCGACAACGAGCGCGGCGCTAATCCCGTCTTTGTCCCGGACTCCGTCGCCGATGCAGTATCCCAAGGCCTCTTCGTAGCCGAACAGGAAACGGTCATCGGGTCGGTCGACGATCGGCCGGGCGACCCATTTGAAACCGGTCAGGGTACGGACGCTGTCGACTCCGACCGACGCGGCGATCGCATCGATACATCGGGCCGACACGATCGATGAAGCGACGACCGCCTGGCCAACGTCGGTCGGGTCGGCAGGATCGACGACGCGGTGGCGAAGCACGTGATCGACCAGGAGCGTACCGACCTCGTCACCGGACAACCGTCGCCATCCGCCCACCGCGTCGGGGATAGCGACCGCAAGGCGATCGGCATCTGGATCGTTGGCCAAAATGAGACCGATCTCGACCGTCGGGTCCGAACTCACACGATCCGCCGTCGCCATAGCGAGGTCGAATGCTCCCGGTTCCTCCGGGTTGGGGAACGGCGCGGTCGGAAAATCGGGATCGGGGTCGAACTGCTCGGAAACCACCACAGGAACCGGGAACCCGGCGGCGGCGAAACAGTCCATGAGATGCCGACCACCGACACCGTGCATCGCGGTGTAGACCGCCCCGACCTTTCGATGCGTTGTTAACAGGGCACCGACAGCGGCGACACGATGGGCCTCGATGGCCTCGCTACCGATATCTCTCACCGTGCCGGGCTCCGCGACAGGCGTCCACCCCTCGGCCGCCACCCGGACAATCGCGGCCGCTATCTCGGCGTCGGCAGGGTCGACGAGCTGGATTCCATCCGCCAGATACAGCTTGTATCCGTTGTCGTCTGCCGGGTTGTGGCTTGCGGTGATCATGATCCCGGCATCGGCACCGCGATCGAGCACTGCCCTGGCCAACACCGGTGTCGGCGCTGGACGGTCGATCAGCTCGACCCGTCCACCCAGTGCGGTGACCACGTCGACAACTTCGGCGGCGAACCGGTCGGATCGATGACGAGCATCGTAGCCGACGACCACCATCGGATCGTCGGGCAGCCACTCCATCAACCCGACGGTCGTCTGCCGGACGACAACCCGGTTCATGTTCATCGGACCGGGGCCCATCGGAGCTCGAAGCCCCGCGGTACCAAAGGCGATCCTGCCGCCGAACAGTTCGGCCACCCGACCGACGTCTTCGGTCAGGAGCCGCTGCAGGTCTTCCCCGTATTCGTCGTCGATGGCGATCCACGCTTCGACAGCAGCCAGACGTTCCTCGTCAAGGGCCAAGTTGGACATGAAACTCCATCTTCGGTGCGGTTGCGTACGATGTGGACACGCGGCCCCAACCCCTCTTGTAGACTCCGTATGCGAGGACCAAGTATGACGTACCAAACCTTCTCATGATGGCCGCCGTAGCGGCCGACCGGTAAGCCCGTGCTCGATCACGTTTTTACCGATGCCATCGGCGCTTTGCGCGATGCGTTAGAGTCCGCGCTTCTTGAGCGGCAGGCTCTCGAAGAGCGCTTCCAGGCCGATATTCTGCTCGGCGACGTGAGCTGGGAAACCAGCTATGGACTCCCCGGGGAAGGGTCACCGCCGAGGGTTCAGGCCGATCTCACCCTCGAATGGCCGACCTGGGCCCAAACCGCCTACCGCACCTGGTACCTCGATGAAGAGTTCACCGAAGGTCCGGTGATCGAGATCGAGGTAGTGTTCCGTGTCCAACGGCTATCGGAACCGCCAGATCCGGCCCTCGTCATGCACGCACTACCGACCCATGCCCCCCAGATCGGAGACGAACAGCTGGCCGGCCTGGGGCCGACGCTGGAGACGATGTACGATTCGGACTTCCAGATCGCCAGCCACGCCGTTGAGATCGCGTACACTGGCCAATACGAACTCGACGAGAAAACACTTGAGGATGGCTCTGCCCTCGACGAACACTTCGGCTCTATGGGCGGTTGGATCACATCGGCCCTCGTCCGTCTCGGCGATTTGTCCCTCTCTTTCGAGCCACCGACCGAGCCCTGAGCGGACACCTCACCTGCTCAGCAGGTCGGGCGTCCCTGCACCGCCGGCTTACCACGGGTAACCTTGAGCTGTGAGCACGGTCGAGCGGACTTTCCAGCTCCCTGGGCCTACACCAATGTTGGTCCTGTTGGGGTCGACCAACTCCGGCGTCGTCACCCACCTCGACGAAGCACTAATCGCCGAAGCCGAAACGGTCGACATCCGCTCCGGCGTGGTTTGGCTTGAGGTAGCGAACTGTCGAGCCTTCCTCGTTCTGCTGGTCGACATCCTGTCCGAACAGGACGCGTTCGACGGCGTCAGCGGCGACGTGAAGGTCGCGGTGGCCGAAATCGACTCCTCACCCCAAGATCTGGTCCAGAAAGCCCTGCTTGCGGCGACCCTGACCGAAATAGCCGACTTGCTCGAACAAGAGGCATTGGCCAGCGCCGACCTCGACTATGAGGTGCGTTACCAACCGGTGGTCCGCCTGGCCAACCGGTCGATCGTAGGTTTTGAAGCACTCATTCGGGCCAGGATGGCCGGTGAGTTGCTGACGGCGGAGCACCTGATAGCCAGAGCGACCAAGGGCGGCTGGGTGGCCGATCTGGATCAGCTCAGCCGAGAACTGGCCATCCGAGGAATCGGTCCGTGGCTCGGGGCCGGTTTGCTGTTCCTCAACATCATGGCACCCGACGGCACCTTCGATCTCTCGGCAGCCCGCCGCACCATCCGGCAAGCCGAAGATATCGGCCTCGAACCGGACCAGATCGTGTTCGAAGCGGCGGAACGAAACCGATACGTCAACATCGATCTGGCTGCCGCCCAGCTGACGAAGCTCCGCAACGCCGGAGTACGGATAGCTATCGACGACGTTGGCGACGGCTATTCAAGCCTTCGGGTGGCGACCAGTTTTAAGCCGGATGTACTCAAACTGGCCGGCGATCTGATCCAATCGTTGCCCAGTTCAGAAGCGACGGCCATCATCCGAGCCGTCGTCGACTTGGCTCACCGCACCGGGGCGTGGGTCGTGGCCGAAGGCGTCGAAACCGAATCTCAGGCGAAAGCGCTCCGCAGCCTGGACGTTGACTGGGGACAAGGGCTGCTGTTCGGCGGACCCGAGGTGCGGGCAACCGGCTGAGCCCGGCGGTCCGAAACAGGGGCAACCACCCAACGCACTCGGGCCGTCAGTCCGTGGAACGGCACCGTACGTCACTGGTATCCAAGAAGGAGAACCAGTTGCGTCCTGTGGAGGGCGCTCGCCAAAGGGAAGGTGTCATGACGGTCGAAGCGCCGCGCAAAGAAACACACCGGGGTGAGAAATCATGAAGTCGGGTATTGGCTACCGATTGGGGATGTCGGTCATTGTCGTCGGCTCGCTGCTCGCCGCCGGGTTGATCCTGTTCCCCTCCGTCACCCAGCAGCTGCTCGACAAGCTACGAGACCTAACGTCGGAGGTCGCGGTTGGTGACCAACCGGCAGATCTGTTGATCGAATCCGATGAACTGGTCGTCGATGGGCGGGTTCGGTGGTCGATTCTGGTGGCCAACGGAGGCCCGGGCAACGAAGATGGACCGATCGTGGTCCGCGGGACGTTGCCGTCCCAAGCCGAATTCGTGTCATCGTCGGGTCAAGATTGGAACTGCCAGTACGCCGAGGCCAGCGGTGTTCTCACCTGCGACCTCGACGGACCATTGGCCAATGGAGAACAGACCGAACTGGTCGTGTTGGCCAACAGCGGTGGCTTCAGCGACCTTCGGTACACGGCCACCGTCATCGGATCGGGAATGGACCCTGAACTGGCGAACAACGTTGATGACGATGTGTGGACTGCGGCGCTCAGCAGCGTCGTCGAGGACTCGGAAGGAGCCTCCGGCGACGCTGCCGAGCGAGCCGATCAGAACAGAGCCAGTGGCGATACACCCCTCGACGGTGGCGAAACGGCCACCGAATCACTACCGGTAACCGGCCCGGCCTTTACCGCCTGGCTTCTCGCTGCCGGATTGGCGCTGTGCCTCTTCGGCATTCGGCTGCGTTCGACCGCCACCTTGCCCTCACTGCTCAAGGAGTTCCGACAGGGGCCGCTTTGGCCGGGGCCCGAAATGGGAGATCACCTCGGCTGATGCGAGGGATCCCAGTCGACCGACCTCCGGCAGCGGGAGTCCCTGGCTGAGCCCGTAGAGCACGCCGGCAGCGTATTGATCGCCTGCGCCTGTGGTGTCAACGACCGGGGCGATCTCCTCGGCCTCGATCTCGATCAACTCGCCGCGGTCGATAAGCCATGAACCTTCCTTGCCGAGGGTGATACAGGCCAGATCGACCCGCTTGGCGACCTCGGTCGCCGCTCCGTCAAGGTCGGTTTCGTACAATCGGGTGAGTTCGGCCTGGTTGGCGAACAGCACGTCGACCGGCCCATCAACCAGTTCGAGGAACTCGGCGTGATGGCGCTCGATACAGAACGGATCGGACAACGTCAATGCCACCCGGCTCCCGGCTTGGACCGCGTGATCCATCGCCTTGCGAATGGCTCGCTTCGCCGAATCGACGTCCCACAGGTAGCCCTCGCAAAACAGTACCTTCGATTGCTCGACCCTGGCCGGTACCACGTCGTCGGGTTCCAGGAGCGCTGAGACACCGAGATAGGTATTCATGGTGCGTTGTGCATCTGGTGTTACGAGAATGAGCGAGACGCCGGTTCCGGTCGTACCGGAAGCCGGTGGTTGGTCGAAGCCGACACCGATCGAGCGCATCTCTTCGGCAAATACCTTCCCAAGGTCGTCATCGCCGACCTTGCCGATGTACGCAGCCGACCCTCCGAACGATGCGATCCCGGCCATCGTGTTCGCCGCTGAGCCGCCGGACGCCTCAACTGCGGAACCGACCAGGTCATAGAGCTGGCCGGCTCGCTCGGCGTCGACGAGCGACATCGAGCCTTTCTCCAGCCCCTGGTCCGCCACGAACTCGTCGGTGGTGGTGGCCAATACATCGACCAAGGCATTACCGACCCCGACCACGTCAACTTGTTCCATCCACTCGTTCCTCTCGTCGGTCCGAAACGCTACCCGATCACGTGCCGCTCGCTCCGCCTCCGACGAGGATTTGGCCTACTTAGGACAGTCAACACCGACCAGGTGCCAGCCTCGACACAGTCCCGTGCCTAACCAGAAGCGGTAAATGTGTCAATTGGGTTTCAAGCCGTCATACTTACGTGTTGACGACTTCATTTGGCGGTGTGGTCTGCAACACGACGGGCAGAAGTTGGCTGGTGGAAGTTTCCGGCAGGACGTAAGGAGAGACCTATCCTGATGTCTAGAGCTTCGGGAATCGCTGCGCTCCTCGCCGCCTTCACGGCGGGGATTAGCATGGCCATCGTCGTGGCCGACTCGACCGGGTCCGGATCGACCAACGGGGTACGGATCGAGACGGCCACCGATCCCTCATCTCAGGATGCGGTCGACAGCCCAAACCCCACTTGGATCGACACGAACCTCGATGGCGAAACCTCGGTTTTGACCAACAGAATAAGCGGGGATCCAGCGATCGACGTCGGCACCGTGACCCCACCGGGAGCTGCGGACCCGGGCCGAGGTAGCGAGCTTGAACCACCGCCTCCAGCCGAGCCGGAGCCTGCACCGACAGGGCCCGGCGGGCAGGAAGATGGCGCTGGTCCCGCCACGACCGGTCCTGACTCCAACGACACGGCAGCCACCGGGCCAACCCCAGCGAGTTCCGATGCTGGCCAGTTCGAGCCGATGCGAAACAATGACCAGGCATTTGGGCGCTACGCCGACCTCCCAGCGACTCAGATACGTCTCGACCAGCTAACCGAACCGACTCCGAAGGCAGACAACGGTTCAAACGGCGAGGGCCAATTCCGGATGGCCTGCAACTACTCGCACTTCTCCTACGACGATCCAATCGTGTTCCCAGGCCAGCCGGGAAAGTCGCACTTCCACATGTTCTTCGGCAATACCAGAACCGATGCATTTTCAACCACCGAGAGCTTGGTAAATTCTGGCGGTGGAAGCTGCAATGGCTTCGAGCTGAACAGGTCCGGCTACTGGACGCCGGCCCTGCTCGACGGTAAAGGCAATGCGGTCGTGCCCGATCGGATCATCCTCTACTACAAGACGAAACGAACGAGTGAAGTTCAGGGCATGCCTCAGGGATTGAAGATGGTGGCCGGCAACGTCTCGGACGAGTCGTTCGAGGTAAGCCAGCGACTCGGGTGGTCGTGCGGAAAAAGCGGGACGTCGTACAACAAGTCCAATCAGATTCCGACGAACTGCGGCGACGACCCGATCAATGCCTACGTTCAATTTCCGCCATGTTGGGACGGCAAGAATCTCGATTCGGCCGACCATCAGACCCATGTGGCTTTTGTGCCCGACAGCCAAGCGTGCCCCGACAGCCACCCGGTTCGACTGCCACAGATCACGATTCTTCTCTACTTCCCTCCCGGTGATTCGAGCGGATGGTACCTGTCGTCGGATCGGAGCGACGGTGCCAGCACCGCTCCCGGCGCCACGCTCCACGCCGACTGGTTCGGCGGATGGAACGATTCGGCAATGGATCTGTGGATCGACGGTTGCATGCGTCCGGCCCGCAACTGTTCATTTGGCCAGACGGGAACACCGAGGATGTTCGCTCCACTAAACGATTTGCAGCAGTACGAAGGCGACAACTTCATCCCCATCCCGACCTAACCGGCAGGAAAGACCGAGCGGGGATGCTCAGAGGTCGAGCGGAGAGAACCTAGCCGGTGAAGTCAGGGTCTCCGTCGACGGGATCGGCGGCTGGTGTCTCGCCTTCTTCTTCGTCTCCGCTTTCGTCCCCAAGCTCTGTTCCACCGTCGTCAGATGCTGCGACGAGCGCATTGTCGACGCTCGCGACCCCCTCGACTGCCGATACGGCAGCCTCTGCCGAAGCTATGTCGGCATCGGACGGCACATTGCCCACGAGGCGAACTACATCGCCGTCGACCTCAACGTCTAACCCGTCATACCCGGCATCGGATAGTGCCGTCACGGCGAGCGCTTGAAGGTCGGAATCCCCAGCGCCATCATTGGCAGTGGTGTCGCCACCTTCGGCAGTGTTATCACCTTCGGCGCTATCACCAGCAGCGCCGCCGTCGCCACCGGCAGCCTCGCCGCCGTCCGCAGCATCACCGTTCGCAGCATCAGCAGCATCGCCGTCCGCAGCATCACCGTTCGCGGCATCAGCAGCATCGCCGTCCGCAGCATCACCGTTCGCGGCATCAGCAGCATCACCGTTCGCGGCATCACCGGCCGCGGCATCAGCTTCGCCGTCGGCCTCGGCCCCGGCGCCGGCCACGCCATCGTCCACCGCAACCGCCTCTGAGTCTTCGACGGCAGCCTCTCCAGCACCCGAACCCGCAGTCCCGGCTACTCCTTCAGCGTCATCGGACCCACACTGCGATGCCAGCAAGGCGAGCAAAAGAATGAGGCCAACAGCAGCCAGGACATACCAAAGCCAGCCGCCGATGCCGTTTCCGTTATCGAGATCATCGTCGCGGTCGGCTAGGCCGACGCCGGTCCTACCCCCCGAGACCTTTTGTGGACCGGGGACCTTGGCCGGCGTAGCCGCACCGGCCATAGCGGTAGCGCGCGCACGAGACGCAGCCGGACCACCGACATTGGCAGCCGACGCTTTCGCCGCCTTGCCTGCCTTATCCACGGTCGACGCGCCCTTACCCGCGACCTCACCGGCCTTGGCCGCGGCTCCGCTCGACTCCTCGCCCGCGGTATCCGCCGTTACCTTTCCAGCGATGGCGGCGCCAGCGGCTGCTGCCCCCGTTGCCGCAGCAGCCGTCTTGCCAAGTGAAGCGGAGTCTTTCTCTTTTGTGGCCTTGGTGCCCGACTTGCGACGTCCCTCAGGCTCAGCGGTCTTCGTGTCTGTGCTCTCGCCGCTGTCATCTGCTCCGGCCTTGACCGCAACCTTCTCGCTCGTCGCCGCAGTCTTGACCTCGACCTCGGCCGCATCGGCGGACACATCTCCGGCTGTGGACTCACCCTCAGCGTGAGCGTCGGCCGGGACCTCGATGGTCTCCGCAGCTTCGGCGGCAACCTCAGTCGATCCGGCAGCCGCATCGGCATCGCCCGATTCTGCCAACACTTCGGACGCTCCCTCAGCTTCGGCAGCATCTGCGGTGTCGTCACTTCCGCTTGCGGCGACGGCAGCACCGGCGGCTGCGGCGGAACCGACGGCACCAGCCACTGCGGTCTTGGTTCCAGAACCGGTTTCGTGCTCATCGGAATCGCTGGCGTCACTAGCGGCGGATGGGCCGTGAAACGCTATCAACCGGGCGGAATTGACCGTTGCGATCGAGCACGGGTGAGCGGATCCCCCCGGCTCGAAGTCCTCAGCCGAAGAGTCGTCTGGGTGTGACGGAGACAAAGAGAATCCAGCGACTTCGGCTGCCGTCGGCGAATCGAACCACACCTCGGCCTGGGTCTCGTTGTAGTCAGCGCTATCGGATCGGTGATACCGCTTTGAACCGTCTCGGCGAACCTTGCCCTTGATCGGATACCCGGTCGGCGTTTCGTTCACATCGGCCAGCAAGGCCCGTGAACCGACCCCATAGGGATGGAGATGTCGGTCGTAGGCGTCAGCGCCAAGCTCTACGCCGTCGAGCGGAGCTGGCATATCGGACGTCATTTCAGCCTGGGTTGTCCCACCGCTGTCTTTGGTGACTGTTTCGGACTCGCTACCGACCGTTGAACCGACCACGGCGGCTGCGGCCGTCCTGTTGGCCTCGACATCGGACGCCGAACATGGATGATCGGAACCGCCGACCTCCCACCCCTCACCAGTCGAACCCTTCGGGTGAGTCGGTGCCAATACGAAACCGGCCTCTTCGGCCGCTGCTGGCGAATCGAACCACACCGCCGGAACGGTCGCTCGGTAATTCCGCGAGTCTGGGCGGTGGTAGTACTTGAGACCATCGTCTCGGACGTTTCCCTTGATTGGATAGCACGCCGGCATCTCCCGCGATTCTTCCAGCACCTTATGAGAGCCCTCGCCCCATGGATGCCGATCACTACCGTTTCCCTTATCGCTCATCGTCAGCCCTTCCCAGTGGTTGCGGCAGCGCAGGAACTACGCCCAATCAATTCCCAGGAGAGCAAGTTAGTCGACTGATATGGCCCAAGCCACAACGATGTTGGCGATCGTCATGGAACTGGCTTTGTCGGCTTTACCCAAGACACCGATTGCCGAAGTCGCGACATTGGAGAGGTCGAGCCGCCGCGCGAGGGGCAACCCAGCGGCTCGACCTCTTGCCCTACCGGTGTCGGCAGTCCGTGCGGACGCAAACACCCGCCTTCCAGGTGGCGAATACGCCGCTAACTACAACCGCTGGTATTCCCGCACCCCGGACAGGCGTGACAACTGCCCGCTCGCCGCATGGTGATGCCACATTGCATGCAGATCGGTGCGTCGGGGTCGGATACCGGTTCGCTACTCGCAGCCGAGGCACTACTGGCTGTCGCTGAATCGAAGACGGCCACCAGATCCCCGGCCGACTCGACCGATGGCGGATCAACTGGTAGCTGCCCCGGTGACGACACGGCCTCGTCGACGCCGGGTAACGTCTGCTGGGTCCGCTCTCCAGTGGTGAAGATTCCAAGGCTCGATCGCTCCTCATAGCTGAGGTACACGACCGCCAGCTTGCGGAACAGATAATCCATTATCGAGGTAGCGATACGAATATCGGGATCGTCGGTCATGCCCGCCGGCTCAAACCGCATACCGGTGTAGGTCTCAACGTAGGTCCGCAATGGCACCCCGTACTGAAGACCGTGGCTTAGCGAGATGGCCAGTGAGTCCATGATGCCGGCCAAGGTCGAACCCTGCTTCGAGACCCGCAAGAAGATCTCCCCCGGGCGGCCGTCGATGTATTCACCAACGGTCACGAATCCCTTACAGTCGGCGACTCGGAACTCAAAGGTCCGAGAACGGCGATCTCGCGGTAAGCGTTCACGCACCGGTTTGTAGATGATCTTGGGCTCAGGAGCGACATCGACGACTGGCACGGCGCCGTCGTCGGCGTTATCGTCGTCCTTCTTGGCCATCGATAATGGCTGCGCCACCTTGCAATTATCGCGATAGACAGCAATGGCCTTTACACCCAACCGCCACGCATCGATGTGAAGTTGTTCGACCTCTTCGACAGTCGCCTCTTCTGGCATGTTGACCGTCTTGGAGATGGCGCCGGAGATGAAGGGCTGTACGGCCGCCATCATCTTGACGTGTCCGAGATAGTGGATCGGGTTGTCACCCATCGAACAGGCAAACACCGCAGTGTGCTGAGGGTCGAGACCTGGAGCGCCGATGATCGTCTTGTTCTCGTCGATATACCCGGTGATAGCCTCAATCGACTCGGCGCTGTAGCCGAGCCGCCGCAATGCCCGCGGTACCGACTGGTTCACGATCGTCATCGTGCCGCCACCAACCAGCTTTTTCATCTTGCAGAGGCCGAGGTCGGGCTCGATACCTGTGGTATCGCAGTCCATTAGTAGACCGATGGTGCCGGTGGGAGCCAAGACGGTGGCTTGAGCGTTGCGCACGCCGGTATGAATCGCCTGCTCGACAGCGTTATCCCACGACTGGCGAGCTTCGGCCAACACATCTACCGGTGCGAGCTCTTCGCCAATCTCCATCGAAGCTTGACGGTGCTGGTGGAGTACACGAAGCACGTGCTCTTTGTTGTCCTCGTACCCTTCGTGAGGCCCCATTCGCTGAGATGTTCTCGCCGAGGTGTAGTAGGCGTGGCCCGTCATCAGCGATGTGATGGAGGCGGCCATGGCCCGTCCCTCATCTGAGTCGTAGGGCATTCCCAGGTTCATCAACAGCGCACCGATGTTGGCGTACCCAAGGCCGAGCTGACGGAACTTGCGGGAGTTGTCTCCAATCGGCTCGGTCGGGTAGTCGGCGCGACCGACGAGAATTTCTTGAGCGGTGAAGAAGTGCTCAACCGCTCCCTTGAATCCCTCGATGTCGAAGGTGTCATCGTCCCGGAGGAACTTCAACAAATTCAGGCTTGCCAGGTTGCACGCCGAGTTGTCGAGATGCATGTACTCCGAGCAAGGGTTCGAGCCGTTGATCTTGCCCGTGTTGGCCGACGTGTGCCACCGGTTGATCGTCGAATCAAACTGCATCCCAGGATCGGCACACTCCCACGTCGCCTGCGCGAACTGCCGCATCAGGTCGCGGGCTTTGACGGTACGGACCACATTGCCGCTGGTTCTGGCAACGAGGTTCCAGTCGCCATCATCCACCACTGCCTGCATGAACTCATCGGTGACCCGAATCGAGTTGTTGGCGTTTTGGTACTGGATGGAGTGACTGTCAACGCCGTCTAGGTCCATGTCGAACCCGGCTTCTCGGAGGACTCGCGCTTTGCGCTCCTCTGTGGCTTTGCACCAGATGAACTCTTCGACATCGGGGTGGTTGATGTCCAGCATCACCATCTTGGCGGCGCGACGGGTCTTACCACCCGACTTGATCGTGCCGGCCGATGAGTCGGCGCCCCGCATGAAGCTCACCGGGCCGGAGGCCGTGCCACCGCCCTTCAACAGCTCGTGACTCGAACGGATCCGCGACAGATTGATGCCGGCACCGGAGCCACCTTTGAAAATGACACCTTCTTCGACATACCAGTTGAGGATGTCCTCCATCTTGTCTTCGACCGACAAAATGAAGCAGGCCGACGCCTGCTGGGGCACCCCACGCACACCGATGTTGAACCACACAGGAGAGTTGAACGCCCCCATCTGATGGATGATGAGGTACCGGAGTTCATCGTTAAAAACGGCCGCTTCGTCCGCATCGAAGTAGCCGTCCTCGATGCCCCACGTTGTGATGGTGTTCACCACGCGATCGACTACCTGCTTGAGCGACGTCTCACGCTCGTCGGTGCCGAGAGAGCCACGGAAGTACTTCTGGGCAAGAATATTCGTGGCGTTCACCGACCATGTCTCGGGTACCTCGACATCGGTCTGTTCAAAGGCGATCTCACCCGTCTTCCAGTTGGAGATCTTGGCGTCGCGTCGCTCCCAGTTCACCGTGTCGTAGGGGTCAACCCCTGGTGTGGTGAAGTGGCGACGGAGGCCGATCCGTGTTTGCTCGAAGGCGAGGGCCATATCTGGATGCTCTTTCTGTCTTTGCGCTGTACTTGTCGAATCGTTCGGGCTGTGTCAACCCGGCAAACGGTCTTGCCGGTGAGTTCACTGCTTCCGAACTCGATGCAAACTGGTCAGTGCTAGACCCTGTTGTAACCAGGTCCATTGGCGGATGAGAGGGTATCGCCCGAGCGATCCGGGCAAGGTCGGTCCTCCGTGCGTCAACCTCGCCACAGTCGATTCCCTACCAAGATGCTCTCGGAAGAGAACCTTGCCTGGGGCTCCGACACCCGGCCGGACGCCCGGGTGGTGGTGGTGCTAATGGGCTCGGAGGAGCCGTTCGTCTATTGATTGTTGAGTAGTGCCTGCCGTCGTTTCGACAGCCGATTGGTGTTGCGGTTTTTCCATCTCCTGCTGCACCCCGAGCCGTCGCTCGACGTGTTTCACGCCGGACGATGTGAGCCTGCACGACAGATCCCGCACCGGTCGTCGGGGGATTCGTCGGCCGTCTGGCCTTCCAAACCCCCCACTCACAACGGCAACTCCGGTGTGAGGAACGGATACAAGATCTTGTGCCTGCCGCCAGCTCATCCAGAGCGACGCACAAGATATGGATAGCTATTACATCACTGTAATTACGATCGTGTCAATCCAGTCATTCGAAAAACAGGTGCTGGCAGGTCTGTTCACCTACGCAGGGGAACCCCGCCAGGCTCGGTCGAGGTCAGGTGACGGGGGCTGCGGATGTCGATGTGACAGAACGAGTACTCATGACGAAGGCCGGGCCAGACTTACAGGTCGAGGAACGAAACGAACAGTTGACAGCTAACCGGTCCGCCGAACGAACGAAGCTTCGATCCCAAGAACTCGACCGCCACGAGTTCCTCCATACTGATGCCCTACGCCCGACCTCCATCACGACTCACGTTGCCCCGCGTTGTTACCCCACGCCGGGCCCAGCAACGAAGACTATGCCGGTTGCTCTGTGGAACGAAAGAGGATGGGTTGTGGATTTCGCGGGGAAAGGAGTGGAAAGCACTGGATAATCTGTTGAAGCTCACCAAAGGCGCGACTCGCACCACGCCCCGCGGTTTCGAATCTACCCCAGCTCGACTGAACCACCTGAAAGCCCAACCATGTACAAGCTCTTCCCTCAGGACGACAGCATCAACGTCGACCCCGCCACGGCCATCGCCAACGAGAAGAGACCTCCACGAGCCAACCGGCCCTGGGTCTACACCAACATGATCGCGTCGGTTGACGGGGGCACGGCCGTCGATGGCCTTTCCGGCGGCCTCGGCGGCCCGGCAGACAAATCCATGTTCGCCGCGTTGCGATCGGTGGCCGACATCATCCTGGCTGGAAGCACCACCGTCCGAGATGAGGAATACAAATCACCACAGGGGACCGAAGACATTCGATCAGCCCGCGTTGCCAGAGGCCAGGCCGCCCGCCCCCGACTGGCAATCGTCACCTCCTCGTTACATCTCGACCGAGACCTTCCCCTATTCAACGATCCGGACAACCGACCGATTATCTTGACGAGCAAATCGGCACCACCGGACCGACGACGAGAACTCGCCGCCGTGTCAGACGTCATCGAAGCCGGCGACGAACAAGTAGATCTACCTCTCGCGCTGCGCTCACTCGGGGCGACAGGCGCTCGACGGGTGTTATCCGAAGGCGGACCATCCCTTAACGGCCAGCTCATCGCCGACGATTTGGTTGACGAATGGAACTTATCGATTTCCCCCCACCTCCTCGGAGCCAACTCACGACGAGCTGCGGTTGGACCGGTGCCGAGCGGCCCTCCACACGGAATGCACCTCGCCCGAGTGTGGAGCGACGACAATTTTCTCTTCTGCCGCTGGGTCCGCTCCTAGCGGCCGACAAGCGCTCTACGAGACGGCCGACGCTTACTCCCGGTCGAGCTTGATGAGCCGAGCCTCGCGCTCGAAGTCCCCGATGTCGTCGAACTGCTTATACACGCTGGCAAACCGCAAGCACGCCACCTGATCGAGCTGACGAAGTCGATCCAGCACGGTGAGCCCGACCCACTCGGAACTGACTGTGCCCCCACCGGCACGAGCCCCCTCCTCGACATCGGCGACGAGCTGATCGACGTCTGCCGGTTCGACAGGGCGACCCTTCGAAGCTGAGATCACACCCCGAACCAGCTTGTCGCCATCGAACGGCTCCCGATCCCCCGACCGTTTGATCACCGCCACCGGGACCTCTTCGGTTCTCTCGAACGTCGTGAAGCGACTTCGACACGCCCCACACTCGCGTCGCCGACGAATCGCTACACCCTCATCGGCAGCACGCGAATCAACAACCCGGGTATCATCTCGTTCGCAGACCGGACAGCGCACACCGGTAAAACTAGCGGCCAACATCAATCTAGAAGCTGTCCGGGTACGACGATTTGCTGACCATTCTGAAGCGATTCACCGCCATTGACGTCAGCCAGCACACTTACCGCCGCTCGCCGGTCATGATCGGGAGCGACACGACCGGCAACCGACCACAAAGAGTCACCGGGTCGAGCCACAACCACCAAATCATCCGGACCCCGCTCGGATTCGACACCGGAGGCGACCGCCGGCCGTTCCTGTCGGTCGTCGGCAGCTGGGCCTCCCTGGGCAACCCGAACCATGAGCAAGCCACAGGCCAAAACCAGCGCGATCATCGCCAGCAATCCACCGAAGCCGACAGAGAGAGGATGACGGCCGGTGCCAGCAAATCTGCCTACCACGGCCTCGGCCTGCCTGACGGCGAGTGCGCCCGGGTGTTGTGAATCGACGAACGACCCATTGAAACTCGCCGAACCGACACTCGCCGACCGGCCCGAGCGCAGCACCGGCCTCAGCCGCCAAGCAGCTGAG
>CALIFY010000042.1 GCA_938021675.1 uncultured Acidimicrobiales bacterium
CGGACTCGATCCAGGTACCGGGCCTCCGTAACATCATCGATCACGCCAACCGCCCCGTTTATCACGCCACGCTCATAGGTCGGCGACGCCTGAACGAGGAACGATTTGGCCGGTGGGCCGTAGACCTCGACGCTCTCCTCGAGCGACAAGCCGACCAGCGCACCCTCGATCACCCGATCTGCTGCCGCCGAGACCAGCGCATCGGCGTGACGACCGGTGGCGTACTGTTCGGCCTTCTGGTTCCGGTACACCTCTTTGCCGGCCGGTCCGACGACGACTACCCCGAGGCGGAGGTCGGCCAATGCCCGTTCGATGTCAGCCGACGAGCCGGACCTTGTCGTGCCGTCCTCTGACCGATGCGCCAGGCTAAGGGCCGTCGACCACGAATAGCGCTCGGCGTGGCGGCGACCGATCAGGTATCCGACCACCCCGGCAACCAAGGCCGCCCACAAACCAACCCAAATGACCATCGTCTACGGGCCCGGCGTATCCGTTCCCGCGCCGCCATCCTCGATCGCCTTCCGTCTGCTCTGGGCCCGAAGCATCCCGTTGTGCTCTGGCAACCAACCGGTCACCATGTACGTCACCCGCTCACCGATATTGACTGCGTGATCGCCGATCCGTTCGTAGTACCGGGCGATGAGCGCCAGCTGAACCGCGGCCCCAAGGTCGATTTGATTTTCGGCATGAGCGCTAAAGATCTCCTCGACTATGTCGGTGTTGAGCTGGTCGAGGGCATCGTCGATATCGGCCAAGGCCGACGCCAGCGACGCGTTCTGATCGGCGAAGGCATCGAGCGACAGTTTGAGCAGCTTGTTCGCCTCGCCGCTCATCGAGGACAGGATGCCTCGAATCTTTGGGGTGAGCTGAGCCCCATACATGCGGCGGCTCGCCTTACAGACATTGATCATCAGGTCGGCCGAGCGTTCGATCTCGCCAACAACTTTGGTGATGGTGATAATTCGGCGCAAGTCACCAGCCATCGGCGCCTGGAGGGCGATTATCGAAAAGCACCGCTCTTCGAGTTCCAAACTGAGTTGGTCGACCTCATCGTCATCGTCGATTATTGCTTGTGCCTCGGCCAAGTTGCCACCGAGTAGCACCTCGGTGCCGCGAGGGATCGCCTCGCAGGCCAGAGCGCCGAGACGGAGCACGCCGGCGTTCAAATCCTCAAGGTCGCGGTGGTACGCCACCCGCTGCCCTTCACCTGGCGGTTCCGGGATCGGTACGTCAGAGTCGGATGTCGACATTGTCAAATCACCTGTCCTAGCTCCCGCAGCTTACGGCACTACCAGTGTTCCAGATTCCGGTCGGACTTATCCGAACCGGCCGGTTACGTAGTTCTCGGTACGTTCATCTGCTGGATTAGAGAAGATCTGATCCGTCGGAGCGAATTCGATGAGCTGACCGGTACGCCGATCGCTTACCGAATCAACTTCGGTGGTAAAAAACGCGCAGTGGTCGCTCACCCTGGCGGCCTGCTGCATGTTGTGGGTCACGATGACGATCGAATATTCGGCCTTCAGCTCCTGCATGAGATCCTCGATCCGTCCGGTAGCGATCGGGTCGAGGGCGGAGCACGGCTCATCCATCAAGAGCACATCTGGTTTGGTGGCTATGGCCCGGGCGATACAGAGCCGTTGCTGTTGCCCACCGGAGAGGCCGAGCGCTGAATCATTTAGCCGGTCCTTAACCTCATCCCAAATGGCGGCAGACCGTAGCGAACGCTCGATGATCTCCGGCCACTCACTCTTGCGGATACCGGCGATTCGTGGGCCGTACGTCACGTTGTCGGCGATCGACTTTGGAAACGGGTTCGGCTTCTGAAAAACCATGCCAATCCGTCGACGGACCTCGACTGGATCGACCTTGCTTCCGTATAGATCGATGCCGAGGTACCTCACCATCCCTTCGACTCTGGCCCCGTCGATCAGATCGTTCATGCGGTTCAGACAGCGGAGAACCGTTGACTTACCGCACCCTGATGGCCCGATCATGGCAGTAATCTCGTGCAGGTTTATTGGCATGTTGACGTCGCGGACGGCCCGAAACGAGCCGTAGTACACCGAGACGTCGTTCATG
Organism: uncultured Acidimicrobiales bacterium; assembly: GCA_938021675.1. Taxonomy (GTDB): domain Bacteria; phylum Actinomycetota; class Acidimicrobiia; order Acidimicrobiales; family SZUA-35; genus JAHELU01. The sequence goes on from CALIFY010000042.1 coordinate 2,083, forward strand.
TCCATCACGGTGGGAGCGGACGGCTCCTGTTCGCCAGGGGGTGGAATCTTTGGCATTCGTTCGACGTCATCGACGAGTTCGCCAACAACCTCCGCCGACTCGGATTCAGTCGTCATGGTGTTCCTAACCTTCACGCTTGGCCTCGAATCTATTTCGCAGGATGACCGCTACCGCGTTAAATCCCAACACCACCAACAACAGGACGACGATGGCGGCAGCGGTCACCGGCTGCCAGCTATCGCCCGGCTGTTTGGCAAAGTCGGTAATCACAATGGGCATGGCGGTGAACTTTTCGCCAAGTTGGTCCAGACCAAAAAACCCGGTTCGTGGACCGAGCTTTCCCTGCACTGCGCCGACCAAGATCAGCGGCGCTGCTTCACCGAGAGCGCGAGCGAGGGACAGAAGGGTGCCGGTGAGGATGCCCGGCGCGGCGTATGGCAAGACATGAGACTTGATGACTTCCCATTTGGTGGCACCGACACCGTACGCCGCCTCTCGAAGGCTGTCCGGTACAGCCCGGATCGCTTCGGAGGCAGTGATTATCACTACCGGCAACGCCAGGATGGCCAGCGTTAACCCACCGGCGGTCGTCGTGTTCCCCCTCGACAGTGCAACGTCGCCATATACCCCCTTGAGCAGGGTGACGAACACGGTCAATCCTAAGATGCCGTAGACGACCGATGGGACGCCGGCCAAGTTCCTGATGTTGACGTTGATCAGCCTGGTGAAGGCGTTGTCCCGGGCGTACTCCTCGAGGTAGATAGCGGCAGCGATCCCCACCGGGAAGGTGAACACTATGACGAACACACCGATCCAGAACGTACCCCGAAGACCTTGGAATATGCCGGACTCATCCGCTGCGGTCCGGGTTGGGTTCGCCAGGAACGTGCCGAGCCTGCTCGATAGCACAGACCAGCTGTCGGTGAACACGTCGTAGATGAGCACCCCAAGCACCAGCAGCGAAAAGAGCAGGCACCCGAGTAACGCCCACTTGAATATCAGGTTCGAGAGGCTGACCCCACCTGACGCGATCTGGGCTTCGACCCGTTTTCCGGTCTTGTCGTCGAGGATCGGTTGGACTATGGCCACGCCCCTACTCCCTCTCTAGTATCCGTGTCGCACACGGCGAACGAATCGATCGGCCAACAGATTCAACACCAGCGTTATCACGAACAGCACGAAGCCCACGAAGAACAATGAACCAAAACCAAGCTCGGTGATCGTTCCATCGGTTCCCGATGCCTGGCTGGCCATGGCGGCGGTCATGGTCGACCCTCGCTCCAGTGGGCTTACGGTAAACAGGGCGGAGTTTCCGGAGGCGCCAGCGGCGAGGAACACCACCATCGTCTCACCGATGGCCCGGGAGGTGGCGACGATCAGGGCGGCCACGAGACCGGACACTGCGGCCGGCATGACGACGGAGAGCGTTGTGGTCTTCTTTCTGGCCCCGAGCCCAGCCGACGCCTCTCGAAGTGAGCCGGGTACCGATCGCATGGCGTCTTCGGAAATCGAGGCCACCAAGGGGATCGTAAGTAAACCGACGCCGAGACCGGCAGCGAGAAGACTTTGGCCTTCGGAATCAAAGAACCTTTGAACGAGGTTCGGCGAGATCCAACGGAGAGCGAAAAAGCCGAGCACGACCGACGGGATCCCGGCCAGAACTTCAAGAATCGGCTTCAGGATCTTTCGGACCCGGCTGTCGGCGTATTCCGACAGATACACGGCGGCACCAAGCCCCAACGGGGTTGCGACCGCCATGGCGATAACGGTGACGATCAGACTGCCGACCAGGAGCGTCTTAATGTCGAAATCGAAAAAGCGGGGGGCCCACTGATCGGACCAGAGGTTTGAGAAGCCGATCGGCCCTCTCGCCTCGGCAATATCGGCATCGCTTGGGTTGGCCAGGCCGACGAGGAACTCGCCGGCCCGGAACACCAGGGATCCAACGATCCCGACGGTGATAAGAACCGATGTGAAGGCGGCCAGAGTGACGATCGTATGGACGGCCTTTTCCCGTGCCCTCCGACGAGGGTTCCCGGCCAGAAGCGCCTCGGGGCCGCCGGGATGGTCGGTAGAAAGCGATGTTGTCATGTTCGATCGTCCACCCTGGACCTACTCCTTCACGTGTTCCTACCGTGTGTCAAGTGTTACCACGGTGATTCATCGGTTACTTCGGTGTGTAACCGGTTGGCCTCAAGCTCCTCGCGCCGTCTCCCAGGCTGAGATCTGCTCCGCCAATTGATCGGCCGGCAACTCGACGTAGCCGCTCTCGCCGAACGCCTTGGTGACCGACTCGGTGTAGCCATCGCCGAGATAGAAATCGACGTAGCCGGCCAGCGCCGGATTCTCGGCAACTTTGGCATTGTTCACATAGATGTACAGGCCTCTGCTGACCGGGTAGCTACCGTCGGCGATTGTCTCGACGGTAGGCTCGACACAGTCGCCACCCGGTTCTTCCGATACGGGGAGGGCCTTGACCCGGTCTACGTTCTCGGCGGCGAATGCGAAGCCGACCCAGCCGAGGCTGGTGTCGGAGCCGGCGACGCCCTCGATAATCACGTTGTCGTCAGCGTTCCCGGCGAAGTCCTGCCGGATGAACTGGCCGTCCTCGCCTTCTTGCTCTTCGCCGATGCCTTCGAGAACGATTTCGACGAAGCTGTCATAGGTACCCGACTCGGTGCCGGGAGCGCTGATGTCGAGAGGTGCATCGGGGAACTCCAGGGTGGAGCCGAGCGATGACGCCAGCTCCTGAGCGTCGGCCCAGCTCTCGAATCCTTCGCTCTGGCCGCCGAGCATGGCGTACAGGTCGGGGAAGCTCAGGCAGTCGATGGCTTCGTTTGCCGGGTTTGTCATGACCGCGATGCCATCGAACGCCACCTTGATCTCGGTGAATTCGACACCGGCCGCTTCGCAATCTTCGATCTCGGTGTCCTTGATCTGGCGTGATGCGTCGGAAATGTCGGTGTCGCCGGCGCAGAAGAGGGCGAACCCGTCACCGGTACCTGGCCCGTCGACGGTGATGGTCACATCACTACAGATGTCTTCGTACAGTTCGGCGGCCCGTCGGCTGACGGGTTCCACCGTCGAAGAACCGGAAATGTTGATGCTGCCCTCAGCGCAATCGGCGGCGCCACCGGTGGCCTCGCCGTCCTCTTGCCCAGTCTCTTCATCGGCTGGGGTCTCTTCATCGGCCGGAGTTTCTTCGGTCGCGGCGACGTCATCGTCGACGCCGGTAGCTTCCTGCGATGAGTCGGTAGTACAAGCGGTGGCCAACAGGGCACACGCCAGTGCGACGCCGAGCAGCTTCGCAAGTCTCAGATACTTCAACGGAACCTCTCCTAGTACGAGTTCACACACGTTCTTACGTGTCCGAGAGTCAAGGTAGAGACGGCAAATGACGTCAATCCTCTGCCGAGGTGAACGACAGGTAAACGACTGGTCAATGATCAACCGACTACATCGAGAAGTCGTAGTTACCGGTGACGAGAGAGAAATTCGAGCCGTTCCGATGGTGACGGGTGGCTGGTGTACAACCGCACCCACCACGGCGGGTCGAGGTCGGCGGCGACCGTGATGTGAAGGCGACGAGCCAGATCGTCTGGCAGGGCTCCGACCGCGGAGATGGCCCCCCGATCAGCTACCCGCTCGTGGGTTCGGCCTACCCAGCCATTGACCGGCCCCGACACGGCAGCGGCGGCCAGGACGAGCAGTGCGACCACCGGGAGCCCAAGGGGGTCGAGGGCATCGGCGTCGATCAACGACCAAGGCCACCGCCGCTCAGCGGCCACGCCGAGCATGAGTAGCGTGGATACCGCCAGGGTCATCCCAAGTACTGCCTGGACCACGAGATGGCGGCGAACCAGGTGCGTCAACTCATGGGCCACAACGAATCGCACCGTGTCTGGATGCTCGTCGAGGAGCGCGTCGGACACCACGACTCGACGGTTGGGCCCGAACCCGGTCGCGTACGCATTTACCCCCTCGATGACGCCGGGTCGCCAGCCCGGTTGGTCGGCTACTCCAACCGCCGGTCGACGACGAAGATCAACGCCGGACAGCCCCACCTGGTCGACCAGTGCCATCACATCGGCGACGACGGAATCGGATTCCGCTCCATCATCGGGAATCGTGGTCTCTCTCCCGGTCAAGCGGCGAATCGAACCTTCACCGACGGCAAAGGCGACCATAGCGCCGGTCATCAAGGCGCTGACGACCAACGGCCACCGTTCTACCCGGGCCGCCAACGGGTACGCGATCAACGCACAGGTTGCCACCAAGAGGATCGAACCACCGGTGAGCACCGCGGCAACCCCGGCAAACCAGAGTGGAGGTATCGGTCCGCCGCCATCTGGGTCGACGGCCGGACGGTGACGAAACTCGAACCAGGCATCGACGACGATCGCCGGTAACCGCATCGCTCCCACGGTAAGCGACGAGCCGACGATAGCTCTGGTGGCCAACGGCCAGCTGCGCCATCCCCACCGGTTGGCAGCAAACCCGCCGACCACCGCCGCGACACACAAGAGAAGCACCTTGGTGCTGAGTCCGAGCAAACCGGCTCGCCGCAGCGGTCGATGATAGCGGTCGGAGTCTGCGAGCTCTTCTTCGCTGAAATGCGACTCGGGCCGGGAAGGCGTAGCCCAAAGCGACGACACTCCGGCCGGCATCTCTCAGCTGCCGTTTGGTCCGAGAAACCCGTCGAGTGAGTCGAGCAGGTGGCGGGAGTGTTCATGGCTCAGCAACGCTCGGGCCTCCTCGACCGGAAGCCAACGGACCTCGTCGACCTCCTCGTTTTCTTCGAACCGGCCGTCGGTGTATCGCAACAACCACCATCGCACCTGCTTGTTGCGGCCTTTGAACATGTACTGCTCGCGGGCAAGCTCTGGCCCAATCTGTCCGACGCATCCGGTCTCTTCTTCGACCTCTCGGATCGCGCAACTCAGATCATCTTCACCGGGTTCCCGCTTACCCTTGGGAAAACTCCAGTCGTCGTAGCGGGGCCGGTGGACTACCAGGATGGCTATACCGTCGTCGTCGTGCCGGTACACGAGGCAGCCAGCGGCAAATACCAGGTCACCCGATGGTGTCGCGTTCGATGTCACTCCCCAGACGGTAGCTCGGATCGTGCGGCGGCCAGGCGTTCGAGCTCATCGTGGGCGTTCATATCGCCGCTGAGTCGTTTGTAGGAACCGTCGGACTGGAGTTCCCATGCCAATGCGGTGTCGGCGAGGCAGGTGTCGAGGATTTCGCACAGTCGCTCCTGCCCGTTCTTGTCGTCAACCCGCAGCAACGCCTCGACCCGCCGATTCAGGTTTCGAGGCATGAGGTCGGCTGACCCGATGAAGTAGCGGGCTGTATCGGTCTCTAGCTGGTTGAAATCGCCCGGGTCACTCCCGTCTCGACCTTGGATTCGACCGCCGTTGGCGAAATAAAAGATACGCGAATGTTCAAGGTTTCGTCCGACGAGACTACGCACCCGGATGTTGTCGGACAGTCCCGACACTCCGGGCACCAGGCAACAGATACCGCGGATTATCAGGTCGATTTCTACCCCCGCCTGGCTTGCTCGATAGAACTCTTGAATCAGGTCACTGTCTACCAAGCTATTCATCTTGCAAATTATTCGACCGGTTCCTCGAGGTGCATCGATCTCCGCTTGGATGAACTCTTGTAGCGCTCGGCGAAGCGTGGCCGGAGCGACGAGGAGCCGTTCGTACGGTACGGCCCGGCCGTACCCGGTGAGGTAGTTGAACAGCTGAGAGAGATCATCTCCGACCACCGGGTCTGCAGTGAGCACCCCAACGTCTTCGTAGATCCTGGCCGTCTTAGGGTTGTAGTTTCCCGTTCCGATGTGGCAGTAACGGCGAATACCTTCGGATTCATCCCGCACGACCAACGTGATCTTGGTATGGATTTTCAGACCGACGAATCCATATACGACGTGAACTCCCGCCTCTTCCAGACGCTTGGCCCACGTGATGTTGGCCTGCTCATCGAACCTGGCCTTCAGTTCGACGAGAGCGGCAACCTGTTTGCCCCGCTCGGCAGCCCGGATGAGGGCCTCGATTACCGGGCTGTCCCCTGAGGTTCGGTACAGGGTTATCTTGATCGCCAGTACGTCAGGATCCTCCGATGCTCGCCGAACAAACTCGGTAACCGAGGCGTTAAACGAGTCGTAGGGGTGTTGCAGGAGGATGTCGGCCTGCCGTATCCGTCGGAATAAGTCGTCCCCGTCTTCGATGTCGCGGAGTCGTAGCGGGGTCACCCCTGGGGTAGCGGGCACCTTAAGGTCGTTCCTGTCCAAGCTTTGAAACTGCCAGTGAGCTGAGGCGTCGAGCCAGCCGCGGTACCGGAATACATCCTCGCCGTCGAGATCGAGCTCCCTCAGGAGTAAGTCGCGAACATCATCGGGCATCGAGTCGATTACCTCGAGCCGAATGGCCCGGCCAAAGCGGCGCCGGCGCAGTTCAACTTCGACCGCTTCCAGAAGATCGTCGGCGTCTTCGTCGAGGGTCAGGTCGGCATTTCTGGTCACCCGGAATGGCCAGCCACCGGCCACCTCCATCCCCGGGAACAATTGATCGAGGTGGGCCACCATCACATCTTCGGCGGCGACAAAGCGGTTGTCCGGCAAGGCCAAAAATCGCGGCATCGACGGTGGAACCTTGATCCTTGCGAACCGATGCTGACCGGTTTCTGGATCTACGACCAATACCGCAACGTTCAATGAGAGACTTGAGATATAGGGGAACGGGTGACCGGGATCGACGGCGAGCGGGGTCAGGACCGGAAACATCCGTTCCTCGAATTCGCCGGTTGTCCGTTTCCGGTCAGAATCGTCGAGTTCGGGCCATCGAAGCAACTCGACACCTTGTTCGGCCAACGCCGGAAGTATGACGTCGAGTTTGATCCGTTCGAGACGAGTGGCCTGTTCGTCGACTCGTTGGCGGATTTCGGCCAGCTGGGCCAGCGGACTGAGGCCGTCGGGCGGAGCTTTGGTTACCCCAGCCGCAACTTGGTCCTTCAGCCCGGCCACACGGACCATGAAGAACTCGTCGAGATTCGAGGCGTAGATCGCACAGAACTTGAGGCGCTCCAATAAGGGGAGCCGTTCGTCTTCTGTCTGCGCCAACACCCGCTCGTTGAAGTCGAGCCAAGAGAGCTCCCGGTTGAGATACCTCGGTTGCAGGTCCTCGTCCGGTTCGGTCATCGCAGCTCCTTGTTGCCGTACAGTATCGAAACTACCCGCGATCCTCACACCGTTGCGGGTCGGCCGCGAGTCGACTTTATGAAGCTTGGAAGAACCTGGATCGACGATGCCGACAGGGTTGCAACGCGAAACGTTCCCGACCGTCAAGGTGCCGACCGGGCACGGTCCTCAGAGTCGATCGACGGCGATCATCGCCGCGCCGACCGCACCCGCATCATCGAGCCGGTCGGCAGGCACCAGGTCGACCAGGTCTGCCCCAAATCCGCCGAACCGGTCGGACTGAGCGATCTGATCGATGAAGGGCTGACCGAGTTTGTCGACCACCCCTCCGCCAAGTATCACCCTCGGGAGGTCGAGAAGCGTTGCCGCGTTGCCGATGACGAGGGCTAGAGCTGCTGCGGCTTCGGCCATCATCTCGATAGTTGTGTCGTCTTCGTCAGCGATACCGCGAGCGATATGACGCGACTTGATCGATCCTTCCCCGGCTAAGTCGACCAAGAGCTGCGGCGATTTTTCGTGTCGGCGGCGAACCTCGCGATTTATCCCGGCTCGACCGGCGTATGCCTCCAGATGTCCACGACCCCCGCAGCCGCACGGGCGACCGCCGGGTTCGACGGTGACATGTCCGATCTCTCCGACCAAGCCACGATCGCCGATCACCAGTTGGCCATCGAGTACGAGGCCACCGCCAACACCGGTTCCAACGAATACCGCCAGAAGATCGTCGACACCTCGGCCTGCGCCGAAGCGTTGTTCAGCAACGGCCCCGCAGTCGACGTCGTTGGCGACGACGACGTTCATACCAAGCCGTGACCCGAGCTCGGCTGACACCGCTACCGGCTCGTCCCATCCCTTGATGTTCGGGCACGATGTCACGACGCCGTCTTTGGTGACGAATCCTGGAACGCCGAGACCGACTCCTTCGGCCTGCTCCCATCCGGGCAGGTCTTGAATGGCCTCAACCAAGGAATCGAGCACGACCGATGGACCAGCCGGAGTCATGCGCTTGATTCGGCCGGAGGCCGCTCCGGTGGCCGGATCGATAGCGCGGGCCAATATTTTGGTGCCGCCAAGGTCGACCCCGATTACGAACGGACCGTCGAGGCCCGGCTCTTCAATGTCTCCGGGCGTCGTCTCTGGCCCATCACTGACCCATTGTGTGTTCATAAAGAGAAGTTGGAGGTCCGTCAGCCCTGGCTGGCAGGAATCTCGATCGACTCGGCACCTTCTTCAGCGCTGGCCTCGTCGGTATCCACGACACCTTCATCTACTCCAACCTCGTCGGCTGGTTCAGGGCCGACGTCAGCGCCAGCCTCGTCGGTATCCACGACACCATCTTCTGCTCCAACCTCGTCGGCTGGTTCAGAGCTGACCTCAGCGCCAACCTCGTCAGCGTCGTCTGTGGTCGGTTCCTCGATCTGGGCTTCAGTATCTTGGTGAGCCTCTTCATCTTGGTGAACCTCTTCACCTTCGACGACGACCTCGGCCTGCGGCGCCGGAGGCGTTGAGGTGGTCTCTGCGTCATCTTCGCCGAGATCCCAATCACAGATAATGAGTTCGCGCTCCGCGTCACGATTCACGCGCTCACGGTTACGACGGAACTGCGGATCGTGTTTCGGAAGTAGCAGCAGCCGTGCGTACACGCGAGTCCAGAATTCGTCGAGCATCTTCTGGTCGCCGTACCGGACCTTCATCTCCCAGTGGGGAGCGACCGGTCCGTTGTAGACGAGAGTTACGTGGGCGACCGGTGGAAGCTCTTCCTCTGGCTCGATGTCAGTCATGGCGAGTGATTCTAACCATTTCCCATCTGCGTCCCCGCCCTCACAAAACCTTCACCAACTCTTGACGAAAGCCAAGTGATTCCGTGGGCCGGACGGCCTACTGTGGGGGTACTTCGGTCGAGTTGCGTCTAGGGAACGGCCGAATCTTCGTTCTGAAGCGCTAGGGAGGAGACGCGACGTGGAAAAAACATCGGCTTCGCAGCCCCAATTTTTAGGGGCTGACCAAGATTTTTCTAGATCATCGGACCCAGATGGGAACCAAACGGCCTACTCCGACGTCTTTACGGGTATGGAAAGCAATTGGATGGCCGAAGGCAACTGCAACGACCAACCTCCCGGCGTTTTCTTCCCGAGCGACGGGGTTGGCGTCGAAGTTGCGAAAAAAATCTGCGCTACCTGCCCTTGCAAGGACGTGTGCCTTGAGTACGCCCTGGCCAACAGGATCGACCATGGCGTCTGGGGCGGCACCTCGGAGCGTCAGCGGCGAAGGATTCTGAAGGCTCGCCGTGCGGCGGCGCACGCCCCGGCCGCGGTCACCGCCTAACGATTCATCGACCGGTCGCCACCTCAGCAAGTTGCGAGGCTGGAAACCACCGGTCAATCACCAGTTCAGGGCTGAATCGGACGAGAACTGGTTCCCTACGAAGCTGCCGCGGTACCACCGACCTCGGGATATCCGAGCTGCTCAGCGACAGCTCCGGCGGTATCGGTGGCCCGTTGCCACCAGGATCGAGCAGCGTCTACCTCCGACGAGACCGGTGCATTGGCAACCTCGTCAAGATCGAGTCCGACGATGGTCACGATTCCATCGGCAGACTGCAACACCGTGATTTGTGATTCCGGGTCGAACCACGTTTGGCGACCATCGACGTTGGCCATCCCCTCGGCCTCCAAAGCCCCCCAGTCCACCGCACCGGGCTGGAAAGATACCGACACCTTGCGATCGCGACGTTCGAACACGCTCACGACCAGGCCATAGGCCTCTACGGTGCTGACCGCTTGAAAACCAGGTGGAAGGTATGCGGATGCCGCTACCCCATTGCCGTCATCGACCACGTTATATTCTTGGCTGCTTCCGGTACCGAACACAGAGGCTTCGACAGAAACGTGGCGGTCGGCAACTTCATCGGGCTCAACGGTGACCACAGTGCGTCCGACAGCACCCGTTCCGATGACGGTAATGACCGCGGCGACGGCGAGCACCGCCATACCGGCCATCGTTCTTCCGGCATGGAGTGGTCGACGATCGAGTGCCGATTCAATAAAACCATCCGGTGGCCCGACCGTCGGAAGTCCTCCAAGCATGGCGCCAATCTCCGCCTCCCACGACTCTTCGTCGAAGTGAGCGGTCACTGGACCACTCCGCGAGACATCGGCCCGTTGGGCATCGCTCCGTTGGACATCCCTCCGTTGGACATCCCTCTGTTGGACATCCCTCTGTTGGACATCACTGTGTTAGCGCCACTCGAAGTCGGGACCGACCGCGATGGATACGGCTGCGTACGGTCCCAATGGGCACATCGATCGCACTGGCAATCTCCTCGTAGGAGAAGCCGAGTACGTCCTTGAGGACAACCACGGCCCGATAGTCGGGCGGCAGGTCCATCAGCAGATCCTGGAGATGTTGTGGAAGATCGCGGGCCGCCATCTCGGCATCGGCGTCTGGCGAACCGGCGATGACCCGATCGGGATCGTCGGGAAGGGCCACGGTGGGTCGTCGTTTCTGGGACCGAACCCTGTCGAGGAAGGCGTTGGTGGTAATTCGACTGAGCCAACCCTCGAGGTTCCCGGGTTGATAGGTGTTGAGTCCTCTTCGCACACGCAGCAGAACCTCCTGAACTAAGTCCTGGGTGTCGTGGTGATTTCCACACAGCCGGTACGCCAAGCTGTACAGAAATCGGTCGTGGGTACGAGCGATCTCCTCCCACGTGGGAACAGATGCCCGGTCGACCCCTCCAAGTTGTCGGTTGAACCGGAGCCTTCGCTTCGATTCGGTTGACGACCTAGTGATGCCGACCTGCATTCTCAACGCCGAGTCCTAACGCTGAGTTCCCATCTCTGATGAAATCAATTACGTGTCGGTGGGATCATCGGGTCCCATGCCCTCGTCGAGCCCGCTCTTGAACTCTTTCTGAGCCTGACCGAGGCTGCGGGCCAGCTTGGGGATCTGCGTGCTGCCGAACAGCACCAGGATGACCGCAACGATGATAAGGATTTCGATCGGCTTGAGACCTGCCATAGGGCGATTGTACCAGCGCCGCGACGTCGGCGATGAGCCAGACCCCCATTGAGCGACTGCCGTTCGTTCCGCCGCGCCGGCAGGAGACCGCTATCGGCTTAGGCGGTGTCGCTCGTGGCGGCGGCCGCCTCTTCTCGCTCGATGGCCCGCTGGCGGCGGATTCGGCGCCGCTCTCGCTCGCTCATTCCACCCCAAATGCCAAACTTTTCACCGTTGGCTAGGGCGAACTCCAGGCAGTCGTTTCTGACCATGCAGCCCCGACACACCTCCTTGGCCTCTCGGGTCGATGCTCCCCGCTCCGGAAAGAACAGATCGGGATCGACACCGAGACAGTTGGCGTACTCCTGCCAGCTCGTGTCGATCGGGTTGCTCCGAGGCCCGGTAGATGCCAGGGAGACGACAGCCTCGGACCGAAGGCCCGTCGCTCGGCCACTGGTGGCCAAGTCTCCATGTTGGGGTGTTGTGACAGCGTTGATACTCACAGTGGCTCCCGACTTCCGCTTACAGCAACCTGTGAATGTTGCTCGGCTGTAATTACAGCACTGTGATCTTGCATGTTCCAACCCGAGAATACAAGCAAAAATGCCGGCAGAAGCCGCTGTTTAAGCGGCTATTCGCAGGTTGGTGGGTGAGCAACGACCCGTAATTTCGGCCCTGTGGGGCAATCGAGATCCAAGCACGCACCTTGCCCCCCACTCCACCAAATGAACACTCTCCGCGTTCACTCCTGCGGGTACGCCGAGCTGAGCTGATGCGAAACCGATAGACGGATCCGCCAACCTAGGCAGCGATCGTGGTATGGATGTCGCTTCATCATCAATGGTGAGAGGCTCGCCGCCAGACATTGACCGAACGCCTACGGTGGGCGCTGTAGCGGCCGACACACACCCCGAAGGCCAACGGCCAGGACCCCAGTGCCCACCGACCCACGCAAGGAACCGCCTGCACCCGCAAGCGGAAATACTCAAATGTGACATCGGACACAAATGAGAGGATTTGGCGGAACAACCGGGCCATCGGACCAGAACCCGACACCAACAAGACAGCACGAGCCCAATACAGCGCTAGCCCAATACAGCGCGAGCATCCGACAAAGCTGGCAGGCCGGTCCGGCAGACGAGAGAGAAGCCAGTGCAACCATCCGCGGTGAACCGAAGCGGCGCCGGGCATTCCCGCCTACCGATGGCCGCGGACCCCTAACCTCAGCCGTCGAGCGTGATGACGACTGCGGTGTCGGTGCCCGAGCCACGACCGAGCAACTTCGCCACCTTGCCAATAGTGGTCACTAGGGCGTACTGGAAGCCGTACTTGCCCTTCACGACACTCTTTACCCGATCAAAGTCGGCGGTACTGGCCACTGCGGTGCCGGTCACCTTGGTCGCCCCCGGAGCGACGGTGCCCCGGCGATCACATGGCTCGAGTTCGACCCGAGGATCGTTGTTGAGCCGCTTTACCTTATAGCTGGAAGACGACGTCGTAAATCCGACGGTGCCGTCCCCAAGATCAACAATCCACACCGGCACCGGCCGGGCTGTCCCGTCGGCCTTGAAGGTGGTCAGGCTGACATAACTCTCGTTCGCGATGGCGTTCATCACATCGAAGGATAACGGACGGTGTGGCGTCGTACCGGGTTACCCGCCCCTGCCCCGGCCAAACAGCAGTTTTCTCTTGTGCTCAATGAAGTCGACCAGCACATAATCGCCCAGGGTCTGCGGTGTCGTGAAGAACGCTCTCCCCCGGTTCATGGCTGAAATCCGTTCGATGAATCCTCGAAGTCCCGAATCGGGGTCGAGCATGAACGTGTTAATGGTGATTCCTGCCCTGGTGCATCGCATGACCTCGGCCAGGGTCTGCTCCACGGTCTCTCGCGCCGGTGGGTAACTGAAAAACGGAGTGCCATCGGACAGCAGGTGAGCGGTCGGTTCGCCATCGGTGATCATGATGATCTGCTTTGTCCCGGTCTGACGGGCCAACATCTGCCGCGACAGCACAAAAGCATGCTGCATATTCGTGCCGTACACGAAGTCCCATGACACCTCGGGAAGGTCGGCCGCTTTCAGCTCCTTAGCCACCTCGCTGAAGCTGACGATGCCGAGATAGTCCCGAGGGAACTGGGTCGAGATCAAGGCGTGGAGGGCCATCGCCACTTTCTTCGCCGGCAGGAAGTTGTCTCGCATCGGCATCGACAGCGAAAGGTCGAGCATCAGCACCGTACTGGAGCGAACTTGACGCTCGGTCCGCTCAATCTCAAAGTCATCGGGCGTGAGGCGGACCGGGGTTCCACCTCCGGTACGACGGATCGCGTTGCCGATGGTGCGCTCGATCGAGAGGTTGAACGGATCACCGAACTCGTACGGTTTGGTGTCGTAGTTCCGCTCATGTCCGACCCCGACCGACTCAACGTCGTGCGTGCCGAGCCGGTCGGGCGACAACGAGGAAAACAGATCACCCAAGGCCTGCTGGCCGAGGCGACGCAGCCCTCGGGGCGTCAGCTCCAGGCGACCTTCCTTGCCTTGGATCAGCCCTTGCTCCTCCAGCATCTTGGCCAACTCCGAGACCCGTTGCAGGCTGGCCGCCGCATCGTTCCCGAGGAGTCGCTCCACCTGATCGAGGTCGACTTCGGCCAGCCCTTGAGGTGCGGTTGCCTGCCGAAGGAAGCGGTCGAGCTGATCGATCTGACCGAGGTCCTTCATCATCTGCGAACCGTCTGCGAAGCCGAGGGGATCAAAGCCCGAGAAGTCGTAACTGCGTTCCCAACCCGCATCGGGGAACAGCTCCTGGAGGTTCTGTCCAAGTCTGGACATCTCGAAATTGAGGTCCATGTCTTCCATGAGCTGGTCCGACAGCTCCATGAGCTGGGCCCGTTGCTCCGGGGTCATCGAGTTGAGCATGGCCTGCATGGCGGCCATCTGCCGGGCCATGCTCTCCAACAACTCATCGAGGGTCTTCGGATCATCGGGGAAGAAGTCGCCGTATCGTTCCATAAACCCGTCGAAGTCGGGTTCCTCACCGGCTGCTCGCTGCTCAAGCATCCGATTCAGCTCAGCCATCATGTCTTTCAACCGAGACAGCTCGTCTTGCGACATGTCGGCCATGGCGCCCGACATCTGATCGAACTGCTGGCGCATCAACTCTTGACGGAGTTTGTCGAGCAGATCATCGAACCGTTGTTGGGCCTCGTTCGACTCGAACTCGTACTGTTGCAGCCCGCGCACCTTGCCGGCCAAATCGTCGGGCAGCATGTCGAGCTGTATCTGCTTGTTCGCTGTCGTCTCCTTGGCCAACTCGGCGGCGCGTTGAATGGCATCCGGCTCGGCCGGCTCACCATCGGATTCGATGCGGCCATCCCGCTCGGCCTCCGCCAGCTCGATATCGGCCAACGCCTGTCGATCATCGAGCGATAGGCGTTCCTGACCGATCAGATCGGACAACTCATCGTTAATCTCGTCATAGACGCCGCCAAGGTCGTGATTTTCGAGTCGTTCTTGGCGTTCCTGGCGAAGTTGCTCCAATATCTCTCGCAAGCCCTGAATTCGCTCACCGTTGCGGTCCTCGAATCCCTCCTGCATGAGGCGACGGAGCGCGGCCATCGGGTCGCCGTGGTACATCAGGTCATCGGTCAGCTCGGCCAACACATCGAGCGCGTCCAGCTCGAATCCCGTCTGGGTACCGTCCCATTTCGAGTACCGGAATCGTTGGCCGACCATCACCCAAGGCTAGTCGGACGGCTCGACCCCAGCCGTATCGCCAGAAGCCGACAGCGGCCCACTCTGCACTTCCGAACAGTCGAGCAACCCCGAAACGTCTACTCAGCCACAACACTCCCCCAGACGGCGAGGGGTCGGTTGAACCAACATCAGTCCAATGTCGATCCCCTACATCCACGGCGCAAGCCTTCGTTTAGTAGCCGAGCACAGCGGGTATAGGCACTGTGCGCCGACGACACCACTTCGCCGGGACGCCGACGACAGAGAGGCCTTTTTGTGAACAAAACTCCGAGTTTGATTCGGGGACTATTGCGGTCGGGGTGATGTGTTCTGCGATGTTCTTATCGGGATCCACTTCACCTGCCTTGACATACGAAGGCATCCAGGACCAGAACATTCTTTGCGAAGCGGTCGAGGGCAACGACGTACAGTACATCGTAATCGGCAACGCTGTCTTGGCTAATATACGGCCGGTTGATGTTCCAGGTGATCCTTGCGGGCTGTTCGCGACGCAGGGCTCTGACCGGTTCTACGAGGTTGGAACCTGCGACTCACATAGGACCTCTGACTGCTAGTCGTTCCAGGCACGTCAAACCAGAGCTTCGCTACCGCCTTGGCGAATCAGTGGACGGCCAACTCCAACAGTCGGTGCATGATGCCGGTCATGATGACCGGTGCTTGTACCCGCACCGACAGTTGGAGCGTCCAGCATGCCAGATCCGCTGTCCGCATTCAAACGATGACATCTATGTCCTGTTACGTCGCGATCGGGAGACCTGGTGGGCCGAGAGCGGAAGCGAACTTGATCGGCACCCCACGACGAACGCCACGGAGGTGGAACGCAACGGCGGCCGGCAGAAGTAACAGCCCAGTGACTGTCCAAAGGCGCTGTGACCGCGAGCGTCGACGAGTCCGGCCTGGCCACCTCGGTCCCGAAGACCCGCTACGAAATCGCGTCATCGCCGACCTGAGGCCAGGTCGGTCTCCGGAGGCGATCTGGGCCGCCCTCGACGCAGACGACAATCATCCGCCGCGTGTCGAACGGTCACCCCAAGGTCACCAAAAAAGCAAAGAGGCAAACAGAAGCCACCAACGAGCCCGTCCACCAGCGGACGACAACCATTTCCACTACGCCGTACACCCCACATCACCCGAGCACAAAACACGTACGAAGCAAATCCCCCAACGACGTGTAACTCAAACATCGTGTATCAAGCGCAGGCCGCTGGAGGACTACATCATAAAAACGCCTCAGTTACCCGAGCTCCACCGACTCTTGCCGCCGCAACCTCCAACCCATCGCGGCTTCCATGAGCCGTCGCCATTCACGGTGACACATTCTGTACTTCAGTCGGTTGCCTTCAGGCCATCATATTGCATTACTCGCAAACCTTTGCCTTCCAGACTCTCATAGAAAGAGAAATCATCTGGACACATCACCGTCATCTTCAGAACCGGGAGGAACCTCGAAGGGCACATTGTTCGGTACATCCAAACAAGAGACGGAATCACCATCAAATTCAGAAGGGTCCCCAACAGGGATCCAGGTAAGATCGTTATCTTCAACCTTTATGAAACACCGAAGGTTGTCGCGGTCCGAGTCCGCATCTGAAGCAGATGACGGCATGGTGGCAAATGCAATCGACGCAGCGATCCCCACCACCACTGCAACACAGAGACCCAGGGTCTGAATTATCGAATTTCGTTGCTTTGGAGGTTTCAAGTATCTCTCATTTCTCTCAGGGACAGAACGCTATGGCGAGCCATGACACCCAACCAGAGCGGCGCTAACGTCTCGACCTGTACCCAGAAGCCACCACCGGCAAACATCACAGACAAACCCGGCACGCCGCTGCGCGGTTCACCCGACACAACCGGATGCCAGCGTCCCCTGATTCGCTATTCCCCATCAACCGGTGGTCCAGCGTAGGTAACGTAGCCGAATGGCCAACGCAGTCGACACCGAGAATCCATTCGACTGTGGGGTCGTCCTCACCGCTACCGAACTCGAAGGTCCGGCCCGAGCCGCGAGCTGGCGGCGCTGGGTGGATACCGGTCGGGCTCCGAACCCCACCCGCGACATGGTCGATGGCGCCGGGTTCACCGACTCGTGGGCCGACGACCTGGAACAGCTGGCCGGGCTGGGCGCCACGTCCGTGCTCCTCACCCTGGAGTGGGCGACCCTCGAACCTCGACCACGTCAATACGACGGGGACGCCATCGAGTTTCGCCGCCAGGTCTTTGAGACGGCCCGGAACCTGGGTTTGGAACCGTGGGCTTGCCTGGTTGACGGAACGCTGCCCGGCTGGTTCGCCGACGACGAGGGGGGTTTCGGCGACGACCGATCCCGCGGGTTGACCTGGCCCCGTCACGTCGACTGGATCGGCGAAACCTTCGGAGATCAGGTCGCCGGTTGGGTTCCGCAAAGGGAACCGCTGCACAACGCCCTCCGACAGTACCTGTTCGGCACCGCCCCACCGGGCCGCCGCGACCCGGCCGCTGCCGCCGACGCGGTCGCCGACGCAATCCGGGCCGAGTACGAGGCATGGCGGTTGTTGGCCGGATCAGCTCCGGTGGCCACCTACCAAACCGCTCGACCGGTCACTGCCGCACCGGACGATGTCAAGGCCGGACCTTTGGCCGCCGGATTCGAACGGCTGTTATGGCACCCGTGGCTGGCGGCGATCACCGAGGGTCAGTTGATCGTCGGTGACCACCCGCCTCGCCGGATCGATGGGCTACGGGGAGCGTTCGATCGAGTCATCGTGCAGCTCCGTCCCGCGGTTCAGATCGACGGAGCCGGCCGCTGGCACCACCACCCGGCGAACATGGAACCCGGCCCCACCGGTCTTGTGGCGTGGCCAGACGCATCGGCCGAAGCGCTCCACCGGGTGGTCGACGAGGTCGACGATCGACCGGTCATCGCCGCTGGCGACCTGGCCGACGTAGCCGAAGACGGGTCGCGCCGGCCCGACTACCAGCAAGCGATTCTCGAGGTTGCCGTGGACGCCGGTGCGTCAGGATGGTGGCAATCCAGCCCGATTGACGGCTATCACTACGAGTACGGCTTCGATCTCCACCCCGGGCTGATCTCCTACGACCGGGCAGAACGGAAAGAAGCCGAGAAGTTCAGACGAGCAGCGAATTCCGGTGGCCGCGTCCAACGGGTCGCCGGGTGAGGGAAGAACGATGAACGCAACAGTCAGCAGTGATGGTCAGTCCTCGGATAGCCAGACCGACGAACAAGACGAGAAAGCGGCGATCCCACTCGAGCTTTTCTTCGACTTGGTGTTCGTTTTTGCCATCACCCAGGTGGTCTCGCTGATCGCCCATGATCTCACCGCCACCGGGGTCTTCCGGGGTGCGGTCGTACTGGCCCTGTTGTGGTGGGGTTGGGGCGCCTGGACCTGGACCGCCAACCTGATAGATCTGGACCCCCGGGTCCACCGAGCCGTGATCCTGACCGCGATGGCGCCTATCTTCATCATGGCCCACTCCGTTCCATTCGCCTTCGAGGACCACGGGGTTTGGCTGGCCGGTGGATACGCCGCGGTGCGGGTGTTGTCCGGCGTCCTTTTGACGGTCGGCACTCGACACGACGCGGCGATGAAACGGGCGTTGGTGCTTTTTCTCCCGGCGTCGGCGGCCGGGCCCATCGCAGTAATTATCGGCGCGGTTCTGGGCGGCGGACAACAGCAGTGGTGGTGGCTCGCCGGTTTCTGTTGCGAACTCGCCTCCGCTGCACTGGCCGGACGGGCCGACTGGGCCATCGACGCCGGCCATTTCGCCGAACGACATGGCCTGATCGTGATCATCGCACTCGGCGAATCGATCATCGTCGTCGGCACTCGCGTCGTCGATCAAGAGCCGAGCGGTTCGTTGGCCGTTCTACTCGGCGTGGGATTGGCTGGAGTCTGCGCATTGTGGTGGGCATATTTCGATCGTTTGGCCCTGGTTTGGGAAACCGCCCTTCGGAGTGCGGACGAACACGAGATCGGCCACGTCGCCCGCGACATTTACTCATTCCTTCATTTCCCGATGATCGTCGGGATCGTCCTCTACGCCGTGGCCCTAGAGGAGGCCTTTTCACATCCTGACGATCCGATGGAACCGGTGGTTGGATGGCTGTTGATCGGGGCCATCGGTCTGTTCCTCTCGGCCACCGCTCTCGCCACATACCGGGCGTACCGGGGCGAGGTCTTATACGAGCGTGTGATCGGCTTGTCCGTGATCGCCGCCATTGTCCTCGGCTGGTCAGAGGCCGCAGCCAAGTCGGTGGCGTTAGCTACCACCGCCGTCCTTCTGGCCACGATGACGGCTGAATACGTCCGCTATCGGGACAGGATCCGTGGCCTCCCAGCTGAGGCCGAATCGGCGGCGGTCGCCGATTCGTGAACCGTCGACGTCCGACCGGTCTGGATCTCACAGCCGACATCGATCTGAACTCGTCCGTATCCGGCACCCGGGCCTTTGATCACGAACTCGCCGAGCCGATGGATTCGATCGTGGGTTACGTTTCCATCGACGCTCTCCACCGCGACGGTCAACCAATATTTACCATCGAGCAGCGGCACATTTCGTAACGTGAAACGAGCGTCGCCTTCACCGTCAGCGGTAATTGGCCCGCCGAGCACCTCGTTGGTCGATGCATTCATCAAAATGGCGTTGTCTTCGGTCCGCATCACGAGACGAATACGGAAATCGCAACTCTGATTCACACGGAAGGCGACGGCAACCTCGATGGAAGCCCCAGGAGCGAAGACCGGAGGCCCGACGGTGGCCGTTGGCGAGTCGGCTTCAATATGTGCGCCCAGCAGTGACACCGCCGGTTGGGTTTCGTGTTGCTCCCGTGGTTCGCTCCGAGGAGACGACGACTCGGCGGGACCATGGAGCGCCTCGCGGTATACCTCGATGGCGGTGTCCACGTCGCCGACGTGGAGCATACGGCCTCTATGAAGAACGAGCGCCCGATCACAGAGCTCTCGGATATTCTCCGCGTTGTGACTGACGAGCACAAACGTGCGACCCATGCGGCGAAAACGGCGGACTCGTTCCATGCATTTCGTCTGGAACGCCTCATCGCCGACGGCGAGCACCTCGTCGACCAACAGGATGTCTGGGTCTAGGTGAGTAGCTACCGCAAATCCGAGCCTGGCCGTCATGCCGGACGAATACAGCTTGACTTGGACATCGATGAACTCTCGGATCTCCGCAAAGTCCACGATTTCGTCGAAAAGGTCGTCGATCCTCGACCGAGAAAATCCGAGGATCGAGCCGTTTAGGTAGATGTTCTCCCGGCCCGTCAACTCCGGGTGGAATCCAGCCCCCAACTCCAGGAGTGCGGCCAGCCGTCCCCGCACCTTTACCGAGCCGGTACTGGCCTGATACGTGCCGGCCATGATCTTCAATAGCGTGCTTTTTCCCGAGCCGTTGTGGCCGAGAATGCCGAACGACTCGCCGATCGCGACATCAAATTCGATCCCATCGAGAGCGCGAAAACCAGATTTCGGACCAGAACGGCTAGCTAGAAGTCGCTCTTTTAGCGTGTGGGCCGGTTCGGCACCAAGCTTGAACTCTTTGGTGAGATGTTCGACAACGATGGCTTGCACCCGGCTCTTTTTGGTGACCGGACTCGGGGTCTCTACGATCGAGGGTTTCGGGGGCACGAACTGCATCGTAGTGGAGAAGTGGGCTGCCATCCGGCCTAGGTGTCGCAAACGAGAGCCGGGTATAGATGGTTCGAAGACTCGATTACCGCCACGTGGTCCTCGTTGAATCCGGCCCATCGGGCCCGCCAGGCATCGATAGGCGAGGTGTCGGCACAAATCGTTTCAAGACGCTTGGCCTCAACCACCGACTGGCTTCCCGCCCCGTCGAGTAACGACCCGAAACTGGCGAGACGAAGACCCAAAATTGCCACGGCTACCACGATGGTTATCCCGACGCCCAGGCGGGCAGGGGTGAGGTTCGGGCGTCGTCGGTCGACCAACGTCCAGACACTCAGCACGGTCACCGCTCCAGCCAGTGCCGTCGAACGGGCGAATCGGCTGATGTCGTATGCCCCCGTGACCTCGCGAGAAACGGCGATGAACACGGCGGCCGCCGTTACGTATCCGAAGGCCAACACCAAGAATGCCCCCAACGGGCTCGGCGGAACCCATTCACCCCGGCGCCGAACCACAAACTGAACCGCCCGGATCCACAAGACCAACAGCGCGAGGCCAATAGCCGTATATATTCCGTCGACAGGCCCGTCGGATACCAGCGGCCGAACCGATGCCACCGACGACCCGAGCAACTGGAGAATTTCGGCAGCGAGTGTCCGTACCGACGTTCCGGGAATGGCCTCGGCGGCTGAAGGCTCGGCCCCGACGAAGAGCAAGATCAGACGGCGGACCGCCACAGAACAAAGGGCGAGGAGCCCGACCCGTCGGAATCCCGGCGACCATGGGGTTCGCCAGATCACCGCGGCGGCCACCCCGGCAGCCAACAACACCACGACCAGCACGCTGGCCGCCGCATCTCCAACCACGAGGGCCCCCACGATCAAGACTTGAAGCCAGGTGGTTCGAGCGACACCGAAGAGCGTTGAACGGTCGGCAGAGATCGACGGTCTTGGGGGTGACTCCCCCGGTGCGAACTCTACGATCAACGCTGAGGTGGCAAGCAGCGCCATGATCGTCACCAGGTAATACAGCTGTTCGAAGAGAAGAAGCGAGTTGATCAGCGAGCCGGGCACGTCGAACCGGACGACCGACAGGCCGACGAGATTGGCCAAGAGAACCCGCGCCGCAGTCGATGTTGTGCCGCTACCGGCAACCGTCATCCCAACCCAGCCACCGAGAAGCGACACCGTACCGACGATGGCAACTGCACCGATGGCCCAAAGAAACCAATAGCTATACCGGGTTGCCGCCATATGAGCGAAAAAGATCGAGACCGCGCTGGTGTGGCCGACCAGGTCGACCTCAGCAAAGAGCTCAGACCGTTCGAGCCGACCATCCCCAGATACCAAAATCGACCAGCGCCAAAGGTCGCCATAGTCTGGCGTGGCACGCCGGCCACCAATCTGTATCACCAAAGAAGCAAGAACGACGGCCGCGAAGCTCAACCCTGGAATTGGCGTTAGCAGCAAGCCGATCGTCGACTTCGCACTCCGGTCACGCTGGGGAGGTCCTTCGACAAGCATCGAAGTCAATGTAGATCTTTATACTTCATAGTGGCGGCACGCCTTGACTAGATTTGCCCTACATATGCCCATGTGTTCCCTGCCATCAAAACTATACTCCAGACGTGAAGACATCTTCGATTGACGATTGGCAAACATCGTTGTCGGTTGTTATACCCGTCTATCAGGGTGCCGATTGCCTCGAAACTCTGTGTCAGGAGCTAAGCCAAGTACGGGACGATCTTCGCCGTTCGCGGATCGACCTTACCGAGGTCATTTTCGTCCACGACCACGGACCGGACCGTTCTGACGATGTCCTTCAAAAACTCGACGCGACCAACGACTGGGTCCGAGTCGTCTGGTTGACTCGAAACTTCGGCCAACACCCGGCCACCGTTGCCGGTATCGCGGCCACCAGCAGCGACTGGGTCGTAACGATGGACGAGGATGGCTTGCACGACCCAGCCGATATCCCGACGTTGCTCCAACGAGCACTGACCGACGGCGCCGACCTGGTGTATGGCACGCCAGCCAACCCGCCGCCCCATCCCCCGATTCGTAACGTGACGAGCCGGGCCGCCAAGTGGATATTCCGTTTACTAGCCGGCGATGCAGGCCGGAACGGCTTCGCCAGCTATCGGCTCATCGATGGACCGTTCGCCAGGAACCTGGTGGCCTACTGTGGCCACGACGTCTACGTGGACGTCGCCCTGGGCTGGGCGGTATCGACCGTGGCCTGCCAACCGGTCGACTACCGGTCGGAACGTCGTGGCAGTGGGGGTGGCTCCGGCTATAACCTGCGAAAGCTCATGGGCCACTTCCGGCGCCTGATCTTGTCATCGGGCACGAAACCGTTACGACTGATCTCGGGGCTCGGGTTGACGGCCACGACGGCCGGAGTACTCACCGCCGTCGTCGTCGTGTGGATGAAACTGTTCGGCGGCGTAGAAACCGAAGGGTGGGCATCGGTAATGATTACGGTGGCCATCTTTTCTGGGGTGATCATGATGGCGCTGGGCGTCATCGCCGAGTACCTCTCCCTCACCGCCACGATGGCGGTCGGACGGCCGCTCTATATGGTCTCGGGTCGCCCACCCCGCCGAGAAAGCGCGCCGCCGGTCATGCTCGCCGTCGAGGCTGAGGCGGTGATCGGAGCGGCCCCCGAGACAGAATCGACCGAGGACGGCATAGTCCTCACCACGAACGACTCCACCCCCGCAGTCACTCCCGGGTTGGAATCCGAACTTGTACCGAGCGCAGACGCCGAGCCCGACCGATGACCGAGACGCTCGTCGTTGGGGCCGGAGGCCTGCTCGGCTCGGCGGTGGCCGCCGAGCTGCAGCGACGGGGCAACCCGGCGGCGTCGCCCCGGTTCGAATGGACCAACGGTGACGGACTCACCGATCGTTTCACCGAGGAACTCGCCTCCGTCGCCACCGCTGCGGCGGACAACGACCGTCCATGGACCGCGTTCTGGTGTGCCGGGATCGGGACGGTCGGCGCATCGGACGCCACTCACGATTCGGATGTAGCTCACCTCAACGCCTTTGCACAGGCGGCCGGTCAAGCCGCTCAGATCGCCCCTGGCCGAATCGCGTTAGCCAGCTCAGCCGGCGCGCTCTATGCCGGCGGACGACACTGGCCGGCCACCGAACAAACACCGATCGCCCCAACCCATACCTACGGTCACTCCAAACGAAGGCAGGAACAGGTGATGGACGAGCTCACAAACTCCAATCCGAGGATTGGCGCCACAAGCCTCCGGATCTCGAACCTCTACGGCCCGGGCCAAGCGACAAACAAGCCGCAAGGCCTGCTCTCGCACCTCATCGTGAACACGTTGCGACGTAAGCCGCTCTCGCTCTACGTACCGCTCGACACCTCGCGCGACTACCTGTTTGTCACAGATGCGGCGAGGATGACCGTCGATGCGGTGACCGGCTCGCCAGCGACCGGTCACGACATCCGGATCTTGGCCGCCGAACGGAACCACACCGTCGCCCAAGTACTCGCCATCATCGGCAAGATGATGAAGCGTCGGATCCCGTACCTCCCGACCATCACCGCAGATTCCGACCGTCAACCACCGCTCCTTTCGTTTCGGTCGCTGTACCGACACGGCCGCAGCCGACCGTCGGTGTCATTGGAAGAAGGGCTCGTCAGAACTATCGATGCCGTCACCGCTGGGATGGTGGCATGACCAACCCCGCCGCCGAAGAAGTCCTCAATCGTCTCGGTCTTGGCCGATGGGCTCCGCCGGGACACTTCGACGAAACGACCGGCACCTGGTTCGTCGACCGCAACGTGCCGAATAGCTTTCCCGATGCCGGCATCGACGTCTTTCGCGATGTCGACGGCCACAGTTTCTGGTTCGACCATCGGAACACGGTCATCGCGTCGATGCTGGCCCGCCATGCACCTTCTCATGCCATGCTCGAAGTCGGGTCGGGGTCCGGGGTTGTCGCCGAACACCTCACCGATCAGGGTTGGGCGGTGGCTTGTGTGGAACCGGTTGCCGCCGGGGCGGTCACCGCTGCACGACGAGGCGTCCCCGCATCGTTTTGTGGTGACCTCGCATCGCTCAAACTTCCCGACGGGTCGCTTCCCGCTATCGGAGCGTTCGACGTCATCGAACATCTTGAGGACCCATTGCCGCTGCTGGCAGAAGCCAGGCGAGCGCTCCGCCCCGATGGAGTGCTGGCTATTACCGTGCCCGCATACCAGTGGCTGTGGAGCGACTTCGACACCTGGAACGGTCACTTTCGCCGCTACACGCTGGCCAGCCTAAAAGAGGAGGTTGAAGCAGCAGGGTTTGTCTCGGTCGCCGGTACGTACCTGTTCAGTCCACTGGTGCTTCCCGCTGCCGCATCCCGGCTGCTTTTGAACCGTTCGAAGGGCCACCGCTCAGCCGACGAAATCGAAGCGCAAACCGCGTCGGACCTCAGCCCACCGAACCCGACCGTCGACCGGCTGGTGCGATCGATCCTCGCCGCCGAGACCCACTGGCTTCGCCGCCGGCCCCTCTGGTTCGGAACGTCCGTCGGACTCATCGCCACAGCCGACGGGTCCTGATCACATGAGCCGCACCGCGAGCAGTCCATCGCTGAGCACCACCGGTCGCCAGCTCATCCGTTACGTCATGCTCGGAGGGTGCAACGCAGCTACCGGCGCGGCCATCCTGGCCGTACTCGTGCTCGGATTCGACCTCCCATACTTAGCAGGCCACGTGATCGCCCATCTGGTGGTGGTCACCATCGCCTTCTTCCCTAGCTCGCGATGGGTGTTTGGCCGTTCGGTCCCGACGGTGAGCGGTCTCGTTCGTTTCCACCTCAGCTATGCGGCCCACGTCGCCGTGTCGACCGGGACGCTCTACGCCCTGGTCCGGTTCGACGTCCTTCCGCTCATCCCGGCCCAGCTGGCCGCTTCAGGAGCGGCCGCCGTGGTGAGTTTCACGTTGCAGCGCACCTTCGTCTTCCGTCGGCGGGCCGATACCCAAACACCGAACGATCAAGCGAGAGAAGTGGTGATCTTATGACCGCAACCGCCGCCACCCCATACCGCCTCGACCCGAGGCGCCTCCTAGCCCACGCGTCGCTTTACGAGGCGTTCCAACGAACGGTAGGGAAAAACAAGCTGCGTCGATTGTTCGTCGAGCGATACGTTCGGCCGACCCCAGGTATGACCCTGCTCGACGTTGGCTGCGGGCCAGGCGATCTGATCCCCCACCTCCCGACCGACATCGAATACGTGGGCTGCGACGTCAGCGCACCCTATATAGAGGCGGCGGAACAGCGGCTCGGCGATCGCGGTACGTTCCATCTCGGCGGTATTGACCGGGTCCCGCTCGAACCGGCATCGGTCGACCGGATCGTTACCGTCGGGGTACTCCATCACGTACCAGACGACGTAGCGACAACCATCGTCGAGACCGCCAAACGATTGCTCCGGCCCGGCGGGCGATTCGTAGCTCTTGAACCGCACATGTATCCCGGCATGCACCCAGTATCTCGGGCCCTTATCAGCCGAGACCGCGGTGAATACGTCAGGCTCGAACACGAGTACGTGGCGCTGTGCGAACAAGCGCTCAAGGTCACGGTGACGAGAGAAGAAGACTTCCTTCGGGTTCCGTACTCTCTCGCCATTCTCGACTGCTCAGTCGACTGACGGCGCAACCCCACAGACCAGCGTGTCACCTTCGATGGTGAGCACCGCATCGCCGGACGCCGGGTTGGCGTATGCCAAGGCGGAGACGTCGTCGGGGAGCTGTTCGACTCGTTCAACCCGCCGGCCATCCTCTTCCCATCCGAGTATGAGCGTCGTATCGGCCACGCCATGGAGCACGACGTTTCCTCGGCCGTGCACCGCGAGGCGTCTCGACCCATCCACGGCTAGGCAGCCGGCGCCGTCGACGGTCCCGGTCCCCGCTATCAGCGGGGTGCCCTGAGGAGCATCAAACGAAAAGAATTCGAGCTTCATTCCGGCCAGCACCTCATCGAGGCGTTCATCGTGGAGCTGGCCATTCCACCCGTGGTCGACAAGAACTTGAATGTTCTTGTGGTGGGCCTGAGGGGATGGACCGGTCCACGGGATGTACTCCTCCCCGCCGGCGATAACCGCAGCCGTCGTTTCGATCAACGGGCGATCGGCTGAACGTACCCGCTCGCGCTGATCGATCTCGTCGAGAAGGATCATCAGGTTTCCAACGGCCAAGACCACGAGAACGGCCAACGCAATGACTCGTCGCCGGTCGGGCACGGCTCGCAACACCGCGGGGACAAGCCCGAAGAACAGGTAGGCGCTCATCAAGTAGAGCCGATTCGGAGCGTTCACTTCGATGCCTTGCCCGCCGCGCACGATGACGCCAAGCAGAGCGATCGTCACCCCGGTGATCAACAACACCGCCTCGAAACGTCCGAGCCGACCACGACGGGCCGCAACCCCGAGAACGACGAGAAAGACGGCGACGGCCGGAAACGCCCACCCCGGGCCAAGGCCAACGGTGCCGGCCAACCCAGCCCCCATCAGGTCGAGCGCCCCGACCGGCGAGGCCAGCAGCTCGGTGAACGTCGGAGGGCTCGGCGTCAGCGGGCTCGGGTCGAGCCTGGCCACCATCAGGTACCACGTGGCGTACACACCGCCAGACAGCGCGATGGGGGCAACGAACCGGCGGAGCGTTCCGGTCGCTACGGCTACGACCCCAACGGCGAACAACAGGGCCGGTCCGGACGCCGAGGATGCGGCGGCCACAACGAGCGAGGTGCCGAGGATGACCTGCCGCTGTGGCGACGCGTCTCCCTCATGGAGCACATAGGCCGCAACGAGCGCGCAAGCGTTGACGACTAGCGGTCCGATGTAGACCACGGTGACGATCCACCCGCTCAGCCCGAGCCACGAGAACAGGGCAACGACTCCCACCGCCAGCAGCGGGTCGACGCCCCGCCACCGACAGACCCGCCACCATCCGATAGCCAAACCGCCGGTCAGCACAATCCTGGGCAAGAAAAACCACGGATAGAAATTCATTCCGAACAACTCGAAAAGTGCCCGGGACGCGACGGTGGCCGGAACGAGCCAGTGGCCGCCATGGGGCCTGAGCCAGCCCTCGGTCGAGCGAAGCGGACGTTCGGCCAGGGTTGGCCATACGTCGGAGAAAAACCAGAGGTCCGCCGAGGTGGCCAGAACGACGGCGGCACATGCTGCGGTGATCGCCAGCACGGCCATCCATTCGGTCCGGCCGGGCGCACCGCCTTGGGTGTCGTGCGTCGATGATGGGTGGATGACCGTCGGGGGCCGCACCCCTATCATCGACCGCCTACCCGCTCTTGAAGCTGGTCGTACAATCGCCGGGCACCGCCGGCCCCGACCGTGCCGTCGAGTTCCGGCAGGCGTTCCGACCGAAGCGACGGATCGAAAAAGCCGGTCGAAGACGCGGGCAGCCGAAGATCGGCGACCATCCGGGCCAATGACTTCCTGAACACCGCCTGGTCTCGATCGAATTCGATGAGTCGAAAATCGGGTTCCCGATCAACCCACCACAGCAACACGCGGTTGTAGTAGGTCCACAGTGCCAGTCCATCGGCGTGACGAATTCCGTCTCGCCGGTGCAGCGAATCGGCGACGAGGAACGGGTGTCGAAAGATTCCGACGAGTTCGGCCTCGGGCAGGGCCGGTCTCCAACCGCCGAGGGCCAGCATCGTCCGAGGGTCTTTGAATCCCCACAGCTCGACACCTTCGAACTGTCGGATAAAGAGGTCTCGGCACAGCCGGTGAATCGGTTCCCAGGTCAGTGGCGCCACCGGGTGCCTCCATGACCCACCGTTGACGTTGAGCAAGTCGTCGTGGAGCACCGTCAGACTCGGCGGCTCCCGGTTCCCTTTGGCGTTATCCGGCGCTTCGATTCCTACCTCGCCGAGCACAACCCCGGCCTCCTCGAGTGAACCGGTCAACGCGCTGGTTCCGCTGCGATGCATTCCAAGAATGATGATGCACCGCCCCATGGTCTGCGACGCCGACGTCGACCGGGCGGTTTCCACACTGGTCATCGGCGGCCATCGCTCGTCGGAGCGTCCCCAACCGACCGGGACAGCGCCATGGCGTCGTCGACCAACTCCGTCGGAGCGTTCGGTGCTGTCGGTTGCACAATGGTGTCAACCGCATCGGGGTGAGCACCGATGAGCGGGCCGATTATCGTGGCCACCGTTTCAAGCGAATAGTGGCGTTGGACATAGCGTCGACCGGCTGGCGCCGTCTTCACCCAGAGGCCACGATCGCTATGAAGGTCGAGAACAAGCTCGGCAAGGCCGGCCGGATCGTCGCACCCGAACGCCACCACTTCAAGGCCTTCGGACGGCATACCCTCAAACGCCATCGATGTTCCGACGACCGGGACGCCGTAGTCGAAACTCGTCGCCACCTTGCCTTTCAACCCGGCGCCGTAACGGAGCGGCGCGATACTGAGACGCGACCGATCGAACAGCGGGCGCAAATTCTCGACGAAGCCGTGGATGGTGATCCCGTCGCCGGCGTACTCCCAAATGTGTTCTGGGGTGTTACTTCCGACGATCGAAAGCGGAGGCAATGGTTCATCTCGGCGTGCGGCGGCGGCCCGTACCCGGGGCCAGATTTCTTCGATGAGCCACTCGACGCCGTCGACGTTTGGTGGATGGGCAAACCCGCCGATGAATATCACGCCCGATCGGTCCTCGAAGACCGGCCCGGTCTCCGCTGACACCTTCCTGATGAGGGGAACGACCTCGACGTTTTGTTTCCCTTTCGCGGCCAAGAGTTGGCGCTCGGTTTCGCTGAGGACGATGGTGGCGTCAACCCTGTCCATCAGCTCCAGTTCGACCCGTTCCCGTTCCTCGGCCCGTTCGAGCACCAATCGGTCGCCGGTTAGCTCGGCCTCTCTTTGGTCCCGGAGATGGTGAAGATCGACCGTGTAGAACAAGATCTTTGCCGACGGGCACCACTCGTGGACTTCATCTATGGAAGCCGCCGCTGGATCGACTCTGCTGAGTAGCACGGTGTCGAACCGGTCACCCTGCTCTGCGAGGTACTCGGAGACGGAATTGTAGTAGGGCTCATAAACGCACTGGATGCCGAGCTGTTCGAGTCGTTCGGTATATCCCGGTTCGCGACGCATGGCATGTAGCGGCAAAAAATGAACCCGGTACCCGAGATCGCGGATAATGGTGACAAGGTTGAACATGTCGACCGAGCCAGAATCGCGGTCCGGCATCGGAGTGACCGCATCGATGACGAGCACATGACCGATCGGTCGTCGGTCGGCGGCGACGACCGGCTCGATGCCGTTGCCGCCATGTGTTTGCAGAACATCGGCCCACTTCTCGGCGAAGGTCATCCGGTTGGTGGCCTGATGCTGTTTGACGCCAGAGGTCAGGTCGGTTCCGGACGAGACCCCTTCGTAGTGAACGACGACCGCCATCGGTTGGTAGACGACTCGCCAACCGGCACGGCGAGCCGCAAAACACAGGTCGGTATCTTCGTAGTACGCGGGGACGTACCGTTCATCGAACCGGCCGAGCGATTCGAACAACCGAGACGGAACCATAATCGCCGCAGCCGATGCGTAGTCGACATCTCGAACGAAGTTGTACCTCGGGTGGTTTGGGTCGTCGAGCCGCCCGAAGTTCCACCCTCCAGCGTCTTCCCACACGATTCCGCCAGCCTCCTGCAGGCGACCATCGGGGTAGACCAACTTCGAACCGACTATGCCGACGCCTTCATGATTGTCGAACGTCCGACGGAGCGCATCCAGCCATGCCGAGTCGACCCGGGTGTCGTTGTTGAGCAAGACCATGTACTCGCCCCGAACAACATCGGCGGCACGGTTGCATGTGCCAAGGAACCCAAGGTTCTCTTCGTTGCGGTGATAGCGGAGCCCGGCGATCTTCGTCAGGACCTCGACGTCGGGGTCATCGGAACAGTCGTCCATGACGACGACCTCGAACCGATACCGAGTCGTAAGTTCGGTGAGCGACTGCAAACAAGCCAGCGTGTAATCGATGGCGTTGTAGATAGGAACGACAATGCTGATCTCGACTTCGCCGTCTGCGAGATCGGGAAACGACAACGCTGCGGCCATGGACTCCATTTGGTCCCGCCCCGGCACCCCGAACGCCTCGTATCCCGGCTCGGGGCCATAGGCGGCGTCACCGACCCCACGGATCTTCCGGCCTTCACGTTCCCCGTGATCGATGTAGTGGATCAATGGATGCCATCCGGCCTGGGCGACGTCGGGGTAGCGGTGGAGGTACCAGCCGGTATCGAACAGCTCCGACGCCGGCCGCCCCTCGCGTCCACCGTGGATCAGGTAGTGGTCGATCGGGTCCCACCCGATGTCGATCACATCGCGGCAGTTCTCCTTATAGAACTCGACGTCGAACAACCCGGAGCCAGCGATCTTGGCCCGCAAATGCTGGTGCTCGGGAGATACCGGATATTCCAGCAGCTGACGCTCGGCGTACCCGACCGCCCGTTCCGCAAATTCGACCGCCCCTTTCGCCGCCTTCACGAGGCGTGACACTTTGCGCTGGGGAAGCACCCCTTCTGGGGTGTCCGGTTCGGTCGATTCGGCGGCAATGGCCCGCCGGTGGGCGGCAATGAATCTGGCTTGGACGGTGTCGAGCTGTTCCCGTTCCTGTTGCTGCTCGGATTTCATTCGCTGCAAAAAGTCTTGCTGCCATGCCGCCCGCCGTTCGAGCCTCGCCACCTCCCCCGTCAGATCTTCCGCAGCGCGTAGGTCGGCTCCCGCATCATCGTCTAAACCGCCTAGTTCCGCCGTCTGATCGTCGTGAAACGGATCGGGGCCGTCGGACGGTTCCGAGACATCGATGAGGATGGGAGCGATCGGATCGGCCGTTGGCGGCGGGTCCGGGAAAAGCCCGGCTGCCAGTCGATCGAACCGGGTCCGGGCCGTTTCGTAGAGCTCGATGTCGCCGCTGTTCCGAGCCAGCAGTTCGTCGTAGAGCCCCTGGCCGATATCGGTTCTGATCAGGTCGTGAGTTTCCGTGAGATCGATACCAGTGCCCTGCAGCACGTTTACTTCGAACACATCGAGCAACGGCATCGCGGTGTCGAAGCTGCCGAGGTGGAGGTTGAGTAGACGGATGAAGGTGGCGAAGTCCTCGACAAGTCCGAACACCGGGACTCGGTCGAGGAATTCGGTCGCCAAACCAAGACGGAGCGCTCGCTCCTCCCCATGGTCGGCATTCCGTTGGTTCCGGACACGCCGCTCGTACTCCGACAAACGGGAAATTTGGAAGTCGCCGATGACGCTTTCTCGCCTCGGTTCGAGTTTGAGATTGATGTACTCGGCCAGAGTGCCTTTTGGCTCGTCAAGCCCAAGCTGCTTCTGCCATTCGAAAAGGTAGGCCGAACGGACACGGGAAATAGGTTCGCGAACGATAACGATGGGAAACAGCTCATACCCGTCCGCCGACCGTTGTGGCAGCAGCTGATGGGACGACAATGCGGCAACGTCTGGCCGTTCGTCGAGAAACCCCCGAACGTCCTCGAACGTCAGCCGTCCTGCGGGATCTCCGCTCTCGTATGTCGCCCACATCGATCCGAACGCCTTCTCCAACGCCCGGTCGAGTGACGACCCGGCGTTTTTAAAGAAGTGGTGATGGACGAGTAGTTTGCGAGGCGATGGGGCGGCGTCGGTCATGGGTGGTCCTCGGGCCGTCACAACCTCGACTCGACTGGAGCCAAGCGACACCGGGGGTATCGCGCAATTTTGGCAGAGGCGCGAGAAGCATCGACGAGCAGTGATCAGGGGGTTGCGGCGGAATGGTCGGCGAACGTACGGCGGGAGCCGCCGATGATAGCAGTTCAGCCGGTTCGCTCGACGACGATGGGCGAGTCGACCAATGGGCTACGGCGGCCGCTATCTGCGTGGCGTTGGATCTCGCTGCGGACCCGTTCGGGCGCACGCATGAGAGACCATCGATCGATAACCATGGCTCGATGGCCGAGCTGGGCGGCCAGTAGTTGGAAGTGGGTCCGAGCCACCGGTTCATCGCCAACGGGATTGACATATTCGAACAGATCCAACCCTTCGGCGAACATGATGTTGGCCAGTCCAGATCCGTGGGCCGACAATACTGCGCCGGCCTCGGAGAACGCACGAGCCTGCTCGGAGAACGTCAACCGCTCAAGCTCCAACGGTTCGAATCCGGTGTCGGCGGCGAGACCATCGAGTCGTGCTACCTCGTCTTCGGTTGTTCGGTGGGCGTTGGCCGCACCTCGCCTGGTCACGTACAGGGACCGCCGGGCGTCCTCCTCAGCGGTGGATTCGGTGAGTCCGAGGGAGGCCCGCATGTGATCGACGTACCGTCGACCAAGGCACCCGTCGAACAACAAGTTGTGCTCTCGTCGGTTGACCGGCACGAGCAGGCGCAGTTCATCGACTCGATAGAGACCCGGTTCGAGTACCCGGAGCGGCGGCGCTTGCCCGAGGCAGGCGCCGAGTGAATCACGCTGGACCTCGGCGCCAAATGCCGGTCGAACCGATCGCTCGTCGTACGCTCGATGGTCCGGTAGGACGAGATCGGCGGCGCCGAGATCGTTCGCCGCGTGGAACAGGGCGGGAAGCACCTGGAGCAGCCAGTGATAGTAGTTGATCCATCCCGGATCAAAGCCAACGGTAGCCGATGCGAGGTGGCCGGTGGCCGCCACCTGATCCAATGGCTGCAGCGTGTTGTTGGCCAACAGTCCGGTGTCGGCTGCTCCTGGTCTGACGAAGCGGAAGCTCTCCCAAATCGCTCGGTCGGGGTCGACGTAGACAACGCCGTCGAGACCCGGTTCGATCAACAGGTGGGCATCTGCAATCGTGGCCCATGACAGGCCCGGTGCGTGAGGGGTGAACCCGTCGACTCCCGGGACGAGAGGACGGGGCCGATAGGGCCGGTGGGGCGCATCCAACCAGGCTGACGATGGCCGGTCGGGGTATGTCTGCAGCCGCATCCGTCCAGGCTCGATATCGGCCAGCCTCACTCGTTCGACCACGCCCCTGCTCCTCTATCGACGGCTGCTTAATGTACTCCCTGAACCCACGCCGTTTGGGCATCTGCCCCTCCATCGAATTGTTTGGAGTCGCCGGGTGAATAACTCGAAGGGTTAGCCGGTAGTTCAGCCAGGGTGGGGGCGGGAGTAGTGCCATCTTCTCTCGGAGGGTAGAAGGTCCAAAATTCGCCCTTCTTCTTACGGTCTTGAACCGTAACTGTTCGCTGCCCACCATCGGCACCATGGTGCTCGCCGACCGAAACCGTCTTCGCCTCGAACAGTTCCACCTTGCCGTTTCGGTATGACCATACCGGAGTGTTCGGACCGGTCACAGGCACGCCGGAGATGCGGGCCAGTTGCGCCGCCAGCCCATTCAGGCTCTTTCCCGTATTGCACGACAGCAAGAAGATGGGCATGCCCTTTTTGTATCCAGGCGAATGCTCGATCCTATGCCAAACCTCAGCTGCCTCCATCACACGCGTACCGTCTGACTGCAACAATCCACCGGGCATGCCGTGCAGGTTGGCGAAGAAGGCTCCGCCAGGCTGGTTCGTGGTGTACCAGCGCATGTTCATGGCGCCTTGATCCACCTCCGGCGACAAGTTGATGTCCTGCCGTGGCACCACCTGACTGTCAAATGTTCGACCGCTGAAAGATGACGAAGTCGACGGAAACGGATTCGTCAATTCAGCCATAACCTCAAGACTGAACCCAGGGGAACCGGGCCTGCCCATCACCTCCCCTTGATGAACGGGTTGCCCCAGAGGACCTTGCCCTCCATGCGGCATCGTCGGCGTCGCGGCGACAGTAGGTGGCGGAGTAGTTCCGTCTGGAGACCGCGGATAAAGACGAACAAAAATGCCGGGAGCGTTGCGGTCGGGAACGATGGTCGTCTGCAGTACGCCGTTAATGTACACATGGGCACCGTTGACAACTAGCGGCACGCGTGTCAGGCCCCATACTTCCACCCTCCCGGACGGATACGACCACACTGCCGAAGTGGGAGCAATCACTTCGACCCCGGAAATCCACGCCAGTTGCTGGGCAAACCCATCATCCAACAATCCCGTCAATGACGAGAACAGGAGAATGGGCATGCCCTGCTGATATCCATCCGATTCTTGGATGTGCTGCCAAGCCTCAGCCGCGTCCATCCAGCCCGTAGCATCGATCCGCTGAACCATGTCGGACGATCCGTATGGATTGGCGTGAAAGATGTTCCCAGGATGCTGAGTTGTATAGTAACGCAAGTTCCAAGCACCTTGGGAAGCGTTCGGTGGAAGGTTGATACCGACCTGCGCCACAAACCGAGTGTCGGAAGGAACGGGCCAATTCAAGCCCGGTTGGGGTCGACGACGAACGCCGCGCGCCCGCTCACTCTGGCCGCTTGGATGAAACTTCACCCATCTCTTGAGGGGACCTCTTTGCTCCGGATGACTACCGACATAACTTGATCCATCCAATGGGAGACCAATGAAATTTCCGTCCGGAGCGACGACGGGAACGCCCAGTATTCGAGACAGTTCGCGAGCGAATTCACCACTCGCTGTGTCGCAGGCCAAAAGCCTGATGGGCATACCCGGCGGGTGTCCGGCCACCTCTTGCAGGTATATGGCAAAGTCAATAGGCCCAAGCCACAACTGCGACCCAAGTTGAGGTATGGGATGTGGTGGCCGACCTGGAAGGCTGTTCAGCCACACCACGAAATTGACCACGGTTTGATCGACGAATAGCTGCACGGCATTGCTTTCGGCATGGCTGGCCCAATGGAACTCGTTTCCAGGATCTGCCGTGTTCGGGTCAGAGGTCAGGTGATGCGTCGCGCTCGCAAGTTCGTCGCCCGGCGCATAGGAAGCCGCCCCTTGCATTACGGGCAATTCTGGATCAGCGACCTCCGCCTCGGGTTCGGGATCCACTTCCAACCGAGACGCGTACTCACCCACCGGATCTCCCGGGGCGAACGAACTTGCCCCCCGGGGGTATGGCACGACGCCACCCGCCTCGTCGGTCGACCGCATGGTTCGCTCGACGCCCGGATCGGCATCTTCCATGGCAGGCAACCGACGTCCTGCCTCAGGCACAAGATCATGCTGCCGGACATCGACATCCCGCCCAATGGTGGTCCGCTCACGACCCGGCGACCCCGCATCGGCTCCGGCCCCGGGCGAAGCAGCGCCACCATCAACCGAGTCACGCCCGATGGACAACTCGGACCTGCCTCGAACTCGACTGATACCATCATCCGATGGCCTGACTCGTTTGCCATTCCCCCCGTTCGTTGCGCTCCGACCCACATCGCCCGATGGCCTGACACGCTTTGGGGCATTGGCGTCGATGGCCCCTTCCACGCCATCGGGGGTACCGTCCGCCGCTAAATCGAGAACGGCTCGCCCCGGTTCGACAGTCGAACCGGCAGGGGCGCGACGATCGCCGTCCGACACGTCTTCGGGTCGGTGAACAGCCGAGTCGGCGACTTGGCTGCCGACTCCGACATCTCCGTGGATCCGCTGTTCATCCGTAACGATGTGAGACGTTCCTTGGAGGTACGGGGCCGAGCCTGGCTCCATCGACCCTTGAGCGGCACCGAGGACTTCCACCGGCGAAAGCGGACCTGCGACCGGCACCGGCGATACGTATGGTCGGCCGGGTACTCTCGGGAAGAACTTCCGCCACCCGCCGGGTCGGCTCAGGTCGGGCTCCGCAACCATGACCGGATGACCATCGATGACCACCGGCACTCCATTCTCCATCTTTGGAACCCAGGAGACGTCAAACACGAAAATCGTTCCGTCGGGGAACGACCAGACGCCACCGGTTGCCGCGATTACCTCCACTCCAGCAAGGTCGGCCAGTTGTTGGGCAAAACCGTCGTCCCGATGCCCTGCGAAACAGGAAAGAATTCGTATGGGCATTCCAATTTCATACCCTGGTGTTTGCTGAAGTAACTCCCACGCTCCTTGCGCATTCAACCATTCTTTGCCATTACTTCTTTGGATTAAGTCAAAGCTGCCATGAGGATTCATGTGAAACACCCTTTTGGGGTGATTTTCGGTCAGGTGCCGCATGTTCCTCGCGCCAACATCGAAGTTCGGAGACAAGTTGATTCCGGGCGGGGTACTTCCCTCTCCACTTAGAGGGGCGGACCCGAACGGCACGGGGTCCGGACGCCGCCGAGGTCCTTCGGCAGGACCGGTGCTCCCATCGGAGTAAAAGGCCTCCCATTGGCCAAGTGATTTGTACGCGTTTTCGAATCCTTCCGACAAATCGGCTACGAATGACGACCCGTCGGTTTGCATCGATCCGACGTCTTTGGTTCCTGCGATTACCGTAACATCCAAATAGCGAGCCAGCCTTGCCGCAAAACTGTTGGAGCCACCTTTTCCGGCAGCACACGACATGAGTCGAACGGTTTGACCCTTCCGATAGTTGGTCTGATCTGAGAGAAGATATTGAGCAAACTGTTCAGGGTCGAGCGCCAGGTAGCTATCAATCTCTGGAACCTCCACAGCAAGACCAGGCAAGTCCAACTCCCGAGAGAACTCGTTGAGTTGTTCGACAAATTCAAGGACTCTGCTGTCGACATAGACCGACACCAAATCCGAATCGCCATGACCATCCCAGTGAAACACGTCGTCCGGGTCGGCGGTATTCGGGTCGGAGGTTAGGTGATGGAAGTCGTGAGAGTCTTGCCCGCCAGGCCGATATGAACTGTGCCCTTGGAGGTACGGCCGGGCTTCGTCAGACCGGTGCCGCAACGTCGAGCCGTCGGCCTGTCGGTGCGTGGCCTCGACGCCGGCCATCGACGTACCGGTAGGAATCCCACGTGGGGTGGTGTCGACGAGGCCGGGCCCGGCCTGCTCACCGGCCCGACCCGCGAGCCCTTCGGCAGGCCTCGGGCCAACCGGCAAGCCATACTCATCGAAGGTGCTGGTCGGCTCCGGGCTCGCGCCGCTCTCAGTCCGCATCTCAACATCGCTCCCGTCGGGAGGAGTCGAATTTCTGAACGAAGACGCCGTAGATCGATCGACGTCACCTCCTGTTCGCTGCCGTTTGGCAACAGGCTCGACGCCCGACGGCTGCGTCCGGCTTCCGTCGCCCTCGGCCGATTCGGCTGCTGAAGGCTGGCGAAACAACCGGTGTATCCGTGCTTCCAGATCGGCCATGTCTCCAGAATCACGGTCCCAACCCGGCGAGCTCGTCGCAGCAAGTCTCGCGACCAAGGGGTCCTGATCGGAGCGGGCGTCGGCGTCGCCTTCGACGTCGCTTTCAACGTCACCTCCAACATCACTATCGGACCCGGATTCCGAGTCGTCCATCGCGGTCCGATAGCTGCCCGGCACACCGGAACGCTGCATCGCCGCGACCGCAACCTGGCGCGACGCTGTCGGTCCAGGCGGCATGCGCTCAAACTGGAACCGGAACAACCCGATTGCTCTGCCGTGCGAACCGGGAGGAGACCAGTGGACCAAACTTGGCTTGTCCGCCGGA
Source organism: uncultured Acidimicrobiales bacterium (assembly GCA_938021675.1). Lineage (GTDB taxonomy): Bacteria > Actinomycetota > Acidimicrobiia > Acidimicrobiales > SZUA-35 > JAHELU01. The sequence goes on from CALIFY010000042.1 coordinate 40,202, forward strand.
GCGTTGACGTTCCGGGCATGAAACACCACGAACTGGTTGGGCTCGGCACGCCTGACGTGACGAGTCTCATCGAACGAGTCCCTCTCGGAGTAGGCAACCGTGCGATCGGGAGGCACATGTTCCGGATGAAAGGCCACCACCTGTTCCATGTCTTCGCGACTCACATACCGCATTTGCTTGTCGGGGTCGTCATCCAGAGTGACTCCGATAACCAGCGGATATATCGCCCGATCGGTGTGAGGAGTTTCGGCACCTCCTCCTGGCCCGAACGTAATGAGCTCCAACGAATACGGAACCAACCTTCCGCTCGGAAGGTTTACTGCGTTATGCGTCCGAGCATGGATCTGATTGGCGAGATTCGTCATCTCCAGAGCAAAGGGCGTGTCCATCCCTACGTTGAAGACCGTGCCACCTCCCCCGTACGACGATCGACCCAATTCGGAGACCCTACGCATTTCTCGAATATGTTCTCCTGTGATCGGAACACCGCCAAGGCCCCGTTCCAACAATTCACGAGATGCGCGGTTGTAGTCCACATCGGAAAGGCCACTCAACAAGCCAGTCGTAGACGAAAGATCTTCAGCCCTCGGAGTGGAACCCACAACCTCAGACGCACCCACCGGTCCGGCCGACGAACCCCTTCGGGAATCTCCTCGAGACCGAAACCGGTCGAACAGACGCCCCAGTTTGGGGCGCGCACCGGACAACGCCGTTCTACTGACCTGACGCTGGGGCTGCGAACCCGACTCGACATCAAATCGACCAGGGGCCGGTCGACCAACCACACCGTCGACGCGGACCATACGATCCGGCGAACCAGCGGTTACCTCGGTGTCGATACTCACCGAGCCCCGAGTTCGACCCCTCGGGCTGTTCCGCGGGCCCTCAGCCGCTGCACTATCGTCGGCTGCCGACACAGCCGTGTCGCTCAACGGCGCGATCTCGCCCTGTGGAAAGTGATCGCGGCTACGGCCGTCGCTTGCTTCGTTGAGCCTGCGTGGCGTCGCCACCGCATCAACGCCGGTTCCGCCGTCCGCTCCGGCGCCGCTGTCGGGCCGGTCAGCAGACACGGCGACGCCGTCACTGCGGTCACTCGTCCGTTGTCTCGGTGTGAGATCGGGCTGTCGCTCATTTGGCCGTGGATCTGAGGCGGCGGGTCGCCCAACCGCACCGCCGTCCGGTCGTCGCTCCACGAAGCCACCCTGATCGACGCCCTGTGGGCGGTCTCGGTCGCCGGTTGGATCCGATACGGTTTCCGCCGTCCGGCCGACGGCGGGTTCAGAGGTCGGGTTTCGGTCAGCGGTCGCCGTCAAGCCGTCGGGCTGCGACGAGCGCTCCCCATCGGGCATCGCGGAAAGCGGTGTCGCACCCGTATCTCTGTGGCTGGTCGTGGGGCTGGGAGGAACGAGTTCGGCCGCCAAAGGCGGGGCCGGTTCGGCCACCCCAGTAGCAAAATCGTCGGTCACCACGCCTCTCTGCAAAATCCGCTCCGTCACCGAACCCCAGACAGGTGTCGCTACCGGATCACCACCGGCGGCTACCGAAGCAATGATCGGACTAGCGCTGGCGGCTTCCACCCCGACCGATCGGCCGGTTGACTCGGCCCGGCGTGGTGGACTCCCCTCCGGCGCAGCCGCCGGTCGAGACGGCTGCAGGTTTGAAACGGTCACAGATCCACGCGGAACCTCACGTGAGCCGCCGGGTTGGATCCAGGCCGCCCGGTCCGACGATTGTTCATCGACGTTGGGGCCAATTCCCTCCAACGCAGCCGACCGGTGCCAACCCGTTTTTGACGAACCGACATTGACCTGGGGGAAACCAGAACGAACGCTGTATGAGCCAGGATTCGAAGGAGCCCCTGCGCCTCGAAGAGTTGACCCCATACCTCGCCGAACGCTGACCCTTCCAAATCTCCCTCCTCCAAGGAGGAGATCTATCGAGTCTGTGGGTTCTGGGTCCTGCGTTGATTCATCCGGGTCCTGCGGCACAGTGGTCGACGGCACAGTGGTCGACGGCACAGTGGTCGATGGCACAGTGGTCGATGGCACGGCGGTGGACTCGACCAAAATGACCGGTCCGGCAGAGTGGTCATCATCCACCACCACAGCTGTCTGCAAGACACCCGGTGCGACCGAATTGCCTATAGCTTGGGCCACCGGCATGCCACTGGCGGTAGCCGAAGCAGTATCGGGTTTCGCTCCCGGGTGTTCCCGGCCGACAGACGGGTCGGCTGCTTCCGCGCCGCGAGTCGGTCTTTCTCCCGGCGATGGGTGTGTTGAGTTGATGGAGTCGCCCGGGTCGGTGGGGTAGGGAACGAACGCGGCACCTCCACCTCGACCCGGGTCGGTGCTCGACGAGATCCAATAACCGGTTTGGCCCTCACTGCGAACCGGTTGAGAGCCGCTGCTCCCGAGTCCGACGTTTTGATCGGAATCGTTCCGGTCGCCGGAATCATCGTGGTCACCAGAATCCATCAGCCGTTCGGCGGCCGTTGCAGATCCAGACGCTTGCCTCCCCTCACGCCCGACACCCGAAGAACGTTCAGGATCCGATCGCCCCGCTGCTCCGTCATTCGAACGAGGTGAGCCGGGTGCGTCGGACCTTGGCCCCGCCTCGACCGTTTGGTTCGGCATTCGATTGAGTCGAAGATTCTCCAAAGAATTTTCGAGCGATGGGAGGGTATCAGGTCGGGCGTTCCTCCCAAATACAGCCGGCCTCGGGCCGAATGGCAGACCGTACTCGTCAGTTCCATTCACCGCGTACTCGAGTTTGACGCCACCGGGCCGATCATCCTCAACCCGACCAACAGGATTCTGATTCAACTCGGGTACCGGTGGGTTGGCAGTGAGTGGGAAGGGGTTAGTGAACTGCGAGGCAGAACCAATAATGCCAAGTCGAACCCCGCGTGAAACGAGTTCGCGGTTATAGCGAACGTCAGCCTCGTTCGAGGGCTGCCGATCGTCGTATAGACGAGGCCTCGACCAGAGCCGTTCCATCAGTTCCGCCATTTGCTCCGACCGCAGGTGTTGCTGGGTCGACAACTCACGGGAGGCATCATCATGGTCGCCACCGGGTCCCGGTTCCCCATCGGCGAGACCGGCGAGTTCCCCGCCGGAGTCACTCGCCCCTTGCGTCGCCCTGCCCGCCACATCACGGGTATCGAACCTTCCCTGCTGTTGCGAGCGGCTCGGATCGCTGTCCGAACGGCCCCCGGCTTGAGCCGCGCCACCGCCCCGCAGGTTGCCCAAGACCGCCGGTGTGACGCCGGCGTCGTCCCAAAAGGCCTCGAGGTCGGAATCGCCGTCAGATTCATGACCCAAGTCGTCCCATTGCGTCGACTCCGCCTTCGAATAACGCCTTGCGTCGGATACGGCTTCTGTCGCAACCCGAAAGGCGGTTTCAGCGTCCAAGCGGGCCTGGAATGCCCTTTGGTTCGCTTCTTCCAACCTGCGCTCGGCGTCCGGCCCGGCTTCTCGCAGGTCAGCAGCGCGAATACGAGCCGCCCGCGCGGTCTCCTGCTTCGCGAACCTCGTCGGATCGTTTCGGCGCGTCGCCTCACGCGCCTCGCCCCACATCCGGCCGGCTTCGGCTTCCGCCGCCTCCCGCAACGCAGGCAGATCCGAGTGCTGGACGTCCCTGGTAAGAGATACAAGCATCTCCGCCCTCCCCAACTCGTGGGTCAACCGCCGCTCAACCTTCGCCTGCTCGACCGCGGCCGCGGCGAGCCTCACCGCTCTACCGATAGTCGCTCGGGCGGCTTCAGACGACCAGATGCCCCCGTCAGGTTTCATCGCTCCGGCTCTTCGCACAAGATCCGTTGCCTGCTGAAGTCGCCCCGACGACCCGCCGGGCTGCGGCGCAGACGTACCGCCCTCGCCTACTCGACCCCCGGCACTGCCGGCATCGGCCCGAGCCCCGGAACCAGCCGGATCCGAGGAACCAGCAGGTGAGACCGGCGACGCTGCTACCGACCGGGAGAACCGCGAACCCGAACCGGAACCGCCCGGTTGGCCCGGACCTGCCCGCAAGAGCGGCTGGGCGACAACCTGTCGGTCGTCCGGGTAGACGGTTGCCGGCCCTGCGGGCGAACTCTCCCCATCCGATTGACTCCCCACGGGCCGTTCACTCGTCGGCCGTAGGTCGTCATGGCGGCCCCGACCCGTGTCGGCCAGAACGTTCGAGCTGCCCCCGGTCGACGCGCCGTCGAGCGGAGCGCCCCCCTGGTAGGTCGGCGGGCCCGGAACAACGCCCGAATAGACGTTGGGAACAGGAGGCAGAACCGCCGGGGTCGACGGTGGAATCGTGCCATCGGCACGTGGCGGATAAAACGTTCTGAACTCACCCAGATTTCCGAAATTCGGCACCATGCGAATTTGCACAGCCCCGTTGATGATCACCGGGCCGTCTACACCCATGATCGGTTCCGGTTTGGCGCCGGCGACGATCACACGTCCGTCAGGGAACGACCAGACCATCTTCGTCGCCCCAATCACCTGCCTCCCGGAGGCCGTGGCCAACCGCTGCGCCAACCCGTCCGCCCTACTCCCTGTTTGACAACAAAGTAGCCAGATGGGCGCATCCGACTCCGGACCGAACTCTTCTTGGATATGAGCCAAAACCTCGTCCACGCCCATCCAGCCGGTGCCATCCTGCCGTTGCAATGCAAAGTATTGAGCGTGAGCGTTTACGTACACATAACCGCCGGGGCGTTGCGATGTGTAGTAGTACATGTTGCTGGCCCCATAGTCGTTCGCCGGGGACAAATTGATGCCAACCTGAGGTACGAACCGGGTGTCGTTCGTAACCTCCCAACCCGGAAGCCCTCGCGGCCGATGACGAGCACCACGAGCCAGTTCAGAGGTACCATCCGGGTTGTGCTTTATCCACGAACGGAACAAAAATTCGCCGCCCACCTTTTCTGCAACAAACGAGGAACCATCCCACCCATAACCCATTAGTAGGCCGTCTGGGGCGACGACGGGAACATTCAAAATTTGCGCCAGAATCGACGCAAACCCGCCAGGCCTACCCACATCACACACCATCAATCGAATCGACATACCGGGCGGATGACCGACTACGTTTGACAAGTACCAAGCAAACTCGGCCGGCCCATACTTCAACTTCTGTCCTGGCACAGGAACAGCAGCAGGCGGGAAACCCTGGCTCAACCTCGACATATTCTCTGCATGTATGGCGGCAATCAACTGCTGATCAGCGAAGACGTCGATGAAGTTTTCGTTCCCGTGGCCAGCCCAGTGAAACTCATTGCCCGGATCCGCATCGTCGCCATATGTCAGATGATGGTAATTGCCGGCCAAAAGATCACCGTGAGCGTACGAATAGCCGCCTTGAGCGACCGGTCGCTCTTGACCCCGCTCGACAGACACACCGCCGACCGCGGCCGTTCCCGACCCGTCTCCAACGTCAACGACAACACCACCTACATCCGGAGCCCGTCCAGACCACCCGACACCACCCCGATCCGTGGAACCAACAGGTGAGACCGGTGACGCTGCAACCGACCGGGAGAACCGCGAACCCGAACCACCCGGCAGACCCCCACCAACGCCACCAAGGTCGGCCGGACGCGCCCCCAACGGACGCTGAACGACAACCTCTCCACCGTCCGACGAAACGGTCGCCACCGACACGGGCACACTCCCTCCATCCGATTGACTCCCCACAGGCCGTTCACTCGTTGACCGCAGGTCGTCATGGCGGCCCCGACCCGTGTCGGCCAGAACGTTCGGGCTGCCCCCGGTCGACGAGCCGTCGAGCGCAGCGCCCCCCTGATAGGTCGGCGGGCCCGGAACAACACCCGAATAGACATTGGGAACAGGAGGCAGAACCGCCGGGGTCGACGGTGGTATCGTGCCATCGGCACGTGGCGGATAAAACGTTCTGAACTCACCCGGGTTGTCGAAATTCGGCACAACGCGAATTTGCGCAGCTCCGTTGATGATCACCGGACCGCTTGCACCCATGACCGGTTCCGTCTTGAAGCCGGCGACGATCACACGTCCGTCAGAGAACGACCATACCTGCTTCGTTGCCCCGACCACCTGCCTCCCGGAGGTCGTGGCCAACCGCTGCGCCAACCCATCCGGAATACTGCCTGTGTCGCAGCAAAGTAGCCAGATAGGCGCCTGCGAGTCCGAACCGAATTCTTCCTGGATATGGACCCAAACCTCGTCCACCCCCATCCAACCGGTGCCATCCCTTCGCTGCAACGCCAAAGAGAATCCGTGAGCGTTTACGTACACATAACCGCCGGGGCGTTGCGATGTGTAGTAGTACATGTTGCTGGCCCCATAGTCGTTCGCCGGGGGCAAGTTGATGCCAATCTGCGGGACGAACCGGGTGTCGTCCGTAACCTCCCAACCCGGCAACTCGTGCGGGCGACGACGAGCTCCACGAGCCAATTCAGAGGTACCATCCGGATTGTGCTTTATCCACGAACGGAACAAAAAATCGACGTCCAGAGCCTTGATGGTATACGACGAACCATCCAACGAAAATCCCATCACTAGGCCATCTGAGGCCACGACGGGAACGTTCATAATTAACGCCAGAATCGACGCAAACCCGCCAGGTTTACCCACATCACACACCATCAACCGAATCGGCATACCGGGCGGATGACCGACAACATTTGACAAGTACCAAGCAAACTCGACCGGTCCATACTTCAACTTCTGTCCAAGCACAGGAACAGCAGCAGGCGGGAAACCCTGGCTCAACCTCGACACATTCTCTGCATGGATGGCGGCAATCAACTGCTGATCAGCGTAGACGTCGATGTCGCTGTCGGTCCCGTGACCAGCCCAGTGAAACTCATTGCCCGGATCCGCATCGTTGCCATATGTCAGGTGATGGAAATTGCCCGCTAAGCGGTCGCCGTGCAGGTACGAATAACCGCCTTGAGCGACCGGCCGCCCGTCACCCCGGCCGACAGACACACCGCCGACCGCGGCCGTTCCCGACCCGTCTCCAACGTCAACGACAGCACCACCTACATCCGGAGCCCGTCCAGACCACCCGACACCAGCCCGATCCGTGGAACCAACAGGTGAGACCGGTGACGCTGCAACCGACCGGGAGAACCGCGAACCCGAACCACCCGGCTGCCCCCCACCAGCGGGCGAACTCTCCCCATTGGATTGTTGCCAGTCCACCGACGTGGGCGAACTCTCCCCACTGATGTGATTCCCCACGGGCCGTTCACTCGTTGGCCGTAGGTCGCCGCGGCGACCCCCACCAGGGTCGGTCGAAACGTTCGGGCCGGGTCCGGCCGATGAACTATCGAGCGCGGTGACCCCCTGATGCCTCGGCGGGCCCGGATCAACGCCCGAATAGATGTTGGGAACAGGGGGCAGAACCGCCGGGGTCGAGGGCGGAATCGTGCCATCGTCCCGTGGCGGATAAAACGTTCTGAACTCACCCAGATCGCTGAAATCGGGCACCATGCGAAATTGCACAGCCCCGTTTATGATCACCGGGCCGCCCACACCCATGATCGGTTGCGTTATGGCTCCAGCGACGACCACACGTCCGTCGGCGAACGACCACACCAACTTCGTTGCCCCTGTCACGGACCTCTTGGACGTTATGGCCAACCGCTGCGCCAATCCGTCCGCTCGACTCCCTGTTTCGCAGGAAAGCAACCAGATAGGTGCATGCGAGTCTGAACCGAATTCTTCCTGAATATGGGTCCAAACCTCGTCCACCCCCATCCAACCGGTGCCATCCTTCCGTTGCAATGCGAAGGTGAATCCGTGAGTGTTTACGTACAGATGCCCGCCGGGTCGTTGTGAGGTGTAGTAGTACATATTGCCGGCCCCGTAGTCGTTTTCGGAAGCCAAATTTATGCCAACCTGCGGGACGAACCGGGTGTCGTTCGCAACCTCCCAACCTGGAAGCTCGTGCGGGCGACGACGAGCACCACGAGCAAGTTCAGAGGTACCATCCGGATTGTGCTTTGTCCACCACCGGAACACAGGATTCTCATATGGACCATCAGCAACATAAGACGAGCCATCCGTTGGAATGGAAATTACTTCGCCGCTGGGGCCGACAACGGAAACATTCATTTTTAGAGACAGTTTCGACGCGAACCCGCCAGGCTTTCCTGCGTCACATGCCATCAACCGAATCGGCATACCAGGCGGATGACCGGCAACAGCTGTCAAATACCAGGCAAACTCATCCGGCCCATACTCCAGCTTCTGTCCAAGCTCAGGAACATCATAAAGCGGTAAATCTTGATTCACCCTCGAAACGTTCGCTGCATGTATGGCGGCAATCAACCGCTGATCGGCGTAGACGTAGACGAAGTTTTCGTTCCCGTGGCCAGCCCAGTGAAACTCATTGCCCGGATCCGCATCGGCCCCATACAGCAGATGATGGAAATGACCCACCAAGGGGTCACCAAAAGCGTACGAATAACCACCTTGAGCGACCGGCCGCCCGTCACCCCGGCCGACAGACACACCGCCGACCGCGGCCGTTCTCGACCCGGCTCCAACATCAACAGTGCCACGCACATCCGAAACCCGTCCAGACAACCCGGAACCAGCCCGATCCGTGGCACCAACAGGTGAGACAGGCAACGCTGCCACCGACCGAGACGACCGCGAACCCGAACCACCCGACTGACCCTCGGCCGGACGCGCCCCCAACGGACGCTGAACGACAACCTCTCGACCGTCCGAGGAAACGGTCGCCACCGACGCGGGCGAACTCTCTCCACTGGATTGTTGCCGATCCACCGCAGCGTCCCCACGCCGGCCTTGAGTGCCAGGTGCGGTATGCCCGGCAGGTTCCGGCAACCGCGACGCCACTTCATCCCAGCTACTGAGTCGGCCAGTCGCAACAGGAAGCGCACCCTGATCGCCGTCGGGCTGGGCGCCCCGAGCAGTGGCAACAGGAAGCCGGGGCGGGCCCCCCGAAACATTCCCGACCCCGTCACCGGAAACCGAACCTCCGGCGACAGGGCCCACCCGTCCTCGCGGCGGCTGCAATCGGAAACGGGGAAGTCTCGGACTCGGGAAAAAGCGCCTCCGAGACGAGCCACCTTCCGGCCCGCCCGGCCGACCGGACCGATCCTCACCGGTCTGCCCGGGTCTATGAACAACTTGAATGCCTTGGCCCGACCCGGGCGCCACTCCGACGAGATCGGCATTCAACCCCCGCCCGTTGTGCTGCACACTGAACGCGCCGGGAACCGGGAAGTTCTCGGTTCGTCTCATCAGCTGGGTTCGGTAGGACACGTCGGCGGATGGTAGGCGTGGTGGAGGTGACGGCTCGACCTCGAACCGAGACGTGGCACCGCCACCACGCTCAACGGTCATCAGCCGCATCACCTCTTCAAGACTGCGCCGCTCTTGTCGTTGCCTGTCTACTGTGTTGGGGCTGACCGGCGCGATCACCGCCGGAATCGGGGCGCCGGTCATGGACTCTCCAGCAGCGCGTTCACCGAGCACATCCACCGGAAACGCCTGACCTCTTAGCGGTACGGCGGGTACCAAACCATTGTCGACCGTTTGTGCCTGCGGGAGCTGGCCTGGAACGAAACTGGCCCCTCCGCCTTGACTTCCGGGTGCTTGCGAATACACGTAGTGGCCGCCACGGCCATCCTGTGTCTCAGGTTCGCTGTCAGCTCCGTCGGAGTCAGAGCCGCTCGCCGAATCGGGATCGGTAGCTTGCGCGACAGGCGATGGCCGAATGTCGCGTCGCCCGATCTCACCCGAGCTGACAGCAGAAAACTGAGCTATGTCCCGATCTTTCGAAGGACCCGGCAATCTCGTTGCGGTTCCGACAATCCCCAACTCAACAGCTCGCGCCAAAAGTTCAGGGTCGTGCCCAGGATTCTTTATCGACGGCTCACCGTCGGCGAAACGACCCCTCTGCTTCAATCTGCGCACCACCTCCGCTAGTCCATCCTGCGTTTCGCCGGGGCCTCGACGAAGCCGCTCCAACCTGTCCCAAAGGGCGTCGAGAACAGGGTCTCCATCAGCTTTCCAAGCGGCTCGACCAGCAGGGTCACCCCCAGGAACCGACCCCTGCGTCGGGCTGTGATACACCTCACGATCGCCACCCCTTCCCACCTCTCCCGGACGTTCGCGCCCCGACCTCGCATCGGACTGTGGCGTCGGCACACCGCCCACACCTCCACCCGAAGGCCCACCTTGGCCGTCGGGCGGGGCGCCCCGAACAGTCGCAGACGGGAACCGGGACGCCCCGCCCGAGGCGTTTTGGCCAACAGCTGCGACTACGGCCGTCGGCGCCGACCGATCCCGGTGAAAGATCGAACGATGCCGCACACCAGGATCCGGCAACGGAATTGGACTGTGGCTCGGAACGACGGGAACCACCCGAGTCGGATCCACATGAACGTTTCCATCGCCTGGCCGTTGTCTCCGCCCTAGCCCCAGTACGCCCGTCCGTCTACCGCCACCTGTCGTCGGTGCACCCCCTGGATTCGGATGCCCGCCTGTTGTGGATGGCTCTGCCTGAACTCCGCCCCGACGACGCCGGTCAGACCAGAGATTCCGCCACCCTCGCCGAGGAGCTTCAAGAACGATGTGGCCTTCTCGACCGACTCTGGCCCCTAGATCCGCAATTTGGTTCTCCAGATGCCTAGCCTGATCGGACGCTAAGCGCTCCTCAGCCTGCGGCACGGCCCAAGACCTCCCCCTCCGCCTTAGTGCTCGGTACCCCGAAAGCTGCTCTCTCGTCTGCGCAAGTTGACCGGTTAGATTCGCAATTTGGCGCTCACTTCCCGAAGCTTCTCGCCCCGTCGACGGGGAAAGACTTTCGAGCACACGCACCGCGCCGAGCGGAGGGGGTGGCAGGGCTTCCCCTCCAGTGGCAGGAGCATCGGTAACTTCGCCTCTCCACACGGTTCCCTCCCTCACTGCACCCCTAACAGGGTTCGCTACCGGAATTGAGCCCCTAGGAACGAACGCTCCCCCTCCACCTCGACTTGGGTCTACGCCCAATCCGATCCAGTCGCCGGTGCCACCGTGGCTCGGAACTGGTTGTACGCGAATGCTCCCGGATCCGGCGTCTCCATCGGAATCGTCACTGCCATTCTCCAGATCGTCGAGTTCGCTCCCAGCAGGCTCCGATCTCTGCGTCGCTCTGCCGTGTACGGCACGACCGTCATCGCCTCCGGGGCCGGACAACGGCGACCGACCAGCCGACCCATAGGTCACTTCATTCGCAACTTCGAAGCGGTCGACGACCTGGACACCAGGATCGGCGGTCTGGACTCGGTCGTTGGTCGCGGTAGCCGGTCTCGTGTTTTGATTTACGGTTCGACGGGTTGCGGTATGGTTCTGTAGTTCGCTCAGCGACTGTCGAGCGATTTCCTGTCGGCGCGAAAGATCGCTGTACCCACGTGAGGCGTGTTGCCGTTGATCCTTCAGTCGTTGGATCCACTCCGCTGTCTTCAACCGTAGGTCGGGTCTCGTAGCGGTGGTGGGCAGACCACGTTTGCGTCGAAGGTTGCCATCCGCTTGTTCCAGACGGCCACGCATCGCTGTCTCTAATCCCGGTCCGAGCCCGGTCTCCGTCAGCCACCGGTCCAGGCTCAGCAATTGGTTTGGCTGCCTTGACGATCGAGGAGGCGACCCGACACCTCGTTTCGGGCTTAGCCTCTGCAACCCTTCTCGAACCTTGGGGGCGTTGTTCTTGGCGTATGTATCCAGCTTTTTCAGCCGGTCCCGTTGAACTTCCTTCGCCTTCTCCGAGTCTTCGATCTGTCGACGGAGTTGTCGGCGACGTTGTTCCAATGCTCGTTGCTGTGAGGAATCAGGGCGGGTAGCGGGCGTGGTGTTCGGTTGAGTCGTGGCCACTACCTGGCCATCGAACTGCGAGCCACGGGCTTCGGGGTTGGGCTCGTAGTAGCCATTGGGCAGCGGGGCTACTGTTTCCGGGTCGTTGCCCGCTGGTCTGTCGTGGCCGTCACCTTGAAAGACAGGTGGCGGTTGCTCGTCCCGGGACACCATCGGTCGGCCGGCGACAGCGGACACCCCACCGTAGGGAGTGTCGACGCCCGGACTCTCACCCTGACCGCCGTTCTCATCACCTTGTCGGCCGTCGGAACTATCCGAGTCGGCTCGACCCGGACGCGACGCGCTTGCCCGTCCGCCCGATGGTGCGCCTCCTCCCGTTCCACCCCCACCGATCGGGACGGGCATCGGCATCGGCGCGACGCCCGTGCTGGTCGGTGTCGATCCAGACAATGAAGCCGTCGACCCAACCGATGAAGCAGGCGACCCAACCGATGAAGCCGTCGATGGAGGCGATGCGGGCGATGGGCCGCTGGTGCTCCCGGTCCCCGGTGTCCCACTACCGCTGTCTGCGATGAACCCTTGGCCCGGGACAGTCAAATCGCCATCGATGGGATCGCTCCCCCTACCGTCAATGACACTTACTCCGGTCCCGGTCCCGGCGTCAACCCCAGCTCCCGAGCCGGAACTTCCCGTGTTTGCGGGACTGAACGAACCACCATCCGAACCAGTCGTTGGGTCGCTGCCGCCTCGCTCTCCAATCGAGAAGTACTCGGTCGGAGCAGCTTTATACGGGGCAGGACCACCGGCGACACCATGTGCGGCGGTCGACCTTCCAGAGCCATCATCATTCAACGCCAGCGCTATCGATCCATCTCCGAAACCGACCTGTACACCGTTCTCTCCACCAGACTCGTTGTTTTGACTCTGCCGAGGGCGACCCCCGGCTGCTTGGGACCCGTTCTGACCATCATGGGTTCCGGCTTCGCTCGACGTCTCAAGTCCAGCGATCGGCGAACCCCCCGAACCGCCATCAAGCGGAGGCCCCAACCCCCCAGCGATATCCCCCGGACGCCAACCACCAACACCACCAGCGCCAACATCAGCGCCGTTGCCGTTGCCGTTGCCGTTGCCGTTGCCGTTGCCGTTGCCGTTGCCGCCGGTAGTGTCTGGGATCGAACCACCTGGAAGCGAATCACCGCTACCGGCATCACCGCTACCACCTGTCCGGTCTCCGCTGTCGTTGGCGTAGGGAACAAACCCGTTCGTGTTGTGTGGTGGAGACCCGTTTGTGTCTTGTGAGCTGTCTCTCGGTGGAGGCGTTAGTGGTGGGGTGGGTCGGTCATTGTTGCCGTCGTAGTAGGCCCAGCCTCGCCCATCACCGTCACCGTCACCGTCGGTGTAGGCGACAGACCCGTTTGGGTCTTGTGGTCCGTCGTTCGGTGGAGGGGTCAGTGGTGGGGTGGGTCGGCCATCGTCGCCGGGAACGAACCCGGTTGAGCCCTTCGATGACGGCCCGTTATCTGAGTTTCCTTGTTTGTTGTCAGGGTCGGGCGAGTTACTTAACGGGGTATAACCACCACCCTCACCAGAACCTGACCCATCACCGGCACCGAGGCCGTTGGTGTCAGGAACGCTGGGAATAATGCCAA
>CALIFY010000043.1 GCA_938021675.1 uncultured Acidimicrobiales bacterium
ATCCCGGACCCGGCTGGCGCCAACGCCGACGAACATTTCCATAAAGTCTGAGCCGGTCACGGAAAGGAATGGCACCCCGGCTTCACCGGCGACCGCCCGAGCGATGAGAGTCTTACCGGTCCCCGGTGGACCGACCAGCAATACACCCTTGGGAATGCGGGCACCGATGGCGGAGAACTTGCCTGGGTTCTTGAGAAAATCGACTACCTCGGTGATCTCTTTCTTCACCGCTCCGTAGCCGGCAACGTCGTCGAAGGTCGTTCCGGGACGTTCAGACGAGTACGTCTTCGCTTTCGAGCGACCGATCGACATGATGCCGCCCATTTGCGACTGTTGTCGTCGAGCCATCCACCAGAAGAACCCAAGGATAAAGAGGAACGGCAGGAACAACGGCAACAGCCCAACCAGGAAGTTGGTGGTCGGTGTCACCGGCTGGAAGTCGACACCCTCGCGTTCGAACAGCGCCCGTTCTTCTTCGGTGAACTCGCGGAACCCGGTGGTCTGGAAGGTCGAGCCGTCGGCCAGTTCACCGGTGATCTGGAACGTGTTGTTGTCGAACTCGAAGCTGGCAACCTCGCCGGCCTCAACCGCATCGATGAACTCTGGGTTGTACTGGATCTCGTCGCTTGGTTCGCGGTTGGTGACCGTCGCCAGGGTCAGTAAGAGCAGCACGGTGCCGACGATGATCCACGCCGCCCAGCGAGGCCAGCCGCCGTCGGCGCGCTTCGGTAGTTTCGGGTTGCGGCCCTGCGGTGGAGGTGGGGGAGGACTGGACCCTTGCGAACTCATCACAACATCCTAATTGGCTTGGCTAGTTATGCCGAGGTCGGGGAGCTGGCCATCTGCGCTCTATCGGTTCGGCACGGTCGGATTTGAGCGCCAACAAGGTGGGCTCAGTACCTTGAAGCTAGCCCCGGGAGTGAAAAGCACCCTAAATTGACGTTGGATTCATAACTTGGCTTCCGGATTCACCAGTGATCGCGTCACTTCGCAACCAGCGCTGATCGGTATGGTCGTCATCGAATGTTTTCTCGATCTGTGACCGGTTGGCCGGCATCACGTCGCAACGTGCGCTGGCGAGTGCCGGCGGCGATCGCGTCTCTGCTCGTTGTGCAGCTGTGCTCGATCGTGTGGTTCGTGCCGGTGGCTAGCGCGATGTACGGGACCGACGGGCTGCCCCCGCTCACCGAACGCCCGATATGGAGTCTGCTGGTCTTCAATTTCGGGTTGTGGGCCGCCTACCTGTTGGCCCCGATGGTGTTGCAACGTTTGACCGCGACCCAGTCCATGACCGATTTCGAACTTCGAGCGCCGGCTGCGCAGCTGGTCGGAGCGTTCATCGTTGGCGTTGCCACTCAGCTCGCTGTGCTGCCAGCCCTCTACTGGCTGGTGTTGCGGCTCATCGACGGCGATCCAAGTCGTACGGCTGAACAGCTGGTGGACCGCATCGGGGGGCCGGTCGACATCGTGCTGCTCACACTTGCGGTCGTGGTAATCGCACCGATGGTCGAGGAGTGGTTTTACCGAGGCATGTTGTTGCCAACCTTCGTGAGAGGAATCGGAACGTTCGGACCACGGTGGGAAGGTCCGTCCGGCGTGGCGGTGGCGGCAGTACTCAGTGCGGCATTGTTCGCCGTCGTTCACCAGGAGCTGGTGTTGCTGCCCGGGTTGTTTGTGTTCGGCCTCTTATTGAGCTGGATCACCAGTCGAACCGGGCGTCTTGGGCCCGCCGTGGCGGCCCACGCTGGATTTAACGCCACGACGCTCGTGCAGCTGCTGGCGTTGTAAGCCGGCGGCACCCACACAGGGCCTTCTGTCGTGGGTCGATCGGCTTGAATCGGCTCGTCCGCTGTCCGTCACGCTGAATCGACCGATCCCAGAAGTGGCGGGCACGAGAAGGCAGAGCGAGTAGGAGAACGGGCATGAGCGTCGAATCGGTGGAACCTAAAGGCGAGACGAGCAGGCATAGCGTGCTCACCGGGACGCCGTGCGAGGTCTGCGACTCGGAGCTTTCGGCCATCAGAATTGAGGTCGATGGCAATACCTTGCTGATGGAGTCCTGCGATCGCTGCGACACGCGGTCGTGGCAGCTCGCTGGAAGTCGCATCGACCTTGAAGAGGCGTTAAATCAGGTTGGCGAGCATGCGGGACGTCGACGGTAAACACCGTCGTGGCAGCTGACCTACGAATGTCGCCGGAACAGCCGTAGGTTCACTCGATGTCCTAGTTCTGTCGCCCTCCATGTTGGTCAAGAGGTCTGAGGCGGCATCTTTCTAGGGTGATTTTGCTGGTACCCTGCCGGGAGTGCAGGAACCCCATCGCCGGATCAGCCGGCCGAGGATCTAACGGTGACAGCTCCCTCGTCGAGCCTGCCCTCCGGGCTTGAGAAGGCGCTCGAGCCGCCCGAAAACGGCGCGACGCGACCCGTCGCTGAACCGAGGTCAAGCTCTCTTCCGGGTAACTCTGGAACGGAGACGCAGCGCGCCCCCGCCGAGAGTCCGTCATCGGCGACCGACCAAGACGACTCTTCGTTCGGCCTCGTTGGCTTGGCGATCGCCGGAATTCTTTCCGCCTTCGTCTTCGCTTACTTCAACTGGCCCCAACCGGATGGGATCGGTGATCTCGGCCGGCCGCTGCTGTTCACCGATACGACGCCATCGGGTGGCGACATGGGAGCCCACGTGTGGGGTCCCGCCTACCTGCGTGACCATCTCCTACCCC
Organism: uncultured Acidimicrobiales bacterium; assembly: GCA_938021675.1. Lineage (GTDB taxonomy): Bacteria > Actinomycetota > Acidimicrobiia > Acidimicrobiales > SZUA-35 > JAHELU01. Next base: position 2,722 of record CALIFY010000043.1, read on the forward strand.
AAGGCCGATTGTCGGGATGGACGCCAGATTGGTACGCCGGTTTCCCGGCATACCAATTTTATATGGTGGTGCCACCGTTGGCCATCATCGGCCTCAACACCGGGCTGCCATGGTTCCTCGGCGTGCCGATGGCGCTGCTTGCGCTCGCTGTCGCTTACCGGATTACGTTGCGACTGTCGATTCCGAAGCCCGTAGTTTGGATCCCGGCCATTGCGGTCGCCGTGATTCTTGTGGCCATCCCCTACGGGGTGTCGTTCAAGTTGGTAACCGTGGTGGGGCTTATCACGTTTCCGCTTGCCGCCTGGAAGATGGGTCGGTTGGCCGGCTCCGTTGAACCGATCCCGACGTTTCTTGCTCTCGCGGCGTTTATTTTCTTGTTCGATACGAACTTCACGATTTATGGCGGCAACATCGCGTCGACACTGGCTGGGGAGTTTTCGTTCTCCATTTCGCTGTCGCTGGTGTTTCTCGCCATCGGGTTCACCATTCGGGGGATGGATCAGGGCAACAGGAGGGCATCGGCTGCCCTTCTCATCGGGTTGGTCGCGCTGACTCACGTGTTGCCGGTGTTTTTCATGATTGCCGCCCTCGGCCTTGTCGTGTTGATGCATCGCGACGGTCAGCGGTCGTGGCCACTGGCCGGATCGATCGCTCTTGGCCTTCTGCCGATTGCACTTCGCGATGGGCTCAACTCGTTGCTATTGGTGGTTGTCTCCATCGTCATCATCATCGGGGCGGCGATGATCGCCGATCGCCAGATCGCTCAGCGGGCGATCTGGCTGACGGTCACCGGAGTCGTTTCCATGCTCGTGGCCGGATTCTGGCTTGGCCCGTTCATCGCCCGGCGCGATTTCTTCAACGACATGGGTTGGGAGCCCTTGGAGAACGTGGGCCCGGAGTTACTGACCGTTCCGATGAAGATCGCCCTCCCGATCGCCGCGGTCGGTCTGTTGTTGTCGTATGCCTCGCGGGAGCGCATCGGCATGATGTTTTCGGGCACCGGCGCGCTATACGCCGCGGCGGTGGCCAACGTCGTTGCCGAGGGGCCGGTGTGGAACGCCCGTCTGCTGCCGTTCTATTACCTGTCGGTCTACATGGTTGCCGCGGTGGGCGTTGCCATGATCGTGCGTCACGTCGGGGCGTTGACCTCCGGCGAATTGAAACGACCCGACGTGCGGGTCTTATGGGCAGGGGCGGCCGTTGCCGCCATCGCAACCGTTGTCGCAGTCTCGATGCCGTTGCGGATCTTGCCCGGGGGCGAGCGTACCGATGGAGGAGGGTACGACTGGTTGGTGTTCTCGAACTCTGCCCGTAGTTTCGTGCCGAACTGGATCGAATGGAACTATTCCGGCTACGAGGAGAAAGACTCCTACCGTGAGTATCGCCAGGTGGTCCAAACGATGGACGACCTCGGAGCCGATCCCGACCACGGGTGCGGGCGTGCCATGTGGGAGCACAATCCCGAACTAAATCGATACGGCACGCCGATGGCGCTGATGTTGCTTCCCCACTGGACCGATGGCTGCATCGGATCGATGGAAGGCTTGTATTTTGAGTCATCGGCCAGCACGCCGTTCCACTTCCTGAACCAGAGCATGTTGTCGGACGAACCGAGTCGGCCGCAGCGGGATCTGCCCTACCAGGATTTCGATATCAATCGCGGAGTGGCACAACTGCAGACGACCGGCGTTCGCTATTACATGGCCCAAAGCGATCGGGCCATCGAGGCAGCTCGGGGGCACTCAGCGTTGTCTGAGGTTGCCGAGGCGCAGCCGTTCGTCGTGTTCGAGGTAGACGGTTCTGACATTGTGCAGGGCCTGACCATTGAGCCCCAGATCGTGTCGGGTCGCACCGAAGACGAAGTTTTGAACGACGCGGCGGGAGGTGCAGAACCGTCGAGATTCGATGTTGGGTGGGTTTCCCAGGCCGTCGAGCACTACAACGACCCCGATGCGTTCGGGGTGCTTCCGGCCGAGGACGGCCCAGATTCGTGGGCCAGGTCAACGAGTCTCCAACCCACATCTGTCGTTCCGGTCGATGAGCCGGCCACGGTGTCTGACGTCGAGATCGAAACCAATAAGATTTCGTTCACCGTCGATCAGGTCGGTAAGCCGGTAGTAATAAAGACCTCCTTCTTCCCGAATTGGGATGTGACGGGTGCCCAGGGCCCCTGGCGGGTCGGTCCAAACCAGATGGCCGTCGTTCCAACCAGCGAACAGGTCGAGTTGAGATACGGTCGGTCGATAATCGATCTGGGGGCGATGGCGGTAACGGTGCTCGGTTTGGCCGCCGTCTGCGCTCTGGCCTTCGCTGACCGGGGCCGGCGCATCTTTGGGTTCCTCCCCGGCGTCGGGTCGACAAAGGCCGACGTCGATGCCGAGTCTGATCTCGATACCGACGATGCTGAGTGGGAATTCTTCGAGACGTCTGACGATACTGATGGCGGTACACAGGATGAGTAGTGATGCAGTTGGCGATACGAAGGTCGACGTTGATGACAGCGCCGGCGATTCCGAGGCGACCGAGTTGGTGATTCGCCCTGATGTGACCGTGGTCGTACCAGTCCACAACGAAGCGGCGTACCTTCCTGAGGCGTTGCCTCGATTGATTGAGGAGATGGCTGCAGTCGATGCAGACACCCGCATCCTCGTCGTAGAAAATGGTTCGACGGACGGCTCGGCCGAGTTGGCAGAAGAGCTGGGAGAGGGCAGGGTCGAAGTTCTCCGGTTACCGGAAGCGAACTACGGGGCCGCCATCCGCGCCGGTTTTGGGTCGGTGGAGACCGACTGGGTTGTCAGCTTTGATATCGACTACTTCTCCGGTCCGTTTCTATCCTCGGCCCTCGAACACGCCGATCGGTCGGACATCGTGATCGGGTCGAAACGGGCGCCCGGTTCGGACGACCGCCGGTCGGCGGTGCGGCGGTTCGCGACATGGCAGCTGAACACCCTGCTCCGCCTCATGCTCGGGCTCAAAGTATCGGACACCCATGGGATGAAGGCCGTGCGTCGCACCGTGTTGGACGCGGTGCTCGACGATGTCGTGTCTACCCGAGATCTGTTCGACACCGAGCTCGTGGTCAGAGCTGAACGAGCTGGGTTTCGGATCTCCGAGTTGCCTGTTGTGGTCGAGGAGATCCGCGAGAGCAAGTCTCCGATTTGGAAGCGCGTGCCCCGCACCGTTCGTGGTATCTGGAAGATCCGCACCGCCCTCTGATCTGGACTATCGGCTCTGATCGGCGCTATCACCGACGCGGCGGGACCACCGGGCGAACGGCTACTCTTCAGCCGCCGGTTACCGGGCAGAGTCGGCGTTTAGATTCCGGATCGAGTCGATGCTTCGTCGCGAACGTCTGGTTTCGCGGCGGCGATCGCCTTTCCGAACACGAGGTCGCGGTACGACACGAATTTCGGGAGCAACGTCACGCCGGCCGCTGCCAGCGATGCAAGATTCTCGCCGACCCGTTGAAGAGGACCGAACAGACGGTCGCAGATGGTGATGAAGGCTACGGTGACGGCCCAGGCGGCGGCGTTTACCAAATAGAAGCGAATCGTCTCCGACAGGCCCCCTGCGTTGTCCTCCAAGCCGAACGTCCACCGTCGATTCAAAACATACGAGACGAATGTCGCCAGGGCGAAGGCCAGCGTGACCGATGCGATCAGTGCGAAATCGAACTGCCGGAAGATGTTAAACAACACAAAATAGTTGACCGTGTTGAGCAGACCAATGACAGCCAGCCTGGTTACCCGTCGACCGGTGTCACCGCCTCGCTGCCACGTGTCGATCAGAGTTCGACGAACCGCCATTTTGCCAAGGGTAGTCGTCTTGGACACCGTCGCCACGGCGGTTGTTTCGTCGGGTGGCCGCCCGCAGGTACGGGATTTGAAAGGCTACGCTTTGTCCGTGCGTTGGTCGTGGTCGTTGCTAATGGTTGGCTCCGCAGTGCTACTGGCGACCGGTTGTGCGACCGATGGCCGAGATCTTGCTGATGCTCGAGATTGGCAGACGACGACGACCCGGCCCCCACCGCCGACCTCGGCCATCGATCAAGAGCCGAGCGCGTCCGGCCTTACGTTGTCGAGCCCTGATTTTGAACCCGGCGCAGAAATTCCGGTTGGCGCCACCTGCGCCGGCGACAACGTATTCCCTAACCTCGAATGGGGCGACGTAGGATCGGACGCGGCCGAACTGGTAGTAACACTTGCCGACCAGACCGACCCTGAGGTACCGGTGCTGCTGTGGTTGATGGCCGGCATTCCACCGGAGACCACAGAGCTCGATGCCGGCGTTGCGCCAGCCGGAGCAATCGAGACAACCGATGACTACGGCATCACGGGATACGGCGAGCCTTGTCTTGAGTCGTTCGCCAGCGGAACCCGCGACCTGCAGTTCGAGCTGTACGTGTTGCCGGAATCCTCGGGGCTTGAAGTGGGTCACCCCGGCAACGAGGCCTGGGACCAGGTACGGCGAGAGGCTTCCGAGTCAGCCACCGTGCTCGCTCGAGCCTTCAATGATTCCTAGTAGCGAGACGAGTTCTGGCCACTAGGTCAGAGGTCGGGAGTTCGCCTTGGAGTCGAGTGCGATCTGTCTCATCCCTGGTCGACATCACCCGCCGACGAAGCCACCTGGGTGTGACCTTCGGCCGTTAACCTTGGCCTGGTGACCGATGCTCCCACCGCCGACCTGTCCACCATGCTCGATGCGATCGTCAAGGCGTATGACGTCCGAGGAACGTATCCCGATCAGTTGAATTCCGAAGTTGCCCGAGGACTCGGAATTGGTTTCGCTACGTTCGTGACCGAGGCTGACCCTGCCGTCACGTCCGTCGTCGTTGGCCGAGACATGCGACCCTCTGGCCCGGAACTTGTCGATGCGTTCGCCAGCGGCGTGCTGTCTCAAGGCGTCGACGTGGTCGACATCGGTCTCTGTTCGACCGACATGCTGTACTTCGCATCGGGATCGCTCGATATGCCAGGCGCTGTGTTTACCGCGTCCCACAATCCAGCCGAGTACAACGGCATCAAGATGTGCCACCGAGGTGCAGCCCCGATCGGGGAAGACTCTGGCCTTGCCAGGATCAAAGAGGTCGCTGCAGCAGGTGCTGAGCCCGCCGCAACGATCGGTTCTCGGTCCGAAAAAGAACTGCTGGAGGCGTTCAGCGATCACGTGCGGGGGTTTGTCGCCACCGATACGCTTCGCCCGCTCAAGGTGGTGGCCGACACGGCGAACGGTATGGGCGGGCTCGTAGTTCCTGCAGTTTTCGAAACCCTGCCATTCGATCTGGAGATCTTGTATCCCGAACTCGATGGAACGTTTCCCAATCACGAGGCCAACCCGCTCGTAGTCGAAAACTTGAAGGATCTTCAGGAGCGAGTACTGGCTGTGGGCGCCGACATTGGGCTGGCCTTCGACGGCGACGCCGATCGCGTCTTTCTGGTAGATGAGCGGGCGCAACCGGTGTCTGGTTCGTTGACCACAGCCTTGCTGGCCCAGTCGGTGCTGGCCGCCGACCCCGGGGCCAGCATCATCCACAACTTGATCTGTTCGAAGGTAGTGCCCGAGGTGGTAACCGAGCACGGGGGAACGCCGATCCGTTCTCGCGTCGGACACTCATTTATCAAGCAGCTCATGGCGGAGACCGGTGCCGCATTCGGGGGTGAGCATTCGGCTCACTACTACTTCCGTGACAATTGGCGGGCAGACTCCGGGCTCATCGCCGCGGTGATGGTCCTTGAGCAGCTCTCACAATTTGATGGGCCGTTGTCGGCGATGTTGGAGCCGATGCGGCGTTACGCAGCTTCTGGGGAGATCAATACCCGGGTCGTCGATGCGTCGGCGGTGGTCGAACACGTCGCCACCCACTATGGCGACGCCCAGGCCGATCGGCTCGACGGTCTAACCGTCGATCTCGGCGAGTGGTGGTTCAACCTTCGTCCATCGAACACCGAGCCATTGTTGCGCCTCAACCTCGAAGCGCCGACCGACGACCAGGTCGCCGCTCGGGTAGCCGAAGTCCAAGCGGTGATGTCGGCTGCGTCCGGGTCGTAAGACCGGTGTTTCAACTTCGAGGGATCGTTAAAAATTACGAGTGGGGTCACCAGGGGGCCATCGCCGAGATCCAAGGTCGCCAGCCGTCTGGACTCCCGGAGGCGGAATACTGGCTCGGCGCTCATCCAGCGGCGCCGAGCATCGCTATCGTCGACGATCGAGAAAACGGTGATGGATCGGAGCGCGGCCTTGACGACCTAGTTTCGTCCGATCCGATCGGGTTGCTTGGCGACGCGGCCGCCGATCGGTTTGGTGGGCTACCGTTTCTGCTGAAAATCTTGGCCGCAGACCGTCCACTGTCGATTCAGGCTCATCCGAACAGTGACCAGGCGCTGGCCGGTTTCGCCAGAGAAGAAGACGCCGGCATCGACCGGTCAGCCCCAAATCGGAACTATCGCGACCCGAACCACAAGCCCGAGCTGATCTGTGCCATCACGCCGTTCGAAGCGAAATGCGGCTTTCGGTCCTTAGACGCCACTCGACGCCTCATCGGCCACCTCGTCGGCGTGGCGGCGGTGTCCGACGAGAGTGGATTGGCAGACCTTCAACGGCGACTCGCTCTCCCCGACGACGACGACATCGTGGTAGCCGACGTTCTGGCCTGGTTGTTAGGGCTTACCTCGGAGGTCGCAGCTTCTCTCGTGGCCGACGTGGTGGCGCGGGCATCGAAGCTAGTTCCTGCCGAGGATGGCGTGGCCGCCGCCGAGTTTGCGGCCGAGTTGACCTGGACAGCAAGAATCGAGGATGCCTTTCCTGGCGACATCGGTGTGGTCGTCTCGTTGCTGCTCAACCATGTGACGCTTGATCCGGGCCAGGCCGTGTTCCTTGGCGCCGGCAACATGCACGCTTACCTCTCGGGCGTCGGTATTGAGCTGATGGCCAGTAGCGACAACGTCTTGCGGGGCGGGCTTACCAGCAAGTGGATCGACATCGACGAGCTGCTTTCGATCGTGTCGTCTACGCCGATCGATCCACCGATCCAGACGGCGACGGAGTCGGTCCATCTCTTCGAGTCGCCGGTGCCCGAGTTTTCCTTGACGCGGTTGGCCGCTGGAGCGGACGGTGTGGAGGCTTCGTTCGAGCCGCAGGGCCCCGAGATCGTATTGGTGACCTCCGGTGAGGCGTCGATCGTCGCCGATCTTGCTGGTGACCGGTGTCGGCTTTCGCAGGGCGACGCAGTTTTTGTCAGCCCCGCCGATGGACGGTACCGATTGTTGTTGGAACCTGGATCGACTCTGGCGTGGCGAGCGTCTCTCGGTCGTTAGCCTGAAGTCTGTAAACCGACTCAGGAGGCAAGATGGGTCTCGACCCGCAACTGTTGGACATTCTCGCTTGTCCCGAGGACAAAGGGCCGTTGCTGTACTTCGAAGAGGAAGCCGTTTTGTACAATCCCCGGCTTCGCCGCCGTTACAGAATTGATGATGACATCCCGGTCATGCTGATAGACGAGGCTGAAGCGGTCGAAGAGGCGGAGGCGTCACGGCTCGATGCCCTCGCAGCGGAGCGGAATATCCGGCCGACGTTCCAGGGACCGTGATTCCGGTCCTGCCGCTGACCGGTTGTGATCTCCGCTAGCCTTAACCATCCTTCGGGCTGTCGTGATCCGGGTCAGCAGGCCCCAGCCTCTGCGAACAACGACCAACAATCGACGGAGATGCGCCCTAGTGTTCCGCCCCGAACGTACGGAGATACGCGTTTGGTGTCTCGATCCGAACGTACGGAGATGCGCTTTTGCGTATCGACCCGGACGCACGGAGATGCGCCTTGGCGTATCGACCCGGACGCACAGAAGCGCCGTCGGTGGATCCATCAGAAAGTAGAGAGTTGATATGACAGCTACCGAATCACGACCCCGAACCGTGGCAGACGGCGACTACAAAGTTGCCGATCTCGACCTGGCCGGGATGGGCCGCAAACAGATCGAACTGGCGGAGCAAGAAATGCCCGGCCTGATGTCCCTCCGGGCCGAGTACTACGACGAGCAGCCGCTCGCTGGTGCGCGCATCACCGGCAGTCTGCACATGACCGTTCAGACCGCAGTGCTGATCGAGACGCTTACCACCCTTGGAGCCGATGTACGGTGGGCGAGCTGCAACATTTTCTCAACGCAGGACGAAGCGGCCGCGGCCGTGGTCGTCGGGCCTGAGGGGACGACAGATTCGCCACAGGGCGTGCCGGTCTTTGCCTGGAAGGGTGAGACCTTGGAGGAGTACTGGTGGTGCACCGAGCAGGTACTTCGGTGGCCTGATGCCGAGGGTAGCCCGAACCTGATCCTCGACGATGGGGGAGACGCCACCCTGGCGGTACACAAGGGCGCCGAATTCGAGGCCGCTGGATCCATTCCGGAAGCAACCGATGACGATCCGGAAGAATGGCATGTCATCATCGACCTGCTACGAAAGTTGCAGCTCGAAGACGACAAGCTCTTCACCAAGATGGCCGAGGCCATCCGGGGTGTGTCGGAAGAGACCACCACCGGTGTCCACCGCCTCTACGAGATGAAAGATGCGGGAACGCTCAAGTTCCCCGGCATCAACGTGAACGACGCGGTGACCAAGTCGAAGTTCGACAACAAGTATGGGACCCGCCACTCATTGCTCGACGGCATCAATCGAGGCACAGATGTCATGATCGGTGGCAAGGTCTGCGTCATTCTCGGTTACGGCGACGTCGGGAAGGGCTCCGCCGAGGCGCTGAGAGGACAGGGGGCTCGGGTCATCGTCACCGAGATCGATCCGATTTGTGCGCTTCAGGCCGCCATGGATGGCTACGAGGTAACGACCATCGAGCGGGTCATCGAATCTGCAGATATTTTCATCACCGCAACCGGTAACAAGGATCTCCTCTCGGCCGAAATGATGGGCCGGATGAAACAGGGTGCCATCGTCGGCAACATCGGCCACTTCGACAACGAGATCGACATGGCCGGCCTCTTTAACCAGAGCGATATTCAGCGGATCAATATCAAGCCACAGGTCGATGAGTTCCGCTTCCCCGATGGGAAGAGCATCATCGTGTTGTCCGAAGGCCGGTTGCTGAATCTCGGAAACGCCACCGGTCACCCGAGTTTTGTGATGTCGGCCAGCTTTACCAATCAGGTTTTGGCTCAGATCGAGCTACACAAGAACGCTGAGGCCTACGGGCTCGACGTTGTCACCCTGCCGAAGATATTGGATGAGAAGGTAGCTCGTCTCCACTTGGATGCCCTCGGCGTGAAGCTGACCGAGCTAAGCCAAGAGCAGGCCGACTACATCGGTGTTCCGGTCGATGGTCCGTATAAGCCAGACCACTATCGATACTGATAGCTACGTCGGTGCTGCCCGATAGCGCCGTCAAAAATATTATTGCCGCCGGGCGATCGGATCGTCGCCGAGGGCAGCGGTAGCGAGTGTCGGCTGATACCCGGTGACGGTCACCACCTGTCACCGGGTATCGCTAGTGTCGGGGTCGTGTTGTTCCGCCGCCGATGCCCCGGATGTCAAGGTGCTCGCGGACCGGTCTGTGCGGTCTGCCTCGGTGTCGCCGTGTCGCCGGTGGTGCCGTCGATTCCCGAGGTCGATGCTGTGGTCGGCCTTCGGCCCTATGACGCCACCACCAGGCGGTTGGTGCTGGCCGGCAAGAATGGGTCTCGCCGCGATGTGCTGCGGGTGCTGGGGCACCGCCTCGGTCTGGCGCCAGTTCTTCAAACCGGTTCGTTTGATGTCATCACCTGGGTACCGGCCAGCCGTTCGGCGGCTCGCCGCCGCGGCTATGACCAGGGCCGCCTGCTGGCTACCGCCGTCGGGGGGTGCCTCGGGGTTCCGGTCCGTCGGCTTTTAGCTCGGGACGACTGGTCAGCTCAGGCCGGCCTGAGTCGAACGGATCGGCTGATCGGCCCCTCATTGCGCCCAACGGCACCACGGTCGGTCGACGGCCGTCGTGTTCTCGTCGTAGACGATGTGGTGACCACCGGGACTTCGCTCGCGGCGGTGGCAACCGTACTGCGGCGGGTCGGCGCCACCTCCGTCGTCGCCGCTGCGGTGGCTATCGTCGCTGGCGACTCTCGATGGGCTGGGGTGCGAGCTGAGTTTGCCAAGTCAGATTCCCAAGTCAGTTTGATTGACCCGGCTGAAGTCTGTCGGGCGTCGCATGGTAGAAATAACTATCAGTAGGAATACTCAGGAGGATCCCGATATATGGATATCACCGTCAGCGGTCGACACACGACGGTTTCGGAGTCACTGCGGCGACAGGCGGAAGACAAGATCGGCCGGTTGGATAAATTTCTTGACGGCATGGACCGGGCGGAGGTCCATTTCTGGGAGGAGAAGAACCCTCGGATCGAAGAGAAGGAGTTTTGCGAGGTCACTCTGGAAGGCCACGGCCACCATGTCCGTTGCAAGGTTTCGGCACCCGACGGGTTCACAGCAGTCGATTTGGCGGTCGACAAGTTAGAGCGACAGCTTCGTAAGTTGAAGACCAGGATGGCCAAGCGGCAACGCGGTCGCGAACGTCTCGAACTCGACGCTCAGATCGTGCCGGAGTCGCTGCTGCCCGCCGGTGAGCAGCCATCCCCGGTGTACAAGATCGTGAAGACAAAGCGCTTCGATGTGACGGCGATGGAGCCACAAGAAGCGGCCCTACAGATGGATCTGCTCAACCACGACTTCTACCTGTTCCGGAATACCGACACAGACAAGTCCGCCGTCGTCTACCGGCGCGACGATGGCGATGTCGGCCTCATCGACATGGAGTGACGCAGCGGCACCGGCTCGCCAGAGCCGCGGGCGGGCTGGTGCCCCGTGCGCAGTAGACTTAACGGCACAATGAAGATCCTCGACAAAATTCTCAAAGCCGGCGAAGGTAAGCGACTTAAGGCCGTCCAGAGCGTGGTCGAGCCGGTCAACGGCCTCGAACCGGAAATGGAGTCGCTATCCGACTCCGAACTTCGGGCCAAGACCGACGAGTTCAAGACCCGCCTCGAAAACGGAGCGACCCTCGACGATCTGATGGTTGAAGCCTTCGCCGTTGTTCGCGAAACCTCACGGCGAGTGATTGGGCAGCGACCGTACGATGTTCAGCTGATGGGCGGCGCCGCCCTCCACTGGGGGTCGGTTGCCGAGATGAAGACCGGTGAGGGTAAGACTCTCGTCTCCACCCTCCCCGTCTATCTCAACGCGCTCTTGGGCGACGGGGTTCACGTCGTCTCCGTCAACGATTACCTGGTATCGAGAGATGCCGAGTGGATGGGGCAGATCCACCGCTGGCACGGGCTCTCGGTCGGGCTGGTGGTGCCAGGCAATAACAACAGCGCCCACAAGAAGGCGCAATACGGCTGCGATATTACCTACGGCACGAACAACGAGGTTGGGTTCGACTACCTCCGTGACAATATGGCCCGCAGCCTCGATGGTATGACTCAACGAGGTCATGTGTATGCCATCGTCGACGAGATCGACTCGATTCTGATCGATGAGGCTCGAACTCCGCTGATCATCTCGGGCAAGCTTCGCGGTGCGGCCGAGATCTACTACCAGTTCGCCGATATCGCATCCAAGCTTCGCCGGGACGAACACTATGACGTCGACGAAGAGAAACGTATCGTCGCCATCGTCGATGAGGGGATCTCCAGGGTTGAAGAACTGCTCGATATCGAGAATCTCTATGACGGCGTCCAGGGTGACCTCGTACACCAGCTCAACTCGGCGCTGAAGGCCAAAGAGCTGTACCACCGTGACAAGGACTACCTAGTCGACGGTGATGAGGTGAATATCATCGACGAGTTCACCGGGCGCGTTCTCGAGGGTCGCCGTTGGTCCGATGGCCTGCACCAGGCGGTTGAGGCCAAGGAACGGGTCAAGATCAAAGACGAGCAGCAGACCCTTGCGACCGTCACCCTTCAGAACTATTTCCGGCTCTACGACAAGCTTGCCGGCATGACGGGAACGGTGCTGGCCGACGCCGCCGAACTGGAGGCAACGTACGGGCTGGCCGTGGTCCAGATTCCGACGAACCGACCCCTCAAGCGCCAGGATCATTCCGACCTGATCTATAAGACCGAGGCGGCCAAGTTCGCCGCCGCCATCGATGACATGGAGGAGCGGGTCAAGGCTGGCCAGCCGGTCCTGATCGGCACGGCGTCGGTTGAGAAATCGGAGGTGTTGAGCGAGCTGATGACCCATCGGGGTCTCCGCCACGAGATTCTCAACGCGAAGGCTCACTTTCGGGAGGCGGACATTGTCGCCCAAGCTGGAAAGCCGGGTTCGCTCACCGTGGCGACCAACATGGCGGGTCGCGGCGTCGACATTGTCCTTGGTGGCAATCCGGAGAAGTTGGCTGAAGCCGATACCAAAGCCGAGGGCTACGAGCTCGAATCGGAGGATGGGCAGGCTTACTACGAAAAGCGTCTCGCCCACTGGACTCCAATCTGTGTCGAGGATGGCAAGCGGGTGATCGAGGCCGGCGGCCTGTATGTGCTGGCTACCGAACGCCACGAGAGCCGCCGAATCGACGATCAGCTTCGAGGTCGGTCCGGTCGTCAGGGCGACCCTGGGGCGAGCCGGTTCTACCTCTCCCTTGAGGATGACCTGATGCGGATCTTCGCCACCGGGGCCATGAACTGGGTGATGGACCGAGCGTTACCTGAAGACGTTCCGATCGAGTCCAAAATGGTTACGAAGTCGGTCGAGAGGGCACAAAACACCGTCGAACAAAGAAACGCCGAGACCCGCAAGAACGTCCTCAAATACGACGAGGTCTATAACCAGCAACGCAAAGTCGTCTACCAGCGGCGGTTGCAAATCCTCGAACAGGGCGACCTTCGGGACGACACGATCGACGCCATCGACGTCGTCGCCGAGGTGTTGGTCGAGACCCATTGCGCCCAGGAACTCGATGACACCTGGGACATCGAGAGCCTTACGGCTGAACTCGGCACGTTCTGGGACACCGAGCTCACGGCGGCGGATCTGTCGGCGGCTGAGGATCTCGAAGAGCTTCGCACCACAATCCGCGATGACGGCGTTACCCATTATGAGAAACGAGAGGCGGAACTCGGTGCGCCGGTTCTTCGCCAAATAGAGCGCCAGATCATGCTGCAAATGATCGATCAACGATGGCGAGACCATCTGACCGAGATGGCTCACCTGCGGGAGGGCATCAATCTTCGGGCGATGGGGCAACGCGATCCGTTGACCGACTGGCAGCATGAAGGATTCGAGCTGTTCAGTGAGATGATCCGGTCGCTCGACGTTGACTATGTCCGCTACGTGATGCACGTCGAGGTAGTAAAACCGGCTCCCGAAGCTGAGCCTGGTGCGGCTGGTGAGACGTCGGCTACCGCCGACCGGGCGGAGGCGAAGCCAACCCCGGTCACCAAAGTTCCCGGGCGGCGTCCGAGCGTTCCGACGACGACCGATATCACCGCCAGCAAGGACGGCGGGGACGATTCCTCTTCATCGGAGGAAAAGTCGAATGACGAACCGCAGCCCTTCGTCAAAGACGAATGGGATAAAACCCCGCGGAACGCGCCGTGTCCCTGTGGCAACGGTAAGAAGTTCAAGCAGTGCCACGGCCGCTAGTGGCAGTGTCCTTACCGTTTCTGACAACCTCTGAGTGAGCTATGGCCGATCTGACCGATGATTTCAAGCGCCTCCGCGTCGAATTATCCGAAGCCGAGGAATATCTCCGCATCGGTCAACTGCGTCGCCGGCTACCCCAGCTGGAGACGGAGATGGGTCGCCCCGACCTCTGGGATGACGCCGAACGAGCGCGCAAAACGCAGACCGAGTTCACCTCGGTCAAGGATGACCTTGACTTGTACGACCGACTCCGAGGCCAGGTCGAAGACGTCGAGACCCTGATCGAATTGGCGGCCGAGGAAGGCGACTCGGGCCTTGAGGTCGAAGCGGTCGAGTTGATCGATCAGTTGAGTACCGACTTCTCAGAGCTTGAGCTTCGGGCGTTATTCACCGGGCCGTACGACGAGGGCGACGCGGTGTGCGAAGTCCACTCCGGCGCCGGTGGCACCGATTCGCAGGATTGGGCCGAGATGTTGGTCAACATGTACCGAAAGTGGGCCCAGGTCAAGGGATTTGGCTTCGAGCTAACCGATGCCCAGCAAGGCCAAGAGGCGGGGATCACCTCGGCGGACTTCGTGATCAAGGGCCGGTACGCCTATGGCTGGCTTCAAGCCGAACGGGGGGTTCATCGGCTGGTCAGAATTTCGCCGTTCGACTCCCAAGCTCGACGTCACACCGCCTTCTCTTCGTTTGGGGTTGTGCCCTACATCGAAGATGCGACCGACCAGGTCGAGATCGACGAGAAAGACCTCCGGGTCGACGTCTTCCGGTCGTCCGGTGCCGGTGGCCAGCATGTCAATACAACAGACTCGGCCGTTCGAATCACCCACCTGCCGACGGGAACCGTCGTTTCCTGCCAGAACGAGCGAAGCCAGCACCAGAACAAGGATCGTTGCATGCAAATGCTGGCCATGAAACTCGTTGCCCTCGAACGACAGAAACGAGAAGACAAGTTGGCCGAAGAGGCTGGCGAGTCGAAGAAAGTGGAATGGGGAAGTCAAATTCGGTCGTACGTGCTTCAGCCATACCAGCAGGTGAAGGACGAGCGAAGCTCGTACACGTCCGGGAATCCAGAAGGCGTGCTCGATGGTGCGGTTGGCCCCTTCATGGAAGCCTGGCTTCGGTGGCGCCGGGCCGGCCAGGTGGCTGACTAGACTTAGGTGGACAGATGGTGTTGTCGTTGTGACGTCCATCACGTGCCGATCCGAGGCGTAATCGATGATCAAGCTAGAAAGCGTGTCCAAGGCGTACCCCGGTCAGGCGACCCCCGCCCTCACAGAGGCGGACGCCGACATAGCAAAGGGCGAGTTTGTGTTTCTCGTCGGGCCGTCTGGTTCTGGCAAGTCGACGTTTCTCAGATTGCTAAACAAACAAGAGGAGCCCGACGCCGGTCGGATTTTCGTGGCTGGCAAGGACATCGCTCAGATGTCGAGCTGGAAGGTCCCGATGCTGCGTCGCAACATCGGGAGCGTCTTCCAGGACTTCAAGCTGTTGCCGGCCAAGACCGTGGCCGAGAACGTCGCGTTTGCGTTAGAGGTTATTGGCCGGCCCCGTGGCGTGGTCCGCAAGCAGGTGCCGGCCATCTGCGAACTCGTCGGGCTCGGCGACAAAATGACCAAATACCCTGACCAGCTGTCCGGTGGTGAGCAACAACGGGTGTCGATCGCCCGAGCGTTTGTCAATCGTCCGCTGATCCTGTTGGCCGATGAGCCAACAGGAAACCTTGACCCGCAGACGTCGATTGGCATCATGCGTCTCCTCGACCGAATCAACAAGACCGGCACAACCGTGGTGATGGCCAGCCACGACCGCGGCATCGTCGATACGATGCGCAAGCGGGTGATCGAGTTGTCGAATGGGGTAATCGTCCGCGACCAGGATCGTGGCGTCTACGAGTGACTATCGGGAGTAACCATGGCTTTTCGGCCTGACTACCTGGTGCGAGAGACGGGACAGAACCTCTTCCGGAACCCGTCGCTCAGCATCGCGACCATTCTGACCGTCGCGGTTTCGCTATCGCTGATGGGTGCGGCACTGCTTGTTTCCCAGGGGGTCGAGCAGATCAACAACCGTTTCAAGGACGAAGTCGAGTTCATCGTTTGGATGGACATCGATGTGACTCAGGAACAGCTTGAATCCGTCGACAACATCCTGCAAGACAGCCCGTTCGTGAAACGCTTGAGCTTTGTCGACCGGGATCAGACCTTCAGCGATTTCCAGGAATTTTTTGCCGATGAGCCGGAGATCCTAGAACTGGTCGAAGCAGATCAGTTGCCGACCTCGTTCAGTGTCGTACCGCAAGACGCGAATGTCGAATACATCCGCGCCTTGGGTACCGAGATCGAGAAGGAGTCTGGGGTCGAGGAGGTGCAGTTCGCCGACGAGAACATCAAGGCGATCAGCTCGTTCTCTCGGGGAAGTTCGCAGATCATGCTGTTCGCCGCGTTGGCTTCGGCTGTCGCCGCCGCCCTTTTGATGTATAACTCGATTCGTACTGCGGTGTTCGCCCGTCGTCGGGAGATCGAGGTCATGCGTTTGGTTGGCGCGACCAAATGGTTTATCCGGATTCCGTTCATGCTCGAAGGTCTCCTCCAAGGCTTGATTGGGGCCTTCCTCAGCATTTTCGCCGTGTTCGGGCTCAACAAGGCGTTCGACAGTTTTTTCGGTGATCTCGACAGCTTCGTGTTTCGAGACTTCGCAGTACCAAGCACCGACGTTCTCTTCATCGGTGGGTTCTTGATGTTGGTAGGAGCCTTCCTCGGTGCGCTGGGAGCTGGCGTCGCCGTCACCCGATACCTCGACGCCTAAGTTGCCGGTGTCGCTTGTCGGCACTGCTGGTGTCGCCTCGGCGGGTGCGGTGGCAACCGTCTTCGTTATGAACGTCTACCTACCGGCTGCGATCGGGGGGATGGGTACCACTAGCCTGCCTGCATGATCTGGCTCATCTTGTTGGCGGCGATCGTCTTCGTCATCGTTGTGCTCGGCATAATCGATGTCGTTCAGACCCGGCATTCGATTCGCCGCAATTTTCCGATCGTTGGTCGTCTCCGCTACCAACTGGAGCGGATCGGGCCGGAACTCCGGCAGTACATCGTGACCGACAACGATGAGGAGCGGCCATTCAGTCGCGACCAACGACGCTGGGTCTACGCCACCGCCAAACGGGAAAACCAATACTTTGGTTTCGGTACCGACAACAAGTTAGAGGACCCCCAATACCCGATCTTTCGTCATGCTGCCTTCCCGTATGAACGTCCCCGGGCCGAGACTTCCGGTCGGCGGGATTCGAGCGACCAACCACCGTCCACATCGTCCTCGTCCCACTTCTCCTCCAACACAAACAGTGGCGCCGACGATCGGGGCGACTCGGTTGTCCCGTCGGCGAAAATACTCGGCGAGTGGCGTGACCGCCCGGCTGCCTTCCGCCCAGATTCGGTTGTCGGCATTTCCGCCATGAGTTTCGGTTCGTTGTCGGCCCCGGCGATCGAGGCGCTCAATAGAGGAGCGGCGATGGCCGGTTGCCTCCACAACACCGGAGAGGGTGGTGTGAGCGCTCATCACCGCCACGGGGGAGACCTCGTGATGCAGCTCGGCACCGGGTACTTCGGTGCTCGCACGAGCGACGGTGGGTTCGATCTGAGCAAATTGGTTTCCCTCGTCGCTGACTGCCGAATTCGGGCCATCGAAATCAAGCTGAGCCAGGGGGCGAAACCGGGCCTCGGCGGCGTGCTGCCCGGAGCCAAGGTCACCCCGGAGATCGCCGCTGCTCGAGGTGTACCCGTGGGGATCACCGTGTCCTCTCCGTCCCGCCACTCGGCGTTTGATTCCGTTCCGTCGATGATCGACTTTGTCGAACGGGTCGCCGACGGCTGTGGGGTACCGGTCGGAATTAAGTCGGCGGTTGGAGATCGTTCCTTTTGGGTCGAGTTGGCCGACGAGATGCAGTCGACGGGGCGAGGCCCGGATTTCATCACCATCGATGGGGGAGAGGGCGGTACTGGGGCAGCCCCACTGGTCTTCAGCGACAACGTGGCGTTGCCGTTTCGGTCTGGTTTTGCCGAGGTATTTAGGACGTTCGCCGAACGAAACATGCACGACAAGGTGACGTGGATCGGAGCGGGGAAACTCGGGTTTCCGGGCGATGGTCTTGTGGCCATGGCACTCGGAGTGGACATGATCAATGTCGGACGGGAAGCGATGTTGGCCATCGGCTGTATCCAAGCCCAGAAGTGCCACACTTCCCATTGTCCCACTGGGGTGGCGACCCACTCGCGGTGGTTGACCCGAGGCCTTGACCCGACCGACAAGTCCGTCAGGGTTGCTCACTACATCATGAGCCTTCGACAGGAACTGCTACAGCTCTCGCATGCCTGCGGGGCGCCTCACCCATCGTTGGTGAGCGGGGCGAGCGTGGATCTGCTGCTCGGTGGCGATTCGATGGAATCAATCTGGGATCACTATGGCTATGAGCCCGGATGGCTGACACGCCCCCCGGCGGCGGCCGACGAGCTGGAAAAGCTCATGGGGTAACACGAGCGTTACGCGTTGTAGCTGCCCGATGTCGTATCGCCGCCGTGGCCAGTCCAATCGGTGTGGAAGAACTCGCCCCGTTCTCGGTCGATGCGTTCGTAGGTGTGTGCACCAAAGTAGTCCCGCTGGGCCTGGATCAAATTGGCCGAGCCTCGTTCGGTTCGGTAGCCGTCATAGAACGCCAGGGCGGTACCGTAAGCCGGGACCGGCACACCGGCTTCGACGGCGGCCGAAACCACACGCCGCCAACCAGCTTCAACTCGGGCGAGCTCACCAGCAAAGAATGGGTCGAGCAGAAGCGATTCCAGCCCGGGGTTTTGGACAAACGCAGCGGTGATGTCGTCAAGAAATCGAGCCCGGATGATACACCCTGCTCGCCACAGCCCGGCCACCACCCCGAGATCGAGGCCCCAATCGTTTTCGTCCGAAGCTGCGGCGAGCAGCAAGAAGCCTTGGGCGTACGACACGATTTTCGAGCCATACGCCGCGTCTCGTAGATCATCGAGCGAGATCCGGCCCGGCTCGATAGCCCCGTCCGGGCCGCTCAGAACGTCCGCTGCGGTGCGTCGTTGGTCGGTCATAGCGGAGAGAATCCGACCAGAGACCGCCTCGCTTACCAGTGTGACTGGTTGCGCCAGTTCCATGGCGGAGATCACCGTCCACCTTCCGGTTCCTTTTTGGCCTGCGGCGTCGAGGATTTTGTCGAGGAGCGGGTGGCCGTCGGTGTCGTTCGTGGCGACGATGTCGGCCGTGATGTCGATCAGGTACGAATCGAGCACATCCTTGCCCCAAGCCGTATAGGTGGACGCGATATCGGCTTGGTCGAGCCCCATGGCTCGCATCAAGGCATATGACTCGGCGATGACTTGCATATCGCCATACTCGATGCCGTTGTGAACCATCTTCACGTAGTGGCCTGAACCTCCGGAGCCAAGCCAATCGGCGCACGGTGAACCGTCATCGGCCTTGGCTGCGACTTTTTGGAGCATCGGCAACACGTGATCGCGAGCCTCGGGGGCGCCCCCAGGCATGATCGATGGACCGTTTCTGGCGCCTTCCTCGCCGCCAGAAACTCCCGAACCAACGAACAGCAGCCCCTCGTTCGAAAGGGACTCGACCCGGCGAGCTGAATCGGTATGTAGTGAGTTGCCGCCGTCGATCACGATGTCACCGGTATCGAGCAGTGGCCGCAGTTGGTCGATGACAACGTCGACAACGTCCCCAGCTTTGACCATCAGCACGATTCGGCGGGGTCGGGCGATAGCGGCGACGAATTCGGAGAGTTCCTCGCAGCCGACCAGGTCGTGGTCGGAGCCGACGCCCTCAACGAATTCCTTGGTCGTTTCGACGGTTCGGTTGTAGACCGCGACCGTGTATCCATGGTCGGCGAAGTTGAGGGCGAGATTCTGGCCCATCACGGCGAGGCCGATAAGGCCGAGGTCGGCGGTCTGCGCAGCAGAGGAAGTCATGACCTCATGTCTAACCGGATGTGGCGCGTTCGACGACCGGTGCGATGGTCACGAGAATGGCGACGAACGATCCCGCCACTACGTGCCGTTGCGGCCGGTTAGCCGTTGCGGCCGGTTAGAAGGTGAGATCCGACGACGATCAGAACTCGGCGTTCTCATAAGAGCCAGTTTGCGGCTCGTCATCGAGGAAGGCACAGGCGAAACGACGGTCCCCGTCGTTCCAACCAGACTCGTTCGGATACCAAAATGGGAAGTTGCCAAGGGTGGAATCGAACGGAGAAATGCCGACGAACTCGGCGAATAGCGTCTCGCATTCGGCCCCGGCGAGATCGAGAACACCGTCGTCTGGCGGGAATGGGTCTGAGACCGGGTTTTCTAACTCTCCGCTTCCCAGCATTTGACCCACGTGGGGTTGGTCGCATGGCAGCTGGCGGACCTGATCGTCTAGACGGAGAGACTCGGAAGTCTCCTCTGGGCCGAGGTCGAAACAGGTGCCGGGAGGAAGGTCGAAGAACCGACGGTACTGCGAGGGGTCGAACGGGACTTCGAATGGGGTGTCATCGAGTATGGCGCAGAGGATTTGCCGGTCGCCGGCGTCCCAACTTTGCTCGTTCGGCCGCCAGTACCGATAGTTGAACCCGGCGCCATCGACACCAAAGTGGGTTTGGAAGAGTTCACCGCATTGCTGGCTCGTCGCCGTTCCGACTTCCTCGGCCCCGGGGAAGTCGTCGTCTAGCGGGGCACTCAGGCGATCACGGCCGAAGAAGATGCCGTTGTGGGGTTCGTCGCATTGGGTAATGGCCACGGTGCTGTTGCTATTCAGATCGTATGCCGAGGTGTCATCCATCGGGTTGAAACAATCGCCTGGCAGCAGCCGAGATACCTCTACTTCGTCACCTCTGGCGAACCTATCGCCGGCTCCTTGGACCGAGCCAGATATCAGCGTCGAGTCGGCCATCGAGACGTAACAGACGGCGCTCTCGTCGCCATTGGACCAGTCTTGGGCGTTTGGGGTGAGTGAACCGTCGGACAAGATGGTTTCTAGAGTCGGGGTCTCTATGTAGCCTTCGACGGCTTCTTCGCATGGTTCGACGATCCACTGTGCGATGGCGTCGGTGCCGGGGAATGCCCCACCGGCGTCGGGGTGCTCGATACTGCCGGCAACCTCAGCGGTGTGCGGTTGTTCGCAGTCGGCGACCGTGACCGTCTGGCTCGTCGGGGCGTCACGGTCGAAGCAGTCTCCGATCGCCAGCGCACCGAGACCGACCGACTCGCCGATGTTCGAGGTTGCTCCACCGTCGGCCTCGGTACCTGAACGGGTAAACCAAAGGATGCCGCCGATGGCCAGTAACGTCACGACGCCCGCGAACAGGCCGCTACCGATGACGGCAGCTTGGTTTGGTTCGTCGGGTGCCGCCGGAGCAAAGGTCATAGTTTGAAAGCTTGCACGATAAGCCGATCTTGGGCGACGCGGGCCGGCGCATCAGTGATCGGCGAGGCCGGCCCGACTGGAAGGTTCTGTCATCGTCTGACGACGAGGAATTATTTTGGTACAGCAGAAAGAGGTTACGCGATACATCGGAGGGTTCGTGGAGCTGGGGGGAATCGAACCCCCGTCCGTCGAGGAGGCACCGCTCGCGCTACGACCATTCCCGTGACGTGGCTCAACGGCTGCCACACTGCCGGGTCAGCGGTACCTTAGGCTCCGAAGAGCGTTCGGGTTCCTACCGTCTGGTCTTTCCCTGAGGTCAGCGGTCTGTTGCCTGCTGTCAGCGGTCTCTCCCGCCGTCCATCACTGCTTCTGTTGCCGGGCTGCAGTGATCTGGCCCCGCGTGGCCTCACGGCTCGCGGTGTTCCTCTGCGTTGCCTAAAAATTAGGCAGCGAGAGCGAAGTCAGCCTTTTTGGCGCTTCTGTGAATGCCCTGTTTTACGAGTCTGAGCAACTCGAGTCGCACAAACGACTTCTCGTCTCGACGTCGAAACCGATCAGCCCCTCTGTGTGTAAAAATTATAGAAAAACGTGTCAAGTAGCTGGTTGATGACTGCCGTAGCGTCCGACAACCGGTCGTTCTATCCTAGCCGCGCCGCCGAGGGTCTCAGCGGCGGTTCTGCTTGGCGAATTCCCGTCGTGCTTCACGGTCGGCATCCCGTTTTGCCAACAGTTGCCGCTTGTCTACCGTCTTCCGCCCCCGGCCGAGCCCCAGCTCGACCTTCACTCTGTTGTCTTTAAAGTACAAGGCCATCGGGACCAATGTCAGATGTTCTTGATCCACCTTGGAGTTGAGTCGATCGAGTTCCGCCCGGTGCATCAGGAGTTTCCGCTTTCGGGTCGGGTCGTAGACGAGATGGCTGTTTGCCCGGGTGTATGGCGCGATGTGGAGACCGACAAGCCAAAGCTCGCCCCGCTCGAATCGGGCGTACCCCTCGCTGATCTGAACGTTTGCTTCCCGGAGCGATTTGACCTCGCTGCCTCGAAGTACGAGGCCAGCCTCGAACGTCTCGGTGATCTCGTAGTTTCGTCGAGCGGTCTTGTTTGTGGCGATCACCTTGGCAGCCATGTCGGTCAGGGTACTGGCGGCCAAGCGGTACCTGTGACTGGATTAGGGGTGACTACCCTTGGTCCGATGCTGAAAGTGACTCATGCTCAGTGGTTGGAGATGTTGGCGGAGTCTTGGCGGGCGTACCCTCTCGAAGGGTGTGGGTTGCTCATCGGTCAAACGGGCGGAGACCTCGTCGAGCGGTTCGTCCCGATCTACAACGACGCTGAGTCATCACGGATCTACCGGCTAGATGGCGCGGGGTACGCCAGGGCGGCGTTGGCCGCCGACGACGAAGGCCTCGACATCATCGGAGTGATGCACTCTCACACTCATACGGCGGCATACCCTTCCCCAACCGATGTTTCGGAGGCGACCAAGCCGCTCGTTCCTGCCGACTGGCATTGGGTCATCGTCAGTCTTGCGTGGGGGTATCCCGAACTCCACAGCTTCCGTATCGACGCCACGGCGACGGCTGAATCAGCCTCGTATGCCAAGGGTGACGGAATACACGAAGAGCAGATTGAGTTGTTGTAGTAGAATCCTTAGTTAGTTGGTCGGGATTGTCAGGATTGTCGTGCGGCATCTGACGGTTGTCCCATCAGCGTGAACCCTCGGAGGTACTCATGGCTACCGTCAGCATCCGTCTCCCCACCGTCCTGCGCCCAGCGGCCAACGGCCAGTCTCAGGTATCGGCTACCGGCGACGCGGTCGGAGGCGTGGTCCAGGACTTGATCTCCAGCTATCCCGGTTTGGAAGCCAACCTGATCGACGGCGCCGGAGAAGTGCACAAGTTCGTCAATATTTATCTCAACGACGAGGACGTACGGTTCATGGAGCGTCTCGAGACCCCGGTGACCGACGGTGATGAGTTGGCGATTTTGCCAGCGGTAGCTGGCGGCTGATCGATCTGTGGCCGTCTTTTCTTCGATCATCGATCTGATCGGGGATACGCCGATCATCGATGTCAGCCAGCTCAGCCCGAACCCGGCGGTCAGACTTCTCGCAAAGCTGGAGGGGCAGAATCCCGCTGGTTCGGTAAAAGATCGGATCGCTCGATCGATGATCGAACGGGCGGAGTCCGAGGGTCGTCTTCAGCCGGGCTCGATTATTGTCGAACCATCGTCTGGCAACACGGGCATCGCGTTGGCCATGATCTCTCAGCTCCGGGGGTACCACCTGAAGGTGGTCCTCCCGGAGAACGTCACTACCGAGCGTCGTCAACTCCTCCTGGCGTTTGGAGCTGAGATCATCAGTTCTCCTGGAGCTGAAGGCTCGAATGGTGCCGTACGCCGGGCCCAAAAATTGGCAGCCGAGAATCCTGACTGGGTCATGCTGTATCAATATGGCAACGATGCGAACCCGTCGGCTCACCTGGCCACCACCGGGCCTGAGATCTTTCGCGACGTCCCGGACATCACCCACTTCGTCGCCGGTCTGGGAACCAGCGGTACCCTGATGGGGGTCGGTCGCTACCTCCGACAGCACAAGCCGTCGGTGAAGATCTACGCAGTCGAACCCCCGATCGGTGAGCAAGTCGAAGGATTGCGGAATCTCGACGATGGCTATGTCCCTCCGGTCTTTACCGATTGGGATGGTATGGACCTGCTCGACGGCAAGCGAATCGTCCGACCACTCGAGTCGCTGGCGTGCACGAGACGGCTGGTCGAGGAGGCGGGGATCTTCGCTGGTATCAGCAGCGGGGCCGCGTTGGCCGGTGCGATCAAGATCGCCGACCGGATCGATGAGGGCGTGATCGTATTTATCGTTTGCGATGGCGGATGGAAGTACTTATCGACCGGCGCCTATACCGAGCCGATAGAGAAGATTGCCGACTCGCTTGGTGACGTCATCTACTTCTGACGGGCGTTTGGTGTTCCTCTGAGTCGTTCGAACGTCGTTGAAGTCGCTTGCGACCTCTCCATCCGAGTGCCGCTACAAGCTCATCTCGTTCGCGTTCAAGCATGCCGATCCGTTGAGCCAGTTCTGAACGTTGGGAACGCTCGACGTCGAGTTGTCGACGGACTTCATCGGCGCGGGCCTCGGCGACGGCGCGGTCTTGGTCGAGTTTGATCCTCGACCGCTCGGCTTCGGTCAGCGCATTGGCGGCGCGCTCGCGCTCGGCCCGTTCGGCGTCGAGTCCCTGGCTGATCTCGGCGAGTTGTTGAGCCGACTCTTGGGCCTGGGCCCGGGCCGCAGTGGCCTGGGTTTTGGCCAGGACGACCGCTGCGTGGGCGGCCAGTGTTTCCGACACGTATCGATTGATGTGCTCCGGCATCGCTGTCGCGCCGGCTCGACGACCGGTGAGGTCAAATGACCAACCTTCGCGTTCAGCGATTCTTGCAAGTGCATCCACCGGCAACGACCAGTCGCCGTCAAGGTGAACCGCCTCGGGGATGGTGCCGTTGGTGAGTCGATCGCTGAGTGCGTCTTGGGGAATGCCAAAAACTCGAGCTGCTTCGGCTAGTTGTACTAGTTCTGCGCCGTTCACGGACTGAGTTTAGGTCGCTTGGCCAGCGGGCTTCAAGCATCGATGGCGACACAACGAAATCGGCGTACAAGTGTCATATTCAGTGACGTCGTTTCGAACATAGAAGCTATATTCAAACCCAAGGGCACCGGTTCTTGTGGTTGCTGTTGGATGCTA
This sequence comes from uncultured Acidimicrobiales bacterium, assembly GCA_938021675.1. GTDB lineage: Bacteria > Actinomycetota > Acidimicrobiia > Acidimicrobiales > SZUA-35 > JAHELU01. The sequence continues at coordinate 27,512 of CALIFY010000043.1, forward strand.
TTTGGTTCTATTTGATGCTGGTCTATCGTCGCGTATAGTTGCTGGTGATTACGGTCGAGGGTCGAACGGGCTTCGATGTGTTGGGGTGCTCGTACGATGAAAAGCATGTCCGACCGGCCGATTGGCATGTTCGATAGCGGCTTTGGCGGTCTCACCGTGGCGAGGGCCATGATCGATCTGCTGCCGTCCGAGGATCTCGTCTACCTGGGTGACACCGCTCGTTATCCATACGGATCGCGTCCTCTCGAAGAAGTCCGTGACCTTGCGGTGCAGATCGCCGAGCATCTCGTCGACCGATACGACATCAAGTTGCTAATTATCGCTTGCAATACGGCCACGGCGGCGGCGCTTGATGAGTTGGCCGACCTGCTCCCGATCCCGGTTGTCGGCGTTATCGATCCTGGTGTGCGGGCCATGCTGCAAGCATCGCGTTCGGGTCGGTTGGCTGTCATCGGGACATTCGGCACGATCATGTCCGGGGCTTACCAAGATGCGGTCGCCGCCATGTTGCCAACCGACGGGTCGTCCCCTCCCACCCTTGAGACTTGTGCCTGTCCGGGCTTGGTGGAGTTCGTCGAACGGGGTTCGACATCGGGCCCGGAGATCGAGCTGCTCGTACGGCGGCTCCTCACCCCGATCGTCGAGGCCGAGGTCGACTGTCTCCTTCTCGGTTGCACCCATTACCCCTTCTTGGCCCGAGTGATCGGCGAGGTCGTCGGCCGGCGGGTGGTTCTCGTGTCGTCAGCCGACGAAACAGCGTTCGCCGTAGCCGACTTGTTGGCGTCCTCCGGACTCTCAGCGGAGCGAACAGGTCGCCCCGGCCGGCAGGAGTTCGTGTCATCTGGTGATATACGTGCATTCACCGAAGTTGGCAGCCGTTTGCTGGGACCCGAGTTGATCGACGCTGAGCTATGGCAGCCCTAGCGTGTTCCCGAGCCTCGACTACGAGTTCGGAGACCGAGACACCACACACCCAGAAATCGGACGGACGAGACATCACATGAGCGAAACACCACCCGAAGACCAGCACTCGACGAGGCCCGATGGTCGAGCAAACGATGAGTTGCGACCGATCTCGTTTACCCGCGACTTCACCGACATGGCCGACGGGTCGGTGTTGGTGAGTTTCGGCCGCACCCAGGTCCTGTGTACGGCATCGGTGGACGACGACGTACCACGGTGGATGCGCGACACCGGCCGTGGTTGGGTCACCGCTGAGTACAGCATGCTGCCCGGTTCGAGCCCCGAACGGATTCGTCGACGGACATCCGGACGAGACCAGGAGATTCAGCGATTGATCGGTCGGAGTCTCCGGGCTGTATGTGATCTCGAAGCCCTAGGCGAGAGGTCCATTACCGTCGACTGCGACGTGCTTCAGGCTGACGGGGGAACGAGAACGGCTTCGATCTGTGGCGGGTACGTTGCGCTCCATGACGCGTTGAGCAGGCTGGTCGGTGACGGCAAATTGGCGGCGGTGCCCCTCACCGATACGTGCGCCGCGGTTAGCGTAGGCATCATCGACGGGCAGTGCCGACTGGACCTGCCGTACATCGAGGACGCTGGTGCCGAGGTCGACATGAACATCGTGATGACCGGTGGAGGAAGTTTCGTCGAAGTTCAGGGAACCGCCGAGGGCGCGGTGTTCGACCGCGGCGAGCTGACCACGTTGCTCGACTTGGCCGCCGGAGGCATTGCCACCATCGTCGCCGAGCAACAGGCGACGGTGGCCACCCCGCCCGCATCTCGGCGTCAGCGGGGCTGAAACGGTGAACGGTCCGGCCAACCGGCTCGTGCTCGCCACCTCCAACTCCGGCAAGGTGACCGAGATCAGAGAGTTGCTGGCCGGGCGGTTCGATGTTGAGCCTCGGCCCGGCGAGTTGCCCGAGACGGTCGAGGAAGGCGACACGCTCGAAGCCAATGCCCGAAAGAAGGCCGCCCACGTTACGGGGCACACCGGTGCCGTTTCGCTGGCTGACGACACCGGGCTGTTCGTCGATGCCATCGATGGCGCTCCAGGGATACATACCGCCCGATACGCCGGGGCCGAGTGCGACGCCGACCACAACATGGCGAAGTTGTTGGCGGCGTTGGACGGTCTGCCGCACGGGGAGCGAACCGCCGAGTTTCGAACCGTCATTGCCCTCATCCGACCGGACGGATCAGAAGTGGTGGCCGAAGGGCGGGTGTCGGGCACCATCGCCGACAAGCAGCGTGGTGTGCAGGGCTTTGGCTACGACCCGTTATTCCTGCCTGACGAAGGCGATGGGCGGACCTTCGCAGAAATGAACTCGACGGAGAAACACCGCTATAGCCACCGGGCTCGGGCCCTCGACGCCCTTCTCAGACGTCTCGACGGGGAGTGAGCTATTGGCCGAGAATCCCCTGCGGGTCGCTCCGAGGTTTCGACCTCTTTTAACGATGCCATGCTGTTGGTGCGGACGGGGGGAGTCGAACCCCCATGCCCCTGAGGGCGCCAGGACCTAAACCTGGTGCGTCTGCCAATTCCGCCACGTCCGCTGGCTGGTCGGCAACGTCTAACGTTACCGGTACAACGTTAGCCCAGTCCGGTCCGGTAGCCTGACAAATATGACCAGTCCTGCCATTCCGACGGCCGAAATTCCATCCTCGGGCTTCGGGTTCGACATCTTCCAGCAGCTCCTCAAGCAGCGCATCGTTTTTCTCGGCCAGCCGGTCGACGATGACATCGCCAACTCTTTGGCCGCCCAGATCCTGTATCTGGCGGGGCAGGATCCCGACAAGGACATCTGGCTGTACATCAACTCGCCCGGCGGTTCGGTGACTGCCGGTATGGCGATCTACGACACGATGCAGTTCGTCAAGCCAAACATCGCAACGGTGTGTCTTGGGCTTGGCGCCTCGATGGGGCAGTTCCTGTTGACCGCCGGCGCGGCCGGGAAGCGGTATGCCCTTCCCCACGCAAGAGTCCTGATGCATCAGCCGTCGGCTGGTGTCCAGGGACAGGCCGTAGACATCGCAATCCAGGCAGAAAACCTGATCAAAATCAAACGGGAAATGGCAGAACTGATCGCTGAGCATTCCGGTCAGACCGCAGATCAGATCACCGCCGATTCCGATCGTGACCGCTGGTTCAGTGCCGAGGAAGCCAAAAACTACGGGCTCCTCGATCACGTGATCTCGCGGGCCGGCGAACTCCCCGAGGAATAAACTCGTCGTCGGACGTCGGCTGCTCGTCGGTATTCGGCTATCGCGATATCAGCGGGGTAACCCGGTCCGGTTCCGCCAGGCTTCCGTACCGAGTTGGCGTAGTTCCGATACGGCGGCCGCCTGGCCGTCTGGGTGGCCATACAACGCCGAGCCGGAGATCAATACGTTTGCTCCGGCGGCGGCCGCCCCGCCGACGGTTTTCGCGCTGATGCCACCGTCTACCTCAAGGTCGATCCAACGGTCGCTGGTGTCGAGCATGGCTCGAGTGGCGGCAACCTTTGGCTCCATCGACGAAAGGTATGCCTGGCCGCCAAATCCAGGGTTGACGGTCATGATCAAGACCATGTCGAGCAGGTCGAGCACGTTGGCTATGACCTCGATCGGGGTGTGAGGGTTGAGCGCGACCGCTGGCGATGCTCCAAGGTCGGCTATCGCCGCCAAGGTGCGGTGGAGGTGGCGACAGGCCTCGGCGTGGACGATGATGAGGTCACATCCGGCATCGACGAACCGGGGGACGAGATGGTCGGGGTCCTCGATCATGAGGTGGGCCTCGAACGGTACCGACGCCGATGATCGCACCGAGGCGATCACGTCGGGACCGAAGGTCAGGTTCGGTACGAACCGACCGTCCATCACATCAAACTGGATCCGGTCGACCCCTGCTTCCTCCAGTTGCCGACACTCGTTTCCGAGGTTGGAAAAGTCGGCCGGCAGTACCGATGGGGCGATCAAGACCGGAGGGGTAGATGGCTTGGCGTCTGTTGTCGAGGGCAGGGGATCTTCGGGGGATGACATAGGATCATAGGATGCCAGCTGAAGACGACGGGCGGTCGATACCAGCAGGGAAGTCCTTCGAGCTGCTCGTCGATCGTCCGGCGACCGGCGGGACGGCCATCGGCACCGGCCCTGATGGTCGCATCGTCTTTGCCAGGGGAGCGATTCCCGGGGAGCGGGTGGCCGTCGAGGTCGAGACCGAGCACCGACGTCGAATCGACGCGGTGACGATCGAGGTACTCGAGCCGTCACCGGACAGGGTTGACGCCGCGTGTGCCCATGTCGCCGAAGGGTGCGGAGGATGCGATTGGCAGCACGTGGCCTTGAAGCGTCAAGCAGTGCTTCGGCGCGACATCGTAGAGGACTGCCTGAGACGGTTGGCCGGTCTGGACGACGTCTCGGTCGATTCTGGACCGGACCTGCCGGGCGATGACTACCGGACAACAGTTCGAGCTGCGGTCACCGATGGGCGAGCCGGTTACCGCCGCCGGGCTTCGCACGACACGATCTCGGTTAGCAGTTGTGCGGTAGCCCACCCTCTCGTTGAAGAACTCCTGGTCGACGGGTATTTCGGAACGGCCGATGAGGTCGTCGTGCGGGTTGGGGCACGGACCGGTGAACGACTCGTGGTGGCCGAGCCGACCGCCCATGGGGTGTCGGTGCCCGATGGCGTCACCGTGATCGGCCGCGATGAACTCGATGCCGGCGCCCGAGCTCACTATCACGAAGAACTTGGGGGAGTGCGGCTCCAGGTTTCAGCCGACTCGTTTTTCCAGTGCCGGCCCGATGGCGCGTTGGCTCTCAGCCAGCTGGTCGGCGACTGGTTGGCCGACGTGGAGGGCCCGTTGCTCGATGCGTACTGCGGCGTTGGCCTTTTCGGGGCTCTGGCCGGTACGGGGCGGACGGTACTTGGCGTCGAGTCGAATCCGTCAGCGGTCGCTGATGCCACACAGAACCTCGGTCCGCACGGCAGGGTCGTCGAGTCCCGATTCGAGCGATGGACTCCCGAGCCGGTTGCTGTCGCTGTCGCCGACCCGGCTCGATCGGGGCTGCGGCCTGATGGTTGTGATCGGTTGGCCGCTACCGGAGCCCAGGTCATAGCGCTTGTTAGTTGTGATCCGGCGTCGCTGGCGAGGGATGCGAGACTGCTGGCCGACCGTAGCTATCGGCTCGATCGGGTGACGGTCGTCGACGTGTTTGGTCAGACGTCGCACGTCGAGGCGGTGAGCCGCTTCGTTCTCGATCGCTGACCCTAGGTTATTGTTGTTCTATCGACCATCGGTGGGTTGAGAGCGACTCGGCGAACTGGTCGGCCTCCATCGGCGGGCTCACGTGGAATCCTTTTACCAGTCGAATCCCAATGTCTCGGATGGCGTTGAGCTGTGAAGTTGTTTCGATGCCGGAGGCGACCACAGATATGCCTCGACGGGCTGCAAAGTCGTTAATCAGCTGAATTGTGAGTTTGTTGTCGACGCTGTCATCGAGGGCCCGGACCAGCCGTTGTTCGAGCCGGACCGTGTCGGCTGGGAAGCTCTCGGGTCCGCCGGCCACCGAGAAGTTTCCGCCAAATTCGTCTACCGCGGTTCGGACGTCGTCGTGCGCTAGTTCTCGAAGTCGCTCCGTGAGCTGCTTCTCGCCGAGCGCTGGTCCGTCCCGAAGGCCGATTCCGAGCGAGACTCCAGACGATGGATCAACTACCGACCGTACCTGGCTTCTGAATTCGGATCGCAGGATCTCGGTTGGGGTGACGTTGATCCAGAGCGTCGTGGGCTGCAGGAGGCCTCGGTCGACCCAGTCGCTCACCGTCTCGTATGACCTGGCCAAAACGAACTCACCAAGGTCATAGATCAGGTCGGTGCATTCGATCATTGGCAGGAAGACCGACGGCTCTATGGCGCCGCGGCTCTGGTCCGACCAACCGACAAAGGTTTCGATGCCGGTCAACTGGTTATCTTCGACGTCGACTATCGGCTGGTAGCGGAGCGTCAACGACTTTGCTCGCACGGCAGCTTCTAGATCACCACGTAGTTCATCTTGGCTTACCCGTTCTTGCCGAAGTCGGGGACTGAAGGAACGGTGCCGTGTTGAGTGGTCTGCCGCATCCAACGCCAACTGCGATGCGTCGAGCACTTCACCATCCTCGGCGTTGTCTCCATCGACCATGGCGGTACCGATTTTGGCGTCGAAGTGGACGATCTGTCCGTCGATATCGAACGGTTGCCGGAGGGCGACGAGCAGCTCGCTGGCGATTCGGTCAGCATCGCCACGTCGACGAAGGTCGTAGACGAACCCGGCGATCCGGTCAGAGGAGCCAGAGATAAAGACGAGCTTGGCTTCTCGGTCCATCAGGCGCTCGGCTATCGCCCGAGCCATCGCCGCCTGAGGCGGGGGTTTGTCCTGGCTCCATTGGGCTAGGTGGAGAGGGCGAAGCTCAACGGTCCAGGCCATGATCACCGTCGAGTCGGGTTTCGCCGCGACGATGGCGGCGTCCAGGCTCCGAATGAGCGCGGTGGTATTGGCCACCGGGCCCGGTTCGAGGGCAGCGCCGGTCGGTGACCGGCCGCCGGAACGGAGGCTGCGCATGTTAAGCGGTGACGGGGACGATGAAGAAGAAGGCACGGTAGTCACGTCAGACGTTGGGTGGCGAGCGGGTCCTAAATAACGGAGACACTTTGCAGGTCGGTCATCCCGATGGAGAGTTGAGCGTTGATCGGACGCTTAGGTCTCTTCACCCAGTACCCAATCGGGCCACGCCTGTCAGAACTTGATCCCCGGCGTAGGGGCCACCGGTGATCGGCTCGGCAATGACGGTGTGGGTGACGAGACAGTAGGCAGGTCGGCAACAGTCCTCACTCCGGAAACTCGGGTAAGGCAATAGCTCATCTTCGCTCGAATGGGGCCGAAGGAACCGCAACCAGGGAGAGTCCCGCGTCTTGAAAGGCCACTATGCGCTCCTTCCGAGCTTCATCAATCGGTGGAAAGATCCTGTTGCGAAGTGTTGCGGTTGCACTTCTGCCGCTGGCCATTTTGGCCGGGGCGGTGTTGTCCGGAGTGTCGCAGCTCAACAACGAGGCCGGACGTTTGGTCGATAGCAGCCGCGAGGATCTCGCGTCGACGAACGTGTTGGTCAACGCAGAATCTCAGGCTCGCGCAGTGCGGGACGAGATCAATCTTGTGTTGTTGGAACGGATCGACGATGCCAGGGCCTGGGCCAGAAACCAGGCGGTGATCGATGGGGCTAAGGCCGCGGATCAGTTCGCGACAGAAGAGGGGTTGACGGGCCTGGGCGACGCCGCTCTCCAATCCCGATTCTCAAGCGGCACGACCCGCCAAGCATCGGACGCGCAACGGTTCCTCAACCAAGAACTTCAATCAAATCCGAGTTTTCGCGGCGCGCTCTTCACCGATACGAACGGCTTGACCGCCGCCTCGGCAGGCGCCCCGGACGATCTCGTCCAGAGCGACGAAGAGTGGTGGGTTGAGGCAAACACCGAGCAGGTGTTCGTCGGAGACGTGACTGTTGGTGATGACGGCACGTTCTTGATCGACGTTGCCGTACGGCTCGATGACCCGATCACGTCGACCAACCATGGCGTCATGCTGGCCAGACTTGATGCTGGATTTGTTCAGGAGATCATCGAGCGGCGAGCCACCGAGGACATCGACTACATCGTCGCCCTTTCCAACGGCCAGTTGTTAGGAGAGACCGAGGTCGGCGACGGCAGCCTGTTGATGGCCGAATCGTCCTCGATGACCAACGAAGGCTTGGAGAGCGCGCTCAACGGCACCGATGCTGGAGCGCTGGTCGGTCAAAGCGAGGTGTACGGCTACGTACGCACGCTCGATCCCATCTATTTCAGCAGGCGAGTGGCGGCGTTCGCCGGCTTTGACTGGGTTGTCGTTTCGGAACAATCTCAGGAATCGGCCTTCGCTCCGCTGGCCGGTGTCGAGGATCTGCAGCAGAACATCGGCGATGCCGGCGGCAACCTTCGGACCATCGTGATCATCGTGTCCATCGTTGGCCTCGGTCTCGCTGTCGGCATGGCCCGATACATGGCCAGAGACATCACCGACCCGATCCGAAAGCTGAACAACGCGGTGTCCCGAGCAGCGACGACCGAGATACCGCAAGCGGTGAACCAAATCAACGACGATGGCAAGGATCTGAGCGCTATCGAGGTCCCAGATATCAGAATCTCGTCCGGTGACGAACTGGAAGACTTGGCTCAATCGTTCAACTCCGTGCAACGCACCGCGGTCGAGTTGGCGGCTTCTCAGGCCGCCAGTCGCCGCAACACTGCGGAGATGTTCGTAAACCTGGGCCGGCGGAATCAGTCGCTTCTCAAACGTCAGCTCCGATTCATCGACGACCTCGAACGGAATGAAGCTGACCCCGACACCCTTGAGTCGCTGTTCCGGTTGGACCACCTCGCCACGCGGATGCGGCGGAATGCCGAAAGCCTCCTGGTTATGGCTGGAGACCGCACCCAGCGGCGTTGGGCGGCACCGGTCGAAATTCGTGACGGCTTACAGGCCGCGCTGGCCGAGGTCGAAGGCTACGAACGAGTCGAGTTCGTCGCCATCGACGATGCACTGGTACAGGGAAACGTGGTAGCCGACATCGCACACATCCTGGCCGAGTTGATCGAGAACGCCCTCAACTTCTCGCCGCCGCAGTCTTCGGTCACAGTCGCCGGTCGTCGCCAAGGCGACGCCTATTCGATCTTGGTCACCGACGCCGGTCTTGGCATGAAACCCGACGAGTTGGCCCTTGCCAACGAGAACCTCTCGAAGGTTCAGGCGTTGGCCGACGTACCGGCCCAGCGACTCGGTCACTTTGTGGTTGCTCAGCTGGCTGAGCGGCACAACGTGACGGTCGTGCTGAGTTCCGCCGCCTCCGGTGGTCTTGTGGCCAGAATCGACCTTCCGGGAACCATCATCGTGGCCGAAGAGGAACCGGTGGAAGAAAAGAGTGACGTCGTCGATCTCGATGGCATCGAGGCCAGTGTCGAAACCGACGTCGAGGTTGTAGACCAACCGTCACCAGCGGTCGAGTCGGTCCCCGAGTCGGAGGTGCCGGCACCGGCCAACGACGACAGTCCGACACATCCGAACCGCCGGGCCAGCGACAAACCCGGGTCATCGACGCCAGCGCCGACCGGCGAGAGCGAATCGGTTGACGTCGGCGAGTTCAGTTTCCCTCGCCGACGATCGGCTGGCGAAGCCGAACCACCGGGACCGAATCCGGGTCGTCGGGCAGACGACAAGAAGGCCCCGCAGCAGCAGCCTTCCGCTCCGCAACCATCGGCGAAATCGCCGGGCGACGGGCCGAGTCCGGCCGGCCAGCCACCGCCTGCGCCGCCGGTTAACTCGCCCGGTTCTACTGCGCCGCCGGTCAAGGCGCCAGGTTCCGCTGCGCCGCCGGTCAAGGCGCCAAGCTCCGCTGCGCCGGGGGTTACTGTGCCAGGTTCCGCTGCGCCGGGGGTTACTGTGCCCGGTTCTACTGCGCCGGGGGTTACGGCGTCGGGTGCTGCGACGGCCGGATCGACGGCCAACGCTGGCGCCGGTCCTCAAGCAGGTGCCGCCGGCGAAGGCGGCCCCGATCTTTCGGCCTATGGCTTCACCAGACGGGAATCGCGCCGATCAGATGATTCGAAAGAAGCGGCGACGGGGACTCCGTCCACCAAATCGACGGCCACGGCTAGTCCAAGCGTTCCAGAATCCGACGAAGAGGCAGCTCTCACCGCTGAGACCAGCCGCAATCGGTGGAGTCGCTTCCAGCGGGGCAAGGAAGACGCTCAGTCGAGCGACGATCGAACTGCGGGATAACGAAGCCAACGATATGACCTACCCGGCAAGCGGCACTAGAGCAACGAGGAGCAAACGATGGACGTGAGTGAAGAAGCCCAGAACTTCAACTGGCTACTGGTTCAGTTCGTGGAAAAGACAGATGGGGTGCAGGAAGCGATTGCGGTGTCGGCCGACGGCTTGTTGTTGGCTGCCTCCGCCGGTCGCCAACGAGAGAACGTCGAGCAGTTTGCTGCGATTACGAGCGGCCTGATCAGCCTGACCGGTGGCGCCGCCAGCTGCTTCGAATTCGAGGGCGTGGAGCAAGTCATCGTCGAGATGACTCTCGGATATATGTTCGTAACCGCGATAGGCGAGGGCTCGACCCTCGGGGTGATCGCCGAAAGCGACTGCGACATCGGGTTGATCGCTTACGAGATGACTCTGCTCTGTCAGCGAGCCGGCGCCGCTCTGACCCCGTCCCTCATCGCTGAACTCAAGAACCCGCTGTCGATCGCATAGTTTGGCCATGGCTTCGAACGACAAACCTCGTCGACGGCCCGGCGACGACCCAGCCGGCCGTGTTGTACGTCCGTACATGCTTACCCGCGGTCGGACTCGTTCCAGCGGCACCGAAGTGCGGATGGAGTCGTTGCTCGACCGACGTCCCGTTTCCGAGGACGCATTGCGAGCCCTCGACGGCACCAAGCAAGACATTTGGCGGGCGCTCAGCGAGCGGCGCTCGGCAGCGGAGATCTCGGCCGAACTGAGCCTCCCCCTCGGGGTCGTGTGTGTGCTCGTTGGCGATATGGCCGGAAGCGGCTCAATCGAAATCCACCAGACAGCGTCGACCGGCGATGCCGATCTAGTAAGGAGACTGATCGATGGCGTACGCGCCCTCTAAGGCTGACCTCCACGTCGAGGCGGCACCGACATCGGTGAAGTTTGTCGTCGCCGGAGGTTTCGGCGTTGGCAAGACGACGTTCGTTGGGAGTGTGAGTGAAGTCACGCCGCTGCGGACCGAGGCGGCTATAACAGATGTCAGCGTAGGTGTCGACGACACCTCGCTCGTCCAGTCCAAAACCACAACAACCGTGGCTATGGATTTCGGTCGAGTCACCATCGCCAACGATCTGGTGATGTACCTGTTTGGCACCCCGGGCCAGGACAGATTTGGCTTTATGTGGGATGACTTGGTAAATGGTGCTCTCGGTGCCATCGTTCTTGTCGACACCCGCCGGCTCGATGATTGTTATGGCGCCGTCGACTACTTCGAGCAACGTGATTTGCCGTTCGTCGTGGCTCTCAACGAGTTCGATCAGGACAACAAACCGCCGGTTGAGGCCCTCCGGTACGCGCTCAACATACCGGACCGGGTCCCCATCGTTACCTGCGACGCTCGAGATCGAGAGTCGGTGAAAAGCGTATTGCTTGCGCTGTTCGACAATCTTTTGGCCAATCTCGATCAATGATCTTGCCCATCCCGCCCCGCTCATCCCTTGGCGGCCGGTCGGACCGCTGAGGGGGTGGGGATCGGGCGAGGCGAGAGGACGAGGTGCCAGGCGGCCAGCAGGCCGATGATGCCGACCGTTGCCGCTCCTGATGATCCGCCGGCCCAACCCTTTACCGAGGCGGAGATGATGGCCGAGATGCCCAGCATGGCCGCCTGTCCATGGTTCCAGGGCGTCCGTGGGGCGAGGAGCGCCCGGCGTTCTATCTTCGACACGACGGCCACGATTCCGGCCAGGAGTATCGTTGAGAGAGCGATCAACGGGAGCTTCTGGATCCACCACGCCGCGGTACCGACCGACGCGGTCGGCAGACCACCGATGGCGTACAGTACAGCGCTGGCTGCGACCGCGGCGGTGAAGTGCCAGAGATAGACAGACATGGCGACGCTGTTTGCACCGACCACGGCCGACCATGCTTGCCGGGACCGCTTCCCGCTCCCGGCGAGCCAGCGGGACACCGCCGGTGCGGCCGTCAGAGCGGTGGCGCTATATGCGGCACCAAAGAGAAGCAGGGCAAGCGATGGTGGGTGGGTCGGTGAAAGATCCCCGATGCCGGGAAAGTGAACCATCGAGATCGGGTACGGCCCGACGGTTACGGCGGCGATCGCTAGGGCCCACAGGCCGGATGCGATGGCGCCCAGCTTCCAGCCGGTCGGGAGCAGCCCGTCTCGCCAGGCGAAACCAGCGATTTGGAAGAGCAACCAGCCCAGGACCCAATTGGCTTGGGGCACGAGACCCAAACCGGGAATGTCGAGAAAGCGAAGGGTTTCGATGGCGGCGAAGAGACCGAGCCCACCGGCGGCGACGATCGCTGGATTTCGCCGGAAGCGGGGGAGCACGTACGGGGCGATAGCGGTATCGATGGTGTAGTTCGCGAGGAACCACAGCGGAATGGCGGCGGCGACGGCGCCGGTAGCGGCCAGTGAACCGACGCCGGCCAGATTGGCGGCGGCCAGTATGGCAAGCCACGTCGTCGCCAACACGATGGTTGGGGCAAGCATGCGACGGAGTCGGGCCGCGACCCAGTCTTGAGGGCGGCCACCCTTTGCGTTGTGTGAATCGAGCGACATGGCCGAAGAGAATCCGCCGACCACGAAGAAGAGCGGCATGACCTGGAACAGCCAGCTGAACCAAGACATCGATGGGGCCGATTCGAGTGCGTTACCGCCGACGAGTTCACCGTCGGCGTCGACCGTGATGGCGATCGCCGCCCAATGGCCGATGGCCACCGCTCCCATGGCGAGAACCCGATAGGCGTCGACGGCGCGGTTCCTGCTGGGTTTGGCTGCGCCGGCAAGGTCGGACAGCGATGGTGTCGTTTTCGGCGTCTGGGTCGTTCTGCTCGGTGAATTGGTTTGGGTTTGAAGCGACTTGGACGGGTTGGTCGGTAGGGGGAGCGAAGTCTTCATGCCTCTAATGAAGCCAGAATTGAGGCTCCCCAGGTATCCAGATCACCCCCCAACGGCCCGTGGGGAACGCTGTGGGGAGTGCGGCGGCGATGTCGAGCGGAAGTGCTCGGGAAGCCGCGACGGGATGTGCCACCGCCCCCGACCGGCTACGATTTACCTATTCCTGAACCTCATCAACTGACAGGCAGGTACGCAATCTGCCAGCCTGCTCCGTTACCGGGATGGCTATGCTGGACAAACGGCGTGGCTGGTTGGCTTTCTGAAAGGCGGCCTCGGCTCGTGATCTTAGAAAAATCTGGAGTTGCATGCGGGCGGCTGACAACTTCGACAACCAGGGCGACCAGCCCTGAGGACACCGACGGCGAGGTGGCGTGATGTGGCAGGCTGGACCTGACGATGATCAAGGGCGTAGGCCAAGCGCTGGTCGAACCGAAAATCGGACCCGTTCGGTGAGGGAGGCACGTGGAAACCCTCAAGGGGGCGTTCCACGGCGGCCCGTCCAGGGCGGCCCGCAGAGCCAAGATGGAGCCGACGGCGGGTGGTCGACCTCGCGTCAGGCCGGAGCAGCGCCGTACGATCCCCGAAGCAAGACGACTGGCAAGAAGGTTCGGCGGATGGAAACGGGACCTATCGATAGCCCACGGCGGGGAGAGAACGGCTCGCTGGCCGCTCGTGGACCCGCCGGCGGTGGCCGTCCGGGGAATTCCGCGTCTGCATCTCCGTCTGCATTGGGTTCTCCGCTGGGGAGCGTTGGCCAACCGGGTGCCGGAGGTGACAGATCGTCGCCTCCGGGTCGCGGTCAACGAGTGCCGGGTCCTCCGGCCGCCGGTAGCGGTGGCGGTCTGCCGCCACTAACCCATACCGGTGAGGTTCCGTCTCAACCGGGGCGTCCATCCGAGACGGTGGTGATGAACGGATTGGCCACTCCGCCAAACGAGGCCGGCGTATTCGAAGATTCTGGTCGGCCCGGATCGGCTGGCCCAGGCGCCCCAAACAACTCACCGGGTAGACATACCGCGCCCGGTGGTCGCCCACGTCGAGACCCATTCGCCGATTCGACCACCTCAACCCCGTCGGGAAAAACGGGCGACGGTGCCCCGCCGGCTGGGCGAGGTGTGGCCGCACCGGCTGCAGCCATCACCGCAGCCCGGCTCGGTAAGCCAGGGGGCGAACCTCTGTCCGGACGCCCCGTCGGTCGAACGCGCAGCGGTGGTGCTGATCCATTCGATCAGCCGAACGAGCCCGGTCGCCCGAGTCAACGTCCAGCCGGAGCACGACCAGCTCGTCGCAATTTGTCAGATCCGGCCGATCGCCTTCAGGACACCGAGTTCAAGCTGGCGGCTCACCGACGGAAACCGAAGCCAAAAGAGCCAAACAAGTTGATCCTCATCGGGGTGATCGTGCTCGTCATGGTCATCGGTGGGATCACGGCGCTCCTGGTGACCGGTGGTGACGATGAGGGCGCTTCCGATATCGATCAGGAAGCCATCGGAGAGCCGGACCCTAATGACGTCGGTGAAGAGGTGCCGGCCGATCTCGTAGACGAAGAGGCACCCGACGCAGGGGAGCAGTTCGTTGGCGAACCGACGCTCCAATTCGAAGAAGCGGAGGTCGGTCCGTTGTTGACCGACACGACGTACAGCATCGAGCTGCTCGGTCAACCGACCGGGTCACAGGTCCAGGTTGTCGTCGACGACCTTCCCCAGGAGCAGCCGACAGAGTTTGTACCGGATCTGAAATTGCCCGCCGGTCGGCACACGATCTTCCTGCAAATCATCGACGCTTCCGGGGAAACCACCAATACAAACTCGGTAGAGATGTATGTGCTTGATGAGCTGCCAGCCGCCGGGTGGCGGGTCAACCTTAAGTCGGTCGATATGGTAAACGAAGGTTGGCCGGAGGCCATTCGTCAGTACGACGAATTCCGAGCCCTCGGTCATGACAGCCTTAAGATCCTCCCGTTGACCGACGGGTTTTGGAACTTGTTTGTGGCTGACTTTGGTCCAGACGTCGCACCGGCAGAGGAATATTGCGAGAGTTTCGAGCTCGCTCAGCCCGATGAGTGTTTCCCCGTATTGTTCGACCCGGCTACAGCACCGAACCCCGAGGCGGGCGCTGCGCTCCCCGGTGATGGCGCAGCTGACGTCCCTCCGGCCACGGAGCCGGTTGATGACGGAACCGACACTCCACCTGCGACCGAACCGGTTGATGACGGTGGAGAGGGTTTGACGGGTGACGGCGGTTCCACCGCTGACGAGAGTTCCTCCGACGGCGCTTCGGATGGTGGCTGACGACGAGGCCAGGATCGATCTCGGAGTTGACGGGCTCGGTCCGGCCGAGCACATTGGCCGAGGCGGTGCCGCCGACGTCTATCGAGCCGAACAACTAGGTCTTCGCCGCACGGTCGCCATCAAGGTGCTGCGGGCCCAGTCAAAAGACCCGTCAACCGAATCGCGGTTCCAGAGCGAATGTGAGGCTATTGGATCGGTCTCCGACCAGCCGCACATTATCGGTGTGTATGAGGGGGGCTTAACTCGCAACGGCCGGGCCTATCTGGTCATGGAGTATCTGCCCGGAGGCTCGTTGTACGACCTGGTTCACCGGACCGGCACCCTCAGCCAAGACGAAGTGATCGACGTCGGCATCAAGATCGGGTCGGCGTTGTCGGCCGCTCATCGGGTCGGTGTGCTCCATCGCGATGTGAAGCCGTCGAACATCATGATCTCGGCCGGCGGCGAGCCCGCGCTCGGGGATTTCGGGATAGCCCGGATCGAGGGCGGCCCGCAAACCCTCACCGGCTTGGTGACCGCCAGCTTCGCCCATGCATCCCCTGAGGTGCTCGGTGGCAATTCGCCGACCGTCGCATCGGATATCTATTCGCTGGCATCGACGATGTTCGAGCTGCTCGTCGGCTGGGCTCCGTACTACAGCCCGAGTGACAAGTCGGTCTGGCCACTTATGAAGCGGATATTGTCCGAACCGATGCCCAGTCCAGAGTCGGTTGGGATGAGCCCCGAGTTCGGTCGAGTCTTCATTCGTGCGACCGCACGCAGCGCTGGTGATCGCTACGCCGACGTCGATCAGTTTGTCGGCGACCTGGCCGCACTGGGTCCGTCGTCGGGTCGAGTACGCACCGTTGCCGATCCGAACAAACTCAACGTCCGGTCCGAAGGGGTCGATGCCCCTCTGGTTACCGGCCTTCGACAAGTTGAGGTCGAAACGCCGCCGCCCGGTCCGCCCCCGGCGCCGGCCGCCGCCCCGATGCAAAACGGTGCGGCGCATGCTCCCGCCGACCCATTTGGAGGTGGAGCGTCCCAAGCGGCACTGCCCGAGAATGTCGAGAACGGGGCCAGGCAAGGGTCCGGCCAGTCCGACGCCACCGAGACGGGTCCCGTCGATAGCGACGGCCGCAGGCCCGATCGATCGGATCCTGGCGCCGAGCCGCCTAGTCGGCGCCGTCGTAACCGGCGGCGATGGCTATCGTTTTCCCTCTTGGCGCTGATCGTTTGTGTCGGGGCGGCCGTTGGGCTGGCCGCGCTCGGCGGTGATGATTCAACCCAAGTGCTCCCGGCAACGATTGCCCGAGACAGCCAGGAACCGCCTTCGTCGAGCAGCGATGATCCCGGCGTTGCCGGACCGGCTGCATCCGAAGCCGAGGCGCCCATGATCGAGATTGAGGGGGCCACCGACGGGCCATTGGTCGCCGGCGAGCCGGTCGACGTTTCGGTTGTTGCCGCCAGCGGTGGGGAACTGATGCGCTATGTCATAGACGGGAACCCGGAAGGTGATCCGGCGGAGCGCCTTGAGCCGTACCGGCCGACGGTCGGTCGGCACTCTCTTGCCGTTGAAGTGACGTCCGCCGAAGGTGTAGAGATACTGGAACCCGTCGAGTTGTACGCCATCGACGAGGTGCCGCAGACCGGATACCGAGCCAACTTGGCGTCTGTCCCGGCCGACCCGGCGAACTGGGAGATGGCCCTTGAACTCTTCGATCGGTTGGTCATCGCCGGGCATGAGGCGGTGGAGCTGCGAGCCAGTGACGATTACGCCAGTCTGTCCCCCGGCTTCTGGAACATCTATGTCGCTGGGTTCGGACAAGATGGGGAGGCGGCAGGGGCTCACTGCCAGCGGTTTGGGTTGGCCGTTCCCGACGAGTGTTTTGCTGCGTTCGTCGACCCGAACGCGTAATCGGAATCGCCACGTACTGCGCCGATTTGTCGGCGCTACTGGCGAGCTACCAGGCTCACACTATGGACTTTGACCTTCCCGCCGACGATGATCCGTACCGGCTGACCGTTCGGCAATGGTTGAGCCAGCATCCTGCGCCGAGCGGTAGAGAATTGGCTGAGGCCGGCTACGTGGTGCCCCATTGGCCGGAGCCATATGGACTCGAAGCATCCCCGATGCATCAGCTGATAATCGATGAGGAGTTGGCACGGGCCGGTGTGACCCGTCCGAACAACGCCATCGGTATCGGATGGGCCGGGCCGACGATTCTGACCGCTGGTAGCGAGGATCAAAAGAATCGGTACCTGCCCGGCATCGTTTCCGGGGAAGAAATCTGGTGCCAGATGTTCTCCGAGCCTGAGGCCGGTTCTGATCTAGCGGCGTTGGCCACCCGTGCCGAGCGTGACGGCGACGAGTATGTGATCAACGGCTCGAAGGTGTGGACAAGTGGGGGTCACCATTCGGCGTTCGGCATTTTGATCGCCAGAACCGACCCTGATGCCCCAAAGCATCGCGGCATCTCCTATTTCGTCTGCCCAACGAACGTTGCAGGGTTGACGATGCAACCGATCATCGACATGACGACGGCCTATTCGTTCAACCAGGTCTTCTTCGATAACGTTCGCTTACCGGTCGAAAACCGCATAGGGCGCGAAGGTGATGGGTGGCGGTTGGCAAAGACGACGTTGTCCAACGAGCGCGTTCAGCTGTCATCTGCCGGATCGTTGTGGGGGTCCGGCCCATCGGCCGAACACCTGCTCGACCTCGTCCGCCAGTCGGTCGATACCTCCGACCCACTGGTTCGTCAACAGCTGGCGCGGCTGTACTGCGAAGCGGAAGTGTTGAGGCTCGGCCGGCTTCGCGTACTTAGCGCTACCCTCGCCGGCAAGACCCCGGGGGCCGAATCATCTGTCCAGAAGATCATGGCAGATGAACACGGTCAGCACGTGATGGAAACGGCCGCCTCCATCGTTGGTGCCCAGGCGATGTTGACGGGCGCCGGACCGACCGGGGAGCTACCAGCGGAGGCCCGAACCGGGGTGACCGAGGTGAACATCGATCGACGCCTCTTCCCTGATGTCGATCCGATCTGGCACTACGGATTCCTCTTTTCGCCGGCGTTGAGCATCGGCGGGGGGACCTTCGCCGTCCAGAGAAACATCATCGCTGAGCAGGTGCTCGGCCTTCCTCGCGAACCGAACCTTCAGAAGGGTATGACGTGGTCTGAGACGACAAGAGTTGGCAACCCTAGCCGGTCGTGAGAATTCCAATCAGTGAGACGACAGACACTAACACCCAGGCCAACGCGCCGAGTAGAAGCGGCTTGGGGCCGAGTTTTCGAAGCGCTGCGAACCGAACCCCTGAACCGAGTCCAACGAGAGCGATAGCCAATGTCCAACGTTCTCCCAAGCCGACCAGATCGAGTGTCCCCGTCGGGATGATCCCGCTTGTTCGCAGCGCCACCATGGTCAAGAAACCGGCGACGAACAGCGGGAGGATAGGCGGCGGTGGTGCCTCGAAGTTCACCTTTGGTTTGCCACTGGTCATCCGTCGGCGACGCAGGTTCATACCGGTGACGAGGGGGGCGAGCAGCGTCACCCGAGTGAGCTTCACCAGCATCGCCCCCGCCACCACCGAGGTTCCGGCGGGCGAAGTCGTGGCCACGACTTGAGCGACGTCGTGGACGCTGGCGCCGGCCCAGGCGGCGAACTGCGCGTCGTCGAGACCGATCTGGTCGGCTATGGCGGGAAGGGTGATGATCGCCATGCTGCCGAAGAGGGTTACCAACCCGACCGCAGCCGCCACCTCTTCCTCTGAGGCGTCGGTGGAACTCTCGACGGCGGCGATTGCCGATGCCCCACAGATCGAATACCCGGTAGCGACCACCAGTCCAAGATCGTTCGGGAGGCCGAGCCGACGGTTGATCCATAGGGTTCCAACGAACGTGGACACGACCGTCACCGCGACCACGAGAGCCCCGGAGAGTCCGAGGGTGGCGACATCACCGAACGATAGGCGCAACCCGAGCATCACCACACCGATCCGCAGGAGTCGCCGGGCGGCGAAACGCAAGCCCGGCTCGGTTGTGGCGTTGCTCAGCGGTGAGTTTCCGATCATGGCGCCGACGACGACGGCAGCGACCAGCACCGAGATGCTGCCGAAGGCGTTGGCGATGAGGGTTGCGATCAGCGTGCCTCCGAGGGCCAAGGCAAGGCCGACGACGATGGTCGGGGAGCGCTGGTCGTTGGTAGCGCCGGGTTTGGTTGGTGAGAGGGAACGCTGACCGACGGGCATGATGCGAGCTTGTCATCATCGTTTCCGACCCGGTAGGGGACCACCGTCGCGCAGGTTATAGGCTTAACTTATACCCACCCATAATGAAGGGCTTGAACCATGCCGCTTCCGTCAACAACTCCGGAATTGGGTGCGCTCGATGTGTTCCTTTCGGTAGTGAAGCTGGGCAGTCTGTCCAAAGCAGCGGCCGCCCACCGCGTCACGCAACCCAGCGTGAGTAGCCGGATCCGCTCACTTGAGCGGCAGCTTGGCGTGAAGCTTCTCGAACGTTCGCCCACCGGGTCTCAGCCGACGGCGGCTGGTGGTCTTGTGGCCGGGTGGGCCGGCAACGTCTTGCGTTCGGCCGAGGAGTTGAACGCCGGAGTGGTGGCGCTCCGGGCTCGTCGGGCCGGTACGTTGCGGGTCTCCGCCAGTTTTACTCTCGCCGAGTATTTGCTCCCCCCGTTGTTGGAGCAGTTCCTCCGCAATCGGCCGTCGGACTCGGTGAAGTTGGAGGTCGCCAATAGCGAGGTCGTGCTCGAGCGGCTTCGTGATGGTCGAGCCGACCTGGGTTTCATCGAGTCGCCAGAACTCGACGAGGACATGACCGAACATGTGCTTGCGTTCGATCGACTGGTCGTCGTCGTCGGTCGCGGTCACCCGTGGGCCAAGGTGGGAAAAGTTCCTGCCGAAGCCGTGGTCAGCACCCCGTTGGTTCTGCGCGAACAGGGGTCCGGAACCAGGCAGGCCTTCGAGGCTGCGTTGGCCGATCTTGGGGGTTCGGGGCCGACCGT
This sequence comes from uncultured Acidimicrobiales bacterium, assembly GCA_938021675.1. Taxonomy (GTDB): domain Bacteria; phylum Actinomycetota; class Acidimicrobiia; order Acidimicrobiales; family SZUA-35; genus JAHELU01. Next base: position 47,474 of record CALIFY010000043.1, read on the forward strand.
GGCCTTCGAGTTTGGTTCTACCGCGGCGATTCGAGCCGCAGTCGTCAGCGGCGGACCGCCGAGCGTCCTGAGCCACCTTGCCGTTTCCGCCGATCTCGATGCCGGGAGTCTCGTCGCTATCGAGGTGGCCGGTCTTGAGGTCCATCGTCGGTTGCGGGCGGTGTGGCCTAGCTCGACCGAGCTTGCCCCGCTGGCCGCGGCGTTCGTCGCTCGGCTCCCAACGGCCGGTGTAGATCCCGCACAGCCCCATGATCGACCATAGAACGGCCAGGGGCGGAGCCGCTGCTCCCCGGCGGGCCAGTACGATTGCCGAAGAGATGGGCAATCGATCGGGATCAGACGTGACACGGTGGTTGGTAGTGCCGCTGGTGAGCCTGGCTCTCGTGCTGACCGGGTGCTCGTCCGACCAGGGCAACGGCGACGGCGGGGCGAACGCCGGGGGAGACAACGACGCCTCTGCCGGCCGGACCGAACTGAAGCCGATTATCGAACTTGGTGTCACCGAATGGACTGGATCCGAGCTCAACGTCGCCATCGCCGAACTGTTGATCGAGCGACGACTCGGATACCCGGTCACCGCGGTCGAGGTGCTCGATATCCCCGACATGTTGGACGACCTTGAATCGGGCGAGCTCGACGCGGTGCTAGAGATTTGGCCGTCGTCACTCGAAGACCCGGACCGGGCGGCCTTTGACGACGACCGGGTGGAAACGCTCGGGCCACTCGGGGTGGTCGGCCAGATCGGCTGGTATGTGCCCCGCTACGTGATCGATGCCGACCCAAGCCTCGCAACCTGGGAGGGCTACGCTTCGGCCGAGGTCGCAAAGCGCTTCGCTTCGATCGAGACGGGAACCCGCGGTCGTTTTCTTGGAACAGACCCCGCATATATCCAAGCCGACGAGGAAATTATCGAGGCCCTTTCGCTTCCGTTCGACGTGGTGTACTCCGGTTCCGATGCTGCCACCGCGTCGGCGCTGGAAAAGGCGTATGCATCCGAGGAGCCGATCTTGCTCTATTGGTGGACGCCGACGGTTGAAGTCGCAGAGTTCGATTTGGTCGAGGTCGCTCTCCCCGAACGCGATGCATCGTGCGAGGCCGACGTCGCGGCCGGCAAGCCTCGGTCGTGCGGATATTCCCCAGATGAGTTGTTCAAAGCAGGGGCGCCAGACCTGGCCGAACGAGCCCCAGATCTGCACCAATTCCTGCGCCTTTTCACCATTGAAACCGACGATCAGCTGGCAATGATCCAGGCCGTTGAGGCCGATGGGCAGGCGGTCGAAACGGTCGCCGAGGACTGGGTAGAAGAGAATCGCGCCCGATGGGAGGCCTGGTTCGAGGAGGGCTAAAAGGGCCCTCCCTTGGACAAGGTCCCAAACCGCCACTATTGTGGCAGCCCAATCTTGGAAGACCAGGGAGAGGTCTGGACTCACGGGCGAACGATCCTTGGAACTATGCCGCGGCCACGGCGATCAAGATTCGCCACCGACATCGGCCACAGGAGGCATTTCACATGAGTTGGAAGCGCTTGGATTTCGTACGTCGCCGATCGGGGGCGGCTCAAGTCGACCTCATCGACGCCTACGCTCAGAGCAAGGTCACCCGGCGAAGTTTTATTCGACGAGGGGTGATTCTTGGGATTTCCGCCCCGACGCTGTCAGCGGTGATAGCGGCTTGCGGGGGCGATGACGACTCCGCTTCCGGCGACGGAGGAGGCGCAGAAGCAGAGACCGGCGGTGGTGACAGTGGCGGCGAGGCCACTTCGGGCGGCACCTTGAAGGTCGCCGTGCAGTTCGGCGACGCGAACTCTGGCTTAGATCCCTTGAATATGCTCGATCTCGGCACCTATTCGGTGCTGTCCCAGAGTTTCGAGTATCTCGTCGGTGTCGGCGAAGACGGCAACATCGGCCCGACCGGGCTCGCCACCGGGTGGACCCCGAACGACGACGGCTCGGTGTGGACCTTCGACCTCCGCCCCGACGTGACGTGGCAGGACGGAAGCGAGTTTACGTCCGCAGATGTCGCAGCGACTCTGGACCGGATGGTGTCCGTCGGGGCCGGGGTCGACGGTGTGTTGAGCGAAGGCTCGACCGACGCCAGTGATCCGGCCAAGGCGATCGTTACTCTGGACGCTCCGAACGGAAACTTCCCCGTTCTTGTGTCGACGTTCAATCCTCAGTCGTTGATCACCCCGGTCGACTACTCCGATGGCACGACCCTCGATGCCCGTCCCGGTGGTACCGGCGCCTGGCAGCTCGATAGTTTCGATGCGACGACGTTTACCTCTCGCTTCGTGCCCAGTGCCGAATGGTGGGGCGGTTCCGTCAACCTCGATGCCATCGAGTTGATCGGCTTCGAGTCGGTCGGTACCGCTGTGGCCGCCATGCAGGCCCGAGAGGTCGACATGATCCAGAGCTTCAACGTGATCGATGGCTCGGCGCTGCTCAGCGACGATGCTTTCAATCTGTTGAAGCCTCCGGCCGCCAACCACCGTCAACTGTGGTTCAACACCCAAGAGGGCCAGTACACCGATCCCAGGGTCCGTCAGGCGTTGGCGCTTACCCTCAATCGTGAACAGATGGTGGCGACGCTGTTTGAAGGGCAGGGTCTGGTAGCAAACGACCATCCGGTGCACCCGACGCTCCCATTCTTCGATGAGGCAGCTGTGCCTCAGCGCACCCAGGACATCGAAATGGCCAAGCAGCTCTTGGCCGATGCTGGGTTCGAAGATGGGATCACCGGCGAACTACAAGTCGGCAACCTTCAGGAAATCCCGGACATGGCAGCCATCGTGCAGCAAGCCGCAGCCGAGGCCGGTTTCAACCTGAACGTAAACGTGACCGACAACTCAGACTTCTATGGCGCCCACTGGTGCCCGGGCGGAGGCAGCGAGGCCACTCAGCCTTGCGGTCCGTCGGCTGAGGTTGGCATCGTCGACTATGGGCACCGACCGACACCGGACATCTTCTTCGGTCGAGCGTTGGCCACCGGCGGCGACTGGAACTCATCAAACTACGCCTCAGACGATTTCGACGGTCTGTTCACCGAGTATCAAAGTTCGATCGACGTCGAAGGGCAGACCAAGGCGGTGTCGAGCATCATGCAGCTACTGCACGAGGAGACGCCGGCCGCGTACCCGTTCTTCTTCGACTATCTGAGTGGCCACGATGATTCGGTTAGCGGTGTCCAGGTCACCGCGCTCGGGCACATGATGTTCGACAAGGCGTCGAAGTCAGAGTGAGCCAAGCAAATTGAGCGGTTCTTCTAGACCGTCGGCACTCCTTGCCAATCGTGCGAGGAGTGCCGACCGGTCGAGATGGGCACCAACGACAAAGACGATGGGCGGCAGATGCTTCGATACATGATTCGACGAGTCCTTTTGTCATTGCTGACGCTGGGAATTCTTCTGGTGGTCATCACCCTCATACCGAATGTGGCTCCCGGCGACCCTGCCCGCAAGATCGCCGGTGCGTTTGCATCGCCAGAACGACTTGCTGCGGTGACCACCTCGCTCGGCCTTGACGACTCGGTGCCCACCCAGTTCGCAAAGCTGGTGCGAGATGTCGTCACCCTCAATTTTGGCGAGTCGTTTACCCGGCCGGGCGAGTCGGTTACCGGTCTCGTTCGAGCGTCGCTGTGGAACTCGTTCAAACTGGTGCTGTTCTCGCTGCTGGTGGTATTGCCGATCTCGATCGGCGGCGGGGTGCTCGCCGCATTCAAGAAAGACACCTGGGTCGATCGCAGTATCGTCACTACCGGGCTGGCTTTGTCATCCATCCCCGAGTTCGTGTCCGGCGTGATTCTCCAAGCGTTTCTCGCCGTACCGATCGCGTTCTTCAAAGTTTCAGCCGATCCGCCGAATTCTGGCATCGCAACCAACCTGAACTACCTGTTGCTGCCGGTGCTGTCCGTACTGATCGTCTACTTCGGGTACATCGCCCGAATCACCCGAGCGGGAACGATCACGGCGCTTGAGGCCGACTACACCCGCACCGCGTTTATGAAGGGGATGTCGACCTCGGAGGTCATCCGAAAACATGTCTTGCGGAACGCCCTCCAACCCACCGTCGCCGTCACCGGTACCCAGCTCGGCTACCTGTTCGGCGGCCTGGTTGGCCTTGAGTTCGTGTTCAACTATCCGGGCCTCGGTCGACTCATTCTCGACGCCGCCCGCGGCGCCGACTACCCACTCCTGCGCGGTGGTGTCCTAACGGTGGCAATCATCTACATGTTGGCCACCCTGACCGCAGACTTAGTCATCGCCTGGATGAATCCTCGGGCTCGCCTGTCCGGAGGAATGGCATGACCGACGAGAACGTCCTCGATCCAGCCTCTCGTCCCGAAGAACCCTCGGTAGACGACCCGAAGGCTGCTCTCGCGGTGCCGGTTGAAAACGCTGGGGGGCTGACCCGGAAACAGATCCAGGCCGAGCAGCGCCGAGTGCTGTTGAGGAGCCCGGCATTTATTGTCGGCACGTTGATCGTACTCTTCTGGATTTTCGCCGCGCTCTTTCCTGGTCTGCTCACCACTTGGGACCCAAAGGATTTCGTGACCGACGCCAACGGTGCTCCTGTAGTCCGCGAGGGGCCGAGCGGTACCGCCTGGTTCGGTACAGACAAGGTCGGTCGCGACGTCTTCTCCCGAGTCATCTACGGGGCCCGGCCGGTCTTGATCGTTGCGCCGGTTTCCGCTGCGGTCGCCGTGGCCGTTGGCACACTTCTCGGTTTGGCCATTGGCTATTACCGAGGCTGGTTCGACGAGATCGTGAGCCGGATCATCGAAGGCTTCTTATCCGTCCCAGTCATTCTGCTCGCCATCATTGTGCTCTTCACGTTTGGCTCGTCGCGAGGGGTAATCATCGGCACGATCGCCGTGTTGTTTACGCCGGTGGTGACGAGAACCATTCGAGCTGCAGCGTTGGCCGAATCCCAACTCGACTACGTAACTTCAGCGAAGATGCGAGGTGAAAATGGGCTGTTCATTATCGCTCGTGAGATCTTGCCGAACATCACCGGAGTGATCGTGGTCGAACTGACCGTCCGGCTCGGGTTCGCCATCTTTACGGTGGCTACGCTGGCATTTCTCGGCGTTGTAGCCGAAGACCTGACAGATGCTGACTGGGGCGTCGATGTCTCCCAGGGGTATGAGCTAATCCCAAACGGTATTTGGTGGCCGACCGTATTCCCAGCGCTGGCGATCGCCAGCATAGTCATCGCAGTCAATCTCATCGCTGACTCGGTCGACAAGGCGACAAAATCATGACGACAAATGAGCAAGCCGACGACGCTCCAGCGCCAGCTCTTTCCATCGACGATCTCCACATGGCCTATGTCGTTCGGGGGATTCCCCGGGACGTGTTGCGAGGGGTTTCGCTCCAAGTAACCCAAGGTGAGGCCTACGGACTGGTCGGCGAGTCGGGGTGCGGGAAGTCGACAACGGCATACGCTGCGCTGCGGTATTTGCCAAGTAACGCCCGAATACTCGATGGTTCGATTTCTGCCGATGGCCGGGATTTGACCGGTATGTCGAGCCGGGAGCTGCGGGAATTCCGCGCCTCGCATGCGTCGATGGTCTACCAGGACCCCGTCCAGGCGGTGAACCCCGTGCTGCGGATCGGTCCCCAGGTAGCTGAGTCGTTTCGGATCCTTGGGCAGTCGAAGGCCGAAGCTCGGGAGTCGGCGCTGCAGGCGCTACATCGGGTTCGGATCGCATCGCCAGAGAGCGTGATGGAACGCTATCCGTATCAGCTATCGGGAGGCATGCTGCAACGAGTAGTCATCGCCATGGCCCTTGCCGGGGATCCCAAGCTTCTGGTGCTCGACGAACCGACTACCGGTCTCGACGCCACGGTCGAAGCCGAAGTACTCGATCTCGTTCGAGACCTCCGCTCGGAGACGAACGCATCCATCTTGCTCATCGCTCACAACCTCGGTGTCATCCGTACGATGTGCGATCGCGTCGGCGTGATGTATGCCGGTCGAATCGTTGAGGAGGGCACGGTTGCCGATGTGTTTGACGATCCGAGTCATCCATACACCGTCGGCATGCTGAATTCGATCCCTCGTCGCGGCGTGCGCAAAACCGATCGTGAACTGTTCGCTATCCCCGGCAACCTGCCTCAGATCGGTGATCCGTTGCCGACGTGTGTGTACGTCGACCGGTGTCCGATCGTTGGCGATGTGTGCCATACCGAAATTCCGCCGGTGGTGGCCCGAAGCGACGGCCATTGGACCCGCTGCCATTTCCCGGACAAGATCGATGAGGTTCCACAACCGGAAGACGTCAGTTCGGTAGCGGAGATCGGCGACGAGGAGATCATCGGAATCCACGGGGTCTCAAAGACGTTCCGCCAACGGGGACAGGACGTTCCGGCGCTGGTCAGCATCGATCTTGGTTTCGCCTCGGGCGAAACGCTTGGGATGGTTGGCGAGTCCGGGTCGGGCAAGTCGACGCTGGCCAAGACCATGGTCGGTGTTCATGAGCCAGACGATGGTGGCGCAATCACCCTTCGAGGCCGGGAGATGGCGGGGAAGGCGACCCAACGCCGACACGAGTCGATCCAAGCAATACAGATGGTTTTCCAGAACCCCGATTCGGCCCTCAACCGGTCGTGGACGGTGCGCCGTATCTTGGCCAGGTCGGTCAAGAAACTGACCGGCGTCGGTGGTGATGAGGCAGACGAACGGGTGCGGGAGATCGCGGCAGCGATGCGGTTGTCGCCACGGCACCTCGACATGCGGCCTCGCCAGTTGTCCGGCGGGCTTAAACAGCGGGTGGCGATCGCCCGTGCGTTTGCCGGGGATCCCGAGGTCGTGGTGTGTGACGAGCCGACTTCGGCGCTTGATGTGTCGGTGCAAGCGGCCATTTTGAACCTGCTGGCGCTGCTCCAGCGCGAACAGCACACCAGCTACCTGTTCATCAGTCACGACATCGGCGTTGTTCGTTACCTGGCCGACCGAATCGCCGTCATGTACGTCGGTAGAATCGTCGAGCTCGGCACCACCGGCGATATCTTTGCCGGGCCGGTACATCCATACACCGAGGCGTTGCTTTCTGCGGTTCCGAGTATCGATGGTGTCGCTGCCGACCGGATCCCGCTCGACGGCGATATCCCATCGCCGAGCAACCCACCGGCGGGGTGTGTTTTTCACACTCGATGCAAGTACCGCATCGTCGGAACGTGTGATACCGACGTTCCCCCGGTAGTCGATGCCGGGGGCGGCCATAGCGTGAGCTGTCATCTGTCGCTGGAACAGTTACCGACCCCGGTGCAGATCGTGGCATCCGGGTCCGATTCGCCGGGGTGAAGATCTGGCGAATCGTCACCGTTTAGGGTTCTTCGGGTTTCGGGTCGGCTCGCCACCCGGCACACTGTCCGACCGATGTCTGGCTCGACCCTCACCCTTCGCCCCTGGCAACGCCGCGCTCTAGACGCATTCCAGGCCACCGATCGACCAGATTTTTTGGCGGTCGCTACTCCCGGAGCTGGTAAAACAACCTTTGCCCTCACCGCGGCCAGATTGACGATGCCGAACTTGCCGGGCCGGCTCGTGGTGATCGCTCCGACCCGACATTTGAAGGAGCAATGGGCCGACGCCGCTCAGCGGTTTGGGCTTCACCTCGTCGTCGATTGGGTCCCGGGAGATTTGGTCCCCGGCGATGCCCATGGGGTGGTTTCCACCTATCAACAGGTCGGTAGTTCGCCCGAGGCGTTTTTCGATTTGTCTCAAGGTGGTTTCGCCATCCTCGACGAGGTCCACCACGCCGGAGAGGAACGTTCCTGGGGTGATGGTGTTCGGGCTGGTTTCGACGCTGCCGCTCGGCGGCTGGCTTTGTCTGGCACCCCGTTCCGCAGCGATACACAATCGATCCCGTTTGTCGAGTACCACCTGGACGAGGCCGTACCCGACGTTGAGTATGGGTACAGAGAGGCGTTGAGCGACGGAGCTGTCGTCCGCCCGGTGTACTTTCCACGGCTCGGTGGTCATATGGAATGGACGGCGCCGGACGGGGCGCAGCTTGCGGCCTCGTTCGACGATCCGCTGGTTCGCACTCAGGCCAACCAGCGTCTTCGTGCGGCGCTCAGCCTGGAGGGTGAGTGGCTCCCCGCGGTGCTGCGGCACGCCAACCAGCAGCTGCAACGGATCCGGGAGCAGCATGCCGACGCCGGCGGGTTGGTCATCGCATCGGACCAAGATCATGCACGCGGCATTACAAAGCTCCTCCGGGACCGATTTGGGGTTTCCGCCGAACTTGCCCTCAGCGACGATCCTGATGCCTCGGCTCGCATCAGCGGGTTCGCCCGGTCGAACAAACCGTGGATCGTGGCGGTCAAGATGATTTCCGAAGGGGTCGACATTCCTCGTCTCCGGGTCGGCGTGTTTGCCACTAACACCACGACGGAGCTGTTCTTCCGCCAAGCGGTGGGTCGGATCGTGCGCCACCTCCCGAATTCAGGATCGCAACGGGCCTACATGTTCATTCCGGACGACCATCGTCTGCGACATTATGGCCACACGATCGCCGACACCCGGCGACATAGCCTGGTGAAGAATTCGCGCGAAGTAGAGGCCGCGGAGCGAACAGCGTCCGATGCTGATCAAATGTCGTTGTTCGCCGTCCATTCGGCAACCGCCTCCGACCTCGATGGTGAAACCGATATTTTTCTGGAAACAGGAGCCGCGCCGGTCGCTGAGCCGGAGATCAGCGATGATCTCGTTATCGATCTTCGCCAGTTGCCGCCACCGGCCTCAGGGGGCACCCTGCTCAGCTCCGGTGGCGGGCAAGACGGTTCGTTCGATCGAAACGAGCGAGATCGTCTACGGCGAATCAACCAGGACCTCACCCAGGAATTGGTGAAGCTCACCGGTCGGGCTCACAAGGCGGTCAACGCAGAGCTCAATCGGCGTTCCGGTATTGCCAAGACGGCGGAGGCCACGATCATCCAGCTCAACCGTCGGTCTCGTACCGCCGAGGAGTGGCTTCGCCAAGAGCATCGTCGGCGCCGGCACGCCGGACGCACCGCGTAATACCGAGATTGAAAGCGAGTACGTAGAACGACGGATCCACGTACCGTCAGACGCCGGGAAGTAACGCTCGAACCGCGTCGAGCGTGTCGGCCGACAGGGGATCCTTGTCCGGCCGGTAGCGGCGCACTCTGGCAAATCGGAGTGCCACGCCGCCCGGGTACCGGGTTGATGCTTGGGCCCCGTCGAGGGCGACTTCAACGACGAGGTCGGGTGTGACCCACACGGTTTGGTCGGACTCCCGCGTCTTGCGGGCCTGAAGCGCCTCGGTTTGCCAGGCCAGTAGCTCGTCGGTCAGCCCTTTGAATGTCTTGCCGACCATGACCGGCTGACCGGTCTGGGGGTCGAGGGCGCCGAGGTGGAGGTTCGACAACCAGCCGTGCCGCCGACCGTGGCCCCATTCGGCGGCCAGCACCACCAGGTCGAGGGTGTACACCGGTTTGACTTTTTGCCACGACTTGTTTCGTCGGCCGGCCTCGTAGCCTCCACCGACAGCTTTGACCATAACTCCCTCGTGTCCTTTGGCTATGGCTTCGTCGAACACCGTGGCCGCTTGCTGTGCCGTCTCGACGAAGGTCTGAGGTACCGAGTAGGACGGGGCGAGGCGATGGAGGGCGGCCAGCCTGTCGACCAGGGCGGTATCGATGAGGCTGCGCCCATCGAGGTACATGATGTCGAAGAAGTATGGTCTGAGATTCGTTGTCGGTCTGGTGTCGTCGCCGGACCTGGTCGGGTCGGTTCCGAACGCGCTCATGGTGTCTTGGAATGCCTGTGGTTCTTCGGCGTGGCCGTCGCCGAAGAATCCGAGTAGTTCGCCGTCGAGGACCGCCGACCGGCACGGGAGTGAGTGAGCTACGGCGACCACGTGGGGCAGCCTGGTGGTCACGTCGTTGAGGTTCCTGGTAAAAATCGAGACCTGAGCGTCATGCTCTGTGTCTGTGTCTTTGTCAATGTGGAGCTGGATCCTGGCCCCATCGAGTTTCCATTCGACCGACGCGGGGCCAATGGTGTCGATGGCCCGTGCGACGTCGGTCGCGGTCGAGGCCAACATGGGCTGTATCGGTCGGTGTACCTCCAGGTCGATAGCCTCGACCGCCTCTGGGCCACCGGTGAGCGCTATATGGGCCGCCTCGCCGAGATTGCCTTGGAGCATGACACCTCGGCGCATCGCCGTACGCTTCACCCCTGCGGCTTTTGCCACCGCATCGGTCATGACCCCTGCCAGTGCGCCTTGTCGGGCGTCGCCGACGAGAACCCGGCGGACAAAGCCTTGCTCTTTCTCATCGCAGACGGCAAGGTATCGTCGAAGTCTGTGCTGGCGGGCGGCCTCAGAACCCGGTCCGGTGAGGGTTGCGATTTCGCTCAGGAGTCGATCGAGGCCGGCGACGTCCGGGGTGTCTTGCGGTGGCGGGCGTCCCCCGACGCCTCGAACCTCTCCGGCTCCGAGATCGGACGCTGCGCCGTCTTTCGTGTCGACGTGGACGGCTGTCTCGTTCACGCCGTCGGCGTCGAGCTTCGATACCAAGCCCCAACCGACGCCGATCGAGCCCTGGCGGGGTGTTGCGAGAAGAAAGCCGATAGCGGGGACGACGTCGGTTGGCGACAGGTTGGCGAGGAGTTCAGCCAACGCGTCGGCTTTCACCGTCCGTTTTGACGTGGCCCGCAAGCGCTCGGTCGTCTCGGCCAATCTGGCTAACCGCATCCGGTATTCTGCCGCACATCGGCTGAGAGGAGTGAATCGGCGGAAGAAGTGAGTCCGCTTGGATCGGTCGCGCTCATCGCCAAGCGAAGACCGGTTGCTCGTACTGATCCACCCTGGTGGCCAGCCCACGAATCGCTACATCGTGGAACTGGTGGATGATCGCTCCGGTCGGTGCGTGGATCAGGTCGCCGCCGATCGGTACCTGAATGACCGGTCGGTCACTTTCGGGAATCGAGACGAACCGCACCGGCCGCGACAGCTCGGTCAGCGCGATGCGGTGAATCGAAGCCACTTCGTCGGGATTGGCAACAGGATCGGCATCTCCAGGCGCCCAGAACACGAACGGTGAGATGACATAGCCGGACCGGGTCGGATAGTCGTCGAGCCGACCGAGAAGGTCGGCCTCGGTTACCGTAAGTTTGATCTCTTCCTCGATCTCTCGGATCGCCGCGCTGAAGGCCGTCTCGCCGCTGTCGAGTCGACCTCCGGGCAGCGCCCATTGGTTGGCATGGGAGTGCAGCCGGGAGCTGCGACGAGTCAACACGAGCGCGGCGCCGCCAGCCGTACCTTCGATCGAGCCGGTGAGCGCTGGGCCGAACTCGTCGGTGGGGTCGAACCCGGGAATCTGATCCAACATGGGTAACCGGTCGATCTCGGATGAGTCACAACCATGTTGCTCGGCGTCACTGTCGATCAATACCACACCGACCGCGGCGTGTCGGCGGCCGTCCAGCGGGTATGTGCGGACAGTGTGCCGTTTCAGGTTCGAAGAGAGTTGGGCCCGTAACCGGTCGTCGAAGCGGATGGGGGCTGTCATCGGCAGGGTTCAGCTCGTCGCAGACCGACGCCGTGATCGACGTCGCCAGAGCCGCCGGAGGAGTCGAAGCGACGCGCTGCCAGCCAACAACAACTCCATCGATGACGTCGCCGATGCTGCGCCGTTCCGGCGTTGGGCGGCCCGGCTCAGTGCCGCACCGACCAGTGCCAGGTCGGACACGAGACCGATGAGGGGGAATCGTCGCGATGCACGGTTTCTGAAGAGTCCCATGGCTTGACAACTTAGCCTCGATCTTGCGGAGCTAGGTCGCTCTTGCCGAGTGGACCGAACGTGATCGCCAATCGCCTACGCGGCTGACGTGATGTCGGCCTACACTCGCCGCCGTGGCCAGTGGAGACCAGCGGGCATCGATGCCAGAAGGTTTGACCGGAACCGGATTGACCATCGGGGTGGTTCGAGCTCGATGGAATCCCGACATCGTGTCCCGCTTGGTTGACGGTGTCACCCGCGGTCTGGCGGTGCTGAAGGTTACCCATACGACCGAGGTTGAGGTGCCTGGATGCTTCGAGATTCCGCTCGCGGCAAAGTATCTCGCCGAGTCTGGCCAGGTCGATGCGATCGTGTGTCTCGGCGCGGTGATAAGAGGACAGACCACTCACTATGAGCTGGTAGCGGGGGAGTGCGGTCGAGGTGTTCAAGACGTCCAGCTGGCGACCGGCGTCCCGGTGTTGTTTGGCGTGTTGACCGTAGAGAACGACGCCCAAGCGCTCGCTCGTACCGAAGGCCCTGGTGGGCACAACGTCGGTGAGGAAGCAGCCCACGGAGCCGTTGAGATGGCGCGATTGGCTCAGCGATACGCCCCGTTTCGGACCTAATGGTGTCCAGCGAATCGTTTTTTCCTTACCGGTTTGATCGGAAGTATCTTGGAATCTGGTGGCCTCTCGGCGTTCGTGAAGATGTCGACGGGGTCACTCTGACCGACGATCGGTTCATCGCCACGTATGGCCGGCAGCGTCTTGAAACGCCGATGGCGAACATCACCGGCGCTCACATAACGCTGGACTATGACTGGTGGAAGGCGATCGGGATGCGACTCTCGTTCGTCGATGATGGATTGACGTTCGGCACTGCGGTTCATGGCGGGGTATGCGTGCATTTCGACCAGCGGGTCCGGCGAGTAATCGGCCGCAAGGATCATTCTGCGGTAACGGTCACCGTCGGTGATCTCGACGGCCTGGTGTCGGCGATCATGGAGCGAGTGGATCGCTGAAGCCCGGCTGGCTTGGTCACGACTCGTCTCGGGCGTGGCTCTCAGCTTGGGCCTTCAAGGAGGCATTCATCTCCTCAAAACCTTGCTTGGTCTGTTTGTCGAGCGACCTTCGCAGAAACGGCACGAGCACTCCGGAGAAGTGTTCGCTATGAACCATTCGAGTGCCACCGTCAGGAGTTCCGGTGAGTTCGAACCGGTGTCGACCGTCGAAGACGCCAGCGATGCCGAGCCGGCCTAGCCATTCAAGGGATTGGCCAGGGATGATCTCGGTGATCGTTGGTTTGAAGGTCATAGCCTTGCCGCCGGGGGGCTGCAGGCGGTTGGTTAGACGCTTGCCGACCGCCAAGTCACCGGCTGCCGAGGTGATGAACGGATTCCAGTCGGCGTACCGATCGAGGTCGCTCAGGACCTGCCAAACGGTGTCGGGTGGGGCATCGATAGTGATTTCGGTGTGTAGATCATGGTGCATGGTTTCACTCCTCACGCAGTCGCAACACTTGTTGCGTTACTGAGTGTGGCATCGATGGTAGCTAAACGCAACAAAAAGTGCGATAATGTGGATCTGATGACAGAGGACACGAGGGTTGGCGCACAGCGGCCAGGGGGGCGAGCAGCCCGCGTTCGCTCGGTGGTACTTAAGACCACGGCCGAGATGTTGGCCGAGGTCGGCTATGACGAGATGAGTGTCGAGGAGGTCGCCACTAGGGCAGGGGTTCACAAAACGACGGTGTATCGACGTTGGTCGACAAAGTCTGCACTCATCGCCGACGCAATTCGAGTCTCATCCCAAGAGAACGTGCCGATACCCGATACCGGCTCGCTCCGCGGTGATCTTCAGGCGCTGGCACGGTCGGTGGCTGCCACTATCGGTTCCACCGACGGCGCTCGCCGGTCCCGCTCCCTCGCTGCGGCGGGCACCATGTCCGAAGAGCTAGCGGCTGACATGCACGCCTTCTGGGCGGAACGCCTCTCGGCTTCCGGAACGGTCATCGACCGGGCCATAGCACGAGGGGAACTTCCAGCGAGTTGTGACCCGAACCTCATCATCGAGACGCTCATCGGGCCGCTCTGGGTTCGACTTCTACTCACCGGCGAACCGATAACGGCCGACCTCGCCGATCGAGTCGCCGATCTGGTTACCGACGGCGCGACGCTGTGGCAACAGCCGCAGTGACCGAGCAGCCGCACGCGCCGATCTAGCCGCCGTAGGTGCGGCGGAAGCGCCGGCGGGCCAGCCAACCCATGGTGGCGATAGCCTTCGTCGCGTCCTCCTCCGCAGCTCTCCGTTGCTGAACGGCTTCGTCTTTTGCTATTCGCTCCGCCTCGGCCAACGCCATCTCCCGGGAGACACGCTGACGGAGCTCAGCGACCTTCGCGTCGGCCACCAATCGCGCCGACCGTTCTTCTCGATAGCGGTCACCCGATATCGTGCGTTCGCGCCGTTCGATCTCAAGTTTGCGAGTCACCCGTTCATGTTTCTGGGTGATGTCGGCCAGAGCGCTACGGGTCTGAGACGCTTCGACGACGGCCCGAGTCTTGTCGGCGTGCACCCCGAGGAGGCGATCGAGGAGTGCTCGGTCCAGCACCTCGGCAACCGACAGCGGATTCCCGCCCGGCTCCGGTGTATCGGTTGTAGCCCGCGGTGGGGCCGAGGCTTGACGTTGTATGGGAACCAGAGAGTGGGTTTGCGGTGAGTCCTCGTCTGGGCGGAGATCGATGACCCAGCCGTGGCGTTTGGCAATATCACCGAGTTTGCTTGCCGGGAGCAGCCAACGTTCACCACCCACATCGGGCGAGCGACGCGCCTCAGGCAAGTGGCCGTCACTTATAAGTTGTTCAAGCGCTTTCGGCTCGACGCCGAGTTTTTCGCCAGCCTGACGAAGCGTGATCGTCGACTCCATCGTTCGGTCAACCTCCGTGCCTGAGTACCCACCGGCACACTACGGGTCGAGTCGGCGTCGACGGTGGATGATCAGCGTTGCACCCACATGGGGGAGCAGTCACGCGGCACGACAACCGGAGAATGTCCGGTGCCCGGTGGGATCAGACGTTCAGCAATTCCAACGTCGGGACCGCTCTCACCAGGGTTCCTCCCCAGTCTCCGAGATAGGAGAGCTGGTCGGCGATCTCGGTCATGAGGTTCCAGGGAAGGACGAGCACGTAATCCGGCCGCTGCTCTTTAAGAACTGACTCCTCGACGATCGGCACGTTGCTGCCTGGCAGATACTGGCCCTGCTTGTGGGGATTGGCGTCGACGACAAAGCCGATCCGGTCTGCGCCGACCCCTGCGTAGTTGAGAAGGGTGTTTCCCTTGGCTGCGGCGCCGTATGCGGCCACCGACTTGCCGGCCGCTTCGGCTTCGTCGAGAAAGGCCAGGAGGTCACCGCGAATGGCGTCGGTTCGTTCCTGGAACCCTTGGTAGTACTCGATGGTCGAGACGCCGGCCGTTCGTTCAACGTCCAGCAGGGCTCCAACCGCAGCCGAGACCGGCCGCGTTCCGGCGTCTGCCCGCTGAGCGAAGACCCGGAGACTGCCACCGTGGGTGGGAATCTGGTCGACGTCGAACACCGACAACCCGTTGGCAGAGAAAATCGTATCGACCGCGGTGAGTGAGAGATAGGAGTAGTGCTCGTGATAGATGGTGTCGAACAAGCCTTGGTCAACCAACACCTGGAGGTGAGGAAACTCGAAGGTCGACACACCATCGTCGGCGAGAAGCCGGGCGAATCCGCCAACGAAGTCGTTGATGTCTGGGACATGGGCCAGCACGTTGTTGGCTGCGGTCAAGGTGGCCTGCCGGCCCTCCGCAGCCAGGCGCTCACCGAGAGCGACGCCGAAGAACTCCTCGACGATGTCGATGCCTTTCTCCCGAGCTACCGCAGCGGTGCTCGCCGTCGGCTCTACGCCGTAGCACGGGATGCCTCGATCCCTGACGTATTGCAGTAGGTACCCGTCATTGGCCGCCACCTCGACGACGCAGCTCGAATCGTCGAGGCCGAACCTCTCGACCATGTCGGAAACGTAGGCCTCGGAGTGCTTGAGCCACGATGCCGAATACGAGCTGAAGTAGGCATACTCGGCATCGAACAGCTCGTCGGCGGCGGCGAAATCCTCGGTCTGGACTAACCAACACCGATCACACACCAACACCCGAAGCGGGTACGCCGTCTCCGCCACCGACGGATCCTTCACATACGCGTTTGACGGAGGCGAGCTGTCGAGATCGACGAAGACCGCATCGAGTTGGTTGTTGCAGTGGCGACAGTTCATAGCAGTTCCCGCTTGTATCGCTGATGGGGCACCGGGTGCGCCCCACGGTCCGGTAGGTGCCTGTGTGGTGCACCTCCCTGAAAGGAGAGCCGGATCTGTCGCCGATGATACCGGTGTCGGAGAATGAGCCTCAGCTGGGCCGCTGTTGGGTGCGCCGTTTCTGTATGTTTGCCCACTCATCGCGGAGTCCGACGGTGCGATGGAAGGTGGTTGGATCGTCGAGGTCAGCCGCGAAATAGCCCAAACGCTCGAACTGAACCACCTGGCCCGCGGTGACATCGGCCAGGGCCGGTTCGAGCCGACAGTCGGTCAGGGTCTCGCGGGAATTGGGGTTCAGCAGTTCGAGCGGGTCGCCGTCCTCCGCTCCGGGGTGTGGGTCGGTGAACAACCGGTCGTAGAGATGGACCGTGCCGGTCGTCGCCGTACTGGAAGATACCCAATGGATGGTGGATTTGACCTTCCGTCCATCCGGGGTCGAACCGCCGTCACTCTCCGGATCGTAGGTGACAAAAACCTCGGTCACCGTGCCGTCTGCATCGGTGGCAACGTCGGTGGCGGTGATGTAGTAACCGGCCCGAAGCCTGACCTCTCGCCCGAGGGTGAGACGATAATATTTTGGTGGCGGTTCGAGCTTGAAATCGTCCTGTTCGATAACTAGCTCACCGCTAAAGGGCACCATTCTTGTGCCGGCGCCCTCATCGCCTGGATTGTTGATTGCTTCAACCGAGGTGGCCTGCCCTTCTGGCCAATTGGTGATCGTCACCTTCAACGGACGGAGCACCGCCATCCGGCGAAGTGCAGCGGCGTTCAGATCGGTGCGTACGAACGATTCGAGCAGTTCTATGTCGTTGATGCTGTTCGTGCGAGCGACACCGATGTGATCGATGAATGCCCGTATCGCCGCCGGCGGGTACCCACGCCGTCGAAGCCCGCTGAGCGTTGGCATCCTCGGATCATCCCAGCCGTCGACGGTACCGCCGGCAACGATCGCGGCCAGCTTTCGTTTCGAAAGTACGGTGTAGGTAAGCGCGAGACGGGCGAACTCGGTTTGTTCTGGCTTGTCGTGCGGGTAGTCGACGTGTTCGAGGAACCAGTCGTAGAGGGGGCGATGGTCGGAGAATTCGAGCGTGCACAACGAGTGGGTGACACCCTCGATGGCATCAGACTGACCGTGGGCCCAGTCGTATGTGGGGTAGATGATCCATCGTTCGCCGCTTCGGTGATGAGCTAACCGGCGGATTCGGTAGAGGATGGGGTCGCGGAGCTGCATGTTTTCTGACTGCATGTCGATCTTGGCCCGGAGAACTTTTTCGCCGTCGTCGAACCGCCCGTCGCGCATGCCTCGGAACAGCTGCAGGTTTTCGTCTGTGGAACGATCCCGGAACGGGCTCTCGACCCCTGGCTGGCCGAATCCGCCCCGCTGGCTGGAGATCGTGTCGGAGTCCTGATCATCGACATAGGCGAGGCCTTTGAGGATCAGCTGTTCAGCCCAGGTGTATAGCTGATCGAAGTAGTCGGACGCGTATTTGGTTTCGCCCGACGGTTGGTATCCCAACCAGGCGAGGTCGGCTTCGATCGAGTCGATGAACTCCTGTTCCTCGGTCTCCGGATTCGTATCATCGAACCGAAGGTTGCACGTGCCGCCAAACTCGTCGGCGATGGCGAAGTTCAGTCCGATCGACTTGGCGTGGCCGATGTGAAGGTGGCCGTTGGGCTCCGGCGGGAACCGGGTTTGGACCCGTCCCCCAAACCGGTTCGACGCGGTGTCTTGGCGTACCTTGTCCCGGACAATGTCGCTTGCCGAATGGCCGTCCGAACCGGGCTGGGGGTCGGCCGGTGTCCCCGCCGAATCGCGTGTCGGGTGGCTATCGGAAGGTGTTGGGTCCGCGCTGGTCACGAGTGAGCAGGGTAGCGGCGAACGTTTTTCGAACGGCGGCGGTTGCGGCGGCGTTGAGCTGAGAGGTACGTCGATCTTGAAGACGAAGCGGTTGGCCATTCGGTACGAATCTCCAATGGAGGCGACCGGTGGGTCGACCGAGACTAGCCTTCGGCTATGTCCGACATCTTTGAACTGAGCGACTCCGCCGTGGATCGGGTGGCCGAAGCCGACCCGGTTCTTGCCACCTACCACGGCATAGGGGGTTGGGATCACGCCTGGCCTGATCTGTCGCCTGATGGTCATGGAACAAGAGCAGACTTCTACCGAGATCTTCGGAGCGAAGCTCAGGCGGCTCCCGCCGGCGACGACGACCGAGACCACGAACTGGCCAAAGACGTGCTCATCGAGTTCTGCGACACCATGCTGATTCTCGACGAGTCGGGATATCACTTCAAAGATCTCAACAACATCGCTTCGCCCCACCAGGAATTGCGGGCGGTCTTCGGTTCTCAGGCCAAGAACACGGTCGGCGATTGGCAGGCGGTGATCGAGCGGCTCGCCACAATCGACGAGCCGATGGCCGGCTACCGCGCCTCGCTGGACAACGGCAAAGATGCCGGACACGTGGCGGCCCGTCGACAGGTCGAGGCGGTAATCGAGCAAGGGGCGACGACGGCCGGTGATCAATCGTCGTTTCATCAGCTGCGATCGGAGTTACAGACAGCGATGGCGGCGGGATTGTCGGATGAGGCTGGAGCCGACGGGCTGCTACCCAAGCTCGATGCGGCTATCGAGCACGCCAAGCGGACCTTCGGCCGGTTCAACCGCTACCTGACCGATGCGTACCTTCCCGCCGCTGCGGCCGACGACGCCGTTGGCGAGGACCGGTACCGGGTGGCAGTTCGGGCGTTCCTCGGAACCGACCTAGATCTTGCCGCCACGTACCGGTGGGGGTGGGATGAGGTCGAGCGCCTTTGGGCAGAGATGAAAATTGCGTGCGCCGCCATCGACCCCGACGTACCGGTGGCCGGGGTGGTCGATCGCCTCAACACCAGCCCCGAATTCGCTGCGTCGGGCATCGAAGAGTTCATCGACTTGATGACAGACCGGCAGCACCAGGCATTGGCCAACCTCGACGGTGTGCACTTCGACGTTCCGGCCCAGATTCGAGACATCGATGTGAAGGTTGAACCAGCGGGTGGTGCGCTCGCCCCGCACTACGTCGGACCGTCGGAAGACTTCACTCGACCGGGCACGGTGTGGTATCCGATCGAGGGTCGCGACCATTTTCCGCTGTTCATGGAGGTAACGACCGCATACCACGAAGGGTTCCCCGGCCATCACCTGCAAGTGGGTCTTCAGGCCACACTGGCCGACGAGCTCTCCCGCTTCCATCGGATGATGGTGTGGTATCCCGGCTCGGGTGAAGGTTGGGCGCTGTATGCCGAGCACGTGATGGGACAGCTCGGGTATTTGGAACGTCCCGAGTATGTGGTCGGGTTGCTGGGCAGTCAGCTTCTTCGGGCCTGTAGGATCGCCATCGATATTGGCGTCCACCTCAACCTTCCGATCCCCGAGGACGTGACGTTTCATCCCGGGGAGTCCTGGACATACGAACTGGCGTTTGAGCTTCTCGTCGAGCGATCGTTCTCGCCGGTCGACATGGCCCATTCGGAGATCGTTCGGTACCTCGGATGGCCGGGGCAGGCCATTTCTTACAAGGTGGGTGAACAAGCCATCCACGACCTGCGAGCGGAACAGGAACAGCGGGGGAATTTTGAGGCCAAACGGTTCCACTCCGAGGTGTTGGCCGTCGGCTCAACCGGTCTTGACCTGCTTCGGCGTCGCCTCACGAAACCGACCGGCATCGCGGAATAGCGTGAGAGAAACGATACCTAACGGGCGCCGTCAGCCACCGTCGCAGCGACGCTGAGATGTTCGACGAAGTCATCGAGTTGGTTGTGAGCGTTGAGCCCGCTGGTGCTGGGAAGCACGTAGACCGGTCGGCCCCCGATTTTGTCCCGCTGGACACCGGCGGTGGCCCGCCGATCGACGGCGGCTCGCCAACCGGCCAGCCCGACGATGCACACCGCGGCGGGGTGCAACCACTCGACGAGCGCGGTGACCCGGTCGACGCCGGCTCGGTACTCGCTGTCGCTGAGTTCGTCAGCGCGCCGTGTTGCCCGCTTCACCAGATCGGTCATGCCGATGCCGTGATGGCGTAGCGCGTGGTGCGGGTCACGGTCGACGGTTACCAGTCCAGCCGCTACCGCGGCGGGCCAGAACCGATTTCCTGGTCGGGCGTACCCGACGCCGGCCGTCGCGGCGTAGATGCTGGGATTGAGGCCACAGACCAGTAGCCGCATGTCGCCGGCCACCGTGTCCGGGATCGTCAATCGGCGCCGAAGATGGCACAGGAACATCTCCGAAGTCGGACCGCCGACGAAGGAGACAATGTCGAATCCGGCGCCGTCGAGGATGAGTCGAAGTCGATTTTCGCTCCATCCCGAGAACAGCCGGTCGGGGAGTAGCCCGTCGTTGCGAAACTCCTGATCGGCGTCGTCTCGAAGTAGGTGAAGGAACACTGGCGAATCTGGCGCCAGGGCGCGATGGAGATCGGCGAGGGCGGCCGGGACGGCCTGTGCTCGAAGATGGAGGTAGACTCGATTGCCGATAGCCCCGCCGAGGGAACCGGTGGCGAACGGTAAGGCGTCGACCGAGGCGCTGACCCGGTGAGCGTGGGGAGCGTTGGCTGGCACTTGACGCAGCATGGTGGTGGCGGCATCGAGGGCGAGGACCGGGCCCTCGATGTTGGCCAGCTGCCAACCCGGGCCGCACCCGAGGTCGATCAATGGGCCAGCCTGCCTGTTGTCGGCCACCCAGTTGGCATCCGCTTCGTTCCGTACGTCGTGTTCTGCCACCCATTCCTCACCGGACTGCTCGTAGGCCTCGATGGTCCGTCGATCCACGCCGTACTCCTCTGTGGTGCCTCCAGCAACCGGAACGCTATCGGCGACGGTCGACTCCGGAACGGTCGGCTCCGGAACGATCGGCTCCGGAACGATCAGCGATGTGAATGGGGTGTTGCGGAAGGCCCGACTGTAAGGCCGGGCGCCGATAGCTGTCATACTCGAAGGTCGTGAGACCACTGGACGGGATTCAGGTCATCGAGTTGACGAGTTGGATGGCGGCGCCGAGCGCCGCCGCCATCTTGGCCGATATGGGAGCAGAGGTGATTAAGGTTGAGCCGTTGACCGGTGACCCGGTCCGCGGTCTTGGACGACAACCGAAGCTGCCGGAGGGGGCGCCACCGCTCGATGCTGGGTTTCAGGTCGACAATCGGGGCAAGAAGTCGGTCACCGTCGCCATCGATCAGGCGGAGGGGGCCGACGTGGTTCGGCGCTTGATCGCAAACGCCGACGTGTTCCTCACCAATCTGCTGCCGCATCGCCAGGAGCGCTACGGGCTGGAACCCGATTCGCTTCGTTCGGTCAACCGGCGATTGGTCCATGCCACGTTGACCGGTTTTGGTCTGACCGGGCCCGATGCTGGTCGACCGGGCTACGACGTGTCGGCCTTCTTCGGGAGGGGTGGCGTTACCGACACGACGACCGATCCGGGGGCGGTGCCTCCGCGGGCCCCTTTGGCCCAGGGTGATCACACGACCGGTCTGGCCATGGTGGCCTCGGTGCTGGCCGCGCTCCGCCTTGTCGAGCAGATTGGCGAGATGCAGGTGGTCGACGTGAGCCTGTACGCCACCGCGCTGTGGTCGATGGCATCGGAGTTAGCTCCGGCCCTGATCGATCGGCGCAAACCAACGCCTCGCGATCGACATCACCAGGTGTCGGCTCTCGTCAGTCGGTACCCGTGTAGCGATGGCCGATGGATCATTGTGAACATGCCGGGATCGGGTTGGTGGGAGCGCTTCTGCCATGCCATCGGCGAGCCGGAACTGGCGGTCGACCCCGAATTCGATCACCCGAAGAAGCGGTTCGATCGGATGAGCGATCTCGTCGACCGGATCGACGCCGTCATGATGACAAAGACCGCGTCGGAGTGGGGCCGAATTTTTGATGACCGTGGGTTGATTTGGGAACCGATCAAGTCGCTACCGGAAATCGTGGATGATCCTCAAGCCAGAGCCACCGGGTTGTTTGTCGAACTCGACCACCCGATGGGGGAAGGGACGTTTGAGACGCTGGCCAACCCGATCCGAATTTCTGGAGTCGATACCTTTCCTCGGACTCCGGCTCCGGGGCTCGGCGCTCACACCGATGAGGTGCTAGCCAAACTGGGTTACACCGACGACGACATCGCCGATCTTCGGCGGTCGGGCGCCATCACGTAACCGCCCTCGTCGGACAACTCGGCGGCCGCCGGGCCGCGGTTTGTCGCAGATTTCGCGTGACGAAGTGACTTCTTCGCCGTTGTGTCGTAGGCGGCCCGTGTCGTCGGCACCGTCGCCTCGGGATCTGCTGGGCGACGGCTCCAGCCAGCCATCCACTAGGAGACTTCAATGAGACAAATCGTCGCGAATGCAAGGAACGTATTGCTGGGCGGGCTCGCCGTTGGCGGCTTGCTCGCCGTTCCCGGTTTGGTATCACCGGCCGACGCGTACGACGGTAGCGCTGTGGTCTGCGCTGCTGAAGACATTGGTGGAGGCAAAGTCTTTGCGGTGGTCTCGTCCGGCTTCTTTGAAGAGCATGCGTGTCGAGCGTTGCTCCACGAATACTACGATGCATCGTCGCAAATTACCTACACGCCGACGTTTTCATGGTCAGGTAGCTGCAAGCACGACAGTCGCAGAGAAATCATCAAGGAACAGTGCTTTGAGGACCCTCGAGTCATCACCGAACAAGACTGGGACGAAGGCGAAGGCAACAGGGGTTCAGATTGCCTTTTTGTACACGCAGATGACGAGCTCTTCGTTGGGCAGGCATTCGTGAAAGGTGAGTGTCTGAGCCGCTGATCGGGCCGGCCACTATTCGTGTTGCGGTGGCGGGCTGGTGATGCCGGCGATAATCGGTTGTCGTTGGGCCATGAGGGCTGGTCGGTCAGCAGGGTGAACCGAGGGCGAGGCAGAGCTGGGTGAGGCGGTTGCGATTCAACGTAAACCAGGCCCATTTGCCTCGTTGCTCTCGGTTGAGAATCCCGGCTTCGACCAGAATCGACAAGTGGTGGCTGATGGTCGGTTGGCTTCGACCGATCAGCTCGGGAAAGTCGCAGGCGCACCCCTCACCCGATTGGGCGATGGCGTGTATCAGTTTAAGTCTGACCGGGTCGGCCAACGACTTGATCGTTGCTGCAAGCTCGTCGGCATCGGCGTCGTCCAGCGCTGGGCCGAACAGTGGAGGGCAGCAGGATTCAGGGTCGATGGCCATCACATTAGTCTGCCACAAACATATTGACGTTCATCGAATCGACCCGTATAGTCCTTCATATCGATGTTTTTCGATTTGAATTCTCTAGGTGGCGGCGCTTCGGCATGAATGTCCGTCATCGTGAAGAGAGTTCACTCACAGACAGAATGGACTAAGCAAATGCGGATCCAATTAGCACTCAACGTGGACGATCTCGACGAGTCGGTCGAGTTCTACTCAAAGATGTTTGACACCAAACCGGGCAAGATCCGGGATGGGTATGCAAACTTCGCCATCGCCGAACCGCCGCTCAAGCTGGTGCTCTTTCAAAATCCAGGGCAGGGCGGCAGCCTGAACCACCTCGGAGTCGAAGTGGAAACGGCCGATCAGGTCGAAGCGGCCGAAGCCCGGATCGTGGATCAAGGCATCGAGACGACCGGCGTCGATAACACACTCTGTTGCTATGCGGCCAAGACCGAGACGTGGGTGCAAGGTCCCGATGACACCCGCTGGGAGTGGTACGTGAAGACGGGCGATTCAGAAGTCGTAGGCTGACGACATGGCCGACTACCCGATGATCGATTCAGACGCCGTCGGGTGGATCGGGCAGGAAGAGATGATCGAAGTCGATCGAACCATGATCGAGGACTTCGGTATTGGGTCGGCGACCTCTACCTGGCAGGCATCTCGGTGCCTCGGTCGGGTGCGGCGGCGCTAGTGCCCGCCGCAACCGATTTCCGAGGTTCACCGATCTTGCGAATCGAGACTGAAGACTGACCGCCGAGAACGCCGGCGGTCGTCAGGTCAATCTCAGGAGGTCCAGTCGCCGTTTACGACGGACTCTGGCAGCGCGCCACCGCCCGATTGGGTGGTGCCATCGGCTGCGATGGTTTTCCATGAGGGCAGGTTGACGGCGCCGAGCTGGCCCCAAAGCCCATCCGAGCCGAGGACGTGGGTGATTCCGTTAACCCCACGATTGTTGATGAAGTCGGCTACTTGTTGGTCGCCCTCGCTGAGGGGGAGACCGATAACGACGTACTCGTCGGCGTGCTCTTGGCTTGCCGCTGCGACCGCAGGGGCTTCACGTTGACAAATACCTCAATGGGCTCCCCAGAACCAGAGGATGACGTTCTTGCCAGCCACCGAATCTGGATTGAACGAACCGCCGCCGAATGTCGGAAGGTTCAGGAGCAACAGGTCTGGCCGGGTTTCGCTACCCCCGGCCGGCGCTGCGGTGGTCGCTGGTGGTTCCGTCGTTGTCGGGGCGGCGGTGGTCTCCGGTGCTGCCGTCGTCGCCGTGGTCGCAACCGTAGTTGTTGCTGCCGTCGTCGCCACCGTGTCGGTCGCTGTTGCGGGTTCCGGCGCAGCGGCAGCCGGTACCGACTCCTCCTGGTCAGCGGAGCCATCGTCGGGGTCCTCAGCCTCCGATGAATCGCCGACGTTGACCTCGATGGGGCTGGTCACGTCGGATGTGGATGGCGCGGTGGTGTCGGCCACCAGCTCGGTCGTGGGGTCGGACCCGCCATCGGTAGAGGAGTCAATCTCCGCCGAATCTGTCCCGCCACACGCTCCAGCCAGCAGCACCACCGCCACCGCGGTGATTGCCTGTTGACGTTTACGCATATGCCGGCAGTATAGGTGTTTTTGCCGGTCGGTGAAGGTTGAATGTCAATCGGTCGATTGGTGTGGGTCCGTTCGCTCATGGTCGGTCACCAGGTGGCCGCGCCGGTGTCCACCCTGCCAGTCTTCTTCCTGTGGGGTGTCGGACAGGCCGCCGAGCACCTTGAGCTGCGGAACTTCACGAAGGCTGCGTTTCATCTCGGCGAACCCGGGGAACCCGGCCAAGGTGGTCACCGCATGCCACAGCTCGACGGCCTCGTCATCGGAGGGAACGCGAGAGATCACCGGCCCAAAGAACGACACGTTTGATGGTGACGGTTGGTCATCGGCGCCACCGGTCGAAAAAGTGATGATCGGCGTTCCGACATCGCGACCGGTCCGAGAGAGCGCAAGCTCGGTCTCGGCTTCAAGTAGCTCGTCCCAGCCGGTGTCCTCAAGTGCCGAAACGTAGTCGGTCGAAATCCCGGCACTGGTAAGAACGTCGGTTACGTGTTCGGCCGTACTCAGGTGGTCGGCTTTACCATCGGTCGGGGATCTGTCCCAATAGCTTCGACCATAGGCATCGACGAGGCGCCCCATCGGCTCCCGGCCCAGCTCATCCCGAATGGCCGCTGCGACCCGCAACATCCGAAGACCTGCGGTATGGCCTCGCTCGTACTCCGGTGGGAACTCGGTGGCGTAGTCCTTGTCCTTATTGAGAATCCGGAGTGAGATGAAGCGCCAGTCGACCGAGTAATCGGTTTGGGCCACGACCTTTTCGACCCATCGCGAGGTGATCCAGGCGAATGGGCACACCGGGTCCCAAAAGAACTCGATGTCGTATGAAGGGTCTGAGGGGGGAGGGGTCCGTTGCACGGTCACGGAAACCGTCGCCGGCGAAAATCATTCCCACTCCGCCGTTGCGGTGTCGCTTGCCGATAGATCTTGGGAGGGTGGCGCTCAGTCGCCGATGCGCTCGATGATGGTGGCATTTGCCATACCACCGCCTTCACACATGACCTGAAGTCCGAATCTGCCACCGGTCCGGTCCAGCTCGTGAACGAGGGTGCTCATCAGTTTTGTGCCAGACGAACCGAGCGGGTGACCGAGGGCGATTGCCCCGCCGTTCACATTGACTTTGGCCATATCGGCCCCGGTTTCGGCCTGCCAGGCCAGCACCACCGACGCGAAGGCTTCGTTGACCTCGAACAGATCGATGTCATCGATTGTCATGCCCGTCTTGTCTAGGATTTTCTTGGTCGCCGGTATCGGACCTTTCAGCATGGTGACCGGATCGGTCCCGGCGAGGGCAAACGCGTGGAATCGAGCTTGTGGCCTGAGCCCGAGTTCGTCGGCCTTGTCACGACTCATGATCAGAACCGCTGACGCTCCGTCACTGATCTGTGACGAGTTGCCTGCGGTTATCTTGCCGTCCTCGGTGAACGCCGGTTGTAACCCGGCCAAGACGTCCGCTGTGGTACCTGGACGTATCCCTTCGTCGACCGTCATGGACTCCTGCTCACCGGCGAGATCGATAGGGACGGGCACGATTTCTCGCTCGAATCGACCCTCAGCTGCCGCCTGTTCGGCCCGTTGCTGGCTTTGGGCTCCGAACGCATCGAGATCCTCGCGCCCGAGCCCATACTCGTCGGCGATCAGATCGGCCCCGATGCCCTGAGGCGGTAAGCCGGTGTCGGCGTAGCGATCCTGCATGGGTTGTGGGAACGGAAACCCCATCTTGCCTTCGACTACCGACGCACCCATCGGCGTGCGGGTCATGACCTCGACGCCGGCGGCGATGACGACGTCATACGCTCCAGCCAACACACCCTGGGCCGCGAAGTGCAGAGCCTGCTGGCTCGAGCCGCATTGCCGGTCGACGGTGGTGGCTGGTACCGACTCGGGCCAACCAGCGGCCAGCACCGCGTTGCGACCGATATTGAGCGACTGTTCACCGACCTGCATCACGCAACCCATGATCACATCGTCGATGATCGTCGGGTCGAGGCTATTTCGATGCTGGAGTGCTTTGAGAACGTGGGCGGCGAGGTCGGCGGGGTGCCAGTCTTTTAGCTTGCCGTTTCGCTTGCCGCCCGGGGTGCGGACAGCGTCGATGATGACTGCCTCGGCCATGGGAATCGGTCCTTTGTCGCGTGAGTGGTTGTAGCAGGATCGTGGCATACCCGATCAAGAGCAACCAAATTCCCACCGTTGTCAACGACTGAGGCTCACCCCACACTGCGAGCAATTGAGGGTCAACGAACCATTGCTTTCGGCCACGGCGATGACCGTAACCTCTTCGCCAAGCATCGATTTGTCCGGGTGTTTGTCGAAGGCGTCAGATGGCAGTCCAAATCCCGATGCGGTCTGAATTCGACGGCCGTCGACCATGATGTGCGAGCCTCCGTCGCAAGAGCCGCCAGTGCCTCGGATGATTTCGTCGGTAGCGTCCTTGACGGACAGCCGCGCCTCGCAGTCGGTGTACAGCTCCAGCATCCGTCCCTCGACCATGAACAACCCGTCGTCGCTGTCAGGGTCCGGTTCGGGGAACGGCGAAATCGTTGGAGCTGGATCGAAGGGCAACGTGACCGTCGGCCCGTCCGGGTCGACGGGAATCGACTCGGACGGAAGGGGCTTGGTTGGCAGCGTCTCTTCAGAGCGATCGATGGAGGACACCGTCGACGTTGTAGTGGTCGATGAGGTAGTCGATTCGGTGGGTTCTGGTTCATCGTCCGGCGGAGTTGCCGGGTCTTCGGCGCCTTCAGGGTCGCCGGCGGGAACCTCGACGACCGCACGGTCCCCGGTAGGTTCACCATCGTCGTTTCGCAACTCGCTCGTATCCCGGCCAACGTCGATGTCGGCCGCATCGGTTTGGATACGTGACCCGGCGGGGTCGCCAGCGGCAACATCTCCGCCCCGGTTGCCGACCGCAAGAATGAGTCCGACGCCAGCGAGAAAAGTGACCCCTGCTGCCGCCGCCATCAGGTAAAAGGGGACGCGGTCCGATCGATCATCGTCTTGACGCACGGTGGGTCGTTCCACCTTCGAGGTGAGCATGGTCGGCAACTCGGGAGGGTTGGCTCCCTGGAGGAGCGAAAATCGTTCAGCGATCACCGGGTCGTACGGATCGTCATGCATCGTGGTGTCGTCGTCGGTCATTGATTTCTCTTTCTGTCCGCTACGAAACGGTATGGCGACGCGGTCTTCACGGCCGATCGATCCCTTCGCGGAGTCGTTGGTGGGCCCGGTGGAGTTGGACGCGAACCGAGCCGGGTGTGGTATCGAGAAGTTCGGCGATCTCTGTCGGTGTGAAGCCTCCGGCATACCGAAGCACGACCACTTCCCGTTGCTGTTCAGACAACGAGCCCAGTAGATCGAGAAAGTCGACGAGGGAGGAATCCAGATGAGGTTGATCCACTATCGATTGATCGGGCTGCGGGGATGAACCTCGCTCCGCGAGGAGCCCGGCGGCAACCCGAAACGACGTCCGCCAGATCCACGCTTGCGGGTCGTACAGCTCCCGTCCTCGGGCGAAAGCTTGCGTGAACGTTTCTGCTTCAGCCTCCGCTGCGAGCTCAGAATCGCCGGTGTAGGCGAGCAGAGATCGCCAAAGGCGATCGTGGTCGGTTCGGTACACCTCTTCGATCGGATCCATGGCCACAACTGTCATACCACCTGTACAGGGTCCGAATGGCCCATCAGCGTTAACAGCGATCCGAATTCTTTTTCTCAACAACGGTCGGCGGTGACCACCGGGCGTGGAGCTACCGGCGGCGAAGCCCGTGGGGTTCGATTCCCCGCGGCCGCTGGGGTGTTCGGCCGAGCGTTAGTTGAGACTTGGGACCGAAGGGCCCGATCGAACCTGTTCGGCGGTTTCGATCGCCGCCGCCACCGAACCGAGTGCATCCCGAACCACAACCTCCAAGTCGGCGTCGATCGTTCCGATCGCCCACAGGTCATCGTGGATGTCGTTGATAAGGCGTTGGATTCCGGGGTTATCGGTGGTGGTGCGAGCTTGTTCGAGCCACTCGTGGCAGCGAGCCTTCAGCAGGCAATCCAAGTTGGCTGTGAGCCCAGGTTCATCGAGGAGACCGAGTACGGCGGGGTTGATCATGTAGTTCCATCGGCATAGGTCGTTCGATTCCTTTAGCGATTTCTCAAAAGAATTTGGGACTGCGGGCCCCCAGAGGTCAGGAGTGGCACCGAATCCGCTGGCGTCAAGGAAGCGGCAAACTCTTTGGGGTTCGCTTGACGACAACGCTTCGAGCGATGAGGACCCAGGTAAGCTCCGATTTCCGCCGTCGAGAACCACTTCAGGAGAAGCCCATGGTCGACATTGACACCGTGGTAGGCGCTAGTCGTGATCGCTACGACATCGCGCTGCCCGATGATCACCAGCGAGTGCGATCGATGGCCGATCAGCTCTTGGCATCAGGAGCCACCGACGATCAACTTCTCACCATCGGCCGCGACACCTCACACAACCTCGACCTACGACTGGCCACCAAACTGGCGGCCTCCAAGCGAGGCGTGACCGAAGCCGAGCTGCCCGACGCGGTGGCGGTGGTCATGGCGATGTGGGGAGAGCAACGTCGACTACGGCCCCGATCGGAAGACAACCCGACGGGGGAAGACGCCCTCCACGTGAAACTCGATCAACTCGACTGGTTGTTGAGCGATTCCCCTGTCGACTGGCGTCTCTATGCCGTCGATGACGGCGACCCCGATGACAGTGCGGCGGTGGCTGAGGAGCGGGCCGCCGCTCACCCGAACGCCGATCGTGTCACCGTCTTGCGCCTCTCCGATGTTGTCCCGTCCCAGAAGGGACCGTTGGCCGAGTTGGCTCACGTCGACGATTCGCGAAAGGGAGGGGCGATCGTGTACGGAGCCTCCACCGCAGTAGCCGACGGGCACGAGGCGGTCATCGTGACCGACGCTGACAACTCGGTCGACCTCGGTCAAGTCGGGCTTCTCCTCGCCCGCCACGCCGACGGTGCCGATGTCGTCATCGGCGACCGAAAGCAAGCCGACTCGGTCCTGGTCAAAGCGGAGGCTCGTTGGGGTCCCGGAATTGTCGTTCTCCGTCACATGCAACGGATGGTTGGCCGGTCGTTGTTCGATCGGGGTCTCAATGACACACAGGCCGCCTTCAAACTGTTCGGCAGGCCAGCTCTCGATGACATCCTGGCCGCCCCGTCGACCTACGGGTTCTCGTTCGATTCCGATTGGCTCTACGCCGCCATCGCCAACGACCGCCGGATCGAAAGTGTGCCGTTCGGCTTCATTGACTCGTTCGAAGAATCGGCATCGATCACCCAAGGCCCAATGACTACCTGGGAGTCTCTACTGCGCGGTCTGGTCGCCGCGGCCCGAGCCCGTGAGGTCTCCCACGACGAAGCGATGGCTTCCGTGGTCGATGATCTAGCCGACGCCGCAACGTTGGAGCGGGTCATCGAAGTCGTTCCCACCGAACTGGATGGGGTAGGTCCGGATCGACTCGGAGACCCTGAGATCATGAGTCCAGATCGGCTTCGGTCCTGGATCGGAGATATTTCTCCCGATGGTTCGCTCAACCCTTCCTAAGGCTCGGTTGGCCTAGTGGCGCGGCGGTCGAGGAATGGCCGCCGCAGCCGGCGACGCGACGGTCCGGGGCGTGAGCAACAGGTAGCCGTCCTCCAGGGTCGGCTCGACGAGTTGGGATCCAGCTGGTGGATCGCCCAGGCAGCGGTACCGGCCGTCGGCCTGGCGCCACCAGGCCCTGGCTGTCGCCGGCTCGTGCTCTTGTAGCCATGCCCGACCGGTTGCGGTGGCAGCCAGCGCCGCCGGCGAGCCCACGAACCGCAGTTTCCCTTCCAGAAGCACGAGTACGGTGTCGCTTACGGCGGCTTCACCGGTCAGGTGGGTCGACACGATAACGGTGGCTTGGTGCCGTCGGCCGGACACGATTTCGCGAAGCCGGAATCGTTCGTCAGGGTCGAGCCCAGCGGCTGGTTCGTCGAGCAACAGCAAAGATGGCGAACCGAGGATCGCCTGGGCCAGGCCGAGCCGCTGTCGCATCCCGCCAGAAAGGTCACCGACCTTGTCGGTGGCACGGTCGGCCAATCCGACGCGATCGAGCGCGTCGTATACCAGGTGTCGCCGACGCCGTTCATCCCCGTGCAACTTGAGGACGGCCAGGTAGTCGACAACGTCGAAGACTCTGGCCCGCTTTGCCAGGCCCGGTTCTTGGGGTAGATAGCCGAGTCGACGGCGGATTTCGATTCGGTCGGACTCGTGCCTGGCATCGAGGCCATCGATAAGGATCGAGCCACCCTCAGGCCAGGTGACCGTAGCGAGGCAACGAATCAGCGTCGTTTTGCCCGATCCGTTCGGACCCAACAAGGTGATCAAGCCGCCCTGGATGGCCAGGTCCACGCCTGTGAGGGCCGCGACCTTCCCGAATCGCTGCGTCACCCCGAAGGCCAGAACTTGCGCTGGGGAGGCCTGACTGTCGACCAGTTGATGCAGAGTCATGACCGCACCGGCAACAGATCGAGTTTGTTTCGGCGGGCGACCGTGACCAGCAGTCCGGCGACGGCTACGAGCGCCATAACAAACTGGCCGGCCGAGGTGAACGCCGCCAGCGGATCGGACGACCCAGCTCTGGCCGACAGCACCCCGATGACCCAGACGGTCGAGGTAGCCACTGCGGCATGTCGAGGCCGGAGGGAGGTCATAGCGGCGATGGTCGTCGTCGTCAGGCCCAACGAGGGGAGCAGCCAAGCGAAGGCCATGGCAGACAGGTTTGGCGTGATGATACTCGCGAGTGCCATACAAAAAGATGAGAAGGTCACCACGACGACCGCTCTCGTGAGGAGCAATCGGATACCCCGCATCGGGGTGGCGACCGCCGTTTCGTGGGCCGGGTCGGCGTCGATGCCGTAGGCCATCGCCACACCGATGACCGGTACCAGGGGGGCGACGAGCAGCAGTCCAAACAGTTGTTCCCTGGGGTCGGTGGCGCCGGTGGTCAGAAGGCTAAGGAACCCGGCGAGGCCGGTAGACAGGAACCACGATCGCCGAAGAGCGGGCGTGGCGACGACCAGTCGGGTCATGCGGGAAGGGAAACCGACGAGTCGGAGCATCCGTTCCATCGGGGACGGCCGGGGGGCGTCGAGTTCGATCGAGATAGCTCGCCAGTTTCGGTCGAGGCGAGCCGGGTCGATGGGTGGTGATCCACTACTCACGACAGAACCTCCTGCAGTTGTTTACGAGCCCGCATAAGACGGGTCTTCACCGTGCCCTGGGGTAGACCGAGAAGGTGGGCAGCCTCTTTGGTCGTCAGCCCGTCTATTGCGGTGGCGATAAGCACCGATTGCAAATCGGGGGGAAGCCGACGCAGCGCCGCTCCCATCGGACCGTGAGCGCCGTTGTCGATGAGCGCGTCTTCGAAGCTCATGGCCTGGTCGTAGCGCTGGATGGCCTGAGGAGGCAGCGGGGTAGGAGTCCGCTTTCGCACCTGGTCGATGAGGCGACGGACCCCGATGCCCCACAGCCAGGCACCGACCTGGCCGTCGCCCCGATAGCTCTTTGCGCTCTTCCACACCGACACGAACGTGTCCTGAAGGGCGAGATCGGCTTGATCTGGATTGCCGCATCGGCTTTCCAACCGGGCGATCATCCAGGGTGCGTGCCGGCGATACAGCTGCTCAAGCGCGCTGCGATCACCTCGGGCGATCCTCGCCACCAGCGCTCTGTCCTCTGCATCATGGGCGTCTGGCGCTCTAATCACCATCTCCCTCTTGTCGGAATAGACGGGCCAATCGGTTCACCGGACCGTAGCCGTCACCGATTCGTACCGCCGGTGAACCGATTCTGGCCGTCGACACGACAGGGGAATATGGCGGCAACCACAGTTGGTCGGTCATCGACTCCATCTCCACCGGTCCATCCTGGCGCAGGGGCGAAGCCCGGTCGGCAACCTCATCTGCCGCCCCCTCCAGTTCCGCTATCACCCGCTCCTCCGTTCGTTCCTCCTCCTCCTCCTCCTCCTCCAGCCCGACCGGACCTCGGGCCGATGGGCCCAGCGCCGCGACGGGTGAAGCGGATGATGTGGCGACGGCTCCTGTTTGCCGCCATCGCCCTCGGCATTATTGCGGCGTCGCTTGCCTTGGATAGCGAAGCGGCTTGGGGCGTGCCGATCCTGTTCGTGCTTGTCGTTCCCTTTGAAAAGTTGTTCCCCCGCCACCGCCAAAAATTGCGGCGGTCACAGTTGTGGACAGATATCGGCTACGCCCTGGCCGCACCGGCGCTCCAAGGAATAGGTCTTCTTGCCGGATTTGTTGTGGCCGTAGTCAGCCTGGCCTGGATCCCTGGTCTGCTGCTCCGCCCGCTCGTGGCCATGATTCCGGCTGGAATGTTGCCGTTCGTCGGGATTGCGTTGTTCGACCTCGCCATCTACTGGACGCACCGCTGGTATCACGAGGTCCCGTTTCTCTGGCGGTTTCATGCCATCCACCACTCGCCAGAACACATGGACTGGATCAGTGGTTTCCGGAACCATCCGCTGGACGGCACGCTTATCGCTCCGGCCTTCATTTTTCTCCTCGCTGCCGGATTCGATGCCGAATTCACCGGGGTGCTGGCCATCGTGCAGATCGTGCTGGGGATCTTTCTCCATGCCAATGTCCGTTGGCGGTTTCGGTGGTTCCATAAGATCGTCATCACACCGGAGTTTCACCATTGGCATCACGCGAACGAGCCAGGGGCAATTAACTCGAACTACTCAGTATTTCTTCCCGCATGGGACCTCGTGTTCGGCACGTATTTCATGCCGAAGGATCGCCGACCTCAGGTCTATGGCGTGACCGAGCACGTGCCGGCTGGGATGGTTGCGCAGCTGTGGCACCCGCTTCGAGGCGTCGGCAATCCGTTGCGGATCATCGTCCATCCCGTCCGGAGCCTCGTTGAGCTGTGGCGGGGTACCGGGCAACTGCTGAGAGACATCAAGCGGTCGACTCTTCGCCCGAGACGTCGATCCCACGATGACCTCGCCGCCTGGACCGCATCGGCATCGGGAGCTCGACCGAAGAAGATCGCTGTATCTCTACCGGCAAATCCCCAACCACCACCTCCCACGGGGTTGGCCGTCGCTCGGCGAACCGAACCGATGCCAACCGATTTGGTGCCTACTCGCTTGGTTGAGGGCCCGTGGTCGCCGACTCGAGTGATGGAGGCAAGTGAACGTTCCGCATCGGCTGTTGAGTTGGGTTCGTTTCCACCGGATCACAGCCAGCTGGTCGGCAAGCCCCGGTCGCTTGCCGATGTCATGGGTTGGTCCGACGAGAGCCAGAGGCGGTGATCGGGCGTGGTTTGCCGGCGTATCCCATCGTCGGCCATCACGTAGCGGCCGGTCGGTGGGCTGCTTCGGGAAGCGGATCGAGATAGGTGCCGTATCGTTCGGAGAGTTCAGCTCCGATTCGGGCGAGATGGGCCACGATCTCGGCTGGCGGATCGATCAGCTCGATGGCGGCACCGAACCCGGACAGCTGGGCGGCCAGCGACAGCGGTGCATGTCCGCCGACGGTTACTCGGAATCGGCCGTCTTCAACCTGACCATCGATCCTGATTTGACTGCCGAGGTAGGCCCGAGCGGGGTTGATCACGGTGGGATCGACGAGTGCGGTTACCTCGATAGGGAGCCGATGGGACTCGACCTCGGTCACGATTTCTGCCCAAGTGGTGTCGAGGTCGAAGCCGTCCGGCCGACAAACCAGATCGTCAAGCTTGTCGACGTCGAGAATTCGACCGACTCGAAAGGTACGTATCCCTTTGGCGGTGTCGGCCACGAGGTACCAGGTGTTTCGCTTTGTCACGAGCCCCAGTGGGTGGACGTTCCGTCTGCCTTGTCGCCCCTGGCGGTCGCGGTAGTCGATATCGATTTGGTGGCCTGTCACCACGGCATCGATGAGTTGATCGAGCAACGGAGGCGGACGGTTTGATCCCAGTTGCCCCCATCCGTCGATGTCGACTTTTATGGCCGATGATGCGGACTCGGCCTCTTGGCGAAAGGTTTCGGGAATAGCCGAGGCCAGTTTTTCCATGGCGGATCGAAGTTCGGGTCCCGATTGGTCGATCGCCGGTCCGGTGGCCAGGAACAGGGCCTTCGCCTCCTCGATCGACAACCCGGTGAGGTCGGTCGTCGCCCCACCGATCAGTTGCCATCCACCCCCTCGACCATGGCGGGAGTAGACGGGAACGCCACCCATGGCGAGGGATTCGAGGTCTCGACGTGCGGTTCGCTCGGATACTTCTAGTTCGGTCGCTACCTCAGCAGCGGTAACTTTTCCCCGCCGTTGCAGAAAGAGGAGTAGAGCGATCAATCGATCGGCGCGCACGATGTCGAGTATCGCACAAAACTGGTCATTTCATGGCCAGTTTGCGATCCATACTTTCGATATGACAGCAGAATCAATGCCTCCCACACCCGAGACATCGGCGCGCACAACGACGCCGACTACACCAGCTACTACCTCACCAGTTACTACGGGGCCTCCCGACCCGCGGCACGGTTTCGAGACGGTCAGCGCCACGGTGGGTTCGCTCATCGCCGACGTCGAGTCGGGGTCGAACAGCGCCCTCGATGGGGCTACACCATGCCCCGATTTCACCGTCGCCGACTTGATCGATCACCTCATCATGGTGATGCGGCGGGTAGCCGTGATCGGCAACGGTGGTCATTTCGCCGAGATAGAGCAGGAGACCATCGGCGACGGCAGGGCTCACGCGTTCCGACGGGCAACCGCAGACGCCACCGCAGCGTGGACTGATACCGATCGGCTCGATCTTCAGTATGAGGTCCCGTGGGGCGAGATTCCGGGAACCGCAGTCGTGTATACCTACACCGCCGAAGTAGCGGTTCATGGCCACGACTTGGCAACGGCCACCGGACGTCCAATCGTGATAGACGACGAGGCGCTTCACGGAGCGTTGGCTGCCGCCAAGTTCCTCCCGGCTGAAGGTCGCGGCACTCCAGAGGTACCGTTCGATCCGGTCGTCGATCCAGGGCCGCGTGCATCGGTGCTCGACCAGTTGGCTGGATGGATGGGCCGCAAGGTCGAAACCAACTGACAGCGCAGGGACGCACCGCTAAGCTCAGGGAGGTGAAGTAACTGCGATGCCCTCGTCCGTCGAGCCCGGCCCGGTCACCGACCGGTACCGCCGGATCGTTCCCCGGAGGTCACTCGCGTGTCACGTATCGGTCCCTATGTCGTTGCCGTTGATCAGGTCTCGGTAGATCGCGCCGGCCGGCCAGTCCTCGTCGAGGTCACGGTTGAGTTCACCGAGCGATCTCGTACGGCCATCGTCGGCCCGAACGGCGTTGGCAAATCGACCTTGCTTTCGGTGGTAGCGGGCCGTCTCCAACCTGACTCCGGTCGGGTGACGGCTGCTCCGCCGACGGCAACGGTCGGTCTGTTGTCCCAAGAACTCGACCGCAGTGCAGCGCCAAAGGCCCCGTCGGTTCGTCAACTCCTGGCGGCGATGACCGGCGTGACCGACGCACAACTAGCACTCGAACGGGCGTCGGCCGCTCTCGCCAACGGTGGAGATGACAGTGTTGACGGTGGAGATGACAGTGTCGAGGGTCGAGATGAGAGTAGACATGAAGCGGCGATCGCCACCGCCTACGATGCTGCCCTCGATCGATTCCTCCGACTCGGCGCCCCCGACTTCGACTCAAGGCTTGACGAGGTGGCCCACGACCTGGGCCTGCGATCCTCGGTACTCGACAGGCATCCAGGTGTGCTCTCCGGCGGCGAAGCCGAACGGGTTGGCCTCGCCGCCGTTCTGCTCAGCCGGTTCGACCTCACCCTCCTCGACGAGCCGACGAACAACCTCGATCTCGATGGACTCGACCGGCTTGAGCGTTGGGTCGCCGATCATCTCGGTGGTTTGGTCATCGTCTCGCACGACCGAGCATTCTTGGAACGAACGGTGAAATCGGTCATCGAACTCGATGGGCACCATCGCACCGCCTCGGTCTACAACGGTGGCTGGGCCGCGTATCTGGACGAGCGCGCTCGCGCCCGGGCCATCGCCGAACGCCGCCATGCCGACTACATCGCAGAGCGAGACCGGCTGGCCTCTAGAGCGCAGACCCAACGGGAGTGGGTCGACAGAGGAACACGTCGTGCCCGAAAGTTTCCCGCCGACGGAGACAAGTTTCGCCGGCGGTTTCAGATCGAACAGGTTGAGCGTCTGGCCGCGAGATCGAAGGCCAGTCTGCGAGCGATGTCGAATCTCGAGACGGTAGACAAGCCTTGGCAGCCGTGGGAATTGCAGCTCACCTTCGAGCAGGCGCAACGAAGCGGGGCCGTCGTCGCCGCCTTCGATGGCGTGGTGTTGCAGCGAGGCTCGTTCACGCTTGGTCCTATCGACGCCGAGATCGGTTGGGCCGAGCGGGTGGCGATCGTCGGACCAAACGGCAGCGGCAAGTCAACCTTTCTCGATGCCATGCTCGGTCGTCTTCGTCCGGTAGCAGGGCGGGTGATCATCGGGTCTGCCGTTGTGGTCGGCGCGCTCGATCAGCGCCGGAGCGGTCTCGACGACGCAGATACTTCGGTGGTGCAGGTGATTCAGGATGCAACCGGGCTTGCCAAAGACGAGGCTCGTTCGTTGCTGGCCAAGTTCGGGCTCGACGCCGAAGCGGTATCCCGGCCCGCGTCGTCATTGTCACCGGGGGAGCGCACTCGAGCGCAGCTGGCCCGATTCCAAGCTGCTGGCGTGAACTTGCTCGTACTCGATGAGCCGACCAACCACCTCGATCTTGAAGCGATCGAACAGTTGGAGTTGGCGGTGCGCCGCTACGACGGAACGTTGTTACTCGTCACTCACGATCGACAATTTCTCACCAACGTCGAAATCACCAGAACCATCGATGTCACGTCGGTTTCGGGCGACATTGGGACCGAGATTGGTGAGGCTGGCGCTGATCCACCGACGTGATGGGGTGGACGTGCCGACGTGGCTCGGAGAGACACGGTGAGCATGACACGTCGCCATCACCCGCCGAGCACTGCCCGCTCATCGGAGGCGTGGTCGTCACTCGGCGGGACTTGGACCGCTGGCTGAGCGTCGTCATCGAGGGCACCGGCGCCCCCCGTTTCGCGGACCACCCGGCTTGTCCAACCGACCCAGGCCACGGCTCCGAGCGGGATCGGCACGGCGAAGGTGAGGAATCGGAACAGGAGCACCGCGGCCACTACCGCTCCCTGGTCGGCGTCGCCGACCGCGGTGAGAGCACTGGTGAGCCCGAGCTCCATGACTCCAAGACCTCCGGGCGTGAGCGGAAGCGCAGTGACCAACCGGCCGAAGGCCAGGGCGGCGAGGACCGCAGCCGAGCTGAGCTGAGCTGACGTCACTCCGACCGCCCGTAGGCAGATAACCAACAGAAGCCAGTATGCGATATGCCCAAGGAGCGTCCACGTTGTCAGACTCCGCCAGCGTTTTTTGAGCAGTGCAACGGTATCGGAGCGAAGGTTGCCGAGACGTTGGCTCCACCCTTGGCCGAGAAGCGGCAGACGGTCCAGGAGACCCCCGATCGCATCGGCCACGGTGGGGCCGGCCACGAGCACTGCCCCGAGGACGATGACGACGATGAACAGGGCGGTGCCAGCGATTGTGGCATTGACCAGGCCATCGGTCACCGGACGCTCGGTCGATAGCCAGAGGAGTGCCACGAGGGGAGTACCGAATTTCACAAAGGTGTGCCACACACCGGTAACCACCACCGAGCGAACGATGTCTCTGGCCCGCAGACCGATCGATCGGTACATGGCCCATGTCATCCCGGTGGCGATTGCACTGCCGCCCGGCACCGTGTTGGTCACCGCCGATGTCGACCAGTCGACGGCCAGAGCGACCGGCATCGTCAATCCGGGGAGGGCCGCCCGCTGAGTGAGGGACGGCGCCACCAGGTTGAACGCGCCGACGGCGATGAGTGGAGCCAGGAACCGTGGTTCGGTGTCGGCCAGTGAGTGCCACACCGACTCGTAGGAAGCGAATCGGGGCAGGCCCCACACGAACGCGGCAACGATGATGGCCACGCCAAGAATCGACTTGGTTATCGGTGCCGTGACCGCCCGCCGGAGGGCCGCGGCCACAGCGAGACACGCTGGTGGCATCATGGTGCTCCATGCAGCCGGAGTGTGGCCGCGGCCCAATCATAGATTGTCAATCGTCAGATATTTGGGCGGTCGCAGCCTTCCGGGGAGCGAGCGGAGGCGAGAAATGAACCTCGACGTCCTCGACAGTTACGGTCCGTTTCTGGGTCGACGAGAGTCAAGTATGACGTTGGCCCTGCGGTCTCTCATCGGCCGTCAAGCTCCGGTGGTTGTCGAACTCGGAACCTCGAGAAGTTTCGTCGACGGAAACCACGAAGGGGTGATGAAGGCCGATCGATCGTATTGGAATCCCGACCGGCCGCAGGTGTGGGATTGGGGTGCCGGGATATTCAGCAGGGTGTGTGGCGAGACGATCGCCGGTACCGACGCCGTACTCCACTCGGTCGACCCGTTCGACGACGCCATCCAAATAGCGAGAACGATGACCGCCGATGTCGATGCTCAGATCGAATTTCACCAAACGACATCGACCGAGTTCCTCGCCAACTTTGAACGGCCGATCGACTTGCTCTACATGGATCACGACGAGACGCATGAACGAGGGGCCTTACTCCACTTGGATGACGCACGCTTAGTGATCGACAGCGACCTTATGGCCCCCGATGGT
This sequence comes from uncultured Acidimicrobiales bacterium, assembly GCA_938021675.1. GTDB lineage: Bacteria > Actinomycetota > Acidimicrobiia > Acidimicrobiales > SZUA-35 > JAHELU01. The sequence goes on from CALIFY010000043.1 coordinate 87,124, forward strand.
GTGATCGTTGTCGACGACGTCCACGTTCGTCACCGGTTTGTTGAACGAGCGATCCGTCTGGGACGCCGGGTAATGCGACGCAGCCATTGCCACCACGGGAAGGGCAAATACTCGATTCCTTACCTGGTCGCGAACGGGTTCCGCATCCAGCACGAGGGGTATCAGGTCGTGCTTGGCCGGAGCGGTTGACAACCGAGCCCGTCGCCGGTGTGCCCGGTAGTTGGTCGTCGTTCCTTGACGATTCGAATCGGGGTGGGAGAAACTTCGGCAATGCAATCCAACGGAGCGCCTCACCGTCGAGCCGGCCCAGACGAAGCCTGGCGCCGAGGTCTTCTTCCGGCGACGCCGGTACTCGACCCGAAGGCTTGTCGGCTCGATGACTTCCGAACCATCGTCGAGGTCGAAACCTCTCTTGGCGATTACCCACACGCGAGGCGCATCGACCAGGGGGCCGTGGTTTACGATCTACCGGCCCTGATTGCCGACGTCGAGGCAAAATCCGGTAGGGCCCCGTCGGCCGACCCTGCGATCCGGACGGAGATCGCCACCGCGCTATCGGAGGGGCCCGGCATGGTCGTACTGGCGCAGGCGTTCGATCGCCAGGTGGTGGCCAGAGCGAGTGAGGTGTTCTTCCAGATCATCGCAGACGAGCAGGGGACCGGTGGTGAGGTGGGTGATCACTTTGCCGAAGCGGGGGCCAACGATCGGATCTGGAATGCGCTGGAGAAGTTGGCGGTCGCCGATCCTGAGGTCTACGTCGACTATTACGCCAACGAGGGGGTGGCCCTTGGCGCGTTGTCGTGGCTCGGTCCGGCATACGCCGTCACGTCCCAGGTCAACGTGGTCAACCCTGGGGGAACGGCGCAAGTTCCCCATCGGGACTATCACCTTGGATTCATGACTGAAGGGCGAGCGGCCGAGTATCCAGCCCATGCTCATCGGGCATCGCCAACCCTTACCCTCCAGGGGGCGGTCGCTCACTGTGACATGGAGGTGGAGACTGGACCGACCAAGTACCTCCCTGGTTCGCATCGCTATGAATTGGGCTACCTGGCGTGGCGACAGCCGGATTTCGTCGACTACTTTGCCGCCAACCACGTGCAGCTTCCCCTGGCACTTGGCGATCTTGTGCTTTTTAATCCCGCGTTGTTTCACGGGGCAGGGGAGAATCGAACGACCGACGTTCGTCGGATGGCAAACCTGCTGCAGATTTCATCGCCGATGGGGATTCCGATCGAGACTGTCGATCGAGCCAGAATGGTTTTGGCCGTCTATGACTCACTGGCGTCGCGCCTCGATGGTGGCGTCGATCCACTGCTCGTCGGTCACGCTGCAGCGGCAACCGCCCACGGATACGCCTTTCCCACGAATCTCGACCGCGACCAACCTGTCGATGGGTTAACCCCACCAAGTCAGCTCGATCTCCTGGTCGACGCTCTCCAGCGCAAGATGTCCGCCGCCGACCTCGGCGCCGCCATGGACAGCCACGCCATGCGGCGGGTCTCGTATTAAGGGCGACCAGCGCGGTACTAAGGGCGACCAGTGCGGCCCGAGGTCAGGACGAGCTGTACTCCGAGTCGGCGTCTGGCGAGATCCTCTCGTGCAGATGAACCGGGTCCTTGGTTTTTCGGCGAACGCCGATGTTCAACACCTCGACGAAGACCGAGAAGGTCATGGCCGCGTAGATGTACCCCTTGGGGATTTTTTCTCCGAACCCTTCGGCGATGAGCGTCGTTCCGATCAACATTAGAAACGCCAACGCCAGCATTTTCACCGACGGGTGTTGGTTGACGAATCGGTAGATGGAGCCGGAAGCTACCATCATGACCGCCACCGCGGCCAAGATGGCGATCACCATGACCGGCACGACGTCGGTGATGCCCACGGCGGTGATTACCGAGTCGATCGAGAACACCAGGTCGAGGAGCAGGACCTGTGTTATTACCGCGGCGAACGTCGGCGCAACCTTGGTTTCGCCGTGCTCGTCTTCCCCTTCCAGTTTGTGGTGGATTTCCTTCGTCGCCTTGTAGATGAGGAAGAGACCGCCGACCAAAAGGATGATGTCCTTGCCGCTAAAGCCTCGACCGAACAATTCGAACCAATCGTTTTCCAGCGAAATGATCCAGCCGATTGCGAGGAGCAGCAACACCCGCATTCCACCAGCGGCCAGGATCCCGGTCCGGCGAGCACGGTCTTGCTGCTCCTCGGGCAACTTGTTGGCCAGGATCGAGATGAAAACGACATTATCGACGCCGAGGACGATCTCAAGTGTGAGGAGTGCCACCAGGGCACTCCATGCTGCGGGGTCAGTAAGCCACTCCATAGAGTCAGAAAAGTACACGGGCCGGATTGGTTTTGCACTGCATGGCTTTCTCGGCCCGGTGTAGGTCGGCTCCGACGTAGACGTTATGGTCCTCGCTGAGCGGGTGTGTCTTGGCTGAATACGTTGAGCCAACGTTCCTGCCGTTTGGACCAGAGCGACGACACAAACATTCGTTCCAGTTCGCCGTCCGGTGTCGTCCGGTACTGGGCTTCGTAGCTCAACAGCAGGTCGCCATCGGTGATCTCCTGGACCGATGGTGACAGGATCGAGTACTCGGCCATGCTTGGTCCGTCGGCGAGCTGTTGTCCATGCTGGGACCGATCGGCGAACCCGGTGGGATAGACGCCGAGAAAGCGCTCAGCGAGAAGTGCTTCGTCGGCGGCGCGGTCGCCATCCACCAGGGCTTGCCAAACCGCCGATTCGAGTTCGAGAACGAGGTCGAGCGGTGTTTGCTGAGTCATCGCACAAGTCTACGGATGACCGGTGGCTGGGAGTGATGAGACAGATTTGGAGTCGGAGAGGTTGACCTCAACAGAGGTTGAGGATCCATCGTCGCTTCAGTGTCGCCTGAACGATCCAGGAGTATCGGACCATATAGATATTTGGCCTACGACGACGCCCGGAGTGAACCGAATATCGTCGTCGATGGATCTCCAAACGCCGGGACGGTATGCACGCTGTCTCATTGGCCGGGCATCGCCCAACCACCAAACACCGATGTCGATACCTCGGCCGAGATGGTTTTCGCCTACATCGACCACCCGTTGCAGCATCCCCCAGCTGAGGTCGTCACCAACAACCACTTCGATCAAGACGGTGCGGTTGGGTTGCTGGCTTTGATCGACCCATCGACCGCGCTGGCTCACCGAGAGCTGCTGGTCGATCTGGCGGCCGCCGGCGACTTCGGAGTCTTTCGGTCTCGCGCCGCGGCTCGTGCATCGATGACGCTCCACGCCATGGCCGATCCCATTCGGTCGCCATGGTCAGACCAGCTGATCGGCGATCCAGACGCTGATGCAGCATTGCTCTACCGGTCTGTGCTGCCGTTGCTGGCCGAACTTGTGGTCGACCCAATGCCGTACCGTCACCTCTGGGAATCCGAAGACGACGCGTTGTCAGCGTCTGAGCAAGCCATCGCTGGAGGCCGGGTCGTCATCTCTGAATATCCAGATCTCGATTTGGCGGTGGTGGACGTCGATGGTGCAGAACCGGCGCGAGTCGGCCATCGTTTTACCCATATGAACCTTGGTCCTCTCCACCCGATGGCTATCAATAACGCCACAAAACGAAGCCGGCTATTGTTATGCCATCGGTCGACGTTTAGCTATGTCGATCGCTACGAGAGTTGGGTGCAGCTGCGGACACGCATCCCTCCGCCTCGGACAGACGTGCGACCGCTGGCTGAGGCACTGACCGGAGCCGAGGCCGGCGGTACCCGTTGGTGCGGCGATCCGCCGTCGAAGTTGATGCCGATCCTCTCGCACGACGGGTCCTCAACCTTGACATCGGAAGACGTCGTCGGACATGTGCAGCGTCACTTGCAAACCGCTCCTCCAGCCTGGAATCCGTATTGCGAATTCTCCACAACTACGCGTCGAGCAGGGCGATAAACGATTCTGCGGCGACTATGCCACTTCGATCGAGGTGTTCAATAACGGCGGTCTCGACCTCTGGTCCGAATTCACCAGTAAGGGCGAGTCCGGCTTCAGACCTGGTATTGATCCTCCGCTGCACCCAGGTCACAAGATCTTCAGCGTTGGTGAAGCGCTCGGCGAACGATGCATCGAACGCCGACGTTAGACCGAGCCAGTTTTGGTTGAGCGCGGCCCTGGTCAGCCGGCCGATATCGCCGTCGGCCTCAACCCCGACCAGCTCTTGGAGTTCGCGGGTCAGCTCGTCCTTGGTTGGAATCATTTCTACCGCCGCCTTGTACTGCTCGTCGATGTAGTACCACCAGCCCTCTACCCGAAAGTAGAGGCGAACGTGGATCGTGCTTCCTCCGGTGGGAAGCGATTGGATCGTTGCGTTGTCGTCTGTGCCTGCGGACCGAGCGGAGAAATCAGAGCCGCCCACCGTCGACCCGACATACAGCCACCAACTCTCGACCGGCACCTCGCCAACCGACCATTGGAACCGAACCCGGGAGTTCGTGAGGGTGGCGTCGGGAGTGGGGTCGACGATGGCTGGCAATCCGGGCGCCGATGGTGCGATGTAACGCTCGTCAAGAAACATCCACTGTCCGCCGGTCTTGTACCAGAGTCTGGCGAACACGTCGGAACCGTCGGTTGGAAGGAGGCCAACCGAGATCGATGTTGCGGCGCCGACCGAGCGCGATGCGTACTGCGAGCCTCCTTCGCTGTCGCCGACGAAGAGCCATGCGCTTTCGACCGGTATCCCACCAAGGTCCCAACGAAACACCTGGACCGCGGCCGAGAGCCGAGAACCCGGAGCCGGAGCGATGATGGCAGCTTGGGTCGGCGCCGCCGTGTCGGTCACGGTTTTGCTCGCTCCAGGAATGCCAGGAACGACTCCGCAGCAACGACTCCTCGACGATCGAGTACGGACTTGACTCCACGCTCGGTATTAGGCCCAAACTTGCCGTCGATGTCGAGATCAAAGCCGTCCTCGCTATTGACCCTTCGTTGGATCCAGGCGATGACGTTCGGATTGTTCGTGAAGGTGTCGGCTACGGACGAATCAAAGCTTTCATCCCGACCGACCCAGTTGCGGTTCAACGCGGCGATGGTCAGATCTCCGACAATGCCGTCGTCATCGACACCGACCAGTCGCTGTAGCTCACGGGTTAACGCATCGCGGCCCGGTTCTAGGCCGCCATCAGCCAACAATCGCTCGTAGCGACGAAAGAAGTCTGTCCATGGGAACCCGGCGCCGGGATCGGAGCGCCGGGTTGGATCCCGACGGCCGTGAGAGATGAAGCCCGACGCGCTCGCCCTGTCGCTTTGTGTCTTGGTCAAAAACCGAGCGGCCGGGGAGGGGAGCCCTTGCTCGTTGAGCCAAACGGCGGCTGTGGCCGCCATTTGGGCAGCTGTCTCCGCGAACTCGTCCCGACGAGTGCTCGGTAGATCTGGCCAGTCCGCAGCGTTCATCGCCAACGAGATCCCGATGGCCCACTGGTTGCTTCCCGTCCGGTCTTGGAATGCTTCGTTTTCGAAGCGAATGAGCTGGACGATGGAATCAGCGTCGCCTAGGAGATGATATGAACCGGCGGTAGTTCGATTTCGGATGAATGACGCAACGTTCTCGGCTCGAGGGTCCGCCCCCGATTGGTCGGTGCCGCTCTCGGCTGTATGGACGACGATGACCGGCTTCACCGGACTTCGTCTCCCCCGGCGAAATTGGCTGCGCCGCGGTGGATTGTCTTCAAGATAGATGCCCGGTCTGACCGTAGCCATCGGTGTTTCCCACCTTCAACCGTCGTGTTTCGTGCCCGCAGCGCCCCTGACCGTCGAACAGTGTAGCGAATGTACTCGCCGGGTTACCCGGAACGCTTAGATGGGTAGCGCCACGGTCGCGGAACGAACCGTGGAGTGAGCTTGGCGTACTCGGAATACGCCGGGTATCTCTTGGCTAGCCGTTTCTCCTCCCAGCGTGCTTTTCGGTTGAAGAAGTAGACGATGCCGATCCCCACGGCCAACGTTCCCAGGCTGCCGGAGCGGATGACGACGCCGGCGACAGCGGTCAGTACACCGGAGTAGATCGGGTGTCGTACGAATCCGTAGAGCCCGGTGGTGGCTAGCCGGCCCGAGGAAGAAGGAACCGGCGAAGGGGTAACGGCTGGGCCGAGACCGAGGGCGGCGACAGCGACAAGAATCAACCCGATGATGGTGGTGCCGAATCCGATCACGGTGAGCCACGTCGGCGTCGACCACGTAGTACCGGCGGGAAGGAGTAGTAAGAGGACGAGCAGTACGGTTTGACTGGCAACCCAAACCCAACCGACGGCGCGCTCAGCCATCACGGTCCTGGTTCGGCTCCGAGGGCATCGAGCCACTCGGCGCGCCGTGCCGCCTGTCTACACCTACACGATCACCCACGAGGTCCGACCTCAAGCCAAGAAGTTGCCTACATCGAACGGCTGTCCGCTGTGCCGATAAATCTACCGTCGTCACCCTCACGCCGTAGCGGTCTGTCGTCAGGAACGTGCGCGACGGCAGCGGTGCCCGATTGGGCGTGGTCGGTGGGTTGGGCGGTGGTGGCCACAGGGAGATTGCGGCCGATGGACTCTCAATAATACAGTCTGGGTCCGTATCGGTGATGTATTCCCACCAGTCGACCCTACGTGAAGGTATGGACTTGATGACCACACACCCGTCCCTCGCCGGCAACGTCGTACTAGTAACCGGCGCAGGGAACGGCATTGGGCGGGCTATAGCCCAACGGTTTGCGTCGGTTGGAGCGATCGTCGCAGTAAACGACGTCGACCGGTCCAACGCCGATTCCACCGTGGCCGCCATCGCCGAGGCTGGTGGTACGGCGATGGCGGTCACAGCCGATGTGTCGAACGCAGCATCGGTGGCATCGATGATCGAGAGCGTCCTTGCCGCCCACGATCGAATCGACGTCCTGGTAAACAACGCAGGTCTCGTCGAGCCGATGCTCCACTTCTTTGAGGCCGACGAAGCGTGGTGGCGTCGTATCGTCGATGTGAACCTCACCGGCCATTTCCTCGTCTCCCATCCGACAGCCAGGATCATGGCAAGACAAGGTGGCGGCTGCATCATCAACATGAGTTCGGGAGGAGCGACCCGAGCCCACCGGGCCTTCACCGCGTACGATGCGACCAAGGGGGGAATCGAGGCGTTGACGAGAGCTATGGCCCTCGATCTCGGTCCATACAACATTCGGGTCAACGCGCTTATGCCGGGTTCGATCGATACCAGTGGTCTAGCGGTTGAACAGCGTGAACTGCGTGGGGAGAACGTGCCGCTCGGCCGCATAGGAGAACCGTTCGATATGACGGGTGCCGCACTCTTCCTGGCGTCCGATGATGCCAGCTACATCACCGGCGACGTGATCAAGGTCGATGGGGGCATGCTGGCTCAGCAGCGTTCGGCCACCGTCGACATCAAACCGCCGAGTGACTTTCCGGCGATCGCCGATCTCTAGTGGTTGGATCCTCGGTCAGGCCCCAATTGGCATCGGCGATCACCGATCGCCCGTCTCGCGATCGCTATGACGTCGTTATCGTTGGTGGAGCCATTATCGGTTCGTCGATCGCCTGGTTTTTGACCGACCATCTCGACTTTGATGGAACTGTGCTGGTTATTGAACGAGACATGAGCTACGAGCAAAGCTCGACGGCCCGAACCAATAGCTGCATGCGGCAACAGTTTTCCAACCCGTTGAACGTCGAGATCAGTCAATTCGCGGCCGAGTTTGTTCGAAACTTCCGAAGCTATATGGGGGACGACCCGGAGGTTCCCGAGCTGCACGTCAACCACTACGGGTACCTCTACCTGGCTGCTGACGAGGCGTCCGCTGAGATGCTTCGGGTCAATCAGGCGCTTCAAGCTGAGTTGGGTGCCGGTACGAGGATCTGGTCGCCCGACGAGCTTTCTTCCGAGTATCCGTTCTATCAGCTCGATGACATTGTTTGTGGCAGTCATAACCTAATCGACGAAGGCTATTTCGACTCGGGCACCATGTTTGATTGGCTGCGCCGCAAAGCTCGTCACCGAGGCGTGGAATACACTCGAGGTAGTGTTGCCGGAATCGATGTTCGTAACGATCGGGTGGTTGCTGTTCGTACCGAATCGGGCGCGAACGTAGCCTGTAGTTATCTCGTAAATGGGGCCGGTCCTCGTGCGTCGGAGGTAGCCGCCCTGGCGGGGTTGGAACTGCCGGTCGAGCCCCGAAAGCGGTTCAGCTTCGTCTTTGATGCGGCCGTACCGTTGAGTCGTGACCTGCCCTTGACCGTCGACCCGACCGGTGTTCACGTCCGTTCTGATGGTCGTGCCTATATGGCCGGTTGTGCGCCAGACAACGATGTGAAGGTCGCGGCCGACGATTTCGCTATGGATCACGACATCTTTGAATCCAAAGTTTGGCCGGCATTGGCCCACCGGATCCCGGCATTCGAACGAATTAAGGTGTCCTCGCAATGGGTCGGACATTATGCCCACAATCGTTTGGACCACAACGTTGTCGTTGGGCCACACACTCGGGTGGAGAACTTCTTGCTCGCAAACGGGTTCTCCGGTCATGGCCTCCAGCAATCTCCGGCAATTGGCCGAGGGGTTGCCGAGTTGATTGTGAATGGTGAATATCAAACTCTTGACCTTGGCCCGCTGGGTTTCAAGCGCATTGACGACGGCGAACCGTTCGTGGAGACCGTAATTATCTGATCTATTGTCGGCGGTTCGATTCGTTCACCCTCTCCATTCATGATCAGCGGGTTGCGAACGGTATTCGTAACTACGTCAATAGTGTTGTTTGTAGTAGGTGGTGGGTGTACGGTTCACAATATGTTGTGGGGGCGCGCCGCCGACACCTTGGATTCAAGACGGTTTCTTGGTCAACCGCTATACGCCGGTGCCCGCCGTTGAGAACGGTGCTGAACGCTCCCGTCGGTGACTGTCTAAGCGTTATCGATGTGCGATCGAACCGCTGGCGTCCGGTGTGCCGAAGACCAAAGTGTTGTAGTTGCTACCGTGTGACGTCGTGCCGCAGCGAACATTTCTCCGCCGAAAGGATCCCTGTTGATGGACGTGGAATTCACGCCAAACGCCGACGAACTTCTTGACCGAAACGAAGAGGCGTCTCGGTCATTCGATCTAGCTGATCTGCCGACGCTGCCAACACGCCGTCTGGTGGTCGTCACCTGCATGGACGCTCGGCTTGATCCGCTGCGGATGCTGGGCCTCGATGTGGGGGAAGCCAACATCATTCGCAACGCTGGTGGCGTGGTCACAGATGATGTCGTGCGATCGATATGTTTGTCGCAACGCCTGCTGGGAACCTGCGAAGTGTTGCTGGTCCACCACACCGACTGCGGGCTGCACAAGCTCGACGAATCGGGGCTTCGACGCGAGCTTGAGCACGAGCTTGGTGTCAAGCCGGCGTGGTCGATGGAATCGTTCGATGATCCTTACGACGACGTAGCGCAGTCGATCCAGCGATTGCACATGACGCCGTTTCTGCGGCAGAAGGTAAACGTTCGCGGTTTTGTGTACGAAGTCACCGATGGTCTGCTTCACGAGGTCGGGCTCCACGATCGACTCCGTGGTATGTCCTAGGACCCCGGCTACTCGTACAGCAAAGGCTGGGCATCAACGTCGTGAGCCCAGCCTTTGTCGTTTCGCGGTTGTGAAATTCTCAGACGGTCCAGGTGGTGATAACCAGGGCCTTGTCTCGCCAAGCTTGGATCGTGGCATCGAGGACGTCCAGTGGATTGAACGGCTTGACTCCCGGCATGATGTCGTCCTCGCGCATGCCGTACAGCGCACCCATGGCGAAGCGGCAGGCATAGACCGTTGCCCCTTCGTCCATAAGCGTCTGCAACTGCCGATTGAACCCTAGGTTGCCTGGGAACCCCTCTTGGCCGACGGCTGGAAAGCCGCGGGAAGCCGACGCCATCAGCACGCCGGGGCCGTAGAGGACGAAGGTGAGGTCGAATCCCTTTCTCTGGAGACGGGTCGCTGTCAGCATGTTGACGAGGCCGACAGAGCCCTCGAAGGGCACGGTGTGCATGAACACGTACGCTTTGTCGCCAGGCTCCGCCTGATGATCGGGAAAAACCTTCTCCTCGATGTCGAAGAGAATGTCGCCTTCCTTCGGCGGCTCAATGGTGACTGTCTTGGGCATTTCGTGCTCCTTCTCGGTGTAATTTCCTCGACCCGACCTGCTTCAGATCGCGGGCTTTCGAGACTCGTAGTTGGGTTCTGGCCACGGTTGGCGGTGGCTGCCCGGTAGCGCTTGGATCGTTCGTTTCCGAACGGCCCACGGCAATCGCCGGTACACGGGCGCGAACACCAGTCGCCAGAACCGATCCTTTAGGTTTTTGGGCGGTCGTGGCCCAGCGAGGCCGTGCATCTTGGCCACCCGCGCCTGTGAATCCTGCAACAGATACTGTTCGGAGTTGGATCGGAGCCAGTGGGTAAACGACATGGTGGCCTCAGAGCTTCGCAAGGAGGTTTTGGGCAGCGACAGCGATCGGTTCGTTCAGTGCACCGATGGCCGGAGAGTAGACGTTCTCCATTGTGGCGATCTCGTCGACGGTGATGCCAGTACGAGTCATCATGCCAAGGAAGTCGGCTCGTTCCTTGATGCCTTCGCCTCCAACCATCTGTGCGCCAATGAGCTGTCTTGACGATGGATCGGCCAACAACTTGACGGTGATGGTTTTCGTGCCCGGGTAGTAACGGGCCCTGGTGATTCCGTTGGCCAGGCCGGTCACAAAGTCGAGACCTAGCGCCGTCGCCGTCGTCTCGCCGAAGGAAACGCCGCCGAGCATCCATTCGCCGGCCAGCATGCCCCACGGCACATACACCGGGTTGTACTGGCGCTCACCGCTTCCGGCATTGACGCCTGCGGTCTTGCCCTGGGCGTATGCGTGGCTGCCCGACAAACCTTGCAGGGGGACGTTTGTGACCCCATGAGGGATTTCGGTGCAATCGCCGGCGGCGAAGACGTCCGCGGCGCTGGTTCGCATGTGAGAGTCAACGATGATCCCACCGGTTGTGCCTAGCTTGATGCCCGCCGCTTCGGCCAGCCGATTGTTCGGCACCTTATGGGTGCCGATGATTGCCAGGTCCGCCGTCACGTCACCGCTGTCGGTCTCGACGTGGGTCAGCGATTTTTCCCCTCGAAAGGCGGTGACTTTGTTGCCCCATTGCATGTTGACGCCGAGTTCAGCCCAGCTTTGGCGGACCGGTTCGACGATCTCAGGATCGGCGACATCGGACATCGGCCATGGGCCAGGGTCGACGAGGGTGACGTCGATATCGCGGTGGCGTAGCGCTGTCGTCATTTCCATGGCGATGAAACCAGACTCGACGATAACCGCCTTTTTGGTGGTGTCGAGGACGCTGTCCCATTCCATGGCTTGGCGGATGTCTTTGACTCGGTACAGCCCGTCAAGTTCGGTGCCCGGAACTGCCGGATCTTGATACAACCATCCGGTGGTCAGAATCAACCGGTCATAGCCAACCGAGCCTTCCCCCTCGACCTGGATGGTCTTCGTCGCCACATCTACCGAGTCGACCGTCGTCTCGTAACGTACGTCGATTCCCGACTTGACGTACTGTTCCTTCGTGGCGAGGAAGAGCCGTTCGAACGAGTCGATCTCCTTGCCGTGGACGAACGGAATACCACAGGGGCTATAGGCGACGTCAGCGAACTCGGTGTAGACGGTGACCTCGGCAGACGGATTGGCGCCCTTGGCCGCGCCGGCAGCGCCTAGGCCTGCTGCTCCTCCACCGATTACGACGATCTTCACCGCGGATCTCCTCTGCGCCGGTCTTCCCTATGTGTATCAGATCCGAAACACATATGTCGGAAGCTAAACGTATTCCCCGAGTTCGTCAACTATCGGAGAAGTCGTTCGTGCTGGTGCCGGCGATGTGAAGCTCCGGACCTCCCCGAATGGTGTTGGTCACGTAGCACACTCGCTCAGCGGCTCGGAGCAGTCCGGCAAGTTCCGTTTCCTGACAGCCGACACGAGCGTCGATTCGAATTTGGGAGAAGCTCGGTCCGTCGTACACCCCGGTGGTGTCGACCTCGATGCCAGCTACCTCGATCGAGCGCTTTCGAGCGGCGTGAGCGAGGGCCAAGGTGAAACACGAGGAGATGGCGGTGAGCAGCATGTCGGTCGGTTGGGGTCCCGTATCGGTCCCACCGGGTACCGACGTCGGCTCATCGATGCGCATGGTGAAATCGCCGGCGGTCACGTCGCACCGCCAGTCGCCCTGCCAAACGCCCTGAACCGTTCGCTCCTTAGCCACTAGTGCTCGTGTGCATGATCATGACCCGCTGGGCGGGTGAGAAATTCACTGCTCAGATGGGCGATCTCGGTGTCGGACACCTCTGTTTTGGCTACGACGAGGCGCTCAAGGGCCACAAGCCAGCATTCGTAGTACCGGTACTCATCGGTTGGTCGCTCCAGGCTCTCCCACTCGGCGATCGCCGAGATCAGTTCGGCCTGGAAGTCGCCGACGGTGAAAATTCCCTGGTCCAACAGCGAAACCATCAGCCCGAAGGCGCGGCCCTCCCATGGGGCTTCGAAAAGTAGTTCTCCGTTCGAGCGCGGCGGCGAGGCCGGGCCGTTCGTTGGAAGCGCTTCTACTATCGAGCTTTGGTTGAGGCCGGCGGTCATGCGGGGGCGTGCACCTTGGCGACACCTACCATGGCTTCACGGGTCACGAGGGCGGCGAGCTCGTCCTCGCCCAGTCCATCGGTGCCATCTGGTCGTTGAGGCAAGATGAAATACCGGTTCTCGGCGCTCGAATCCCAGACCGTGATGGCAACGTCCTGATCGAGTTCAAGGCCCATCTCGGCCAACACGGCCCGCGGCTCTCGAACGATCCGCGATCGGTATGCCGGGTCTTTGTACCAATTTGGCGGTAGTCCGAGAAGCGGCCAGGGGTAGCACGAGCACAACGTGCAGACCACAACATTGTGCGCCTTCTCGTCGTTTTCGACCACGACGATGTGTTCGCCTTGGGGTCCAGCGAATCCGAGTTCGCCAACGGCGGCGGTGCCGTCGGCCATCAATCGTGCTTTGTACTCCGGGTCGGTCCATGCCTTGGCTACCACCTTGGCGCCATTCATCGGTCCGACATCGTTAACGAAACGGTTGATGAGGCCGTCTATGGCCTCTGCGGTGACCAAACCCCGGTCGGTCAACAGTGCTTCAAGAGCTTCGGTGCGTATGGGAGCGGGGGGTCGTTTTTGGGGGATGGCGGTCATCAGCGCTTCTCCATGTACGTTTCGAACAGATCTATATTCAGCGTGGTTGGCTCTGCTTCGGCACCCCACAGCTCGGTGGATTCAAAGCTGACCGTGTACACGTGCTGCGGCTCTTCGCCAGTGAAGTGGGCCGTGGCGTCGGGTAGCACTGCCGCTGGCCGGATGGCCGATATCGTCCCGGCCCGCCCTCGGATGTATGCCGGCATCCTGGTATGGCCGCCAACGTGGACATCACGTGCTCGAACCGAATCACCAACCTCGAACTTCGGAGGATCGTCGATGTCTCGGAGCGAGCCTCCGCCGCCACGTTCGTACTCGGGTTTGTTCACTTCCGGCTGTGCCGGCTCTTCGACATCCTCTCCCATGAGCCGGCGAGCCCGGGCGTCGACCGCACCTTGGGCAAGAACGCCGCTGTCGACGAGCAGTAGTTCGGCACAGGCCAACCAGCGCCCGTAATAGCCGTCTTGGAGGTAGGTCAAGGGGTGGAGCCGTTCGAGCCCGTGTCGAAACGCGTCGAGATTGGTGCCGGAGAGACCCCCAGCCATCGCTCCGAGGGCGAATGCTCTGCCCTCCCAGTCGTTTGCGAACACCGGATCGTCTGGGTCGAGTTCGACCGTACCCCAGCCCTGTGTGCCGCCCATGTCGTGTATGCCGTCCACGGCATCTCCTTCGTGACGTCGGGTCATGGCATTGTGCTGCCGGGGGTGAATGACTGTCAACTATCGGAGATCTTCTGAGTCGGAAAGTGTACGGTCTGATCATGCAACACTGTTCGACCCTCTCGCTGGCGTCGGTTGTCGAACCTGCGCCGAACGGTACTACGCTAGAATTTTGTGGAAAAAGCAGCTGCGCGAGCCCATCGAAACAACTCCGGACGAGGAGCGATGTCGTCGACAAACAGAAGTCGCGTGGATCATCCAATGCCTGAGGCCGACCTGGAAGACGTCGTCAATTCGATCGGGCCGAAACTGCGAGAATTGCGCGATCTGAACGGGTTGTCACTGCAGCAGTTGTCGGATCGTTCTGACGTGTCGCCGGCCGCTATACACAAGGTCGAGCAGGGCAATATGGTGCCGACGATCACCACGTTGCTTAAGCTGGCCAATGCTCTAGACCGACCGGTTTCCTACTTCGTCGATGAAGAAGATTCGGCTCCCGCCTACATGGTGTTTACTCCCGCAAAGGAACGGAAGGAGATCTTTACAAGCCACACCGGTATCGATCTGCGCGGTATTTCTGGGCCGTATGGCCAATACTTTGTTGCCTCTGCCATCGCTGACATAGATCCAGGTGCATCCAGCGGCGATAAACCCCTTCGCCACCCCGGCGAGGAACTAATTTTTATGCTGTCGGGCACCCTTGAGGTCGATGTTAGTGATCAAACGGTCCGCATGGTTGCTGGAGACTCAGTGCACTTCAGAACCGACCATGAGCATCGTTGGCGAAACCCGACAAAACGTCCAGCCAAGGCGGTTTGGATAGCGCTCCGGCCGTCGTGAGGGTGGGAATGGTCGACCGACCCTAAAGACGGGTTAGCGGGAAGCCAGGGCCTCTGCCTCGGCGACGAGTTCCGCCTCTGCCGTCGCGAAGCGGGCGAGCTGCTCCTCGCTTGACGACACCAAGGCCCGACCCTCTGACTCATAGCGATCAGCCATGGCGGCCACTACTTCGGGGCCGGCTCCGCCTGCAGCCAATCTGGTGGCGACGATGTTGCGTGGATCGAGTACTTCGGCGAGCTGATCGGCTTCGAGGTCGAGAGTTTGCCCGCAGGTCTCGATCGCTACCTCATCGAGCATGGTCGCGGAAATGTCGATGCCGCGGAGCCCCTGTTGGCTAGCCGCTCTGACGGTGTTGCCGACAATGTTATATGCACTGCGGTAGTCGATCCCCGCGGTCATCATAATGTATTCGGCGAGATCGGTCGCTTGGCTGAAACCCGCTTCGAGTTCGGCCCACATTCGCTCCGAATTAACAGTGAGGGTATCTACGACGCCGGACATGAGTGAGCTGATCTTACTGGTAAGTTCCAGCGCTCGAGGAATCTCGCCGTAGGCGAAGATGAGGTTGTCGCTGCGAGCCGATGGGCTCTTCACTACCGCCAAAAAGCCGCTGAGACGTCCGATGAGAATGCCTCCTGCGCCTCGAACGATCGTGAGAGCGTAGGGGTTTCGTTTCTGGGGCATGAGAACTGAGGCTCTGGTGTACGGCCCGGCAAGGTCGACGTAATCGAACTCTTGACTGGCCCAGATTTCCAGGTCCTCGGCGAGTTTCGATTGGTTCGATATAAGGCTGGTCGCCGTAGCCAGCAGATCAATGAACGTGTCTGTCTGCCACATCGCATCTCGCGTGTGTTCGATAATGTCATCGAATCCGAGCAGGTTGGCGATACGCGACCGGTCATCTAAAAGACGACTTCCGTTTACACACCCAGCTCCCCCTGGGCTTTGATTGACTTGGGCGAGCGCGGCCGACAGGCGTTCGCCGTCTCGAAGGGCCGGCGGGGCGAAGGCCAACAGGTAGTGACCGAACGTCGATGGTTGAGCCTGTTGTAGGTACGTCTGATCCGGCATGAACACCTGACGGTGGTTCCGTGCGACCGAGGCAAGGGTGACGGCGAATCGCCCGGAGTCGCCGACCAGCCTGGCCGTTTGTTTCCGGAGCAACACACGAAGTGCTACCCGCGCCGCCTCCCGGCGCGGCCGACCGGCGTGAAGCCAGCCGGCGGTAGTGCCGAGCCGTTCGGCGAAGAGGTGCTCGCGTGAGTTGTATGGTTCGCCGAACGCTTCGTCGTATGGGAAGTCTTCCGCCGCGGTGTGATAGGCCGTTAAGAGTTCACCGAGAAGGTCCGCTGCCGCGTCAGGAGGGATAATACCCCGATGTCGGAGGTCGATAACGTGGCCGAGATCGGCGATATTCAGCCCATCGTGGAGTAGTGGTGCGTCGGCAATCTCCCACGCAAAGCCGGCGTCGACCAGCTCGGGTGCCGGCCCATGATTGGACGGACCGGCGATCCGGGACGACCCTGCGGTGTTGTCAGCCACGGCGCCAACTCGGCGGTCCGTGGGCTCGTCTCGCCCGGGCCGAAGCTACTACCGAGTCGACCTGTTGGGCTGCCACCCCGGTCTCGAAGTGATCCGAGGTGTTCGGTTGCTCGTCCGACGTTGCCAACGCGTCGAGTTCGGCCGCAAGCTTTCCCGGATCGTTGCCGGCCCGGTGGTACGCGGCGTGGAGTGCTTCTTGGGCCCGGTGCTTTCCCAAACGCTCGCTCAATACCCGCAACAGGCTTCCCGAAGTCATCGCACCGTTTGCCGTCAGGTTGGTCATCATCGACATGGCGTCGACTTCAAGCCCATCGAGCAGGTTTCGGCTCAGGCTGGTGGCGGCACATCCGTAGTGGGCCAGCGTCGGGAACGTGACCCATTCGGCTTTCCAGCCTCGAGCATCGCGCTCGTGTTCTTGCACCATGGTTTCGGCAAGGATCTGGGCGTTGTTTCGAACCAAGGTGGCGAGGGTAACGATCTGCTCACTCCGTTCTGGATTTCGTTTGTGGGGCATCGTGATACTGCCGACGGTCGTCGCGGTTGTTGCCTCCCTGAGCTCACCCAATTCCGCCCGCTGGAGTACGAATACCTCGTTTGCCAGCCGAGCCAGTGCCGAAGTGGAGAGCATGACCGCCGCCCCAAATTCGGCGAGACGGTCGCGAGCGGTGAGCCACGAAATGTTCGGTGCGGCAAGGTTTAGTTCGTCGGCGAAGGCGGTCCTCAGTGCGGTCGCATCGGGCCCGAAGAATGCCAGCGTGCCTACCGCTCCGCCGAGTTGGGCCACGAGACAGCGGCTCGACAGTTGCGTCATCCGTTCGAGGCTGCGACCGATCTCATCGGCCCAGGACGCTACTTTCATGCCAAAGGTGATGGGGGCGCCCGGCTGACCATGGGTTCGACCGGACATCGGGGTCGAGCGGTACTCGTCGGCCAGTTCAAGTAACCGACCTTCGATATGCCACAGGTCATCCCACAGCAGATCGCCGACGGCGGCCATCTCCAAACTCAGTGCGGTGTCGGTGATGTCCTGCACGGTGGCACCGACGTACACGTGTTCACGGGCTGACTCGGGGAGATGTCGTTGGATCTCGTGGATCAATCCAAGGGTGGAGTGGCTTGTTTCGGCTGTTCCCCGTTCGATGGCTGCAACATCGAGGCGGTCGGCGTTGAGTTCGGAGATGGCGTGGGCCGAGGTGGATGGGATCAGGTCGAAGCTTGCTTGGGCCCGAGCCAGGGCGCCGAGCACCCGTACCCATCGGCGTAGTCGCGAACGCTCGCTAAAGATGTCGTGGGTGGCCGGTGTGCTCCACGATGATCCGAATATCGCTGAGTCGATCAGATGGGAGTCCACTCGGTCCCCTCTAACTCGATGAGCCGGTCGATGGCGGCTCGGACCTCGGCTAACGACGAACCCCAGGGGACGAGTACCGTCCGGTGAAGCTCTTCGGAACCTCGTTGGAGTTGGCAGCACCGCGTCAGGGTTGGATCGCTCGCCGATTGTGGCGGTTCGAGGAATCGACGAGGGCAGACATCTATCGTCGTTGGCTCGAAGTCGTAGAACGAGGCGTGGATTTGGACCGATCGTTGGCAGCCGACCAGGGTCCAATCGGGATGCGGTGGTGGTCGTTGATCGAGAAACGACACGTCGGTTCCTGCAAACTCGACCCCGGTCGTACGGCAGGGGAAGAGCAGATTGTTCGTCGGGCCGTCGTCCTCCGATGTCAATAGCTCCAAGCTATCTATTTCGTTGACCCGGAGCCCGACCGGGGGGAGGTCTTCGGCGACATCGAGCATACGTTTTGCCTGGTCGGCCAACTTTGATGGCCCAGGGGGCACGATGTCGATCAGCGTGATCCACAGTGGCTTTGGATTGAGAAGAAAGCTGATGTGTGAGTATCGGCCCTCCACGATGAGACACCGTCTGTCGGGGTGTCGATCGGCGATACGGCAGAACTGGGAGGCAACGCCGACGTCCACATCCGGTTCCTCGATATCTAGGCACTCCTCGGGGGTCGCCAACACCCGAACGCCGTCGATGGGCGAGAACAGTTCAGAGTCAGATGTCTTGGTCACCTCGATGAGTGCGGTTTGTTCCGCCGAGCGGACGACGATGAACCTGGTCCGTACATAGGCGTCTCTGCCGATAAACCGGTGTCGTAGCGTCTCCTCATCGAGGTCGGTGGTCTCGTAGCTGACCGCCACCTGCCGGTACTCCGAAGGGAATACGTTTGGGGCCGATGGGTCGATGCCGGACCTCACCGGGCGGTGCCAGTGAGTGAGGTCTCCTCAAGGTCCGAGGCCGTCCCGAGGCCGATCGTGTCAGCCCGAAGCCCTTGTCGTAGTGATTCGACGCTCAGTACTTCGGCCATGGTGATGTTGCCGAGGTTGACCGAGGGGCCGATGGTTCGGAGGAGCCAAGCCTGTTGGGTGCGGAGGGGTGCTTCGTAGATGATGCGTGTCCCGTCGACCGCCGCTTCGAGCGCGGCGACGAGATCGGTGCGGACCCGACCGTCTGGCTCGTACAGTCCGACCGTGCCCGATTCTCGGCCCTCGGCCACGACCCGGCGTGCGCCGGCATCGATATCGCCGCCGATCTCGTCGATCCATTGTTCGGGGATTACGTTGGCGTCTGGCGACTTACTGCCGACCTCGGCCAGAACGTCGAGTCCCCGGTCGGCGGCGAGCCGGATCAGGCTGCGTTTCTCATCGATCGGCATGGCGGTGGCGCCGTTGCTGACTTCGACCGCGGTGAACCCGACGTCTTCGACCCAATCGAAGAAGCCGTCGGCCCGGCGTTGGAGCCAGGAGATCTCTAGCAACGTTCCGCCAGGGCAGGCCTGAATGTTGTGATGTCGAAGGCGTCGTATTTTGTCACGAACCTCGGGGTCTAGGTAGGCGGTGCCCCAGCCGAACTTCCACACGTCGATGTACTCTGCGGTCGATGCCATCGTGGCGTCGAGCTGGGTCAGCGTCATCCCTTTATCAAGCACATGGGTGACACCGGTGAGTCGGGGCTTTGTCGGACGCGCCGGCGTTTCGAGAAAGGTTGGCTTCTGGTGCTTTTTAGTCATCGGACGGTCCGGACGATGGGGCAGATACGCATTCTACGATAGAGGAGGAATCTTATCGGATCCGACATGTCGCTATCGGATCGTGGTGTCGTCGGGGCCTCCTACAGGCGCTCGTCGAGTGCCAGTAGCGCACTTGTAAAACACTCGATCGGCGCCCACGCCACACCGGCGCCGACTTGGCCAGAACCGTCGCTGACGTGCACGATTCCAGTGTTCACCGCCGGCGTTACCCCCGATTCGACGACCTGGCGGATATCGACCCCGACCGGTGTGCCGACATTGTCGAGAATAGGTAACCGGAAGCGACTGCTCTCGCCAGCGCAGATGCGTTGCATGTTGCGGGTCGCGGCGATGGCGTCGCTCATCCGTCCGCCGAGAAAGCCGGCTACAGCAGGAGAGTTGGCGGCCGCTGGCCCTCCGAGACCGACCAACTCGAGCACCGCGCTATCGCCGATATCGGGTGCGCTCGTCTCCGGCCCCTGTCCCGGGTAGTACAGGGCATCTTGTATCGGCGGGCTGTCGGCCAGGAACCATGTGTCGTCGTCGCCGGAGAGCCGGATGCCGTACGTCGTGCCGTTTCGGCACATGGTGGTAACGATGCTTGAATTCTCGACTTCTCCGGCCCACATCACGAGCGACTTGGCGGCCGCCATGGCGACATTGAGGAACATCAGATGGTTGGCGCTCAGGAAATCGGCGACCTGTGGTGCGTCGGCCCGCGTCGAGCGCACCAGATGGGGGAGGAGATCGCGAAGGAGTAAGTTGGTGGTTGCCTGGGTGCGCATGTGAACGTCGTCGCCCATCGGAATGCCTTGACCGGCCAGTGAGAACACGTCGGTCGGCCCCATCGACGCCAATGCGTCGGCGACGACTGGGCCGACGGAGTCGCGCACGAAGCGCAATCGTTCGATCGAATCGTCCGAATCGACGCCGAACCATGCGACCTGCCCCGAACCCTGATTGATGGCGGCATAGCCAGTGGTTCCGCCAACTTCATTGTTGACGACATAGACCGGAGCGGAAGGGCCGATCGCCGTCGCCATAGGTACGACGGTGTCGTGGAGGTTGGCCGGAGCGAGGTGGACCTCTTCGGCCGCAACGGCACGACGGGCCGATACCACGTCCGGCTCCCATCCTTCCGCCACGATCGCCGCCTGAACGGAGCGTCTCAGCGGATCGCACATGCTATCCCAGCCGATCGCCGGCCCGCAGTGGAGGATGGTTCGGTCTCCGATTCCGGGGACGACGTCGGACGCCGTCTCGATGGCCGCGAGTTCGGGGATCCCGTCGTTTAGCCGGCGGACGACCTCGCCGTTCGCCTCATCGATCTCGGCCGCTCGCGGTCCGAGGAGTCGAGCTAATGCCGACACTACTCGTTGATCGCCGCCTCCCGGTATGCGCCAGTCGACGCCGATTACCGGTGTGCCTTGGTCGCGAACGGCTTGTTCGAAGAGCGGAAGGCCGATATTGACGACGCTCAGTGCCGCAGGGAGATCGGCGATCGGGAGGTTAGACGAAGCCACGATAGGTCTTTCGGTCGATGCGTCGGTAACGATCAGGCATGTCGCTACGGAAAACTGTTTTTACTATACGGTATGGCCTATGGCCAACGAAGAGATTCGTGGATACACCCTTGACGAGATCGTCGACGCGGTCCGAAGCTACGCCGGAGTGTCTGGGAAGCGACCGATCGGTGCGGTTCGCAGGGCCATCGACACGTCGGATCCCGTGCACGGACCCGGCGACGACGGAGCGATCGTGGAGATAGGGGACCGATCGGTCGTGGTGTGCGGCGAGGCGCTTTCGCCCCCGTTCGTCGAGGCCGACCCGTACGGTGCAGGCATCGCCGCCGTGTTGGCCAATGTCAACGATGTTGCCGCCATGGGCGGCATCCCGCTGGGGATCGTCAATACGTTGGTCGGGCCCGCCGAGGTGACGGGAGAGGTCATGCGGGGCATGGTCGATGCCGCCGAGATGTACGCGGTCCCATTGGTTGGCGGTCATCTCACCGAACGGGATGGACCGACCTCGGTATCGGCGTTCGCCGTCGGCGACTCACCGAATGTGTTGTCGATGGCGAACGTCGCACCCGGGCAGGTCATTCTGCTGGCGGCATTCCTCGACGGAACGATGCGCGACGACTTCCCATTCTTTCGCTCGATCGAAGAGCAGCGACATCGATTCGCTGCCGATATTCGCGTCTTGGCCGACATCGGCGCAAGGCGGTTGGCGGTTGCCGCCAAGGACGTTTCCATGGCCGGCCCACTCGGTTCATTGGCCATGCTTCTCGAATTCCGGGGGCTTGGGGCCACGGTCGATCTCGATGTCCTGCCGGTCCCGGACGCGACCGATCTGCTGTCTTGGCTGATCTGTTTCCCGAGCTACGCCTTCTGGTTGACGTGCGAAGCGACTACCGCCGATGCTTGTATCGACGCGTTCCACACCGCCGATCTCGTTTGTGTGGCCGTTGGCCATGTCAACGATGGTTCGGTGATCGAACTTGCCGCCGGGGGAGATCGACGGACGCTGATCGACTTTTCTCGCGATGCCGTTACCGGGTTGTGGGCGTGACGCGCTGCCACCGGTCGTCCTACCGAAGTGTTCAGGCGCCGACCAACAGGGGACTGGTGGCAGAGTCGGGAACCGGGAGATGGAGCTCGGTTGGGCCACGACGAAGGTTTGAGGTCATCGTCTTGCCCGGAAGGTCGATGCTCATGGGCTGGTGGGGGAGGCCGTGGTACGGGGTTACATCGCCGGAGCGGGACCAGCCGAGTCGTTCGAAGAACCGAGTGTTCTGAACTTGCACGTGGGCGTCCATCACCGTGCCGCCGGCCGTGGCTGCGGTGGCGACCGCATAGCGCACAAGCTGGGCTCCGACTATCGATGACCTGTGGGCCGGAAGGACCGCCAGCCGATCCCCTTTCCACAAGCCGTTTTCGTCGACGGCGTAGAGACGCACCGTGCCAGCGGCTCGCTGGCCATGAGCTGCGACGACGTGGATGGTGACCGGGTCACTGTCCCGATCGTCGACGTCTGTAAAGACCATCACCCCTTGCTCTTCGACAAAGACCTGATGGCGGATGGCGAAGTGCCAGGAGATGTCGTTTTTGCCGGCGTTCCAGCAGGCCACGTCGATCACTAAGACGCCTCGACGACAGGAATCAGTTTGCGGTTGGACGGACTGTTGAGTTTGAGCGACTGCTCGATGGATCCCAGTGGCGAACAGGCTTGGCAGCGAGCGCACCCGGCCGCGACGGCATCGGCGGTGATGCCCCGTTCGATCAGGTATGGCGCCACCTGGCGAGCGATCCGTTCGGTATAGGCCGATGATGGCGGTGAGACGTCGGACATCAGGCTGCCTGGGACGGGACGAAGTGGAACGATAAAAGGGTAGACGCCGATGTCAGCGGCCCGTTTGCACCCCTCGATGATGAGCTCTGGGTCTTCGCCCATCCCAAGAATGACGTAGGTCGAAACCTGCCCTTCGCCGAAACGTCCCACCGCGTGTTCCCACGCTTCGAAATAGCGTTCGATCCCGGTCCGGGCCTTCGGCGGGGCCACACGGGCCAGCACCTGGGGGTCGAACGTCTCTACGTGTATTCCGAGTGAGTCGATGCCCATGTCGGCCACCCGATCGATGGCCGAGAAATCCTCTGGCGGCTCGAACTGCACCTCGACCGGAAGCCCAGATGCTTCCTTGACCGCCTGCCCACACCTGCCGACGTATATCGCTCCACGGTCTTTCCCATAGGTTGAGCCGGTGGTAAGCGTGACATCGACCGCACCGTCGAGTTCCTTGGCCGCCACCGCCACTTCGGCCAGCTGTTCCGGTCGTTTCACTTTGACCGTGTTGCCCGAGTCGAGCGAGACCCCGATGCCGCAGAACGTGCATTGGTCGTCGTTGCCCCAGTATGCGCAGGTTTGAAGGACGGTGCTGGCGAGGCTGTCCAAGTGCATGAGGGCGATCTGCCAATACGGTGTGCCATCGCTCGTGCTCATGCCATAGAACCGAGGCCGATCGGCCGGTGCCGCTGATGCAAGCCGGGTGCCGTCTCGGTAGATCCCGAATCCGACGTCCTCAGCTTCCAGCGAGTATGGCGTATCGGTGACGAACGAGGCGTCGACCGGCACGGTGAGAGGCTGGCCCTCGACCCAGATCATGCCGGCGTCGGAGGGACCGGCGCCTCCAGGGCGTCGCTCAAATTCCGTTGTGATCTGGAGGCCCTTGGTCTGCAGATCGAGAATCAACGCCGACAGCCGTTCGCCATCTTCTGGGCTGCGAATCTCGCTCCGAACCTGGTTAGCGGCTGACACGGTCACCTCTTTACTCATGATGTGCTTCGGTCTTACGGACTGGATTCTGTAGCGCTGGTTTGAGGGCTTGGCCGATCGCTATCTTTGTTACCAGAGTAGGTCGTGTTCTTCCACTGGAGGAAAACGGACGTTCAGCGATGCGCCGCCACCGTGGTTCGTAACGCAGCGCGAGCCGCTTCGAATCGGTCGGCGGTTGCGTGCTCTTCGGCCTCGGCAATTCCGGGTTCGAGGTCGACGGTGTCGCCTGTTGTCGGATCGAGCCGGATGACCGAGAGCACGTGGTTCGCCGATCCGTCGGTCGGATTGGGTTCCACCGACGAGACGATGGCGGCTCCCGACGGCACGTGGAGCTCGATCGCTGAGTACGGGTCGAGGAGCCCGTGTTTGAGGGTGCCAGTTTCGTGGAGCATGGCCCACTGTTCACCTCGATCGACGGCGGAACGGATGGTCTCACCTATCTGGCGTTGGTGTGCTTCGGCTCGCAACTCGGCATCGCGCAAGGCGAACGCCACCCCTGCGACGTCTTGTTCCGGGAGGTCGCCGAGGGGAAGGTCACGGCGTGCCGAGGCCGCCCGAACTATCGTCTCGGCCTGCGGCCAATGGGCTACGAGCCCATCGATCGTCTCGACGACGGAAAGGTCGTTAGCTGCCTCTCGGGCGATTCGAACGAGGGCCTGGTATTTCTCGGTGCTTACCGTGGCGAGCGGATACAGCTTTCTTTCCGACTCAGACCATTGTCGCCGGAGGCCATCGATCTCGGTTGATGTCATGTCTTGGGGCCCTCCGGCTCCGCGTTAGGCGAACGGTTGACGTCCGTCTACTATACGAGAGATGTCGTCGCCTATACGATTAGGGAGTCCATGTGGCTGAGATCGCTGTCCTGGCGCTCGGCGGCAACGCGCTCATTCGGGAGAATGAGCGAGGCACAATAGATGAGCAGTACGCCAACGCGATGGCGATGGCTAAGTCGGTGCGGTCACTGATTCGAAAGGGTTGGAGGATCGCGATAGTCCACGGCAATGGTCCACAGGTCGGAAACCTGGCCATCCAACAGGCGGAGAGTATCGACCTTGTTCCGGCCCAGCCGCTGTTCGCCCTCGGTGCGATGACCCAAGGAGCGGTCGGAAGCCTGATCTGCCTTGCCTTGCACGAAGTCTGCCGAGACGAGATTGCGGGAGCGGTATCGGTCATAACCCACGTCGAAGTCGATCCCGACGACCCGGCGTTCGACAATCCAACCAAACCTATTGGACCATTCTTTTCGGCTGAACTGGCCGCCGGTCTTACCGAAAGTCGCGGCTGGACAATGGTGGATGACGCAGGAAGAGGGCATCGGCGGGTCGTTCCTTCACCGACGCCTCTGGCCCCGGTGGAAGCGGCAGCGATAGCGACGTTGATCGACGTTGGATACGTGGTTGTAGCCGCCGGGGGAGGCGGCATACCGGTGGCCGCCGACAACGGGACCTACCGCGGCGTCGATGCCGTCATCGATAAGGATTTCGCCGCCGAACGACTCGCCGACGCATCTGGCGCAACGGTCCTCGCCATGGTGACCGGCGTGCCCAACGTCAAGATCAACTTCGGAACCCCCGAGGAGGAAACCGTCTACAACATGACCACCGACGAGGCTCGCGTCCACCTCGACAACGGCCAGTTTCCGGCGGGGAGTATGGGCCCCAAGATCAGCGCCGCCGTCCAGTTCGTCGACGGTGCGCCTCCTGAAAGCGCTCGTTTCGCCGCTATCACGACGCCGGAGTTGGTGTATGCCACCGTCGGTAATGCCTATGGGGTCATCCAGGGCCATCGGGGCACCAAGATCAAACCAGCGAAAGGCACGGCCTTATGACGCACGGCCCGATGAGGCAGAGCATCGAGATTCTGCGCGATAACTACAACGACAGCGTCCGGCTGTTGGAAGCGACGCGAGCGATGCTGAGCACCGAAGACGTGGACTTCGCCTGGGCTGTCATGGGGACGCCAGCCAACATCGAAGTTCTTGAGACCGAGGGGTTCACTGGATTCGATGGGGTGACGGCCAACGATCTCGTTCTCGCCGTGCGAGCCGATGGCGACGGGGTCGACGCCGGGATCGACGTCGCCAGAAAGGTCTTGTTCGCCGTTACCGCCGCGGCCGAGCAAGGCGACCGAGTTTTGATGACCCACCTGGGTGCTGCGGTTACCGAGCAACCCGATACGAACGTCGCCATCGTGTCGGTCCCCGGGCCGTACGCCACCCTGGAAACACACAAGGCGCTCACCGCCGGACTCGACGTGCTGTTGTTCAGCGACAATGTGCCGCTCGCCGATGAAATAGCGCTGAAGACGCGGGCAACCGGACTGGGTCGCCTCGTTATGGGGCCAGGCGCGGGCACGGCGATGATTTCTGGTACCGGTCTCGGCTTTGCCAATCGGGTTGCCTCGGGATCGGTTGGGGTCGTGGCCGCGGCCGGTACCGGCGCCCAAGAAGTGATGTCCTTACTCGATCGTTGGGGAATCGGTGTCTCCCACGTCATCGGCGTTGGCGGTCGAGACCTCACCGCTGATGTCGGCGGGATAATGGCCCGAGCCGGCATCGCTGCTCTAGAAGCTGATTCGGGCACCGATGCCATCCTTCTCGTGTCGAAGCCGCCGGCGGCCGCAGTGGCCGAGTCGTTGCTCAGCGTTGCACCGTCAAAACCGATGGTTGCTGCTCTCATCGGTCTGCGGGAGCGGCTTGGCCACGTGTCGGACGAGATCACCGTATGTAACACCCTTGAACAGGGAGCGGTTCTTACCGCCAATTGCCTCGGTCACCCGGTGCCGGACCGGGTCGGCGCAACCCCGGGGGAAGTGGCCGATGTGGTGACGGGCATGTCGCCCTCCAGAAGACGACTGGTGGGACTTTTTAGTGGCGGCACCCTTTGCTATGAAGCGATGACGATCGCCACCGATCACATCGGTCCGATCTATTCGAACACCCCGCTCGACGCTGATCTGGGAGTTCCGGGCCCAGACGGAGTACATGTCTGTCTCGACCTCGGTGAAGAGGAGTACACCGAGGGTCGCCCTCATCCGATGATAGATCCCGAGGCTCGGTTGGGGTGGCTAGAGAAACAGATCGATGATGAGACGATCGCCGTCGTACTACTCGATGTGGTGCTGGGCGACGGCTCCCACGCCGATCCTGCCGGAACGCTCGCCCCGGTCTTGGCCCGCATCGTTTCACGCGGGGCCGCGGTGGTGGCATACGTTCTCGGCACAGACTTGGATCCCCAGGGCTTCGCGTCGCAGCGCAAGAAGATTCGCGACGCAGGCTGCGTAGTGACCGAGACCGCGGCTCGGGCTGCCCTCGCGGCCGCCGCGATCGTGAACCGCGATCCAGCGCTCGTACACGATGAGCTGTGAGTCCATCGCCGATAGCGAGTCGAACGGAGTGACTGCAGACGGACCTCGAATCGCGCTCACGACCTATTCGGTAAAGCCGCGAGGTGGCGTGGTTCATACCATCGAGTTGGCCGAAGCGCTCCGGTCGATGGGTGTTGATGTGACCGTGGTGGCGATGGGCGACCCCGATGTCGGGTTCTTTCGTCACGTGTCCGCCCCGACCTGCATCATTCCGGCGCCGGAATGGGGCGACACGCTCGAAGATCGAGTGTTCCGTTGGATCGGTGCGATGTCGGACGGCCTCGACCGGCTACAGGACCGGTTCGATGTCATACACAGCCAAGATTGCATTTCGGCTCGGGCGGCGGCAACGGTCCGCGATGCCGGAGCCAGATTTGATCTCGTTCGCACCGTTCATCACGTCGATGACTTCACGACCCAGGCGTTGATGGACTGCCAACGTCAGGCGATCTTAGAACCCGACCACCTCCTGGTCGTCAGCGAACTTTGGAGAAAGCAGCTCGAGGTCGACTACGGCGTTACTTCTACCGTCGTCCCAAACGGAGTGCGGGCCGATCGGTTCGCTCGCCCGATCTCCGACGGTCGGCGAGCCGAGCTTCGCCGCCAGGTCGGTGCCGAGGATCGGTTTTTCTTTCTGGCCGTAGGCGGGATCGAACCCCGAAAGGGCTCGGCGGTTCTCGTCGATGCGCTCGGCCGATGCAAGGAGGCAGGGTCCGATGCGATGGTGGCCGTCATCGGCGGCCATTCGTTTCAAGATTATCGTGCGTACCGAGAGCGAGTGCTGGGCAGCCTGGTCGGTCATGGCCTATCGCTCGGTGATGACCTTGTGCTCGTCGGGACGGTCGATGATGCTGAGCTTCACGAGTGGTTTCAAGCGGCCGACGCCTTCGTTTTCCCGTCGACGAAAGAAGGGTGGGGGTTGGTGGCGCTGGAGGCGATGAGCGCCGGTTTGCCACTCGTCACGTCAGACATCGAGGTGTTCCACGAGTTTCTTACAGACAAGGAGAACACGTTGATGACCGCGGTTGGGGAGCCGGCGTCGTTGGCTGACGGGATGATGACTTTGCAGCAAGACAGCGATCTTGTGTCTCGCCTCGTTCGCAATGGGAAAAGAACCGCCCAGCGGTACACCTGGGCCACGTCCGCTGCAGCCCACCTCCAGATCTACAACGCCGTCGTTGCCGCACAGGCTGGATCAAGGACACCTCGGTCTGGCCGGAGTGATGTTCACCGCGATATCCCGTCGTAGTCAGCAACAAACGCGCTGTTACTTTGCCGCGACTCAATGGTGACGTCTGGTTGATGGCAGGTGCCAGCTGCTTGATAAAGGATGCGGTAAGGCAATCGCCTTCAGAAATTTCGACGGGAGAGAACTATGAAACATGTACGTGCTTTAGTTGTGTTCCTTGCCCTCGCAGTAGTCATGGCCGCCTGTGGCTCCGATGACAGCGGCGACGGCGACGCCACCGAGTCCGACGGCTCGGCAGCCGCTCCTACCGGGAGTGAGCCTGCCGGCGACGACGGGTCAACCGACGATGAGTCAGATCCAGTCGCCGACGCCGAGCCGACCGAGGAAGCATCGGGGGATCTCGAAGAAGAACTCGTCGTCATGTGTACGGTCCAAGAGGAATGGTGTGAGGCAGCCGTGGCGGCGTTTGCCGATCAAACCGGCGTCAGGACCGAGTTCATCGGTCTCTCGACCGGCGAAGGCGTCGCCCGCCTCGAACTGGAAGAGGACGACCCATCGGTTGACGTCTGGTTTGGTGGACCGAGCGTCGGTCCGGCGACCGCAGCCGGCAATGGCTCCATCGAGCAGTACGTCTCCCCGAATGCCGATGTGATCGAAGAGAAGGCGGAGGACGGAACTTGGACTGGCATTTACATCGGTGCCCTCGGGTTCTGTTCGAACACCGAAGCGCTCGCCGATGCTGGAGTCGATGCCCCAGCATCGTATGACGACCTGCTCGATCCCGCTTTCAAAGACGAGATCGCCATGGCCGATCAGCGGACGTCCGGGACGGCATCGACTGCTGCCGCCAACCTGGTCGCGCTCCGAGGGTCGGAGGATGCAGCGATCGACTATCTCAAGGAACTACACGAGAACATCTTTCAATACACGGCCAGCGGCTCTGCTCCGGGGCGGATGGCGGCCCAGGGTGAGGTTCTGACCTCGATCATCTTCGCTCACGACTGTCTCTCATTCGAGTTGGAGACCGGCGTTGATCTCACTCCTTCATTCCCCGAGGAGGGAACCGGCTTCGAAATCGGCCAGGTATCGCTGATAGCAAATGCCAAGAATCCCAATGCAGCAAAGGCCTTTATCGATTGGGCGCTTACTGCTGAGGCTCAGGAGTTGGCCGCCACGGTCAACCAGTTCCAGATTCCAACCCATCCCGATGCCAGCGTTCCCGAGCAGGCGATCAGTCTGGACGACCTGACGCTGGCGGAGGGCTATTCGGCCGACCTGGCCGAGGACCTTCGTGGCGGCGACTTCCCCGACCGGTTTGGTGACCAGGTCCGCGACGGCGAAGCCGAACCTGCCGACGAGTAGTTCTTGCTCGCCCGGCGACGTTGTTGACCGTTCACCGGGGAAAGAGTCGAGCGAGAGACATCCTCCCCTCTGACCGCCATCGTCCTGCTGAGCGGCGATGGCGGCCAAGGGGTGGCTGATCAGGTTTGTCAGCACAGACGAGGGTCCAGCAGTACAGGGGACAGGGTCCGGCAGTTCATGGACGAGTTCCATCGATACGTGGAAAGGTTGCCCGGTGGTGGCACAAGCAGTTGACGGAAGTACACCAAACGTACCTAGGAAATCGGTTCGCGGGCTAGCTGGGCGACTTGTTGCCCAGGGTTGGTTCGGCATCGCCGTGGCGGTCTCGGTGCTGATTATCGCAGCCTTCGTGGTGTACCCCACGATTAAGATCATTGCCGTCTCTCTCGCCGCCGAGGGCATCGAGAATTGGCAGCAACTACTCCGCTCCTCTGAAACGGCAACAGTCCTCAGAAACACGGTACTGCTCGGCGTTCTTGTCGGGTTGATCGGCACAGTGGCTGGCCTAATAATGGCTCTCGTCCAAGTGCGAACCGAGTTCCGGTTCAAGCGGACGCTGCATATCATTGCTCTAATCCCGGTGATTTCTCCGCCGTTCGCGGTGGCGATGTCGGTCATTACATTGTTTGGACGGGCGGGTCTTGTCTCCAACAAGTGGCTGGGAGCCCGGTACGACATCAGCGGCCTCGACGGGCTTCTTATCGCTCTTTGTGTATCGTTCATGCCGGTGGCGTATCTAAACTTTGTTGGCATGCTCCGAGCGTTTGACGGTGCCCTTGAAGAAGCTGCAACCGACCTGGGGGGTGGGCTGATCTACCGGTTCCGGACCATCGTCTTGCCGCTGTTAGCGCCGGGAATCGCCAACTCGTTTCTCTTGCTTTTCGTGTCGGCTATCGCAGACCTTGGCAACCCGGTGGTGTTGGGTGGTGATTTCGATGTGTTATCTAAACGGATCTTTCTCGCAGTTAACGGGTCATCGAATTTGGAGCGGGCCTCGGTGCTTTCGGTACTGTTGTTGGTGCCATCCATGCTCATTTTTGGGGCACAGTATTTCTGGCTCCGGAAGAAAGAGTTCATCACCATCACCGGAAAGCCGGTTGGTACGCCGAAGTCAATCGATCAGCGGCGAGTCTCTTGGCCTCTATGTGCTATCGCGGTGGCAATGGCGGGATTCATCGTTGTTCTCTACGGCTATATCGTCGTCGGTGCCTTCACCAAGGTGTGGAACATTGACTTCACGCCAACCTTGGACAACGTCGGAATCGTATTCAAAGACTCAGCCCGAGAGGCATTGTACGACACCATCGGGTTGGCGTTGATTTCCACTCCTATCTCGGCCCTCGCTGGTTTGCTGATTGCGTTCGTGATAACTCAGCGGCAGTTCCGCGGTCGTGGCCTTCTCGACTTTTCCTCCGTTCTCGGCGTCGCCATTCCGGGAACTGTGATAGGCATCGGTCTCCTTTTGGCATACCGGTCTGCGTTGTTGTGGGGTCTCGTCCCGAAGCTAAAAGGCACGGCGGCGATCTTGGTTATGGCGTTCACAATACGCAGCCTCCCCGGTGTCGTACGGGTCGCGGCAGGCGCGCTGAACCAACTCAGCAAGAATCTTGAAGAGGCTTCGATCAGCCTGGGGGCAACTCCAGCCCAGAGCTTTGTCAAGGTGATCTTGCCCTTGATTCGCCCGGCCATGTTCTCAAGCTTGGTCTGGAGTTTCGCTCGGTCGATGACGTCGTTGTCGCCGATCATCTTCCTGGTAAGCGCCGACTGGCGGATCATGACGGCCCAGATTTTGAACCAGGCAGAATCGGGCCGATACGGCCCAGCCGCTGCCTACAGCGTTGTGCTGGTCAGCATCGTGTTGGCAGCGATTGGACTTCTCGCAGTGACTACTGGTTTCAATGTCAATGAAGGTAACGCGAAAACCATCCCCGAAAGGATTCAAGGATGACCGTTTCTACGGACCCTCGAGCTGAGCAGGCCTTCTCAAGCGAGGAGACGATTGCGGTTCGAGTAGAAGAAGTACACAAGGTTTTTGATTCCAATCGCGGTCGTCACGAAGCACTGAAGTTGGTCGATTTGGACATCTTCGACGGTGAGTTCTTGACTATTCTTGGCCCATCGGGTTGTGGCAAGACGACCCTGCTCCGAATCCTCGCTGGGTTTGAGAGTCCGACGAAGGGCGATGTCCTGCTCGACGGGAAACGGATCACCGATGTTCCCCCGAACAAGCGGCCTATGGCCATGGTCTTCCAAAGTTACGCGCTGTTTCCTCACCTGACGGTGTTCGAAAACATCTCCTACGGTCTCAAGATCGCCAAGGTATCAAAGAAGGAGATTAGCGAGCGAGTGGACGTGGTGCTTTCCATCATGGACCTCGTTGGGCTCGCCGACCGCTTGCCAACACAGTTGTCAGGCGGGCAACAACAACGTGTTGCGCTCGCCCGTTCGGTGGTCGTACGTCCTCGTGTTCTACTCTTCGACGAGCCCCTGTCCAATCTCGATGCTCGTCTACGAGACCAGATGCGATCCGAACTCCGGCGAATCCAACGTCAGCTCGGCGTTACCAGCGTCTACGTCACGCACGACCAGTCTGAAGCGATGGCTATGTCGGATCGAATCGTCGTAATGAGCGAGGGCCACATCGAACAGGTTGGAAGTCCAGATGAGATCTACCGGCGGCCGAAAACCCTCTTTGTGGCCGATTTCATTGGGAAGGCAAACGTCTTGCGGGGAGACATCGTGCATCGCAGCGAAACCACGACGACGGTCGATCTGTTTGGCACCGGGGTCAAGCTGTCCGACACTCCGACATCGGCGGGCGAAACGGTTACGGTCGTGCTCCGTCCAGAGGACATCAAGGTAGAGCCGCTTGAATCGCCAAACGATCACATCGCCCCGATCAGCGACGAGCGGGTGGAGGTTGCCGGTTGGCTCCGAGCCATCGAATACCTCGGGTCGGCTACCAACCTCACCCTTGAGCTTCTCGACGGCACGATATTGACCGCGGTGGTGCAACATACCGCTCGATCCGGTCCAGGCGTGCTTCCCATCGAAGGCGATGGGGTGAAAGTATCGATTCCCGTCGGGGCGTTGCTGGCCGTCGACGATCGGGCACGCAACGCGATGTGACCTCGCAACGCCATGTGACCTCGCAAACGCGATGTGACCTCGCAAACGCGATGTGACCCCGCAACGCTGGCGGTAGGAATGCGGGTGTGCCGGATCCGGTGTAGCGTCGGGAATCACTCTTTTGGTCATCTCGTTGCTGGCTGTATGTGCAGCGCTGGCCGGTCTGGCCTATGTGCTCGGCCGCCGGCTCGCATCGGTACAGCAACGGCTGGCGACACGACAGGAACAGTTTTCTGTGCTCGCCCACGAGATCAAGACACCGCTGGCGTTGATCTCGGCCACCACCGAGATCCTTCTCCTAGAGAAGCCGGGACCGCTCAGCGGCGATCAACGAGCGTTCCTCCACGAGATCGATCAATCGACGGCCAGGATCCTTCTTTTGGCCGACAATATCCTGACCGAAAGCAAGCTGCAGGCGGGGGTCTTTGTGCCGTCCTTCGCCCGCACCGATATCCGAGATGTCGTTCGCGAAGTGTGGCGGAGTATGCGCCGCCTAGCTGAGCAGCGACAGCAACGGATCGAGCTCGACTATCCGTCGATGATGGATGACGTCAACATCGATGCGTCGCTCATGCGTCAAGCGATTACGAACCTTGTCCAGAACGCCATCAAGAACACGTCACCTGGCGGCGTGGTTACGCTCCGCGCCTTCCAAAACGAACGCGAGGTCGTCGTAGCGGTATGGGATGATGGTTCGGGAATGAACCCGGCGGTACGCAAGCAGGTCTTTCAGCGATTCGTTTCTCACTCCGGTGGCTCTGGACTGGGCCTTACGATCGTCGAGACGATCGCCAAGCTCCACGGCGGTACGGTGCGGGTTGACACCACGCTGGGAAAGGGCGCGGCCTTTCTCTTGGCCTTGCCACGGACCGATCGATGACTGAACGTCCTCGTATTCTGGTCGTCGACGACGAGGACCAGTTGTTGGCGTTGACGTCCTACGCTCTGGAGACGAGCGGGTTTGAGGTGTCGACCGCCTCGACCGGTGCTGCTGCGCTGGCCCATACGGCCCACAACCCAGTCGACATGATCGTGCTCGACGTTCTTCTGCCAGACGGCAATGGGCTCGACCTGTGCAGCCGTCTCAAGTACCACACCGACGCCCCGGTGCTCTTCCTTACCGTGATGTCCGATCAAGCCGACATTATCGCCGGGCTAGAGGCCGGTGGCGATGACTACCTGGCTAAGCCATTCAGCGTGGAAGAACTGATACTTCGCATCAACGCGGTGCTCCGTCGATCAGGCTTTCATCAAGACAAGCTGGAGATCGGGAACCTCAGACTTCACCTCGAAAGCCACGAGGCAGCCATCGACGGAAAACGCCTCGAACTCACCCCTCTTGAGTTCCGTTTCCTTCGGTACCTAGCCTCCAATCGGAACCGCGTCGTGTCTGCGACCGAACTCGTCCAGGAGGTATGGCAGGTCCAGGATCTCGGCGCTCATGATCCGGTTGTCAAGACGGTCGTGTACCGGATCCGCCGGAAACTGAGTTCGTCGGGTCCAGCATCGGTCGAAATCCGCAATCTGCGAGGGGTCGGATACCAGCTGCGAACGGGCGAAGACGGCGCATTACGAGGCTGACAAACAACCGATTCCGCTCAAAACGCCCAACCGTGGTGAACGTCGTCTATGGGTTTGTAGCTCTGGGAACTTTGATTTCTTGTCGTACGCCCCCTGGGACTTGAACCCAGAACCTGCGGATTAAGAG
>CALIFY010000044.1 GCA_938021675.1 uncultured Acidimicrobiales bacterium
TAAGGTGGTTGATGGCAGCCGCGCTCTTGGGCGATCTCATCTGAAGAGAATCGATGAGGAGATGGGGTATGGATCTCGATGGCATCGGCGTGTTCGTTGGTGTTGATATGGCCAAGGGCGTGCATTACGCCCAGGCCATCACCACCGACGGGACCGAACTGTTCGACCAGTCGGTCAGCAATGACCAGGCAGCGATCGAAGCGTTGATCGACCAGGCCAGCGAGGCTGGTCCGGTGGGGTTGGTGATCGACATGACGGCGTCTGGAGCGCAGTTGTTGCTGGCTGTTGCCGCCGGGCGTGAGGTTCCGGTGGCATATGTGACTGGGTTGCAGATGCGACGAGCGGCCGAACTGTATGCCGGGACGGCCAAGACCGATCCTCGTGACGCGTGGGTGCTCGCTGACTTTGCCCGACGGAACGCGGACCGGCTCACTTGGCTGGAGGTGTCCGATGAACTGCTGGTCCGCCTTCGGGTTTTGAACGGCCGAGATACCGATCTGGCTACCGACGCCAATCGGGTGATAAATCGGTGTCGAGATGCGATGGTTGCTGTTTCCCCTGCTCTGGAGCGGGCAATTGGTCACCGGTTGGTTCAGGCCGGTGTTCGTGACGTGTTTGGCCGCTGGTCGACCCCATCGTCGCTGCGGGCGGCGGGCCGCACCCGGATCCGGAACGTGATCAAGAAACGATCGCCTCGACTCGCTGCCAAGGTGACTGACGAGATCTGGGACGCGCTCGACGCTCAAACACTGACACTGCCGGCCGAGACAACTTGGGGTGAAGTCATCTCGGATCTGATCGGTGATCTGGACCGGATCCAGTCTCGCCGGACTGAGCTCGCAACCACGATCGAGGAGGTGTTCCTAGAACACCCTCTCGGGCAAGTCCTGGTGACCTTGTGCGGGTTCGGGCCCAGGACTGGAGCAAGAACCCTGGCCGAGATCGGCGACCCAACCAGGTTCGCTACTGGGTCCCGATTGGCTTCCTACGCAGGGCTGTCGCCAACCGACTGGCGATCTGGGCGATCGTCCAACAACGCGTTTCAACATCGAGGCGGAAACCACCGCTTGAAGAACGCCATGTTCATCGCAGCGTTCGTTGCCACCCAACACGACCCCGACGCCCGCGCCTACTACCAACGCAAACGAACTGAAGGAAAGAAACACAACGCCGCAGTGATCTGCGTCGCCCGACGACGCTGCGACCTAATACTCGCCATGCTCAAAAACCAACAGCCCTACAACCCCAACCGACACCAAAACCTCCCAATCGCCGCTTGACACGAAGACAGGAACACCCCCCGAGGGCCACGGCATTGACCGTACTGGGGACCCGGCCCACGTCTTTCCAACTCAGGGAAACTGCCTCGACTTTCGGCCGAGCGTCGGAGCGGCCGAGAGCCTGCGATCGCTCGGCCTGCATCGATAGATTGTCGAACTGGCGTCGAACGTTGAAACCAGACCAAACCCACCATCTTCGTTTGCGATGCCGGCCAACGCCTTGGTGTCGAGACTACCCAGTCTGTTCCTTGGAGTGTTCAGGGGTCACCCGTGTTTCGCTTCCGTCTACTCGAATGGGGGAGCGGTCAACCATTGGAACAGTCATCTTTAGCGCAATTTCCACGTCCGATAGGCATTGCTCAATCTCGTATTCGGTTGTTGAGCTGTGAAGGATGCAAACTCGGTTCACTACCCCAACTTCTGGGATGGTAGTCGTTGTCAAGTACACGTTCTTTTGCCGACAGATACTCTCACACAAGTCCCGATTCAGATTGTCGCCATCGACTCCAGGCCGCTTTTTGAGTCTGAATACTACGACAGGTAGGCACGACGGTCGCGGGAGTACCTCTATGCCTTCGATCAACGAGAGGCCCTTTGCTAAGCGATTGGCTAGATCCATGCGGCCATCGAGACACCGTTCGAATGCGTCCAGTCCTCTCGACTTGATGGGCAGCCATGCACTCAACCCTCGCGTTTCTCTTGAGAGTTCTGGGCCGTAGTTGCAAAAGTCAACCAAATCAGGATCTTGGGAGAACCCAGGCATATACGCTGAGTTTGGCATTTCGAAAGTTGCACGAAGCTCAGTTCTGTTTTTGACGAGCAGTGCGGCATTGCCATGTGGTAGAAACAGTCCTTTGTGGGCATCTACTGAAATGGAGTCTGCGAATTCGATGCCTTTCATTGCTGATCGACCTCGGCTTGTCAAGCAAAAGAATCCACCAAAGCAAGCATCAATATGCAACCATGTGTTCTCACTATTGCAAAGTTTCGAAATCGTGTCGAGGTCATCGATGGCTCCGGTGTTCGTTGTCCCAGCTGTTGCCACTACGCAAAAGGGAACCAGATCGCAGTTTCTGTCCGTGTCTACCAAATGCTTGAGATGCTCTACGTCCATCTTGTGGGTCGCATCAACGTCTACCAGTCGAATTTGCGGGTCTGTCAAACCGGCCATCTTTGCTGCTTTTGACACCGAGTAATGACTCTCATGAGACGTGTACAGACGCATCTTTGCCAGTGGCACGGTATGTAACCGTTCTTTGGCACACAGTATTCCCATGAAATTGGCTAATGAACCACCAGTTGTTAAGTAGCCAAAGGAGTTCTTGTCGTAACCCAAGATCTCACAGAACCAGCGGATGACGTTCGACTCAATTTCAACAAATCCGGGGGTTGCTAACCACACGCCTATGAAGCGATTAAGAGACCGGCTAATGAACTCACCGACAGCTGACTGAAATAGTCCTCCCGAAGGCACATGGGCCATAAAACCGGGGTGATTGTGAACGGTTCCGTTAGTTATGGCCGTATCAAAAATGGCATCGAGCAATGAGTCAATGCTTTGCGATTTCCTGGGAAGTTCATCCTCTCTGAGGGATCGTGCAACTTCTTTTCCATTTCTGTACAATGAGACATTGTTCGAGTCGTATACATACGAAGCTGGGATTGTATCCTTCTGCAAGTCACCGAAATATTTCATGAGGCGTTGACCTGCATTAGAAATCAGGTCAGCTGCTTCATCTATTGAAACTTCTAATCCGTCGCCTCGGCCGAGTACGTGTTCATAGTCATTCGTGGCTCGGTCTAGATACTCTTTGACGATGGTTTGCTTTTCTGAGGCAGCATCATGAATGCTGCAGAGATCATCAAGTATCGCTTCGGATTTCCGGGAATCATCTAAGGCTTGCCTGTATGGGATGCTGGTAAACGCTATTGCACAATAGAGTGGAGTGAACTCTTCGGGGTGTTCAAGAAACAGTGTACGTTCGATGTCTTGACGATTTTGATAGTGTGGGTCATCAGCTTTCTTGGCCAGAATATCCAGGTTCACAGATGACAGTTCTGAAATCGCGTTACAATCAGCTACTCGTTTCGACGAGTATGCGCAACACACATCCTCCATCTCAATAGGCAAATCATTCTTCTGAGCTTCGTCCAGTATCTGAAATAGAACTGATACATCTTCAAATCCGCAATTCGTTCCTTGGCCGAAGAACGGTAGCATCGCGTGTGCTGCGTCCCCTAGCAAGACAGCTTTTCCATGGTGATACTTATTCATGCTTATGGTTTTGAGGGATGGAATCGAACTGCAACGATGGATGTCATCGTGTAGTGAAGGAAGGAACTCGACTACATCAGGAAAAGTCTTACTCATGTAGTCCTCGATTTCCCCAGACTTGTTGAGATCTTCCAAACAAGCACCCAGCGAGGCATCGTAACTTCGAGGCGCGAATAGTGTCGTGGTGAAAGAACTATCTAGGTTTGGTTGAGCAATCAAGAGAGAGTCATTTCTGGGCCAAATATGAAGCCCTGCAGAGCCGCTAGTCGTGGCGTCTTCAGTGGCCTTGCTGCTTGTCATCTCAGTAAAAATCCCGCCAAGTTCGGGCGGCATGTTCAACTCGATGTATCCGTGAGGAGAGGGGAGTTGCTCTACCTTGATATGAGGAGATCGCTTAGAGATCTCATGACGGACCAGACTGTTTGCCCCATCGCAACCGAGTACTATGTCTGCATGTTCTGATTGTAAGCCTGTATTAGCTGAAAAAAGCTGCGTGTCAGCCGTACGTGTGTTGACTGCGATGCACCTCTGCTCAAAATGGACTTCGGCGCCAGCCGTTTGAGCGCGATCGAGTAACAAGCTGCCCAAGGTTAGTCTTGGAATTGAAAGAATATGATGTTTTGAGTCGATGCCATAAGGTTGCTGGGAAACGCGGCCATCATCGTGGTGTACTACTCGATGCCTCATAGGCACGCCGACCCGGTACAAGTCTTGTCGCAGTTCCTCGTCTAGATTGTCTAAGCCTCGAGAAGAAAGAGTAAGGTTGAACGACTTTCCCCTGGTGGAAGTATGTTGCCTCCAGTCAGGTCTTTGTTCATAAATGCTGACATCATGACCACGTGAGCAGAATCGAATAGCTGCTAAACAACCAATCGGGCCAGCCCCGACAATGGTAACTTTCATTAGAAGTACCTTTGGTAAGAGTAAGTTGTACCGGCCAATTCACGTCCAATGACTGGTTCGTCTACGTCAATAGAGCGGCCAGTTCGATAGCTTTGGATTCGGCCAAGAGTTGGGCCTCCTGGGTTTCGTCGGTCGTGCCTGCAGTAGGCGAAATGACCACGCTTTGGATTGAATCCAGGCCGATGAAGCTCAGTATCGCCTCGAGGTACGGTTTCTGGAAATCCAATTGGTCCATCGGGGCATTGCTGTAGGAGGCGCCGCTGGAATAGACCACCGTGACGGATTCAGCCTGAACTAGTCCCTTGGGGCCTGTTTCTGGGGTAAAGTCGAACGTAAGTCCGGGCTGCACCAATATGTCAATATAATGTTTCAACACATAGGGTATAGAGAAGTTCCACATTGGAACGCTGAACAGGTAATGGTCAGCCCGTATGAACCTGTTGACTATCTGCTCGATTTCTTGCCAGGCTTCGATTCCTCGTCCAGTCGGTTCTGAGTCTTGTAGTCGAGCGTACTTGGCTTCGATCGCGCCTTTATCGAATGCGGGAAGGTCTGTCTCCCAGAGTTTGATTATGTCGATATCGTCATCAGGACGAGAAGTGTTATAAGAATCTAGAAAACGCTTCGCGACACCGGTTGACGATGAATCGTCTTGCCTCGGTGATGCTTCAATATACAAGAGTGTTGACATGTTTCTCACTTCATTGAGGGTGTGTTGTTGTTGGCTCTCTACTGCCGCCAACGACTGACTTTTGAGCGACTATGGATAAACAGCCATTGGCTGGAGCCATAAAGAAGGTCTGCAGCTGTGCCGGCGGAATTGGTTCCATACTGGCGAATGTTTGGTTTTCTAAAAGCGTCGCGAGGATCATTTTCATTTCTCGCATGGCGAACTGTTGTCCAACGCAACTATGCCTACCGCCACCGAATGGTGTCCATGTCGCCGAGTCGGGACGGCGTTGTACGAATCGTTCGGGAGAGAACAGCTCGGGGTCGGGATAGAGGTCGGGGGACCGATGAAGAAGGTAGCTGCAGTTGACTAGGACGGTTCCAGAAGAAATTAGGTGGTCACCTATTTCAAGGTCCTCTCGGGTGAGTCGCACGCCGTTCAGTGCGGTCACCGGGTGAAGGCGCAAGGTTTCACGTATTACGGCGTCGCAGTATGGCAAAGCCTGAATGTCAGGCCGACCTAGCGTCTCTTGGCCAAAGAGTTGACTCAACTCTGCGACGAGATGGCGATAAATATTTGGCTCTCCCATAAGATGAAGAAGAACCCAACTCAAGGTAGTTGCCGTTGTCGAAAACCCCGTATATAGAAGGCTGAAGATCTCGTCGCGAACTACGTCAGCTGTGGTCGGACCGTCTTCTTGTTGTACTCCCTCCTGGAGAAGTTCATGTAACACATCGCCGTAGGTGTGGTCAGGAGGAAGATGGCCGATTTTGGCTATGAGATTTGCGATACGTGCGCGGAGTGCCTTGTCGACCTGGATGGTTTCTTCCCGGGACCGATTGCGGTCTTCCAGTCGTGGCAAAATCTCGTAAATGAACTGCTGTTCGTTTTGTGGCAAGCCGCCGCAAATAATTCGGGTAATGATGCGTGATGTGAGGTCTTGTAGCCTGGGGAAAAGTGGCGTCGAAGTCTGGCTCACCCAAGTTGGTGCGGCTCGGAGCGTTTCTTCACGAGCGATGAATGTGTAGTCTCGAGCCCCGTTTAGAAGTCTTTGTAGCTGAACTTGGCGCGCAGTATGTGTTTCTCCATCAATGTAGGCAATCGATTGCTCTGTGGTGTCGAAAAATATTTGATTGGCTGTAGCGGCTGTCACATGCTTCGAATGAGTATGGAACATATCTCGAATATGGTCAGGTCGCGTAAGGAAGACCCATTCGCCATTGGCGACGTGTGACCAATCGGATTCAGATCCGAGACTGCCCAACTTCAGCTTGAATATTTCACCGTACTGTTTGCGTAGATCGTCCAGCATCCCGAAGGGATCGCTATTGAACCTTTGCAGGTGTTCTTTTTCAGGACCTGCCGGCCCAGGGGGAGGTGTAATCATGGGTTGGTCCCTTTTTGTTGGATTCAGTGATGATGCTGTGTTGCGCTCAAGTCGTTCCGGCGGTAGTTGCATTGATGCCCAAACTTGTCATGGTGCGTCCCATTCGTTGACGATGTGCGGCGTTTCTGCCCTGGATGTTAAGGCGAATACGCGTTGTTCGGATGGTGCCGATTGGGTGGTGGCTAGTCGATGTTCCGCACCGCGTAGGGAATTCAAGGAGTACTGAGATGATTGTTCGGACTCGTAATGTCGAGCCATTGGGCATGTGGGCGGCGAACGGAATCGACGGCCAAAGCCGGTCAGTGGTGGGGCTTGGGCCGGAAGTCCCGTCGTCTTTACCGCGTTGGGATCTGATCGAGTAAGAGCTGCATGCTCCACCATTCTCCTTGGGTTTGGTTCTGACCCGGGAGGGCTTCGACTTCGCAAGATGGTGTTCGACTCCAAACGCTGGCCTGTCGTTGGCGGTTGACATCCACTAGGACCGATCAAGATCGAAAATTGCGCGCAAGAGTGACGGAATTTGGTTGTTAAATATCGAATTATATGTAAGACGAACTACTATCTCACGTAGGAATCAGGAGTACGAAACGGTGGTTCGGGCCGGGCTATAAGGGGCGAGATGAGGCCCGAAGGAGTTGCGGAATCGTCTTAGGTGCCGCTCCTGCTTTTGCGACGGAGCTGCACGCCGACTGACAAAGCTCACTGCCGCGAACCAGGTCAATGAGTTGGAGCTCGGTGCTCGGGCGGTTCCCATCCGGACGCTTCTCGATGATGGTTGGTGGCGCGCCGCTGGAGTACGACCGGGATTCGACCCGATGGACCACCGGACCATCATCACGTTGAATGACGATAAAGGAACGCTAGTGGGCCCCGTGGCTATCGATCACGACAGCGTCGCCCACGTCGGTGAAGTCACGGACGTCGGCATGACCTGTACGGTCTCTGACTCGGATCGCTTGTTCTAGGCTTCGTTGATCCTGAGCTGCTGGCATCGGCAGACCCGTTCGTTTCTCCGAAAAAGTTGGCGAAGTCGATAGTTCCGTGCCCACCGCCACCGCCACCGGTGACGGCGACCAGATCGTCGAGACCCATGACGGACTTCGCTTTGTAGGTCGCCCACGAGATGTTTCATAGACACCAGATCGAGGAATTCGGTGGGACGCCACCGTCCCCTGCCGACGACTATCCCTTTGGCGCTGAGTATCAGCCGGAACCAATCCCAACGTTGCTGAAGAGCTCCACAAGCGGCGCCAACCGATGGCGGAGTGGTCACTGCCGCACCGCTATGCTCGGCCGGTGACCGGGCCTAACCGCATCGATGTCGATCTTGAGGCTGTGGTGCTCCAGGCAGTCGATGCACGGGCGATCGTGGGCACCCAGATCGTTCAGAGCCTATGGAGCGGCTACGGGCAGATCGTGCGGTGCCGTCTCGAAGGTGGGACGCAGCAAAGCGTGATCGTCAAGCACGTGCGATGGCCCGACCAGCGTAACCATCCCCACGGCTGGACCTCCGACCGTTCGCACGAGCGAAAGCTGCAGTCCTACCGGATCGAGACGACCTGGTACGACCGGTACGCCGAAGTGTGTCCAGACCAGTGCCGCGTACCAGGCTGCTTGGCGCTGGACGTCCGGGCCGACGACGTCATCATGGTCCTGGAGGATCTCGACCCTTCGGGTTTTGCAGGGCGACGCCAGCAGGTAAACGAGGTAGAAATCGACGCCTGCTTGTCGTGGTTGGCCAGCTTCCACGCAACCTTTATGGGCGAGCAACCCGATGGTCTGTGGGCCGCCGGCACCTACTGGCACCTGGCTACCCGCCCCGACGAGTTCGACGCGCTCGACGACGGGCCCCTCAAGGCAGCGGCGGCCACCATCGATCGTCGACTGGCCGACAGCCCGTTTCAAACGTTCGTCCATGGGGACGCCAAGCTGGCCAACTTCTGCTTCACCGCTGACGGGTACCGGGCCGCTGCGGTCGATTTTCAGTATGTCGGGGGCGGCTGCGGCATGAAGGATGTCGCCTATTTCATTAGCAGCTGTCTCGACGAGGACGATAGCGAACGCCTGGCCCCTGACCTGCTCGACCGATACTTCGAATTGCTGAACGGCGCGCTCGGGCGCTCGGGAAACGGTCTGGACTTCGCTGCATTAGAGGACGACTGGCGGGCGCTCTACCCCGTGGCATGGACCGACTTCTACCGGTTCTTGCAGGGGTGGAGCCCCGGTCATTGGAAGCTCCACCGGTACAGTGAGCGGCTCGCCCGCCAGGTATTGGACGCACTGTAATGGAGTGCTGTAGCGGAGTTTGCATGATGGAGGCGCCATGAAGCTCTCCACCGCCGACCTCCGTCAGCTTGCCGACATCGCGATACTGGCCGCCAGCGAGGCCGGAGAAATGATTGCCGGATCGCGCCCCGGCGAGATCCGGCACAAAGCCGGGGGAGCGAGCCTCGCGTCCCAGGTGGTGACCGAGATCGATCGGCGCAGCGAGGACATCATCGTCGACAAACTCACCCCAACCCTCAAACGGTTTGAACTCGGCTTGCTCACCGAGGAACAAGACGACGACGGTGGCCGCCTGACCGCCGACTATTTCTGGAGCATCGACCCTCTCGACGGGACCCTGCCCTTCATCGAGGGGTCGTCCGGCTACGCAGTCTCCATAGCACTGGTCGGCGTCGATGGCGTTCCTACGATCGGCGTGATCTACGATCCCGTCGAGGCCACCGTGTGGCACGCGATCTCAGGGGTCGGGGCATTTCGTGACCGCCGGCCCTGGTCGACCGAACCGCAGCCCAAGGGAGAGGTGCTCTCGGTGTTCGCCGATCGCAGCTTCCTGGCGAGCGGTGACCATGATGTTGTGGTCGGTGCGTTGGGCAAGATCGCACAAGACATGGGGCTGGCCGGACTGCGGCTCCACACAACCGGTGGTGCGGTGATGAACGCGCTCGGAGTGTTGGCGTGCCCGCCGGCCTGCTACTTCAAGCACCCCGGCCCGACCGGCGGCGGCAGCTTATGGGATTTCGCGGCCGCCGCCTGTCTGTGTCTTGAAATCGGTGCGGTCGCTACCGATATACATGGCGGTCCTCTCGACCTGAATCGATCGGACTCCAGCTTCATGAACCATCGAGGGGTATTGTTTGCGACCGACGAGGCGCTGGCCCGCCAAATTCGAGCGCTCCGCCCGAGCGGAATCTAGCCTGTCCGGCGGGCGCGGACGATGACATCGTCCATGTCATGTGCCCCGGTCTGCCGATGATGTTCGCCGGGGCGGGGGCGGGTTTCGTGGACCTCGACCTTCCACGCCGCATCGAGCTTGGCGACGATGTCCTCTGCCTGGACCCATTCATCGCGGACGAACGGAGCGTCCTCCGGTGATGGATGCGGCGCGTGACCGACAATCAGG
The DNA here is from genome assembly GCA_938021675.1 of uncultured Acidimicrobiales bacterium. Lineage (GTDB taxonomy): Bacteria > Actinomycetota > Acidimicrobiia > Acidimicrobiales > SZUA-35 > JAHELU01. The sequence goes on from CALIFY010000044.1 coordinate 9,922, forward strand.
AGTGTGCCACCGGGCGCTACGGCGGCGGTGAGTGTCTCGACGACGTCATCTAGGCGGTCGATTGGGAAGCCGGGGTACTGGAGGGACACGAGGTCGAACGGGTTGGAGGTCGGCCGGTCGACGAGTAGATCGACGGCCCGGAAGTCGATGACGAGACCGCGTTCGGCCGCTGCTTCGGCGCCGCGGGCGACGGCGGTCGGTGCAATGTCGACCGCCGTGACCATCCAGCCTTGTTCGGCGAGCCAGATTGCGTCGGCGCCTTCGCCGCAGCCAACGTCGAGGGCTCGACCACGAGGATGCCCCTCGATCTCGACGACGAGCGAACCGTTCACCTGACCGCTCCATCGGCGTTCGGCGTCTCGATAGTTGGCGTCCCAATCCACATCGTCGGGGTCGACGCGACCGGGATGGTGATCGGGTTCGTGTTCGGGTACAGAGGTCATAGGAGCGACGTTACGGATGGAATGCGGATCGAGCAAGACTTCTTGCAGTAATCGCAAGACATAGTCATCATGAGAACGTGGACGCCATCGAACAGACGCTCGCCGATCTCGTCCGCCAGCGACTCAAGGCACTGCGTACTGCTCAGGGGCTATCGCTCGACCAGCTCAGCGACCGTAGCCATCTGAGCCCGTCGACGATCAGTCGCGTCGAAAATGGCAAGCGGACGCTGGGTCTCGATGTGCTCGTCGCTCTTGCCCGAGGTCTGCAGGTGAGCATCGACGCACTGCTCGAACCGGGCAGCGACGACGACGTCGTGATCCGACCGTCGGCGACATTCGGCCCTGGAGTCACCACGTGGGAACTCAGTCGTCCGACCGGATCGGTGCACGCCGTGAAGCAGCGGATCGAGCCGTCGAGGCCGATCGGGACGCCGAAGGTCCATCCCGGCTACGACTGGTTCTTCGTCCTCAGCGGCACGATCCGACTCACGATTGGAGAGCGGGTGCTGCTGGTCCAGGCCGGCGAAGCAGCGGAGTTCGACACGATGGTGCCCCACCTGTTCCAGGCTGAAGGTGGGCCAGCGGAGATCATCTCAATCTTCGACCGCGACGGCCACAGCGCTCATCTCCACACTGCTGATTGAGCCTCTACCGACCCGGTGGCCGAAAAAGTGGGCTTGGTCGGAGTTAGAACGAACTAGCGGGGAGGTCCGTGTCGCCTTGTTCGATGGCGTCGCAGATGGTGACGGCGACGTCCATCGGGGAGAGGCCTGGTGGCATTTTTGGTGCATCACCGTCGATGGGCCGATCGGCGAGTCCGGTCTCGGTGTGAGGTGGGCGGGCGTCGAGGACCCGAATGTTGGAGCGGCGAGCTTCGCGTGCGAACGCTTGGTCGAACGATCGGGTTGCGGCTTTGGACGCGCCGTAGGCGGCCATGCCTGGCAGGTTTTGCTCCGCAATAATGCCACTGATGTTCACGATCACCCCCGAGTCTGTCATTCGCCCGAATGCTGCCTTGGCGACCATGATGGGGATGAACGTGTTGGTCAGGAAGAGCTCTTCCATGGCGTCGATGGACAGTTCGGCGATCGGACCGAACGCAACCACACCGACCGCGTTGATGACGATGTCCAGCCTGCCGGCGTAGGTGATCGCGGCCTGCATGGCCTGATCACCGGCCATAGGGTGTCGAAGGTCGGCAACATGACGGGCACCCGGCAGTTGTATCGCATCGAGGCGGTGCTGGTCGCGGCCCACCATTGTCAGTGTCGCGCCGCGCTCATGGAGTTCGGTCGACACTGCCATGCCGAGTCCCCCGGTGGCGCCGAGAACGAGGGCGGAGGCGCCGTTCAGCTCAGTCATGGTCTTCGTCCTTGATCGGTAGCGGCTGTCTGAAGATTCCCGGTGGGATCGGGCGGTTACATCGAGTCAGCGCAAGCTGCCAGGCCGGTGAGGCGCCGAGGGCCCAGCGCATCGAACCGACGCTGCGTCGGCCCACGGTGTCGGCCCAACGGCCATCGGCCAGTCCAAGCTGCCGCTGGAGCGGTTCGGGGATTGTGCTCACCGCGGCGTTGAACAGGAGCCGGTACCCGACCCGTACCGGGATTGCCAGCGGTGGGTTCCGAAGAAAGTCGACGGCACCGATCTGTGCCTGGCAAACGGCGGCGGCGGGATGATTCACGATCCAGGTTTCGAGCTCCTGGGCGGTCGAGGGCAGTTCGACGGCGCCGAGGAGTTCGCCGACGTTTGTTTGTTCGGCGACGAAGCGATCCGCATCATCGGTTGGGATCGGCTCTGGTCCGAAGGCCTGGTACGCGGCGAGAAACGAGTTGGTGAGGACGTTATGCACCCAAGCTGCCATTTCTGGCCGGCTTGCACTATACGGAAGGCCGCGTTCGGAAGTCCCAGTGATCGGGCGATGGGCTTCCCGTACGACGGCGACCGCAGCTTCGACCTCAGGGATTGCTCCATAGGTGGTCTCCGTGACATAGACCGCGGTCCGGGAGAGGCGACCGAGAGGATCGTCCCGATACGTCGAATGGTCTTCGACTCCGGCGGCAACCTCGGGATGGGCCGACTGCACGACGAGTGCCCGGATACCGCCGACGAACACCGAGGCATCGCCAAGAATTCGCCAGGAAACGGAGTCGGGACCGAGAAGGCCCGGGTCACCGTCGTAGACGAGCGTGTTGTCCAGTGGCGTTGGCCCGTGGGCGAAAAGCGAACCTACCGTTCGAACCACACTGTCTTGTATGCCGCTTCGCAATCTCATCGGTTAGAGCGTGCCTTCTTCGAGAGCGTGCAAAACGGCTTCGGCTCGTTCGCGGACCGCTGGCAAGTCACTGAGGTGCCGCATGGCGGCTAGCTGACGGCTCATGCGGTGATTCCCAGCCAGGACGTGTTCGTTTCGGGCAAGGAAATCCCAATAGAGAGTGGTGAATGGACACGCATCGTCGCCCGTTCGTTTCTTTGGGTTGTACCGACAGTCTTTACAACTGTTGCCCATTTTGTTCAAGTATGCGCCGCCCGATGCGTAGGGCTTGGTTGCCATCTGGCCACCGTCGGCGAACAACGCCATGCCGATTACGTTTGGCAGCATCACCCACTCAGCTCCGTCGACGAAGCTCGACCACATCCAATCGACCATGGCCTGCGGATCGATCCCTGCGGTGAGGGCGAGGTTACCGAGAACCATGAGTCGTTCGATGTGATGGGCGTATCCGTGGGCGTCGACATGACGTATAACGCTCGACACGCACGCCATGTGAGACGCTCCGGGTTCGCGGAACGCCGGTGGGATCGGCCGGTGTGCGCCGAGTGCGTTGGCTTCCCGGTAGTCCGGCATCCAGAGCCAATAGACACCCCAGACATACTCCCGCCAGCCGATGATCTGGCGAATGAATCCCTCTACCGAGTTGATCGGCGCGTCGCCGTTTCGGTACGCCGTCTCCGCCGCCTCGACCACTTCGCTGGGATGCAGCAGACCAAGGTTCAGCGATGACGCCAGCACGGAATGGGCGAGCTTCCACTCCTCGGCCAACATGGCATCTTCGTGCGGTCCGAACGGCGCAAGACCCGTCTCGATGAACTCCCGTAGCCGTGTCAACGCCTGGTTTCGGGTAACGGGCCACACGCCGTCGGGCATCGCTCCCCAGAGGTTGTCGGCGAACCCGTCGATGACCGACCGGTCGAGGTCGTCGAGTTCGAACCTGACTATCTCGGGCCATGAGCGTCCGTCTTTGGGAGGCGGCTCACGGTTGTCGTGGTCGAAGTTCCAACGCCCGCCAAACGGCTGAGGCGAGCCATCGCTCGTATCGACAAGGATCTCCAGGCGCGCCCGTTGCCATCGATAGAAATCCTCCATCTTCAGTGCGTTGCGATCCCCGGCCCACAAGGCGAAGTCGTCGTAATGGCAGAGAAACTGATCGTTTCGCACCAGATCGACACCGAGCTGTTCAAGTAGTCTTCGGCCGTCCCAACTCATCGGTTCCATCGCCAATACGCGCTCGACGTCAAACTCGTCGCAGTGAGCGTGGAGCCCGGCGGAGAGAGACGAAGCCGCCCGATGGTCGACGACGAACCCTTCGGCGCGGAGTTCCTCTGCGAAATGCGCCATCGCCGAGAGCACCAGATGGAGCCGCTGCCGATGCCACCGCTTACCCGCGATCTTGGCCGCGCTTGTCACCAGCAGGACCCGGCAGTCGCCGGGACTCCTCGAAGCGAGCGGGCCGGACTTGCAGTTCAACTGGTCGCCGAGAACCCAAACGGTATCGAGCGGTTCGAGCGGCGATGACATCGCTGCAGTATCGCTCTTCGATTCCCGCTACGACTGACCGAGCGGGAACGTTTGAGATCCGGCGGACGTCAGCGACGGGGAACCCGCTGTTCACCCGAGTGCTTCGTTTCGACGATTCGTGCCAGCCGACGCATGCCGAGTGAGAAACCCTGCGCGCTGAGTCGGCTGATGAGCGGAGCGACGAGTTCGGGGAGGTACCGAACGGTGACCTGTTCAAACCAGGTGACCGTACAACCGGCATCATTGGGCGACACGGTGAAACCCGCTCGACCCTGGAGAACAGGCCCGAGTTTCTCGACCTCACAGGAGCCCTCCGCCGTGGCTTCGTCCCAACCTATGGCAGAAATCCGCATGCGGTCGACCAATGTCAACGGTCCGTATCCCGTGTATCCCGTGAAGGTGGCACCCTCGACCTTCGAATCATCGCTGTGGAGGTCTATTCGGGTCGCAGGAATCCAGTCGGCGTGACTTGGCCAGTCGGTCATCTCGTCCCAGACCAGCTGCGATGATGCGTTGAAGTTGTGCGAGACGGTGAAGTCGATCGATGCCACGTCCAAGGTTCTCACGCCAGGAGACGAGACGACCACTCGGACGAGCGAGCCGATCTCTTCGAAGGCCAATCGGTTGCCGGGAGGGCCGGCGGCCGGTCTCTTCGGAGTGCCGAGAAAGCGTTCGATCCGATCGTTGGCGCCACTTGCCGCTAAAACGTAGTGATGGCCCGCTACGTCACACAGATCCGCTCACCCAAGTCGCCCGCCGAGTCGTTTGCCTACATGGCCGATCTGTCGAACTTCACTGAGTGGGACCCCGGTGTGGTGGGGGTCGAACAGGTCGAAGGCGATGGTGCCGGCCCGGACGCCGTATTCGATGTGACCGTCAAAGGTGTCGGCGGCCCGCTGAGGCTGCGGTACGAGACCGAAGTCTATGACCCGCCTTCGTCGATTGTGGCCAGGGCCGAGAGCCGTCTCTTGACCTCGCTCGATACCATCACCGTCGTCGGCGACGACACCGGTTCGATCGTGACCTACGATGCCGAACTCACGCTGAGCGGAGTACTCGGCCTGGCCGACCCGATTCTCGGCATCGCATTCAACAGAATCGGCGACCGTGCGACGACCGGGCTCATCAAAGTTCTCGATGGTCAGAAGGTCACGGAATCCAAGTCATGAATCTTTCCAAATGCATTGACGCAATTATCGAGGCACCGATCGTCACCAGTTTCACTCGTGTCGGATATGAATCCCGCAAACGGCTTGACGAGTGGACACCGCTTGAAGAGTACGACCTCGAAGGAAAGGTCATGGTGCTCACCGGGGCCACGTCGGGTCTGGGCCGAGCTGCCGCCAATCAACTCGCCCGGTGTGGCGCGTCGCTGGTGCTCGTCGGAAGAAACTCGGATCGGAACGAGTCGGTGGTCGCCGAGATGATCGAGGCCACCGGCAATCGGGCTATCAGCCAGGTCGCCGCCGACCTCGGTCACTTCGACCAGGTGCGGGCGTTGGCCGCTGCGGTGCTGTCCGAACATGACCGACTCGACGTGTTGATCCACAACGCCGGGGCGCTCACCAGCGAGCGCCGCGATGCGCCCGACGGGACCGAAGCCACCGTGGCAAGCCAGGTTGTCGGTCCGTTTCTACTCACCAGCATGCTTCTCGATCGCCTGGCCGATTCGGCCCCGTCCCGAGTGCTGACCATGTCATCCGGTGGTATGTACACCGCCGGACTCACCGTCTCCAAGCTCGAAATGCCGGCCCATGAGTACAAGGGGACCGAGCAATATGCACGAGCGAAACGAGCCCAGGTAACGCTCAACGAAATGTGGGCCGAACGGTTCGGCCATCTCGGAATCCACTTTCATGCGCTTCACCCCGGTTGGGCCGACACCCCGGGAGTCGACGACGCGCTGCCAGGCTTCTCCAAGATCATGGGACCGTTGTTGCGCACAGCCGACCAGGGAGCCGACACGCTCGTATGGCTCGCCTCGGACGCCGCAGCCCTCGAATCCAACGGACTTTTCTGGCACGATCGCCGTCCGCGCGGTACCCACAAGGTGCCGGCGACCAGAAGATCCGACACGACCGAACGAAGAGAGCAGTTGTGGTCCTCGGTCAGCGAAACCGCAGGCCACGCCCCGTCGTTGACGGACCGGAAAGGGTCGAAATGATTTCCGGAGACAACACGACCCTGCCGACGGTCAGCTCATGAGTGGTCTTCGAGAATAAGCTGACCAACCGCCGTGTTGCTGGCGGGCACATGATAGTGCCGATGGACTTCGGTGGGTGCTGCGCCACCCGCGAGATCGCTCATGGCGCCGCGGGCGACGAGCCACATGACGAGCTCGATTCCCTCCGAACCCGCCTCTCGCACGTACTCGACGTGCTCCATCGTGGCGAGGTCTTCGGGGTCGTTGATCATCCGTTCAAAGAACTCGTGGTCCCATGGCTGGTTGATGAGGCCGGCCCGTTGCCCCTGCAACTGATGACTCATCCCACCGGTTCCCCAGATTTGGACATCGAGGTCGTCGTCGAAGCTGTCGACGGCTTGGCGGATCGCTTTTCCGAGCTCAAGGCAGCGGCGACCCGACGGGATCGGATATTGCACCACGTTTATGAACAACGGGATGACCTTGCACGGCCAGGTATCGGGCTGGTCGAACATGACCGAGAGAGGTACCGTGCAACCGTGGTCGACCGGGATGTTGTTGACCAGGGTCAGGTCGAAGTCGGCCCGTATCACCGAGTGGGCAATGTGCGCCGCCAGCGCCGGGTGGCCGACCACGAGGGGAACCGGGCGAGAACCCCAACCCTCATCGGCCGGTTCGAACGTCTCGGACATACCAAGAGCGAACGTCGGCACGATATCGAGGCCGAAGGCGTTGGCGTGGTCGTTGAAGACAAGGATCACGACGTCGGGGGTATTCTCTGCCGCCCATTCTCGTCCAGCCCGGTAGCCATCGAAGAGCGGCTTGAAGTAGTCGTCACCCGTCAAGCCCTTGTCGACCGCGGCACCGATGAGCGGCACGTGCGATGAGTAGACCGAAGCGCTAATACGAGCCATCGGTAGTGTCCTCGTTTCGCGAGGCCCGGGTCCGGACGAGATCAGCGGAATTCATCCTCGTTCCTCTCGTTCCTTGCGGGCGGCAGGGTCGCCGTCGGCCCACTCGTGCAGATAGCGGTTGCCATCCGGAGAGCGGCCACCATCGATCATCATCTGCTTGTGGGCGTGGGCATCGTTCTCTGTCATCGAGCTCACGATCTCCACGTAGTTCTGACCATCGGTGGCGCCGATCTTCGCGCAGAAGTAGATGTTGCCGCCAAGTGCCAGGATCCGGTTGAAGTCGCGATCGCGTACCGCATCTTTCTGTTCTTCGGTCATCGGCCACTCATCCAGGTAGGCGTTCTCGTCGGCCGTGAACCGCCGGCGGTTCTCCGCATCCTTCAGCGACATGGCGAACATGTTGAGGTGATACCCCATCGACGCCTGGTCGGTGTCGAAGATGATCGTCCCTGGGATATCGAGGTACGGCTTGTCCAGTCCCATTGGCCCTCCTAGAGGTCGAGTCCGACGCGGTGTTGGGCGAAATTGCGCATCGCCGTGTCGAACGTTGTGAGGTGTCCGAAGTCTTTCATGTTCCCTCGTGTAAAAGGATTGTTGACAAGCAAGTCAACTGCGCCTTGGTCATGGTGGCCAGCATGATTCGGCTATTGAGGTGTCGGCGCATCGCCCCACGAGGTCAGAACGTCTATGACGGAGCGAAGATGAACGACCATCGCTTCGGTGGCTGCATCGGGGTCACGGGCAACGACGGCGTCGACGATGGCCGCATGCTGCTCGAGCGACTCGGCGGACCGCCCGGGCATGACGGCCAGCCGGTACTGATGGTGGGCAGCCCGGTTGCGAAGGTTGTCCACCAGCTGCGAGGCGATGTCGTGGCCGCTCATCTCGCGGAGTCGACGATGGAGGCGAGCGTTCAGCTCGGAATACGAATCGGAACCCTCGCCGCCGACGGCGGAACGCATGCGATCGATGATCTCCCGCAGTTCGACATGATCGGCATCGGTTGCATGCCGAGCCGCCTGCGCTGCGATCAGGCTTTCCAACGCGGCGCGAGCCTCGGTGATCTGAATCGCCTCCTCGATCTTGATGCGTCGCACCGTTGCGCCCCGGTTTGCCTCTCGTTCAACGAGCCCTTCGGACGTGAGCGTGACCAGCGCCGATCGAATGGCCGCTCGGCCACAGGCGTATTGCTCAGCGAGCTGGACTTCCAGCAACCGGTCGCCCGGTTGTAAACGGCCGGACAGAATGTCGGTTCGTAGGTCGTTCGTGACGGGATCCATGACGGGACGAGTCTAGAAGGTCAGCTGAAGTCGTAGAGCACTTGCGGGTTGTCGACGAGGATTTGATTGCGTTGCGATTCATCGGGAACGATTCGTCCGAGAAGGTCGAAAAGTTCGCCCTCGTCCGGCATTTCGACCAAGTTCGGGTGGGGCCAATCCGTGCCCCAGAGGATCCGATCGGGTGCGGCGTCGAGGATCGCTTGTGCGATGGGGATGACGTCGTCGTATGGGGCAACCCGACCTTCGGTCAGCCGCTCGGCGCACGAGATCTTCACCCAGCACCTGTCGTCGGATCGCAAGCGATCGAGCGCCAGGCGGAGCGGTGCCTGGTCGAGTCCGTCGATCGCCGGAACCCGAGCCATGTGGTCGATGACGTACGGTACGGGTATGCGGTCGAGTGTCGAGCTGTATCGACCGAAGTCTTTCGCATCGAGATGTAGCACGATGTGCCAGCCCATCGGCGCAACCCGATGCACGAGACGCCAGAACATTTCCATGTTCGGGGCGCCACCCAGGTGTGCGACGAAGTTGAACCGAATACCTCGAACGTTGTTGGCGTCGAGATGCGCCAGGTCTTCGTCGGTAAATGAATCGTCGATCATCGCCACGCCGGCAAACCGGTCGGGGGCCCGTTGGATGGCGTCGATCATCGCGGAGTTGTCGGTGCCGTGACAGCTCGCTTGTACGAAGACGGCGCGGCGTAGACCGAGGCGATCGTGGAGTGCGAGCAGATCGTCGATGCCCGAGTCGGGCGGCGTGTACTTCCTGGCCGGTGAAAAAGGGAATGAGGCCGCCGGGCCGAAGACATGGCAGTGGGCATCGCAGGCCAACGGGGGAGCGACGACGGTGGTGGGTGCGCTGGCCTCCGGGAGTGGAGCGGGGACGGTACGAACGAGTGGAAACTCATGCGGTGGGTTTGTCGTTGCCATGGCTAGCGCACGGCCTTCGGGGTGATGGTTCGGGGTTGAGCATCTCGGGGAAAGACGATGCCGTCCATCAGCTTGCGTGCGGTTCGCACGATTCCCGCCCGCCGAACCTCGAGACCCCCGCCGTCGGTAGCTGCAATCTCGACCGCTGCATCGAAGAACCCGGTCGGGTGTTCCAGTCGTACGTTCTCATCGGTGGACGGCACCGACAGGTCGTTGGCCGGACCGACGGGCAACAGAACAGCGGTTGCCGTCGACACGGCGCCGAGCACGCCGATGGCTTCGTGGCAGCGATGGGGAATGAAGGTGCGCGTCGACAGGTGGCCGCCGTTCGTTGGTGCCGACACCAACGTCATCTTCGGTACGGTTGTATCCGAGACGTCACCGAGGTTCATCATCGGGCCGGCCTGCAGCCGGATCGATTCGAGAACAGGCCGGAGCTGCTCATTGGCTTCGAGTTCGGCGCACGTCTCATCGCCCGCTATTCCGAGGGCGTCAGCTCGCATCACGACCACCGGCATGCCGTTGTCGATGAGGGTGCACGCAACCCCGTCGATCTCGTCGACTGCGTTGCCGGTTGGCAGCATCGCCCCACAGCTGCCTCCGCCAAGATCATCGAAGTCGAGGTGAATGGCCGCGGCGCTCCCGGGTACGCCCGATATGGCGATGTCGCCCGCGTACACCGGAGCACCACCCGAAATCGGAAACCGGGCGGTGGCGATCGTGTCGGTGTTTCGCATCAGAATCCGCACCGAAACGTGATGATCGCCGTCGGATGGAATCAGACCGCGTTCGTACGCGAATGGCCCGACGCCGGCCAACAAGTTGCCGCAGTTCTGTCGGTCCGAGACCTGGTCGGTATCGACGCCAACCTGAAGGAAG
>CALIFY010000045.1 GCA_938021675.1 uncultured Acidimicrobiales bacterium
GGTTCGTCCGCCGATCCCACCGCGGCCGGTAGCGATGGCCTACGCCAGTCGGGGCGCCACCCGTTTCGTAACCTCCTCCTCGAAGAACAGCACGAGAGGAAGCAGCAACGCGAAGTATCGGTTCGGGAACGGAAGGGCCAACGACAGCACCAAACACGATGTGAGCAACACGCTGGTCACCACTTTGGTTCGTCGGACATGGCGGTCGGCGCCATCGCTGCGACGAGGTATCGCGGTGTGGGCCAGGAGCAACAGAATCGCATCGGCGACGAATACGACGAACAGGTAGAGACCGTCGACCAGTGCGGCCCGGGTCTGTGTCGACCCGCCGAAGATCGCCTGCTCGAAGCCGACAACCGTCACGTCGTCGCCATAGGTGAAGACGAGTGTCGTCGCCCGAGGAATGAGACACACCAGCAGCAATACGCCTGCGTTGAACCACAGGACCCGGCGGGACAGCTCCTCGACGTGGCCGTTGATGCGACGGTGTTGCACCCAGAACGCAAAGAGCACGGTGAAGGCGATGCAGTATTCGACGAGGATGTTGCCGAGGTCGGACGCATCGAACTCGGCGTTCAACTCGCCGGGGATCTCGAGGGCCAGCATGGTGATGGCGACGGCGTAGACGGCGTCGATAAAGGCCCCCAAGGTCTCCGGCTTCACTGACCTGTCCCCGTCGGTCCTACCTACCGGTGACGTCGCGTAGGTACTCGCGGGCCATCTTGGCGTAGGTCAACGGGTGAGCCTTGGCCGGATCCTGTTCCGCTTCGACCACGATCCAGCCTTCGAAGTTCGCGTCGGCGAACGTCTGAAGAATGGGTTCGAAATCGATGCAGCCTTCCGGGTCGCCGGGCACGGTGAACACTCCAGATTCGATGGCGTCATGGAACGACAGCTGCTCCTTCAACGCATCCTCCAGGAATTCCTGCCGGATGTTCTTGAGGTGCAGATGCTTGATCCGATCGACGTATGCTTCGGCGCAGGCCAACGGATCGTCGCCGGCGTACATCAGATGGCCGGTATCGAGGAGCATGAACACCTTCTCGGGGTCGGTCGAGTCCATGAGCCGATCGATGTCGGCCCGGGTCATCACTCCGGTCCCCATGTGATGGTGGTAGCAGAGTCGCATCCCCTCGTTCTGTGCGATATCCCCCAGGTGGTCCAAGCCGGTGACCAGAGCCTCCCATTGGTCGTCGGTGAAGATCGGCCGATTCTCGACCAGCGCCACCGGCCGCTGGTGGGACGAGCCACCAAGCTCGGCTACAACCAGATCCGTTCCTCCCATCTTCTTGATGAAGGCGAGCGACTCCCGGAAGTCGGCCACCGTCTTCTCCGCCATGGCATTGATGGTGAAATAGGTGCTGGTCCACGGCTCGGACACTCGGAGGCCGCGGAGGGCCAGAGCCTCTTTCAGCTCTTGCGGGTCGGTCGGATACTTGTGGCCGACACTGCACCCATCAAACCCGGCAAGCGCCATCTCACTGACGCACTGCTCGAACGGGATGCCACTATCGATATCCAGGAAGTCGTCGTTCCACCACAACGTCGGTGTCACGCCGAACGACACCGATTCGGCGTCGAACATTTGTGTGCTAGTCATTTGGAGGATCCCTCGTTTCGTTTGTCAATTGGGCGTCGCAGAAGCTCCGCGACCAGTCCGGTCCACCCTGTTTGGTGGGAGGCCCCGACGCCGGCACCGTTGTCCCCGTTGAAGTACTCGTAAAACAACAGGTCGTCCCTCCAGTGCGGGTCCCCTTGGAAGGTCTCGTCGGCGCCGAAGACCGGCCGTCGATCGTTTTCGTCCCGCTCGAAGATGGCGATCAACCGGCGGGCAATCTCGTCGGCCACCTGCTGCAGGTTCAGAGACCGACCGCTGCCGGTTGGGAACTCGACGGTGAACTCGTCGCCCAAGAACTCGTGATATCGATCGAGGGCTTCGATCAACAAGAAGTTGATGGGAAACCAAACCGGGCCTCGCCAGTTCGAGTTGCCGCCGAAGAGACCGTTCGACGACTCGGCTGGCTCGTAGGCCGCGCTCATCGAGACGGAGTCGGTGACGTGCAGGGTGTAGTCGTTCGGTCGACGGTAGGCCTGGGACAGGCCGCGAACCCCGAACGGGCTGAGCAGCTCGTTCTCGTCCAACACATAACCGAGAACTCGCCGCAGTCGCTCCGGGTCGGCGAACGACAATAGGTGACGACCAGCGGATTCGTCTTCCCCGGCCTCGGAGACGACCGCGTTGCCGAACAGTTCCGGATGCTGGCGAACAAAATAGTCGAGCCGGTCCTTCAGGTCGTGACCCAATGCTCGGTCCTGTTTTGAGAGGTCGAGAGTGAAGCTGGCGAAGAGCGCGATGACACCAACCACCGAACGCATCTTCACCGGCAGGAAACGGACACCGTCGCCAGCGCCCACTTCGAGTACGTCGTAGTAGTAGCCGTCGGTCTCGTCCCACAGTGTCACCTCCTGGCCGTTACGGTTCCGTTCCCCGTTGATGGCATCGGTGATGAACACGAAATTCTGGAGGAATTTGTCGGCCATTCTCGAGTATTCCGGCTCACCGGTTTTTGCCAACCGCATCGCCATTTCCAACATGTTGAGGCTGAACATGCCCATCCAACTCGTGCCGTCGGATTGACGGATCTCCACCGGCTCGTGCAACTCCTTTTCCAGCGAGTCCAGATGGCTTCTGTCGATGATCGAGATGTTGTCGAGACCGAGGAACCCACCACCGAAAATGTTGTCGCCGTCGATGTCCTTCCGGTTCGACCACCAGGTGAAATACATGAGCCCATACCGGAAGACGCTTTCGAGGAATTCGGTGTCCTCAACGCCGTGGATCTCACGTTCGATCTCGAAGATTCGGAGCGCGGCCCAGGCGTGTAGCGGTGGGTTGACGTCGTCAAAGGCCCATTCGTACGCCGGGAGCGCCCCGTCGTGCGACATGAACCATTCGCGGGCCAATGTCAACAGCTGCTGCTTGGCAAACTGAGTGTCGATCCTGGCGAACACGACCGATTGGAAACAGAGATCCCACGCCGCGAACCATGGGTACTCCCACGTGTCCGGCATGCTGAGAATGTCACAGGCGTTGAAGTGCAGCCACCCGGCGTTCCGATCTCGACCGGAAGGAGGAGCGGGTTGGGCTGGCTCGTCGCCTTGAAGCCAACGGCTCACGTTGTACCGGTAGAACTGTTTGCTCCACAGCATGCCGGCCGACGCTTGACGCAAGATCGCCGCCTGGTCGTCGCTAACCCCTGGAGGCGTCACCGAACTCCAAAAAGCATCCGCTTCGGAGCGGCGAAGCTGGAACGTGGAATCGAAGGACTTGTCGAACGGGGCCTTGCTCGTGAGGTCCGATGCCAAACGAAGCTTGAGCGTCTGGGTAGCCCCGGGGGCGATGTCGAGGGTCCAGCGGGCAGCCGCTTTCGTCCCGGTGAGATTTGGGTTGACCGTGTCCGATCCGTGGATCACATGGTCGTTGATGCCATCTTTGGGATAGACACCATCAACCGGCTCCGCTCCCCACAACCGTGTCTCATTGGTTTCGTTGTCGACGAACAGCAGCCCGTCTGGCTCGTCGCAATGGAGCACCATGCCCGGGACGGACCCGTCGGCCGAGGTTGCCGTCACGGTGGCGACCGTTCCGTGTTCACCGTGGACCTGCGGACGGGCCACGCCATCATCCCACGACCACGTGTTGCGGAACCACAGGGTAGGTAGCACGTCAATGGACGCCGACTCCGGCCCCCGGTTTGAAATGTCGATCTGGATGCAGACGTCGGTCGGACCGGCTTTGGCGTACGTGACGTCGACATCGAAGTACCGGTCTTCGGCAAAGATGCCGGTGTCGATGAGTTCGTATTCGAACGCTGCTGGATCCTCGCCCTTGCGACGACCGTTCTCGGCCACCAGGTCGGCGTAGGGAAACGCCTGCTGGGGATACTTGTACCGCCACCGCATCCAGCTATGGGTCGGTGTGTTGTCCAAGAAGTAGTAGTACTCCTTGACGTCCTCGCCGTGATTCCCCTCGTTGTTGGTCAGTCCGAATAGGCGTTCTTTGAGGATCGGGTCCTGCCCATTCCACAGCGCAAGCGCGAAACACAGGTTCTGCTGATCGTCGCACAGGCCGGCCAGACCGTCCTCACCCCAGCGGTAGGCCCGACTGCGAGCCTGGTCGTGGGAGAAGTAGTCCCACGCGTTACCTCCGGCGCTGTAGTCCTCTCGAACCGTTCCCCATTGACGTTCCGACAGGTACGGGCCCCACGACAGCCAGTCCTCCGGCGAAGACTCGTCATAGGCGGCGGCCAGTCGTTTCGACTCTTGCACTGTGCTCATTGTTGTTCCCTCATTCCAACGACACGATCCAATACTCGGAGGACTTCACCGACGCTCCAGGCCTGGGCGATGCAGCCCTTGGGAGCAAACGGGGCGTCCCCATCAAAAATCTCGCTCACGGTGCCGAGCCCGGCGGCCGACAGGTGATCACCGAGCGGTTCCAGCAGGCGCAGTGCGGCCTCGGGGTCACCGACGACCCGCAGGTGGGCGTCCACGTAGGGGCCGAGAAGCCACGCCCATACGGTGCCCTGGTGATAGGCACCGTCTCGACTGGATTGATCCCCACCGTAGTGGCCGACGAACGCCGGGTCGTCGGGCGACAGGGATCGCAACCCGTGAGAGGTCAGCAACGCATCGCCGCAGGCCTGCAGCACCTGACGTTGGTGGTCCTCGTCGAGCGGACTGGCCGGCAACGAGACAGCCAACAACTGGTTTGGTCGCAGCGTCGCCTCGTGACCGGACGGGCCGTCTAGCACGTCGTAGCAGTAGCCGGCGTCGTCGTTCCAGAACCGCTGGAAGCCGTCTTTGGCCGCCTGGGCCAGGGCCGTGTAGCGGTCGGTCGACTCGCCGATCTCCTCAGCGAGCGTTTCCATCGTCACCAAGGCGTTGAACCACAAGGCGTTCACCTCGACCGGTTTCCCGATCCGTGGGGTGATCACCCGATCGCCGACCTTGGCATCCATCCACGTCAACTGGACCCCGGGCTCCCCGCCTCGGAGGAGACCATCGGACTGATCGACACCGATACCGAACCGGGTGCCGTCGATGTGGTGGTCGATGATCGAGACCAAAGTGGGCCACAACGCCTCCACCAGCTCGTTGTCGCCGGTGGCGCCGTGGTAAGCGCCGATGGCCTGGAAATACCAGAGGGTGGCGTCGATCGTGTTGTATTGCGGGGTACTGGAGCCATCTGGGAATCGGTTTGGCAGCATGCCCTGGTCGACGTGTTCGGCAAAGGTGCGAAGAATCTCCGCCGCGGCGTCGCGCTGCCCGGTCGACAACGTCAGACCGGGAAGGCTGATCATCGTGTCCCGGCCCCAGTCCTCGAACCAGTGGTAGCCGGCGATGACGCTTCGGCCGTCCGGGTTACCGTCGGAGCGACGTTCGACGATGAACTGATCGGCAGCCAACACCATCGATTCGGCCCACGTCGGCCAGGTTCCCGGAGTGCGGGCTTGTTTCCAGCGCTCGATCAGTTGCTCATCCCGGCTGCGACGCCGATCCAGCGCGGCGGTGAACGATGCCGGTGAATCCTCGGCGGTGGCCATCACCGTCCAGCAGTCACCCTGGGCCAAGGTGACGGTGAAATCGGCGGCGTGCACGTGGTCATCGCTGTCCCGCAGACCCCTTGTGGTTTCGGCAGGCAACAGAAACCCGTCGTAGCGGTCGGCCTTGATGATTGCGTCGCCGCCTGAGGCTCTCAACCGCAACGGTTGGGCTCCCTCACCGCCGGAGACCACTTCGACGGCGCCATCGATCTCGGTGACCGACGCCGGCCACGCGGTCGAGCCGGTGTTGTGGAACACCCGGTTGTCCACGATGGACCGGGCGGTGACTTGAAGCGGTTCGCTCGACGAGACCACCGTCCAGGAGACCCAGGTGGTGTTCTCGCCATGTTCCATCCAGATTCGCTTATCGACCACCACATCACCGAAGGTGAACCGCCAGGTGGGAACGGAACCGTCGAGCGTAAAACTCTCGATAGCGACCGTGCCCTCAGGGGCCACCGCCCCAGACGCCCACCGGTTCGTGGCCAGCTCGTAGCTCCGTCCGCCATGGTCGACGGTGTCGTCGAGTTTGACGCACATCAGCCGCCGATCGATCGGTGGTCGGAGAGCCGCCACCAGCAAACCGTGGTATCCCCTGGTGATCGATCCGGCCACAGTGCCGGACGCATACCCCCCGATACCGTTTGTCACCAACCACTCACGAGACTCGGCTTCGGTCACCTTGCCGGCGATGGCTCGTCCGAACCGGATAGCAGAATCCATGTCAGTTCCTCCCCGATGCGACAGGGTCCAGGCCACCGGTCGCTCCGGCGGTAGCTTCGGCAGTAGCTTGCGAGATGAGCGGTTGGTCTAGCGATCGGAAACGAGCCCGGAGAGTTTCCAACGACCCGCTGGCCGCCTCGTAGGCGCTCGGCCCGTCGGCCGGGGCATCGACGCCGGGTATCCAATATTTGCGTCGGCTCAGCCGAAGACCGGCGGCGAAGTCGGGGATGGCGTTGAAGATCTCGATGGCTACCGGTCCGCGATAGTGGGCCAGTACCGGCGTGAACAGTGGCTCCCATGGCAGCCAACTCGACGTTAGGTCGCCCCGATCCGGAGGGGATGCCTGGGCGTAGTGAAGGCGTCCGGCGGCGGCCAGAAACTCGACCTGCTCAGCGAACACGTCTGGCCCGGCGCCGTCGAGAATCTCGTGGGCGCTGTCGATGACGACGCCGACTTGGGTGGAGGGCACCAGGGCCAAGAAGTCGATCAGCTGGGCCAAGGTATTCGGCCCCGGCGTCTCCCAGTGGGTGATGGGCTCGATGGCGATTTTGACGTTCTTCGTCTCGGCGTAGCGGCCGACGTGTTCGAGGACCGGTGCCGCGTTGTGGTAGCGGCGGCTCAGTTCGTCCTGCAGCCCGTCGGACCATACCGGCGTGCCGTTGGGGGCGGAGTGGACGAAGGCCCCGTAGGGGATCACGACCGGTCCCATCATGATCTCGGCTCCGAGGGCGGCGGCCACGTCGACCCGCGAGGCAAGGTAGGTGCTCGCCGCCTCCCGGACCGCAGGGTCGTCGGAGCTGGGATCGAGGTCAGGGGTGGCGCCGGTGTTGGTGGCGAGCGCCACGTCTCCGAACCCGGCATCGTCGAGCGTCTGACGGAATCGAGCGTATGCCGCCACCTCATCGGAGTAGTCGGGAAACGCCGACTCGAACTCTGGCGACCTCACGGTGTGCAGTTCGAACCCCGAGTAGCCGAGGTCGACCAATGCCCTGATGTGGTCTAGGTATCGTGCCGATTCGTCCGGGTCGTAGAGACGGGTGATCGAATCGAACAGGAAGAAGCTGCAATAGATGGGACGGTGTTCCGGCATGGTGGTGACTTTCGGCGAGAGGCGGGTTCGAGTCGGTTCAGAGCTTGGCCAGGCGGGGAGGTTCGGTCCACGACGCCCAACCGGGTGCCCGGGCACCGGCGGGGTTGGCGCCAACCGCGGGCCACAGCAGACCTTGGGTGTATGCGTTGGCGGAGATGGTGAACGTCACGTCGCCGTCGCGGGCACCGTTGACCTCACGCCAGCTGCGAGGGAGCTGATACCAAATCCCCACATACCAGAGCTTGATAACGTTCCGTGCCAGCGGCCCCAAGAACTCGTCGCCGAGCATCGAGTGGCGAAGCTGATGATCGCGGGCTTGCCCCGGAGGTTCGGAGATGGCGGTGTGAGCATCGAGTAGCGCATCGACCGCGCCGGTGCCGACGATTCTGTCGACGGTGGCCAAATAGGCGTCGGACTCTCCGGTACCGGCCAGTTCGACGACGTCGAACGCGGTGAGTTCGGCCGACAGCGCCAGGAACCTATCGAGGCGGTCGGGTCCCATCACTGCGACTCCATTTCAAAGGTCGGGGCGGCATGCATCGGTCCATCGGGCGTCGGGTCGGCCGCTGAATGGGTGGCCGAAGAACCGGGGATCGGGTTACGGATCAAAACGGTGGCCTTGTTCCGAATCTCGAACATCTTCGGGACGGCTTCGATGAGGAGCTCTGGCTCGCCGTTGAATGCTTTGGTGAGCAGGGCGAGGAAATCGGCGTAGAACCGATTGAACGAGACGGCGGTCTCCTGCAGCTCGGGAAACCCTGACAGGTCCCCGACCCGGGGGTTGGTCTGTGTCGGGTACACGGCGCTCCAGTCCACTTCACAGTCAGGCCCGGTCGGATGATGCGGCTCGTCTCCTAGTTGGTAATAGCGACCGAGTTTCAACTGCTCGAATCGGTAGTAGTGGGCCAACTCGTTCTCGGCGTCGAACGCTCCGGTGCCCACCCCTTCGCCTTGGCCGATGATGAGCTCGATCGAACTGCGAGCGGAGTCGATATCGACGACGCGGCGTAGTTCTCCGCCTCCCGAGTAGTAGTACTCGGGCCCAGCTTGATGCGTCGGGTCGCCGGAGAACAGTTGGTCGCCGTGCCGGTCGTGGAGGTAGTTGAATCCTCGTTCGATCTCGGCGTAGAACTCACCGATGCTGTAGTACCGCAGCTCAGGATCGCCCGGAGCGGTAACCATAATGTCGGTTCGACGGCGGGCCGGCATCAGCCGCCGAGCTTCGTCGGGAGCGGCCGCCGGCCGTTCGATCTTCAAGAAGGTCTCGAGTGTCGCCGGTGAGAAGCAGGCCAGGTTGACTTGAAAGTCCTCTTCGCCGTCGGGGAGATAGGTCGGGAACTCAGGAACGAACCCCGGTGCGGTGAGATCCACTTGGCCCCCGACCGCGTTCATCAGATTGGCCACGCTGGTGAGGTGCAGCATTTCTTCGACGGCCACCACCCGCAAGACCTGGTTGGCTGCCGAGTTCGTCTGGGGATGCAACGAGTACAGAGCCGTCAGGTATGGGGGGATGGTTGCGTGTTCCAGCTGCATGGCGCGACCGAGATACTCGTGCAGCGCCTCGATCGTTGTGATGGCAGTCGTGGATGTTGTGTCGTCGGTCTTCGCTGTGGTGTCGTTATTGGTAGAGGTGTCGCTCATAGTTTCCTCGCTTGGGTGCGAACAGGGTCAGTTCAACTCGGAGATCATCGACTTGGCCGTGCGGTAACAGAGCGCGGCCAGGGTGAGGGTCACGTTTGCGGAGCCGATGGACGGCATGCTGCCGCCTCCGACCAAGTACAGGTTTTCGTGGTCCCAGGACCGCTGGTTTGCGTCGACGACCGAGTTCCGTTTGTTGGTTCCCATGATGTGGGTTCCGGCCAAGTGATTACCGCCTCGGATGGCGTAGCCTTCGCCGTCGAATTCGACGTAGCTGGGGTCCGCCGGGTCGTAGCGGGTGAAGTCTTTGGCCCCGAGTCGCTGAAATATCAACTTGGATACTTGCCGTGCGGCGGCGACCCCCCGCATCGAGTACTCGGGGATGGTCATCGACACGACCGGCCGCATGTTGCCAAGCTGATCTTTATATGCCGGATCCACGGTGACCCGGTTGGTTTCGGTTGGCAGGACCTCGACCATGAATGCCAGCAGCAGTTGGCTGGAGATTCGTGTTGCCAAGTCTCGTCGTAGCCCGGTGCCGAACAGGTTGTGGTCGTCGACCAGGTGCAACAGGTCGGTATATGGCGCACCGGTCGCCCAGCCCCACCCATCGTTGTGGATGTCAACGCTGAACGCGGCCTGCCCGGAGCGAAATCCGCCGCCCCGGAGATCGACGATCCCCCCGGTACACACCGTTCCCCGCATCGTGCCCGCCACTTCTGGCAGCAGCGCCCAATTGAGAAGGTAGGCGTGATCCATCAGGTTTCGACCGACAAGACCACTGGTGCTGGGCAGGTCCGATGCCAGCAACAAGCGAGCTGTTTCGATAGCCCCGGCGGCCAACACAAACGTGTGACCGGTGATCATCCCCGTTTCATGAGCTGGATCATCGGGGTCGTAGTACACCTTGACCTCGATGCCCGATACCCGACCGTTGGCCGGGTCGATGTGGACCTTGGAGGCCACCGCCTGGGTGAGCAGCTCAACCCGTCCGGTCTGGAGGGCTTTGGCCAGCGTCTTCCCCGCGTGGTATTTGGCCTGGACAGGACAAATCGGTACGCAATTGTTGTTGCCTTGGCACCGTTCACCCTCGTCGGTCCGGTGGGTGCCGACCGCGCCGACCGGGCGGTACCCCTCCCCGTCGTTGAATGCCGGGTTTGGGACCCCGTTGCGAGCCTGCGGGTACGGCCGAACCTTCAGCGGTAGCCGTTCCCCGCCCAACTCCACGGTGGTCCCGTCGATTCCGGTGTCGACGACCTGATCGAGATACGACAGCGGTATGCCGTGCATGGGGAACACATAGTCGTCCGGGAACGGGAGGCCGATCTCCCGTTGGCTGTCGACGTCGGCCGCCACCCCCAGCTCTCGTTCCGCTTCCCGATAGTACGGTTCCAGTTCGTCGTAGTCGATCGGCCAGTCTGCGCCTCGACCGAACTTGGTGTTCATCTCGAAATCCTCGGGGAGGAATCGCGGCGTCTTTGCCTCCCAATGCATCGTCGTACCGCCGAGCACCCTGGTGTAGGTGGTGTCGGTGATATACGGCCCGGGCTGGACGAGATAGCCCGACGTTTCCGGCTGGCCCGGGGCGACAGGGCCGATGTCGACACTTCGCGGCATCGGCGCGTTCGGGTTCCGGGGGTAGGGAGACTGGTTGTCCTTTACCGCCTGACGGTAGAAGGTCTCCAGGTAACTCTCGTAGCCCTTGACCGTGAGATCTTCACCCGGCCCGGCGTCGATCAGCAACACCGTTTTCCCGGCGGTGCTCAGTTCGTTTGCCATGATGGCGCCGGAGACACCGGCGCCGATGACCACGGCATCGTAGGTCCGCTCCGCCGCGGTCTCCAGATCGGTTCGCGTTGCGGCACCGGTGGGAAATCTCATCGGTCTGTGCTCCTTACGTTCGCACCGACTCGCCCGGCTGATAGGTCGCCCAACTCGGCCGCCAACGTTTCGGCGGTACGGACGGCGAGAGCGGCAATGGTCAGCGTCGGATTGGATGTCCCCATCGTCGGGAAGCTCCCGGAGCCGATGAGGTACAGGTTCTGGTGATCCCAGCTGCGCTGGGAGTGATCGACCACCGAGGTACGGGCGTCGTCTCCCATCATGTGAGTACCGGCGAAGTGACCCATGCCGTGGTAGGAGAAGACTTGGCCCTGGTGTTCGATGGTGGGGAACCACTTCTGGACGTCATCGTCACTTCGGTCTTCGATGCCGGCTCGGGAGAACATGGCACCGGCAACCCGTTTTGCTTCGACCATCCCGGCGAGCGTGTACTCGTCGATTCGGTAGTTGATGGCCGGTCTGGGGTTTCCGAGCGGATCGAGAAAGCGCCAGTCGAGGCTGATCCGATTGGCCGGGTCTGGCAGTTGCTCGACGGCGAGCGACAGGCGGACCTGGCGGGTGAGGGTCGTCGCCAGCCGGCGTCGCAAGTCTGCGCCAAAGTGTCCCTGGTCAACCTCGCCGGTGACCGTGGTGTCGGGCGCCCCTGTCGGAGCTCGCCATCCATCATTTGCCACGTCGAACCGGAAGGCGGCGTGGGTTGAGCGGAACGGACCGCCGCGGAGGTCTTCTACCCCGGCCGTCGACAACGGTCCTCGGAACGGGTACACCGGCTCGGGGGCGAGACCCCAGGCGTAGAGGGTGGGGTGGTCCATCAGGTTGGCCCCAACCATGTCGTTCGGTCCGGTCAGTCCGGACATCAACATGATCTTGGCGTTTTCGACCGCATGGGCGGCCAGCACATACCGTCTGCCGATGGCCACCTCCTCGACGTAGGAGCTGCCGTCATACCGCTGGTAGGTGATCCCGGTGACCATGCCATCGGTCGGATCGACGTTGATCTTTGACGCCACCGCCTGGGCCCGGACTTCAAGGTGGCCGGGGTCGATCTGAGCCAACGTACGGCCGGCGTTGTATTTCGCTTGCACAGGGCAGATCGGGGTGCAGGAGGTGTTGCCCTGGCAGCGTTCACCGATCAAGCCGGGCCGGACCTGACCATCGCCTCGCCGGTCCAGTGCACCGACCGGACCGTAGCCGGGGCGGGGCATCGAGTTGCGAGCGGCGGGATAGCTACGGACCTGGATGGGAACCGATTCGGTGCCGATCGGCACCTCGAGATCGCCGACGGCATCGGCCAACCATTGATCGGCGTAACTCATCGGCACCCTGCTCATCGGGAAGTCGTAGCCGTCGGCGAAGGTGATGCCGTGGTATTGCTGATCGGCTACGTCGGCCGACACGCCTAGGTCCAGCTCTGCTTTCCGGTAGAACGGCTCCAGGTCGTCGTAACGGAGCGGCCAGTCACGTCCGACCCCGAACCGGCTTCCCATGTCGAAATCCTCGGGAAGCATACGAAGAGATACCCCGAGCCAGTGCAACGTGGAGCCTCCCTGAAGACGGGAATAGCTGCTGCCGTAGAGCTGGGGGCCCCGCTGGACGAAGTATCCGTCGTTGAAGCGAAGGTCGGCGGTGTCGGGTTGGGGCACCTGGGGGGCGGTTGGCCACGCCGATTCTGGCCCTTTCGCCGACGCTTCGTAGAACGTGTTGAGATGGTGCTCGTACCCGTCGAGGGTTTGGGGGGTTCCCGGTCCGGCTTCCAACATCAAGACCCGTAGGCCAGCGTCGGTGAGGTGTTTGGCCATGACGGCACCGGCCACGCCGGCGCCGACGACGACCACATCGTGTGTTGGCGTGCTCAACGGTTCGTCCTTTCGGGTTCGGCCTCGGCCTCAGGGGCTGGCCGATCGGCCCAGGCGGCGAAGCCCTGCATGTTGCCCCCCGGAGCGTGAGCCCGGGCAACCGTCCATTGCAGGCCGGACAGGTAGGCATTGGCCGACACAACGTGGGTGTCCACCGGGTCGGCACCATAGGTCTGCCGCCAGTCGTCGTTCAGTTGGTGCCACGTCCCGCAGTACCAGAGCACGATGATGTTCTTGGCTACCGGGCCGAGACGGGGGTCGGCCAACAGCTCGACGGTCACCGCATCTTCGTGGCCGTCGAGGTCGTGGGCCGTTGCCAGCAGGTCCTCAACCAGATCCTCAGGCACGGCGCGGCGAAGGGTTTGCAGGTACTCCTCGGCCGATCCGGTCCCCATCAACTCAATATGACGGTGCCCCGTGAGTCGCTCCGAGACCGCGACAAATTCTTTGAGCCGGTCCATATTCCCTCCTTTGTAACTTTGGCTTTGTCAGCCAGCGGCGGCGCCATGACGGCGCCACACAATCTCGTTGGTAATCCGATCGTCTTCGTTTCGAACCTGCAGAACAAGCCGGTCCTCGTCGAGCAAGAACGGGCGCGTCTGCTCGGTGCCGGACCAATTCGGGAACAGGCTCGCTTCTAATTCGTGTATGACCGAGTCGCCATCAACCCGATATCGACCGACATAGGCAAGGCAGCTTGAATATGCATCGGCGCGCTCCTCAAGGGAACCACCGACCGGGTCGTCGGTATCGAGTTTTGGCCGGTCGGCTGCGGCCATCATGACCGCCATGCCGCCATCATGGGCGTAGATGAGTGTTCCACTCGGGCTACTCCCAAGCGGTTGAATGGCTGAGCCGTCGTCGTCGAACCTATCCCATAATTCCAGGTCCCAAGTTCCTGCAATATCCATCTCTAACCTTCTTGAAATAGGGGCATCGACTCGATCGATTTCACAATACCCATGAGGGTCCGACAGGGCGGTGATGTTCAATTCATGCCCCGCACAACGCCGAGTAAAAGTTCCCTCGACATCTCGGCAAGGTGGGGGGTATGTTTCGTTCGTTCGATTCATAGGATCGGCACTCGAATTGGAAAAATAAGTTCGTAAGTTGGTAAACCATGGAGGGGTCATGAGTGACAACGGAATAGACACCATGTCGACGTCGGCCGATATGCGTGCAGCGTCGAACCATGCGGAGACGGCCAGCAGGCTTGGCGCGCTGAAAGACCTGCCTGGATCGTGGCAAGGCGTCGGAATCAGCCTTATCGCCCGGCCTGATTTCTCGGGAAATTCCGAGAACGGCATCTATCTACAACTGAACTTGCTTCGCGAGTTTCTGGACTTCACCGCAATCGGTTCGCCGGTCACCAACCGCGGCAGCGTCCAGGACGACATCGACATCTACGGTGTCACCTACCTGCACCGAGTAGTGGACGAGGTCACCGGTGGCGCGTTGCATGTCGAGCCTGGCATGTGGCTCAATATTCCCGCCACGTCAGATCCGGCGGCCGGGCCGAGCATCGCCCGGTTGGCAACGATCCCTCACGGCAATGCGGTGTGCGCGCTCGGGGCGGCCGTGGCCGACGAGTTCACCGACGTGCCCGACATCCCGGAGGCCAGCACGATTCCCTACCCAATTGGTGGAACCCCACCGGCGGTCGGTGAAGAGAACCCGTTCGACGAGTTCGATCTGTCCATACCAACCGATTTCCGCACCGCTCCCCTACCCGAGGCCATCACCCAGGCGCTAGTCGACGACCCGAACCAGATACTGCGCGACACACATCACCGGCAAGTCTATTCGGAGGGAAAAACACTACAGGCCATCACGCTGCTCGTCACCAACGCCGACGACGGGGGAATCGCCAACATTCCGTTCATCACCAGCAACGCCGACACACCGAAGATGCACTCCGTCTTCGCCATTCAGGCGGTCGTCGACGAGCATGGCCACGAGTTCATGCAACTTCAGTACTCACAGACCGTGCCGTTGAACTTCAACGGCACGACGTTTCCTCATGTCACCGCCGGCACGCTCGTGAAGGCGTTTTAACCGAGTCCCGCCGTCGGTCGGCGCTCTTCTCGGTCGGTGGTGCGAGGTAGCGTGACGGTCACGGTCGTTCCGCTGTCCGGCGAGCTGGCGATGTGGAGTGTGCCGTGGTGGACGCTGACGATGCTGTCGACGATGGCTAGTCCGAGACCGCTGCCACCTTTGTGACGGCTACGGGAAGGATCGGCCCGAAAGAATCGTTCGGTGATTCTAGCTGCGACATCGGGAGCCATCCCGGGGCCGCCATCGGCGATCGCCAGCGCCACGTCTTGACCGTCGGTTCCGAGCCCAATGTCGATGGCCGAGCTGACGTTAGTGTGGACGATGGCGTTGCCGACGAGATTGGCTAGGGCTTGTCGCAACAAGTCTTCGTCGCCTTCGATCACAACAGACTCTTCGGCCACGGTCGCGGTGACCACCCGGTCGGGGTAGGTGGCTTGCGCATCGGCGGCCGCGTCGCGGGCGAGCGCAGCCAGGTCGACCGGGCGGGTGGTCAGGGTCGGATCTTGGTCGAGTTTGGCAAGGTTCAACATGTCGGTGATGAGGCGCGACATCCGTTGGCTCTCTTGTTCGGTGCGGCGCATGGCGTCGTCGAGCTCTACCTGTTGGTCGAGTCCCCCTGCCTGA
>CALIFY010000046.1 GCA_938021675.1 uncultured Acidimicrobiales bacterium
CTGAAAGACCCGAAGCGTCCGTCGGGGTCGTTTATCTTCCTCGGCCCGACCGGGGTCGGAAAAACCGAGTTGGCCAAGACGTTGTCTCAGTTCCTCTTCGGAGACGACAAGGCGCTGATCACCCTCGACATGTCCGAGTACATGGAGAAGCACACGGTGTCTCGCCTCGTCGGCTCGCCTCCGGGGTACGTCGGCTACGAGGAGGGCGGTCAGCTGACCGAGGCGGTGCGGCGCAAGCCGTTCTCCGTCGTACTGTTCGACGAGATCGAGAAGGCCCATCCCGATGTGTTTAACGCCTTGCTCCAAATCCTGGAAGAGGGACGCCTGACCGATAGCCAGGGCCGCAGCGTAGATTTCCGCAACACCGTGCTGATCATGACGTCGAACCTTGGCACCCAGGATCTCCGCAAAGCGACCCTCGGCTTCTCCAAGACCGATGAAGCGGTGACTTACGAGCGGATGAAGGAGAAAGTCAACGACGCCCTGAAGGTTCACTTCCGGCCTGAGTTCTTGAACCGGATCGACGAGACCATCGTCTTCCACGAGCTCAGCCGTGAAGAGGTCACTGAGATCGTCGACCTCATGATCGCCCGCACCGTAGAGCAGTTGGAAGGTCAAGGAATTGGTCTTGAGCTGACGATGGACGCCAAGCACTTCCTCGCCGACCGGGGGTACGACCCATCCATGGGTGCTCGGCCTCTGCGCCGTGCCATCCAACGCGAGATCGAGGACGTCCTGTCCGAAAAACTTCTCTACAAGGAGTTCCGGGCCGGTCAGATCATCGTGGTCGATGTTGTGACCGACGATGAAGACAAGAAGACGCTCAGTTTCACACCTCACGAAGGTTTTCAGCCACCGTCGACCCCGGAGTTGGCTGAAGCTGGAGAACAGGGCGAGTAGCCATCAACAGAGTGTTTTGGTGAATGACTAGCGCTCGTCGACGTCGGGTACACCGTCGCCGACGGGCGCTAGCCCGTTAGTGTCTAACGGGTGTTTCGTCGCAGGTTGACCGGCAGGCTTGGTGCAGTGCGAATCCTGGCGCTGCTTGCCGTGTTGGTAACGACGGCGTGCGAGGCCAATTTCGATGTTGTCGTCGACGTCGAGGAAGACGGGTCGGGCGTCGTTCGGGTCGAAGCGCTCCTCGATCAAGAGACGAGTGCGGCAATCCTCGACCTTGGTCTCGATTCTGGTGGGCTGCCGCTGCGGGATTTGGCTGACGCCGATTGGACGATCGTGCCCCCGGTGGTCGACGAGTCGGGCCGTACCACGATTGAAGCGTCAAAGACCTTTGGGACTCCCGGCCAGTTCGCCGAGGTAATCGACGAACTGGCCGGTTCAGATAGTGTCTTCCAAAATTTTTCTTTGGCTCGTCAACAGTCGTTTGGGCGCGTCGACTACGTAGTGACCGGCGAGCTCGATCCGACGACCGGGCTCGCCGGGTTCGATGACCCGGGCCTGCAGCAGACGCTGGGACGGACGGTTGAATCGATTGTCACTTCGCCGCCATATAGCGCAACCCCGGGCGACTTCAACTTTCGGCTGACCGTCGTCTTGCCCGGTGAGTTGCAGGAGCAGGCGGCGACTGGTGTTCTCACCACCGATGGGGCCATGTGGGATCTCAACCTCGGTGAGACCGACCCGGTCGAGGTCGAACTGCGGTCGACACGCCGGGCCCAGTCAGCGCAGGTGCTGCGAGGGGTAGCCGTCGTCGCCCTCGTGTTGGCGGCGCTCGTGGCGTTCGCTCAACTCCTCAGGATTCCCAGTTCCCGGCGTCGAACGACGCCGACAGCCCGAGTGCGGGCGCAGGCCGACGCCCGAGGTCGACTGCGTCGACCAGATTTGGCGTTGTCGCGGGTGGTGGAGCCCGAACCGGGCCCCGAACCCGAACAGCCCGAGGCGGTTGTTGATGAGGGCCCGCTGTATAGCGTGGTGGCCCTTGACGGCATGGGCGTGCTCTACAAGGAGGGCGATGATGTTCGCCGGCTTCTTGTCCCGTTTGTCAGGGAACGCGGTTCCGTCGTGCCAGATGAGGACATCGAGGCTAAAGCTCGGTTGTTGAGTCTCGGTCGAATGACCCCCGCCGATTTCTGGAAAGCGGTCGGGGTGGCCGGTGACCCGAACGACCTCGACTCGGCCTACCTGTCGACCCACCAGCTGATGCCGGGGGTCGTTCGGTATCTTCGGTCCTTGCGCGATCAGGGTGTGCGGGTGGCGTGTATCACGAACGACTCGGTGGTCTGGGCCATGAAGCTGCGGGCCGGGCATAGCCTGAGCGCTCTCATCGATCCTTGGGTGGTGAGTGGTTCGGTTGGAGTTCGTAAACCGGACGCTCCGCTGTTCGAAGTGCTGCGGCGGGTAACCGGCGAGGCGCCATCGTCGATTCTGGTTGTCGACGACGACCTGGAAACGCTCGACGCGGCCCGTGAATACGGATTCGGGACCGCGTGGTTTAGTGCCGATGGTGATCGGGCCGATGCCCGGGGACACGACCTACTCCGAGGATTCGAGATCGGTGTGGAGGAGGATCCGGCCCCGGTCGACGGCTCGTTGGGCTAAGTCGAGACCCCGGCTGCCGTAGCTCATTTCGTCTACATCCGCCGAAACGATGAGTCAGCCAGCGGTCATCCGCTGTGCTATTTCGTCGTCGGTGAGGTCTTCGAGATGTTGGCTGACGATCCACAGATGGCCGGCGGGGTCCTGGAGGCGTCCCTCTCGGCGACCGTAGAACCGGTCATCGATCGGGATCACTACGGTGGCCCCGGCGCGCAACATCGCGTCGCCGACCGCATCGGCATCATCGACGGTGATGGTCAACAGCAACGGTGAGCCACCGAAGTGGGATGGTGACAGATTGCAATCACCGTCGTGTTCGGTGAGTGCGATCACGGCGGTACCGATCTGGACTTCGGCTTGGACGATCTTGCCGTCCGGCGCAGCGAATCGCATGCGTTCTGTGGCGCCGAACGCCGTCACGTAAAAGTCGATGGCGGCGGCGGCATCGTCCACAACCAGACGGGGGTGAAGGTCAAAAGAGGTCATTGGCCGATCCTCACATGCGTGTTGGACTAGGTCTTGAAGATTTTGTCGGACGCAACATGATTGACCATGCCGGTTCCGTCTCGGTGGATGAGCGACGGCCTGGTCTGTGCGAAATGAACGATTTCGCGGGTGAGGTGTGCTTGGTCGGAGAACCCTTGGACGGCGGCGATTGTTGCCAGCGGTGCCGCGTCGGGGGTACGGGCCGCGGCGACCGTGCGGTTGAAACGGCAAATTCGCTCGTAGTGCTTCGGTGTCACCCCGACCATCTGACGAAATTCGGGCACGAGTTTGCGACGATCAACGCCGAGCGATGCCGCGATGTTGGTCGACCGAGCCCCGCTCCGAACGGCCCGCTCAGCGGCGAGCACCGCCGGTACGAGCGGCGCTGGGCTGAGCCAGGCGACGAGCTCGGTCTCAGCGAGGTCTATCGCCTCGGTGCCGTTCCGTTCAGCCAGTCGGTCCGCCAGCGATCCGAGTGACATGACCGCATCGAGCGAGATGGTGAGGCCGCGGGTCTCTCGGCCACGGCTCTCCACGAACGCAGACTCGGTGCCAGCAACCAATGAGACGCCAACCACCGTCGCATCGGTCCGTCGCTCGATGCGTTCGGCTCGCACCTTCGGCCCGACAAAGACCGATCCGGCCGGCGACAAGATCAGTTGTGATCGACAGGTGGGCAATACCCACTCGACCTGGACCTCGCCACCGGGTTGCGGTGCCGCCCACCACAGCCGATCGACAAGGCCGACCAGGTGTGGATGGCGGGGAGGACGAGAAAGAAACATTCGGGGAGTCACGCCTCGCTGAAGCGGTGGAGATCGGCACCGGGCCGGCCCGAGCGTCGTATGGCGGCAACTCTGTGGAGCCCAGGAGGGTTGAACTGAGCGTTGGCCATAACCGAGAATACTACTCGGGGCTTGATGTGGCCTCGCTGTGGTGTTGGGCGGCCCGGGGTCGGACCATCACCGCCGCGGAGAACAATGTGAGGGCCAAGGCCGAGGCCCACACCGGCTGATAGCTGTCCCAGCGGTCGATGGCCCATCCGGCGACGGGCGAGCCGACGGTCAGCCCACCGAGGAAGCCGAACATCACGATGCCTGAGGCCCGGCCGGCGGCATGGCGAGGTACGGCTGAAATGGTGGCCAGCATGGCGACGGCGTTCCAGGCGGAGATCCCGACCGCGCTTAGGATTGCCGCCGGCCAGAGGATCCAGGCGCCGACCGTCGTCGTGACGGCCAGGGCGAGGCAGTACGCGGCGCCGACGAGGGCCAACAGGCTCAGCAGTCGCCGCGGGGTAATCCATCGTTCGGCGGCACGGCCGGCGATGATGCGGGCCACGATGCCGATCAGCCCACTCAGACCGACGAGGATGCCCGCTACGACGGTTGACAGGCCGACCTCTTCGTGGGCCCAGAGCGGGAAGAAACGGCCGATGGCTCCGCCCGCTGTCCCCGCGCTGAACGAATACAACGCCAGCAACCAGACGAAGCGGGGAAGGCCGAGCTGCGAGTGATCGATCGCCGATCCATCGGTCGGGTACCCGTCCCCGTCCCCGTCGCCGTGTCCGTCGCCGTGTCCGGCGGAGGGGTCGGTCGCCGGTCCGGTTGAGTCCGGCCCGGTGGTGGCTTGTTCGATCGGCGATGGGGCGCGGTGGCGATGGTGACCCAGGTGCAGTCCGACCGCCACCGCTCCGGCCGCGAACAGCGCCGAAAAGCCCCACATCGCTCCTCGCCATCCGAGGAGGAGCGACAGGGTGGGGAGGGTCAATCCGGCGATGAAGATACCGAGCTGCACCCCGGATTGCTTAATGCCGGTGACGGTGCCTCGCGCCCCCTCGGGCACTTGCTCGGCGATCAGGGCGTTGGTGGCCGGGTTTCCCCAACCTTGGGGGATGCCGCTGACGACGGCGGAAACGGACAGCACCGCGATGGTTGTCGACAGGGCCATGATTCCCATCCCGAGCCCGCTCAAGGCGAGGACGATGACGACGGCACGGCGAGGTCCGATGCGGTCGGTGATCCGCCCGATGGCCGGGGAACTCAGCGCGCCGACGGCGGTGTTCAATGAACCGAGGAGGCCGAGCCCGGTGCGGCTGATTCCGAGGTCGTCGATGATGTCGGCCGCCAGCACGGCTAGGGCGAAAATTTGGAACGAGGATGCCGTCATAGTCGAAACCAAGATGACGAACATCGAGGTACGACGCTCGTCGGCGCGAATCGACATCACGCCGACACTAGCGGTGGTGATGTGCACGCTCGAACTGGGGGCGGTGGTTGACCGTCACACCGGGTAACTAGGTTTGGCCACTATGGCAAAGACCCGTCGCGTGTATGTCTGCCGAGAGTGTGAGGCCGAGTCTCCTAGTTGGACGGGTCGATGTTTGAGTTGTCGAGCTTGGGCCTCGGTCAGCGAGGTAGCGCAACCCTCGGCCACTCGTTCAACCGTTCGCTCGGGCTCGGGGCCCGGGGGTGGTAGCTCTCGGGCCGAGTCGTTGGCTTCGGTCGATCGAGATATGGCGTTGCCGTTCCCGGTGGGGGTCGACGAGGTAGACCGCGTCCTCGGTGGTGGGTTGACGCCGGGGTCGGTCACGTTGCTGGCGGGGGAGCCTGGGGTTGGCAAATCGACACTCACTTTGCAGTTGGCCGCTGCGGTGGCCTCGGCGGGGGCAGGGGTGTTGTTGGTGGCGGGGGAGGAAGCGCCGTCGCAGATAGCGGCGAGGGCGGCCCGTCTCGGCACCGTGCCGTCTTCTCTGCTGGTGATCGATGATGTCTGCGCTGAGGCGGTGGTAGCCGAGGCCGAGGCCCATCGACCTCAGCTACTCGTCATCGATTCGGTTCAAACGCTTCGCGATCCGGCGGTCGAGAGCCATCCGGGTTCGGTGTCGCAGGTGAAGGCGGTGACCGGTCGAATGGTCGAGGCATCGAAACGTCTCGGCATCTCGACATTGTTGGTCGGCCACGTGACCAAAGATGGGGCCATCGCTGGCCCGCGGGTACTCGAACATCTTGTCGATACGGTCCTTCAGTTCGATGGCGAGCCTCACGGAGAGCTGCGGTTTCTCCGTTCTCTGAAGCACCGCTTTGGGCCGACAAACGAGGTCGGGATCTTCGACATGACCGGTGATGGGTTGGCCGCTGTCCCCGATCCGTCCGATCGTTACCTTCGCGACCGTCGATCGGGTCTTGCCGGTTCGGTGGTGGTGCCGACCCTGTCTGGTCGGCGCCCGGTACTGATCGAGATGCAAGCGTTGGCGGTCGACACATCGGGTCGGCCTGGTCACACCACGGTTCAAGGCATAGACGGTCGGCGGGCGGCCATGGTGTCTGCCGTCCTGGCCAGCCGGGCCGGTTACCGAACCCAGGGCTGCGATTTGTTCGTCTCGGCCGCAGGGGGCGCCGAGGTTACCGAACCGGCCGGAGATGCGGCGATCGCGGTAGCGATTGCGTCGGCCATCGACGGTCAACCGGTGGCACCCGATGTCGTAGCGGTCGGCGAGATCGGGCTTGGTGGAGAACTTCGCTCGGTCACGCAGTTGGAGCACCGCCTTCAAGAGGCCTTTCGTATGGGGTTTCGAACCGCGGTGGTCCCCGCCTCGGCTCCCGATGGGCCGACCGGCCTTCGGCTTCTTCGAGCGGCGACGATCGGCGAGGCGTTGGCCGCCGTCCCACAAGAGGTTCCAGCGCAATCGGGTCGTCGGTGATGGCTTTTTCCTCATCGGTCGGGGCCCGGCCCATCGTTGCAAGGTCGTCTACGATGGAAAGATATGGAGCCCAAACCCGACTTGGCGCTTTCCCAAGCATTGTCGCAGGTCGCCCCCGGGTCGCCCCTGCGATTCGGGCTGGACCGGATCCTGTCGTCCAGTCGGGGAGCGTTGATAGTTATCGGCGACGGGTCGGACGTGCTCAATATCTGTTCCGGCGGGTTCTTGCTCGACGCGGCGTTTTCCCACCAGCGGCTGTCGGAACTGGCCAAGATGGACGGCGCAATTATTCTGGCCGCCGACCTGAGTCGGATCGCAAGAGCCAATGTCCATCTGGTCCCGAACCCAAACATCCCAACTTCGGAGACCGGCACCCGGCATCGTACGGCAGAACGTGTCGCTCGGTCCCTCAACTTGCCGGTAATCGCCGTATCGGAATCTCGCAAGGAGATTCACGTGTACGTCGGGGAGAAGAACCATCAGGTGTTGTCTGTCAGCCGCCTGCTGGAGCGATCGAATCAGGCGATTCAGACCCTTGAGCGATACCGGGCCAGGCTCGATGTTGTCTCTCGGAAGCTATCTGCTTTGGAGGTCGAAGATCTCGTGACGATGCGCCACGTTGTCGAGGTCTTGCAGCGGACCGAGATGGTGGTTCGCATCTCGACCGAGATTGAACACAACCTGATCGAGCTTGGCTCCGATGGGCGTTTGGTCCGCCTCCAACTGGAGGAGTTGATGGTCGGCGTTGAAGACGATCGTCGTTTGCTGATCATCGACTACCTGCAGCCCGATACCGATCTCGATGCCCGCGAAGCAATGGCGGCCATGGCCGAGTTAGATGACGATGCGTTGTTCGACGATGAGCAGCTGGCCCGCCACCTGCACCTCACCAGGGCCGGAGGCGATCTCGATGAATCGCGAGAACCTCGTGGATTCCGATTGCTGTCGAAGCTGCCGAGGGTCAACGAGATCCACGTCATGCGGGTTGTCGAGCAGTTCGGGAGTCTCAGAAAAATCATCGGTGCGTCGGTCGCCGACTTGGAAGCGGTCGACGGAATCGGGCCGGCACGAGCTAAGGCGTTGAAGGATGGCGTCGTTCGGTTGGCGGGCGACTCAATAATCGACCAATACTGACACCTCCCTGTCCGTTTGGGCACAGGATCCTGCGATACTTGAGCAAAGGATCCCGAGCCGCCGCACGGTCGAACGCACACAAAGGAGCTCAGTGGAAATCGAACTGTCTTCGGGTGCATTGGCAGACCTTCATGCCAGCATCGGAGCCAAGCGTGGTGTGGTTATTTCCCCCGACATCAATGGTCGACGGGCCCTGTTCGATGAGATGGCAGCGAGGTTGTCGTTTACCCACGGCTGGCACGTGATTGTGGTCGATCCGTTCCGCGGTCACCACTTCGTCACCGGCGAGACCGAAGAACGGCTGGCGGTAATGAGCAAGCTCGTAGACGATGACGTTGTCGGTGATCTCGTCGATGCCGCCAACCGGTTGGAAGTAGAGCCCGTCGCCCTCATCGGGTTTTCTGTTGGCGGTATGTACGCGTTTAAAAGTTCCGCCTCGCACCGCTTTGACCGGCTTGTGAGCTTCTATGGGATGGTAAAGGTGCCCGAGTCGTGGCGCGGCCCCGGCCAACGAGAACCGCTGCAGTTACTCCGACACGCCGCCGACCCGGCTCACGTCATGGCCGTCGTTGGCACCGAGGATGAGTATTCGTCACCCGCCGATATCGATGAGCTGGAGGCAGCACAGGTGCCCGTTGTGCGGTATGACGGGGCGAAACATGGGTTTGTTCACGACCCATCGCTGCCGGCGCACCGAGCTCGCGATGCGACCGATGCCTGGGCTCGGGCCATAAGCCATATCGCGGTATAGGCCGGTCTTGGGGCCTGTGTCGCTACCGGGCGCGGAGTTCGAGCTGATCGCGGTTGAGGATGTGGTATCGGCGGTCTCGTTGCTCGATCCAACCCAGCTTGACGAAGGAGGCGATGGCTTTGTTGACCCGTTCTCGGCTCGCCCCGACCATGCCCGCCAGTTCTTCTTGTGTGACTGGAAGTGAAAAATCGTCGGACTCGCCGGCGATCTCCAGCAAACGCTTAGCTGTCCGGCCGGTCACATCGAGAAACACCGAGTCGGCCAGTACGCCATCCATGACTCGTAGACGACTGGCCAGGAGGCCGACAGCCCGCCAGAGCAAGGCCGGTTGTTCGCTGTAGAGCTTGCGGACCGGCTCGTATGGGATGGCGATAACTTCGGAGGGCTCAAGGCTGCGGCCGTCCGTCGATCGACGTTGGTCGTCGAACAGCGGCATCTCGCCGAACAGGTCGCCCTGTTCCATTAACGCGACGACGGACTCCCGCCCATCGATCGACCGGTTGACCATCGCTAGCCGACCGGAGACCACGACGAACAGTTCACTGGGCTCGTCGTCTTCGGTGAACAATACGTCACCCCGTTGCAATCGACGACTTTCGCTCCGGTGCGCCAATTCGTCGAGCGAGGCGTCGTCCAGGTCGCGGAAAAGTTCGACATTCTTGAGGTGTTCGATTCCGACCATGATCAAAAGGTAGACGATGGTTGGCGCAGCGCGACACACGGTGTGCCAATCCGATTCAGAATGTTACCGATCGGCTATGCAGATGACTTCCCTTTGTTGGGCGATCGGGGCCTGTTTTCGGTCCGGGAGGCGCTGTTCTGGCCCGGTATCGTCAACGTATGGAAATTTGGGCCATCGTGGTCGCCGCAGGAACCGGAAATCGGTTCGGACGTCGGTACGGATCGCTCAAACAGCTTGCCCCTCTCGGCGGTCGCCGGGTCATCGACTGGTCGGTGGCTGCGGTTTCAACGTTTGTTGAGGGGGTCATCGTGGTCGGCCCGCCCGAACTGGGCGATCCCACGGCTTTGGGGGTGCACCGCCTCGTCTCCGGTGGGGCGTCTCGGTCTGATTCGGTCAGAGCCGGGCTTAGTGCGGTCCCGGCGACCGCCACCCACGTGCTGGTCCACGATGCCGCTCGACCGCTTGTGTCGGCCGCTGTGGTGCAGCGGGTGGTCGACGCGCTCCTCGATGGGGCATCCGGCGTCATCCCGGTGGTGCCTGTTACCGATACCATCCGTTCGGTCGACGGTGCTCAGGTCGATCGGGATCACCTCGTCGCGGTCCAAACCCCCCAAGGCTTCGAGATCGACGTGCTGAAACGGGCCCATGGGGCACAACTCGACGCTACCGACGATGCCACCGTGGTCGAAGCGGTCGGTGAATCGGTAGTCCACGTCGATGGCGCCGCCACCAACATAAAAATTACGTTTGCCCACGATTTGGCGACCGCTGAGGCTGTACTGGTCGACGATCCGGTGGAGGAACTTCGGTGAATGAGGTCGGTTTTGACCCATCCCGGCTCCGAATCGGCTTTGGTTTCGACGTCCACCCGTGGAGCGACGATGAGTCCGATCCGCTGGTGCTCGGCGGGGTCCACTTCGCAGATCATCGCGGTCTTCGAGGCCATAGCGATGCAGACGCTATCGCTCACGCCTGCACCGATGCGGTGCTCGGAGCGGCTGGCCTCGGTGACATTGGACAGTTGTTTCCCGATACGGATGAGGCGCTCGCTGGTGCCGACAGCCTCGACCTTTTGGCCACGGCGACCACCAGAGCCCGGGCCGCCGGGTGGAGGGTCATCAACGTAGATTGCACCGTCGTCACCGACCGCCCGAAGATCTCACCTGTCCGTTTGGAGATGCAACAGCGCCTGAGCGAAGCGGCCGGGGCGCCGGTAACGGTCAAGGGCAAGAGGAGCGAAGGGGTCGAATCGTTTGGCGACGCGGTTCACAGCCATGCCGTCGCTCTGCTGTATGACGGATCGGCATCGGGCGGTCCGATCGATCCCGAGGATCAGGAGTTCAGTTCATGAGCGGACGACGACAGCCCAAGCGGCGCCAAGGCGGGAGTGGGGCCTCTGGACGGACAAACTCCGGTAAGGGGCGCCGTGCGACAAGCGGTGCCGTTGGGGGCTCTCCCAGAGCAAGACAAGCGGGCGCACCGGCCAACGCGGGTAGCTCGGGTTCGAGCGGTGCCGGTGGTCCCCGGCGGAAGCGTTCCCGAAAAGGGCTCGGTGGAGATCAGGTCGAGGGTCGGCAGGCCGTTCGAGAGTTGCTATTGGCCGACAAACGTCGGGTCAAAGAAGTGTTGCTCGTCGACGATGTGGCCGAGTCCGAGATCCTTGTCGACATTCGGGACTTGGCAAACGAGCTGAGCGTGCCGCTTCGGGTCATGACGCGGCGTCGGCTTTCGGCCGAGGCGGCGACCGAGTCCCATCAGGGCGTAGTTGCCCGTGCAGAGCCGCTAGCCGAAGCCGATTTCGATCGGTTGCTCGACGATCCTGCCGCGTTCTTGCTCGTGCTCGATGGCATCACCGACCCCGGCAATCTCGGTGCCATGCTACGGACCGCCGAGTGCGCCGGGGTGACCGGCGTTGTGCTCGGTCGCCATCGTTCCGCTCATGTCTCCCCGACGGTAACGAAGACGGCGGCTGGCGCCGTCGAGCATGTGCCGATGGCCATGGCTCCGGGAATACCGGCGGCCATCTTGGAGCTCAACAAGCGAGAAATTTTGACCGTGGGACTCGACGGGGGCGCTAGCCATTCAATTTTTGACTTACCCGGTCCGATCGATGGGCCGATTGCCCTTGTTCTGGGCGCTGAGGGCGCCGGCCTCTCCCGTTTGGTTCGGGAACGGGTCGCTACCACCGCGTCGATTCCTATGGCCGGGCGGTTGAATAGTCTGAACGTAGCGATGGCTACGGCCGTAGCATGTTTCGAGATCGTACGTTCTCGGACAGATCGTTCGATGAGACAGTCCGATGGTCGGACACGGTCTTGACAGCCGTGCGCCGGTGACGAGCCGCCTAGGATTGCAGTACAGAGGCGACAGACTAGGAATGCTGTGACTGAGGACAGTTATACCGCTTGGGACGAAAACCAGTATGAGTGGCCGCCGCCCGACGGCTGGTATCAAGCAGCCGACGCCAAATGGTGGCCCGAGGGCTACGGTCCACCGTCCGATCCGACCCCGGTTGATCCGGCCCCAGTTGATCCGTCTCCGGTTGATCCGGCCCCCGTCGGCTCGACCACGGTTGATGGTCCCGGCCCGGTAGCTGGCTCCGATCCGGCCCCCGGCCGGCTTGGCGATGCTGCGGTTGCCCGCGGTCCAGAAGGTTTCAGCGCCGCACCCAGCGATTCCGAAGCGACGTTCACCACCACGGTCGGGGATCTGACCGGATCGTCTGGCGGTGCTGGAGAAT
>CALIFY010000047.1 GCA_938021675.1 uncultured Acidimicrobiales bacterium
GCATCGGTTGCTGTCGCTCTGACACAACCGCTGGTCGATACACCGGCCAACAGGAGGGAATCGGCCCCCATCGTTTGGAGTTGGTCGGCGAGGTCGGTCCCAAAGAAGCCGGACGCGTGTTGCTTGGTCACCACGAGTTCACCGTCGACCGGGGCGAGACCAGGAACCCAATCACCGAGTGGGTTACCTCGGTCGAAGCAAGACAGCACGCCGATTTTTTTGTACCAGACGCCGCCATCGGCGCCTCCCGGCTCGTACTCGACCCGAGTCCAGGCCACGGGCACCCCCGCATCACGAGCGTGCCCGACCAACTCGCCGGCCGCCTCGCAGATGTCGGGCTGCCCGAGATCGAGGGGCGACCCGTCGGTGAAATACGCCTGGCACATATCGACTACCAACAACACGGGACGCTGACCGAACTCGGTCGATCGCCCGAACCCAGCGGCGTCGTAGCTCGCTTGGGTGAGCGCGTCGACCGCCCCGTCGTCGGCTTGTCCCGATGCCATACGTCGCATCGTAGTCGGAGTGGTTAACTTGGTTCATGGCCGATCTTCTCCGTCCGTCCACCGATGGCCCCGCCCGGTTTCGTCAACTGCTGGCCGAACCGGGCCCGGTGCTGCTTCCGGGCTGCTACGACGCCCTCGGCGCTCGCCTCATCGAACAAGCCGGATTCGACGCGGTGTACATGACCGGGTTCGGCGCATCGGCCTCGCTGCTCGGCCGGCCAGACGTCGGACTGCTCGGACTAACCGAAATGGTCGATCACGCTCGCCGGATCGTGGCCGCCACCGATCTTCCGGTCATCGCCGACGCCGACACCGGGTACGGCAACCCGATCAACGTCATTCGAACCGTCCAGTTGTATGAACAAGCCGGCGTTGCCGGAATCCACCTTGAGGACCAGGTACTGCCCAAGAAGTGCGGACACATGGAAGGCAAGGAGGTGGTGTCGACCGGAGCGTTCGCGGCGAAGATCGAGGCCGCGGTTCAGGCCAGATCCAACCCCGATTTCCTCCTCATCGCCCGGACCGATTCCCGGGCCCCGCTCGGACTCGATGAGGCCCTCAACCGGGCCCGGTCGGCCCGCGACGCCGGCGCCGACGTACTGTTTGTTGAAGCGCTCCAAGACCAGGCCGAAGTCGAAGCGGTAGCGGCCGCCCTCCGCGACGTTCCCCTGCTGTTCAACTGGGCTGAAGGAGGGAAGACACCCCCGTTGACCGGTGACGAGATCGCCAAACTCGGGTACGCCATGGTCATCATGCCGATCTCCACCCTGCTCGCTGCCACCAAAGCGATGCAACACATTTTGACCAAGATCCGTGCCGACGGTACGCCGGCCGAAATTCTCGGCGACCTACCGACCTTCGAGACGTTCACCGACGCGATCGGCCTTCCCGAAATCACCGACCTCGAATCGCGCTTTTCCGACCGACCCTGAAGTGCATCACGACACTGTTCACGCAGGTGAAACATATCGGCCCGGATCCGGCGCCGATTTCGATCAACTTCGGGTGAGTTCCGAGTAAGTTCATGAGTCATGGCTGCCCGCCCCCAACAACCGATGGTCGGCCGAGTGATCGGTGTCGACGACGCAACCCCTCTCGAGTTCTGGGTCGCCGTGGCGCCCGGTCACACGCTGCAACTCGATGATGTGGTCGCCTTAGAACGAGTGTTGCCGACCGGAGAGCAGGTGGACATCTATGGCGTGGTAGGCCAAGTCCGGGCCCGCCATGAGGGGGCCAGCTTCCAAAGCGACGTTTTTCTTATCGCCGAAGGGATTCTTCCCGGGGAGGTGTCCGAGGCGGCACTTATCCAACCGACGCGATTCGAACCCGAGATCCTGTTGCCACCGACCCCAGGATCACCGGTGCGGCTGGCGACCGAGTATGAGCGAGACACCGCCCTCTCGTTCGACTCGGTCGATCGTAAGCTCCCGGCCGGGCTGTCCAGAAGCGACGAACCGATCTTCCTCGATCTCGACTTTGTCGACGGGACAAAAGGCGCCCACATCAATATCTCTGGAATATCCGGCGTGGCCACCAAGACGAGCTATGCCACCTTCTTGTTGTACTCGATGTTCACCTCGGGGGCGCTCGGTGCCGAGTCGGCAAACACCAGAGCGTTGATCTTCAACGTCAAAGGCGAGGATCTGCTGTTCCTCGATTATCCGAATCGATCGCTCGATTCCCAAGCCGACGGTGTCGACCAGGGCCGTCGCTACAAGGCACTCGGTCTCACGCCGGCGCCGTTCCGCGACGTTGGCATAGTGGCGCCTCCCCGGAAAGGCGACCCGAATGCCACCCCGGCGACCGGGTCAAGGAAAACCGGTGTGGCCCCGTTCTTCTGGACCCTGGCCGATTTTTGCCACCAGCGGCTGCTGCCGTTCTTGTTCGCCGACGCTGAGGACGAGCGCCAGCAGTACACCATCGTCGTTCAGTCGGTGACGGCCCAACTGGCCCAACTGGAAGGGACAGACGACGGGGCCGTCCGTTTCGAGAATCGACTGGTTCGAACGTTCGCCGACCTGGTCGACGCCCTGGAAGACAAGCTGAGCCCAACCGACGCAGACCAATCTCCCGACCCTCGGTGGACAGGTCGAGCGGTCGGTTCCGGCACGATAAACGCGTTCATCCGACGGCTGGCGTCGGCCCGTCGCCATGTCGAACACCTACTACGAGCCGACATTGCCGACGCTCAACACCATGCCCTCGACCTCGACCAGCACCAGGTAACCGTCGTCGACATCCACTCGCTCCACGACCGGGCGAAGCGGTTTGTCGTCGGTGTGGTACTCCGCCAAGCATTTGAGGCGAAAGAGGCGAGCGGATCGGCAAAGCCGCTGCAGTTCGTGGTGCTCGACGAGCTGAACAAGTACGCACCTCGCGACTCATCGAGCCCGATCAAAGAGATCCTGCTCGACGTTGCCGAACGAGGTCGGTCCCTCGGGATCATCCTGATCGGCGCCCAACAGACCGCCAGCGAAGTGGAACGGCGGGTCGTGGCCAATAGCGCCATTCGAGTGGTCGGCCGTCTCGACGCGGCCGAAGCTCGGCGCGACGAGTACGGTTTCCTCCCCGCCGTCGCTCGGGCCAGGGCCACCATTCTCAAACCGGGATCCATGTACCTGTCTCAGCCCCGCCTTCCGGTACCGTTGCTTGTCGAGTTTCCCTTTCCAGCGTGGGCCACAAGACCGGCCGAAGCTGGACGGTCTCCAATCGGCGGAGGCGGCGCGTCTGCGTCAGAAACTGGCAAGATCGAGGCCGCTGAGGCCGATCCCTTTTCCGGCCTTACCTCCTAACTACCACTAAGGCCCACGCAGATGAAGTTGTTGCACACCTCGGACTGGCATGTTGGTAAGAAGATCCGCGGCCAAAGCCGAGCCGACGAGCATCGCGCCGTGCTGGACGAAGTGATATCGATAGCTGAATCGGAAAACGTCGACCTCGTCGTCGTCGCCGGCGATCTGTACGAGACGGCAGCTCCAACCCCCGAGAGCGAGCGGATCGTGTATCGGGCGATGCTGGACCTGGCAGATATCGCACCGGTGGTGGCCATCGCAGGAAACCACGACAACCCCCGACGGTTGGAAGCCATCGGGCCGTTACTCAAGCTCGGTCGCATCCACATGGTCGGTGAGGCCCGGGGCCCGGAAGATGGCGGCTCGGTCATCGTCAAGGCCGAGAGCGGCGCAGCCGCCCGCGTCGCCCTCTTGCCGTTCGTGTCCCAGCGGGCCATCGTCCGAGCCGCCGACTTGATGGTCAACGCCGGCTTTGAGAATGCTCAGACCTACGCCGACCGGATGCAGCGGGTGGTTGCCGCACTGTGTGCCAAGTTCGACGCCGATCACGTCAATCTCGTGGTGGCCCACGCTTTCGTGCACGGCGGCAGCCTTGGTGGAGGGGAACGGGCTGCACATATCGTCGACGAATACGCCATGTCGACCGTCGATTTCCCGTCGACCGCCAACTATGTCGCTCTCGGTCACCTTCATCGAGCACAACAGATGCTCGGCCCGACGGCGATTCACTACTGTGGATCGCCGCTGCAGCTCGACTTCGGAGAGCAAGAGCAATCGAAGCAGGTCAACATCGTCGAAGCCGAGCCGGGTATCCCGGCCAAAGTTCGTCCCGCCGTCCTCCAGTCGGGTCGGCGACTTCGAACGCTCACCGGCACCGTGGCCGAGCTGGCGTCGTTTGCCGGCGAGACGGGGGATGATTGGTTGCGGGTTCGGGTTGTCGAGCCTGGTCGGGTCGGTCTTGCCGATGAGGTACGGGAGCTGCTCGGACCGGGGGTTGTCGACGTCCGAGTCGATTCAGAGACTACCGTGTCGACCCCAAGCCGCCGGCGGGATGGTCGAGAGCCAACGCAGATGTTCGCCGACTACCTCTCAGAGCAAGGCATCGCCGACCGGCGGCTCGAACAGCGATTCGCCGAGCTGCAAGAAGAAGCCCTCGAGGCTGATTCAGGCTGTGTTTCAGACACTGGTTCAGGCTGTGTTTCAGACACTGGTTCAGGCGGTGTTTCAAGCAGTGTTTTAGATACTGGCTCACATGGGGATGGGGGAGTGGAGGAATGAGGCCGTCGAGATTGGAGCTTCACGGCTTCTCCACGTTCCGTGATCGGGTAACGCTCGACCTCGACGGACTCGACCTGGTGGCCTTTACCGGAGCAACCGGTGCCGGCAAGTCGACGCTGATCGACGCGATGACGTTCGCCCTCTACGGTGCGGTCGCCCGCTACGACAACAACAACCGGGTCGCCCCCGTCATCCACCAGCTGTCGGTCGAGGCCAAGGTACGGCTCGATTTCGAGCTCGGGGGCCGGACCTACATCGCCACCCGGGTCGTCCGCCGTCGCGGTACCAAGGGCGGGGAGCGCGAGTCAGCCACCACCAAAGAGGCCCGGCTCGAAGTGGTGGATCGACCACCAACCGATGAGGCTGATATCGAGACGACCGTGCTCGCCGGTGACGTACGAGAACTGAACCGGGCAATCGAAGAACTCCTCGGCCTCGACTTCAGGCAATTCACCAGAACCATCGTCTTGCCCCAAGGCGATTTTGCCGCCTTCCTCCGAGACGATCGAGCCGACCGGGACAAACTGCTGCAACGGCTGCTCGATTTGGGGATCTACGAGCAGATGGGCCGGTTGGCCAGGCGAGCCGCTACCAAGGCCCGCCAGCAGGCCGAGATCCTGATCGAGCAGCGCGACCGACAGCCACCGATCAACGACGATGATCTGGCCAAGTTGAAAGCCGTCGTCGAGGAGCAGGCCCAAGGCAGGGCGGCGGCCGAGACGGTCGCCGTTGAACTACGAA
This sequence comes from uncultured Acidimicrobiales bacterium, assembly GCA_938021675.1. GTDB lineage: Bacteria > Actinomycetota > Acidimicrobiia > Acidimicrobiales > SZUA-35 > JAHELU01. The sequence goes on from CALIFY010000047.1 coordinate 5,318, forward strand.
CGCTCGATGCCCAGCTCGATCCTCTACGTTCACGGGTCACCACCATCGATGCTGCCACCGAGATGCTGACCACCATCGACGTTCCGGCCGAGCTTGGTGAGATCGATGCCCGATTCGAGGCGGCGACCGGCGAGTTGGCCAACTATGAGAGCCGAGCCGAGACGGCTCGAATCGAGCGCGACCGGGTTGCCGCTCAACTAGATGAACTCCCGGACAAGGCCCATCTGGTGCGAACCCAATCGGTGGTCGATCAGCTCAGCACCGCCCGAACCGACGTCAAGCAGCTCAAAGCCCAGCGCGACGACTTGATTTCGACCGTCGCCAGCCTCGGCCAGGAACGTCAAAGTTCAGACGCCGCTCTGGGCCAAGCCGAAGAACAAGCCCGGCTCGCCCGGTTGTCGGCCGATGCCTCGGGGTGGCGACGGGAGCTGACCATCGGCGAGCCGTGTCCGGTCTGTGATCAAGACGTCACCGAAATTCCCGAACACGACTCGGCCGAGGTCGCCACCGAAGCGGAGACAGTGAGGCGAAAGCTGGAAGACCGGGCCCGGTCGGTCAGCCGGAAATTGGCCAAGGCCGAGGGACGGGAACAGGCAACTCGGGCGGAGCTGGAACGCCAAGCCGAACGCATCGACCTGTTGGAGCTTCAACTGACCGCCTCGCCGGTCGTTCCCGACCCCGACGCGCTCGACGAACAACTGGACCGTATCGAGGCAGCCGAGAAAGCATTGCAGCAGGCCACCGACGACGTCGCCGAGTTGGAGCGGCGGGTGACCGAATCCAGAGAGCAGATCCGGTCGATCGAGGCTGGTTATCGAGCGCTGGTCGCAGACTTGGCTGCCCTCCGGGATCGCCTCGCCCATCTCGGCCCTCCGGTGCTCGGCCACAAGTCGCTGAACGAAGACCACGCCACGATCGTTGCCTGGGCTGAACGTCGAATGGCCGAGTTGATCGATGAACGGCAGACCATTTCCGACGAAGGGAAAAAGATTGCTCAAGCCCGAGTCGACCTTGTCGAACGACTCATCGACGCAGCAGCAACGGCTGGGATCAAAGATCTCGCCCCAGCCGACCTCGACCGCTTGCCCGGTCTGCTGGCCGACGCCAATGCCGCCGCGAGAGCGGCGGTCGCCGCGGCCGAAGAACGTCGAGCCGAACAAGTCGAGCTCGGGGCCCGGATCGAGGAACTGGAGCGGTCGGGGGCGGTGGATGACACCCTCGGCCGGCACCTGCGCTCGGGAGGTTTCAGCTCCTGGCTCCTGGCCGAAGCCCTCGACAACATCGTAGACAAGGCAACGGTCTGGCTCTTGGAGCTATCGAACCAGCAGTATTCGCTCACCGCCGGCGACCGAAACTTCGCCATAATCGATCACAACAATGCCGATGAGCAGCGTGATGTTCGAACGTTGTCCGGCGGCGAGACGTTCTTGGCATCGCTGGCCTTGGCCCTCGCCCTCGCCGATTCCATCGCCGAACTGGCCCCCGTCGATGCGCCCCGGCTCGGTTCGATGTTCCTCGACGAAGGGTTCGGGACCCTCGATCCGGGCACGCTCGATGTCGTCGCTTCTGCTATCGAGGAGTTGGCGTCGACCGGCCGCATGATCGGCATCGTGACCCACGTCGATGATCTGGCGGAGCGTATGCCGGCTCGGTTCGAAGTATCGAAGGGTCCCACCACTTCGTCGGTAGAACTGATAGGCCGGTAGGCGGTCGGCAGGTAGTCGACGTTTGCCTACGTCGGACGAGCCGACACAGCATTCTCGAAACGGGTAGGAGTGAACTCTTGCGGTTCTCGGTCGACAGTTGGGCACCGGATTACGGCACAAGCCGGTCCGAGCAGCTCGCCGACGCGGTGCGACCGGTCGACCCCTCGGTCGAGGTTGCGGCCCAGGAGTGGGAACCGGTGTCGCCTTCGGCCGATTCCGATGTTCCGTCAACGGTGATTTTCGTCGATGGGATTCGGCGGATCGATGCCTCGGTGTGGATTGCCGATTCGTCCGGTCTGGACCAGCCCGGGGTATGCGCCACCGTGGCGGCCGGCGCACTGCGATGCAGCCCCGGCGGTGCGTCGCTCGATGCGGTTTTGGTGAGGCGGGCAATCTTCACCGCCGCAGATCAGGCCGAAGCTCTCGATCTCGGCGGCCCGATGATCTACGAGTTGCGAGTGGTGTCGGCCGGCACCGACGAGGCGTTGTACCTCGCGGTTCACAACTACATGACCGCCGTCGAACACGAGCTGTCGTCGGGGCTCGACGACGATTCGATGATCGTGTTCGATGGCCCGCTCGGCCTTCGGCAGGGGCAAAACAGCGCCGGCTATATCAAGACCCAGCACGTCCAATACCTCGATGCCGAGCAGCAGCAGATCATCGGTCGGCTGTCGCCCGGTCAGCGAACGCCTCTTTTTCATATCGGTGGCGATATACCAAATTGGTCGTGGTACCTCCGACTGCCGAGCGGCGGTACCGGAGGCCATTCGATGACCGGCGTGGTGCGGGTTGAACTGCCCGGTCTCGGCGATGTGGCCAGTGTTGCCGCTCGGGCCGACGGGTTGACCGCGGCGTTGCCTCGTTTCGCCAGCGAGGCCCACAAAGACGCTCGTGCCCCACAGAATCTGTATCCAATCGCTGGGTTGGAGCGCGAGTTGCGGCGTCGACTCGGCGATGGCAGGCTCCTCGATCGTGCCCTTCGACGGCGGGCGGCTGACACTCACGCCGCATAGCTGGCAACGATCTCACTCCAGGTCCAGCCGGAACCGTTGATGCCGTAGATAGTGGCGCATCCTGACCGCTGTTCGACCGAAATAGCGGGCCACGAAATCGTGGGAGCCGGCGGTCACGCTGGCGACGAGGTCATTGAGGAGTAGCAGATTGCGGCCGGCGATCAGGGCCTCCCATTCCGCCGGTGAGTGCTCGGGTACCGGCCGTTCAGCTGCGTAGCCGTCGAGTAACGCCCGTTCGGATTGAGGGTCGTCTCGGAGATAGAACGCCGAAATAGCGAGGTCTTGGATTGGCCGCCCGAGACCAGCATCATCGAAGTCGAATACGGCGAGATGGTCGTCGACCCATTTGGTGTTCCATAGGTGAAGATCGGCGTGAATCGGATGCGGAGATCCTCGCCTGAATACCCCGTCGACGGCGCGCTGAACCGAGGCGAGAGCTTCCAGGATGACCGATGTATCGGACGGGTCGAACGATGGTGAATCGAGCGAAGAGAGGTTGTCCGGTTCGCCGAGCATTACATCATCGATCGATTTGAACGAAATGGACGGAGGCTGCGCCCACGACTCAGCGTGGTCGTGGAGCCGGGCCGCAAGCCGCCCGATCTCCCTGACACGACGGCGACTGGCGGAAGACCCGAGGTCCGGACCGTCCAGCCACGTGTAAAGAACACAGGGGATCGGCCGGTCGAGCCCGTCGCATCGAACGTCGACCGCCAGTTCCCCCTCGGGGGTGGCCTGCGGAAGTGGCACCATGATTCCGGGGACCTCAGCCAGAGCTGAAACCCAAGTTGCCTCGGTTGTGACCGCTCGTCGATCACGGCGTGAATTGACGTTGAGACGCAGCGCAAATCGTTGGCCGTTACCGGTCGGCTCTACCCGAAATGTGGCGTTGAAGTCGAAGTTGATCATTCGAAGCCTGGCCTCGCCGATGCCGAATCGATCGAGTGCTCGTCTCGCCGCGAGGCGAAGGCGCTTCTGTTGCGTTTTTCGAGAAACCTTGGCGAACGGGACCACGCCTGGTGGCCCGTGCCCATCAGCGGTGTCGTCGGGGGACATGGCCGCAGTGTGACATAATCGACAGGTTGGCGAAGGCGAGTTTCCGGGCAAGGCTGTACCGGTGGCCCGACATGACGACACCCGGCTGCCCCGTCTCGCAGTGTGTACCGATCTGGTGATCCTCACGGTGCGCCCACCGTCGGTGCAGGTACTGCTCATCGAGCGGGCGCAGGATCCATTCGCTGGCCGATGGGCACTTCCCGGAGGGTTCGTTCAACCAGAACAAGACCTGCGCAGTGCGGCTCAGGCAACGCTGGTCGCCAAAACGGGCGTGGAGATTGGACGGGCCCACCTCGAGCAACTGGCATCGTTTGGTCACCCGTCTCGGGATCCGAGAATGCGGGTCGTCAGCGTGGCGTATCTGGCCATGGTCGCCGACCCACCTGCGGCCATTCCCGGGAGCGACGCCAAGAAGGCGGAATGGGTCGATATCGAATCGGTCGACCGGTCGGCCCTCGCCTTCGATCACCCACAGATCCTGGCCGCCGGCATCGAGCGGGCAATGGCCAAGCTGGAATACACGACGCTGGCCACCAGCTTCTGTGGATCCGAGTTCACGATCGGTGAACTGAGGTCGGTCTACGAGACGGTGTGGGGAACGACCCTCGACCCAGCGAATTTTCATCGCAAGGTGCTGGCCTCGGCAGGCTTCGTCGTGCCGACCGGCTCGACCTCGATCAAAACAAAGGGTCGCCCGGCAAAGACGTATCGGGCCGGGTCGGCTGAGACACTTGTGCCTCCCCTCCAGCGTTGAGAGCCCGCCCTTGGCGATGGGCCAGTACCCTTCCCAGCAATGGCCACCGACCGGAAGACCCAGTACCGCGCTGCAGCGGTGTGTACCCCCGGTCTGGAGGCGATCTGCACCGGTGAGCTTCGGGCCCTCGGCCTCCGGCCAAAACCGGCCGGAGCAGGAATCGTGGAGTTCTCGGCATCGGCCCGCCAGCTCTACGCGGCCAACGTTTGGCTGCGTACCGCCAATCGAGTATTGGTTCGGCTCGCGACGTTCCGCGCCACCGACTTCGCCCATCTTCAAGAGCATGCCTCGGGTATCGACTGGCCACGGTGGATCCCCACCGGGTTCGCCCCCCGGTTCCGAGTCACCTGCACCGATTCAAAGCTCTTCCACACCAAGGCCATAGCCCAACGGCTTCACCAGGTAAGCGCTCCGCCGTCCATCGGTGAACCCGAGCAGATGTTTGTGGTCAGAATCGATCGAAATACCGTCACGGTCTCCGCCGACTCTTCCGGCGACGCGCTTCATCATCGTCCATGGCGGACCGAGCTCGGCGCCGCCCCGTTGCGGACCACGATGGCATCGGCCGCGCTGGCCGCAGCGGAGTGGACGGGGAGCCGACCGCTCATCGACCCCTTTTGCGGGTCTGGAACTATCGCGATCGAGGCAGCGTTGCTCGCTCGTGGCCGGCCGCCCGGTGGTGAGCGGACTTTTGCCTTTCAAGACTGGTCCGGTTTCGAGCCCGGTTCATGGGCCAGCGTCGCAGGGTCGATCAAGAGCGGTCGGCCGGCACCAGGTGTCGACCGAGATGGCGTTACCGACCCCGCTCGGCTATCGATCGGTGCCTCCGATCGTGATGGCGACGTGGTGGCGCTGGCTAAACGAAACGCTGAGCGGGCCGGTGTGGTCGACGACATCGACTTCGAAACCCGGGTCGTGTCCCATCTCGGTGGGCGTTCCGGCTCGGGACTCATCCTTACCAATCCGCCATATGGCCATCGGTTAGGGGACGGCGACCCGAAGGGTCTGTACCGTCGGTTGGGAGCGGTGGCACGCGACCGCCTCTCTGGATTCGACCTGGCGTTCCTCACGTCAGATCCAGCGTTGGCTCGGGCCGCCGACGGAGGAGCCCGTTCGGTCGTTCGATTTGGCCACGGCGGGCTGTCCGTCGCTTTGTACTCACGGCCTGCGGCCGTCGTAGCAGCTGAATAATTTTTTCTCCCTACCCGTATCGAAACGACTGGTTTCTACCGGTAGTTGAAGTGTGATGGCGGTTCCCGGTTTCGGCGGCATTGGCGGCCGTAACCTCGACCGTTTCCGCCGCGATCAGCATCGCCATCGCGAAGAAAAATTCTGACACTAGCTCTTCTACGAGGCAGGCTATGACAAACACCGAGACGCGGAGTATTGCCGACACCGTCGCGGCCGACGATCTGGATCCCGATGGACCCAGGGAGATCGCCGCACCACCGCCAACGGTCGACCGCTCAACGCGGCGACGAGTGTTGGGGGCGCTTGCACTAGGATTCGCAGCCGCCGCATGTTCCAAAAGCGAAGACGCCCTTGGTTCGGCCCCACCACAGTCGCAATCAACGTTGGTGCCGCCATCGACGGCTGCCGGTCAACCGTCTCCTCAGCCGGCCACGGTTCCATTGAGGGTCGACACCGCATCCGCACCTCTGGAACCAACCGCCACCGGTCGGGAACTTGATCAGATCAAGTTGCCGGTTGCTGACCCGTCAGCCGTCGCCGCTCCCGCCGCTCCCGCAGCTGGCGACGGGTCGGCCGCAGCGACGGATTCCGCAGCTGCCGTCGATCCTGCAAGTGGTTCGAACGCTGCTCCGGCAGGTGAGAGTTCGACGGACTCGACCTCGGCGCCAACGACTACGACCACAGCGTCGACCTCGTCGACAAGCACCAAAAGCGAACCCGGTGTCCTGGTCGTCGATGTCGATGAGGGGGAGATCGATCCCGACGAGACGAGTACGACGACGGCCGCACCGGCGACCGATTCGACCGATGCACCGGCTCCGACCGACCCTCCCGGTCCGGCCACCCCTGCGGCGGCCGCGGCGGCACCGGTCCTGTTGGCCAATCGGATCACGTTCGGGGTTACGCCTCAAGTTCTCGGCCAAATCGACAGCATGGGTGTCGACGGCTACATCGAAGACCAGCTCACGAAAACCGGCCCCGACAATGCGGTGGAGGGCAGGTTCGGTCAATTCAAAATGCTTAACCGAGACCTTCTGAGTAAGGCGGGATTCGATTCGTACAAGAACTCCCGCAACGATTTCCGCAAGGAGATCACGTTCAGCACCCTGCTTCGGGCGACCTCCAGCCGTAATCAGCTCTTTGAGATGATGACAGCGCTGTGGACGGATCACTTCAACGTCGGAATACTCGGTGATGGCACGATCGAACACATGCTCGCCGACTACCAAGAGAATGTGATTCGTCCGCACGCCCTTGGCAACTTTCGCGACCTGTTGAAGGCCACCGCAGAATCTCCGGCGATGCTCGTCTACCTCGACAACGATTCGTCGAACGCCAACGACGACCAGGGCCTCAACGAGAACTACGGTCGTGAGCTCCTGGAGCTTCACACGCTCGGAATTGATGAGAACGGCGAGCATGTCTATTCCGAGGACGACGTTCGAGCGGCGGCGATGGCGATGACCGGCTGGTCGACGGTCGGTAACCGCAATGACGCAAAATTCTCACAGTTCGAATTCAAAGACAACTACCAATACACCGGCGAGATCTCGTTGCTGGATGGGGCGTGGACCCGTGGCAACACGACGGGTAAAGCGACGGGCGATTCGCTGCTCGAGTTCCTCGCAACCCACCCGTCCACTGCCCGTTACGTGGCGTACAAGATCGCTCGGCGGTTTGTCAGCGACACCCCTCCGGCGGCGCTGGTCGATGCCGCCGCTGAGGTGTACCTCCAGAACGACACCGCGTTGGTGCCGACCGTGCGTCACATTCTTCGAAGTGATGAGTTCGCCGCCTCCGCCGGTCAGAAGATGCGTCGACCGTTCGAGCATGTGGTTGCTGCACTTCGAGCGCTCGGTGCCGAACTGCCGAACAACCCGTTGGGTGGCGGTGCAACCACCGTTCGTAATGCCATCGGAGCCATGGGCAATGACATTTGGTCGTGGCCTGAACCGGATGGCTATCCCGACATGGCGGCCGACTGGTTGAGTACCAATGGCGTTAGTAGCCGTTGGTCCCTGTGCGCTCGAATCGCACGGAACAGGGTCGACAATTTCACCGTCGACCTTGGCGCACTTCGCCCGGCCAATGGCACGGTGAGCGATTTCATTTTGGGGTTGGGTGAGCGTTTCGGGCTCGGTCAACGAACGGCGGAGGAGGTGGCGGCCATTGCTACCGCCGCCGGTCTCAGCCCCGCCGATCCGGTCGGCTCTGTCAATGATGACCAGACGTCCGACGTTGCCGCCTTGCTACTTGCCCACCCGATCTTCCAGACCCGCTGAAGGCAGGATGACTATGACTTCCACTTCAACACCAAACCGATCCACAAAGACCACACTGTCTCGTCGGACGTTCATGGCCGCCTCCGGCATCGGCGTCGCCGGAGCGGTGACCGGCTTGGGAACACGGCTCGCCTTCGCCGCTCCCGGCTCGCCCGACACCGGAGATACGCTCGTCGTCGTCAACCTCCGGGGCGGAGCGGACGGGCTCTCGATCGCCCCGCCCTACGGCTATCAGTCATATCGACAGCTCCGACCGACCATCGCCGTCGACCCACCCGGTGGGGCCAACGGAGCCCTTCCGCTCACCGCCGGCAGCTCGAATGGCAACGCCGTCTTTCCCAGTGGCATGGACGGTGTCGTCGGTCTTCACCCGGCATTCAAACCGCTCTACGATGCCTTGTGGAGCGAGGGAAAACTGGCGGTTGTTCCTGCCTGTGGGCAAACCGAAAGCAGAACCAGAAGTCACTTCGAAGCCACAACCAACCTTGAAGCCGGATCGGCCAACGGGGTCGTCGGCGGCGGCTGGCTCGGTCGCATGCTCAACGTCCAGAACACCGGCGGTGCGATACCGGGGGTGACCATCTCGACGAGGTCGGATATGTTGCGAGGCGGTGCCGGGGCGATCGAGGTTCCGAACCTCGGCAGCTTCGGGCTGAACTGGTTTCGTCGTGAGGAAGAAGCCACGGCGGCGCTGCAAACCATGTACTCCGGAGCCGACAGTGTGTCTGCCGAAGGCCGAAACGTGCTCGCGGTCATGGACAGGATCGCTGCTATCGACAGCGAGCGGCGACCGGGCTATCCCGACACGGGTCTTGGCGGAAGACTTAGCGAGCTGGCTTCGATGCTCAAGGCCGACCTCGGGGTCCACGCTGCGGCCGTTGAGACCGGCGGCTGGGATCACCACAACAATCACGGCCCGGTTGGAAACGGTCGGTTCCACGACAACGCAACAGAATTGGCTGATGCCTTGGCCGCGTTCGCCAACGATACGAACGGCTTGGAAGAGATTACGGTCGTGGTGACCACCGAATTCGGGCGGACGATCAACGAGAACGGCAGCCGTGGCACCGATCACGGCCGGGCGGCAACCTTCCTGGCGATGGGTGGCGGTGTACAGGGTGGCGTGTTCGGTGACGACTACCCCGACGAGATCAAAGACGATCCGGACTACGGCGATCTCACCGTGATGACCGATTTCCGCAAGCCGATCTCGGAGCTGATCATGAATCGAGCCGGAGTCGACAACATGGGGGTCGTCTTTCCAACCTACGAAGGCCAAGGAACACTCGGTCTCACCCGCTGACCGAGAACCGGTCGTCGGGGTTTCCAAGCGTCAGCGCAGCTGCGCCTACTCATGGAGCCATCGCTGGGCATTCGGTAGTAACCGGTGTCCAGCGGTGGCATCTGGCGCTAATACAACCACACCAAACAACCACACCAAACAACACTCTGAACCACGCACTAGGCGACACGGGGCCAGAAAATGCCTACAATGTGACGAAGTCATTGCGAAACCCCCCAATTGTTGGGTACGATCGCTCAACGGCAGGCGGGATCGTGACGGGCGTCTACTCCCGGTAGTAGGAACGAAGTACTAGGTCTAACGAAGTACTCGGTCTGTGTATCAAGACCACGACGGATGAGCTGTGACTTTGGGTGCAGCATGGAGATGAGGATGGGCACTGTCATACGGGTCGATGACCGGGCACGCTCGTTCGCCGACACGATCAAGGCCGCGGTGGACGGTGAGTACTGGGCGCTCGAGATGTTGGCGACCGAGTGCTTGCCAAAGTTGACCTCCTTCGCTGAAGCTCGTGGTGCCAACGACCCCGACGGCATCGCCAACACGGTGATGATGGAGTTCTTCCAACGTCTCGACACGCTGAGTTTCGAGGCGCCCCCACAATTGTGGGCCTACCTGTACCGCATCGCCCGCAGCCGGGTCATCGATGAGCGACGTTCGACCAAGCCGGTTGAGTATCGCGAAGAACAGGCCATGGAAGGCCTGGGGGTGCCGGTCGGCGACGTGGGAGACGAAGTGGCCGAACGCCACTACGTCAACGAACTGTTGGCCGAGCTGACATCGGACCAGCGCGAGGTTCTCGAAATGCGGTTCCTCGACGACCTCTCGATCGAGGAGACAGCCAACCGGACAGGGCGAACGTTGACCGCAGTAAAAGGTCTTCAGCGCCGTGCCATCCGAGCTATTTCCACCGCAGCGGCGATCATCGTTCTGTTGCTCCTCGCCGGTGCAGCGTGGGCGTTGTTCTCAAGTGATCCGTCGATCACCGCCGTGTCAGACCCCGCCAGCGATTCCGATGGAGAAGGTGGACGATCCGGTCAGGGAGCGGAGGAAGAGATCGGAGCCGGCGTGTTGGTCGTCCCCGGCGACGACCTTGCTCCGTCGTCGTCTATCACCAACGTCATCGTTGATGAGGAGGACCGACGCCAGGTGAGTTTCGAGTTCGGGGCAGAGGACGAGCTTTCCGGCGTAGCTCGATTCGAGTGCCGACTCGATGGCGGCGAGTATGAGGCATGTACCAGCCCCGTCAAGTTCAAGAATTTGGCCGAGGGCAGTCACGTCTTCGAGGTTCGTTCAGTCGACAGGGCCTACAACGTCGAGCGGAATTCGGCCACCCATGTGTGGACCGTCTCGATCGACCGGCCGGCCGGCGCTGTGCCCGGCGTCGATGTTGCCGCTCTCCGGCGATCAAACGCCGAACTGAAGTGCGCTGGCGTTTCCGGTACCTGGGTCCAGCTCGAAGAGGAAGGCTACGACGTGATGGTCGGCACCGAGGGCGATGACGTCATCGACGTGTCGGGCGGAAACAAGCCGGACTTCGTCTTGTCCTACGAAGGAAACGACAACGTGCGGACCGGCAACGGAGACGACGTCGTCTGCACCGGTGATGGCAACGATTCGATTGAAACCAATTCCGGCAGTGATCGTATTGCCGCCGGATCGGGCAACGACACGATCATGGCCGGCGGCCATCACGATCGGGTGTGGGCCGGAGGCGGTAACGACTCGGTGTGGGCCGGAGGCGGCAACGATCTTGTGAAGGGCGAGGCCGGTACCGATTCCCTCCTGGGTGGCGCCGGCCACGACACCCTTGTCGGCGGCGAAGACATTGACGTCATCGTCGGTGGAGATGATAACGACACCTGCGAGCCGGATGTCGACGGGGGCCCGGAAACTCAAGAGTGCGAAAAGGTGCCAGAAGAAGAACCAAGTTCCTAACCGGCGATGATCGATTACGACGCTACGACGAGTGTGGAGTCGATCCGACTTCGTGAGGTAGCCGAATCCGAACTCACGATGCCGGTTCCGTCGTGCCCGGGGTGGACGATCGCCGACCTGTTGTGGCACATGGCTGAGGTACAACATTTCTGGGCGTCGATGCTGTCCGACGACATCCCTGACCCCTCTGGTTACCGACGACCAGACAGACCAGACGACAGCGAACTGCCGGCGCTTTTTGGGCGGCAGACCGAGGACTTAGTCGCCGCTCTCGCCGGCAGAGGATCGGACGAGCCGTGTTGGAGCTGGTACGAAAAGGGACGCAACGTTGGATGGGTCCGCCGACGGCAAGCCCACGAAGCACTAATCCACCGGTTGGACGTCGAGCTGGCACTCGGGATCGAGCCGGCCGTCGGCCACGACATCGGAGTCGACGGGGTCGACGAGATCCTTACGACGATGCTCGACTCCAACGACCTCACTGCGGGATTGGACTTCGATAGCGACGGGCCGACCGTACGGTTGGACGCTGCTACCTGGTTTTGGACAGCGGCCGTTGGCCGGGTGACGGGAGCGTCGCCACGTGGCGAGCCGGTCGATGCTCCAGGACTCCGCCTCGTCGATGGGGCCAGCCATACCCCCGCCGACACCGTCGTGTCGGGTGCTGGCGGCGATTTGGATCGGTGGCTCTGGGGGAGAGGGTCGCTCGACGCGCTCACCGTCGATGGCGACGCTTCCGGTGCGGAGCGAATCAGAGCGGTGGCGGTGGACAGGACGCAGTAGCCGCCGGTCAGGCGGTGCCCGCTCACCTTATATCAGGCGGTGCCCGCTCACCTTGTAACGGTGATCGCCGTGTTTTCACCGCGAAACTGGAAACCATCGTCGGACGCTTCCCAGGCGGTGGCTATCGCCAACGCATCGAGTATCCCTTGCTCTTGGGCCGCCAGATTTTCGCAGTTCTGGTCGGAGCCGCCGGTGACGGTGAACGAGGCACCACCGTCCTCGGTCAGCGACAGCGACCCGAAGTAGGTGTTGCACCCTGGCTCGACGGTCAGATCGCCGAAGCTCGACTCGATGACGATCCGAGGCATCATGGACAACGGTAGGTCGGTGCCGTCGACAACCAGCTCGGTCACCGTGAACGCGCCATCGAATCGGGGGTCGACGACGGTCTGTTGGGACGGCTCGGCTTCCGTTCCATCGGTTTCGGCGGCGCCGCAACCGGAAAGAGCGGCGACCGCGACGACGCCAACAACCACCGATGTCGTCGACGATGTCCGGTACCGGGGCCACGACAAATGACGGTGGAAAGAAAATGAACTCACCGTCGCACCGTAGCTGCGCTGTGATCCGAACGGCTGGTTGGCTGGCCTCAGCCTCGTTTGGTTGATGCTTGCGTTCCCCTATGAGGGGTGTCAGGCTCGAACTGTGCTTCATGAGGTGCAGCGTCCGCCCACCATTGTCGAGCGGGTGGTGACGCCCGGGTCGCTCGATGATGCCCTGCTGGCCATAGCCGATGAACACACGAAGCCGATCGCCGGAGGGACCGATCTCTTGGTCGAACTCGACCGAGCCGAACATCGAGGCCTCACGACGCTGGTCGACCTGACCCGGATCCCGGGTTTGGACCGGATTGACGTATCTGATGGAGTAGTGACCATCGGACCACTGGTGACCCACAACCAGTGCGTTGCCAACCCCGACCTCCGTCTGGTGGCTGTTCCGCTGGTGCAAGCCTGCTGGGAGATCGGGTCGCCCCAACTCAGGAACCGGGCGACGATCGTAGGCAACGTGGTAACCGCCAGTCCGGCCAACGACACGCTGAGTGCTCTCGTTGCCCTCGATGCCGAAGTGACCGTCGCCTCACGGCGGCGGACGGACCCCGAGTCTGAAAAGTGCGAAAGAAACGTACGACATATCCCGATCTCTGAGTTCGTTCGCGGCGTTCGCCAGACGTTGTTAGCCGATGATGAGCTGGTCACGGCGATCAGCTTTCCCGCGCTCGAAGACACCTGGCACGGTGTGTTCCTGAAGCTTGGGCTGCGATCAGCACAGGCCATCTCCGTCGTTCACCTGGGGCTCGTCTGCCGGTTCGACCCCACCGGGCCGCAGCCCGGTGGCCGCGGCAGCCCGGTGGTGGCCGAGGCTCGCCTCGCTCTTGGCAGCGTGGCCCCCACCATCGTCAGAGCCGATGACGCTGAGCAAGTCCTCATCGGCCGAGAGTTGACCGATGAAGTTATCGCCAACGCAGCCGACGCCGGGAGTAATGGCCTGTCGCCGATCGACGATCTGCGGGCCACCGCCGAATACCGGTCGCATTTGGTGGTCGAAATGATCCGTCGAGCGTTGGGAGCCGTCCGTGACGGCGTTGCCACCATCCCGACCGACCCCCCGCTGCTCTGGGGTTCGCCGGCCGGGCGGGTGCCGACCGGCGCTGAGTATGCGGCAGAGCATGGGCCCGAGACGTTGATCGAATCGTCGGTGAACGGACACCCGGTCAGCGCCGTCGGCGCCGGCACGACGATGCTCGATTGGCTCCGCTCCACCGGCGCCACCGGAACGAAGGAGGGATGTGCCGAGGGGGAATGCGGCTCCTGTACCGTCAATCTCGACGGCGCCACGGTGCTCAGTTGCCTGGTGCCGGCAACCCGGGCTAACGGCGCCGAAATCATTACCGTCGAAGGCCTCGACCACCCGATACAACGAGCGTTCATCGACGCAGGCGCGGTGCAGTGCGGTTTTTGTATCCCCGGTTTCTTGATGTCGGGGTCTTCGTTGGTCGATGAACACGACCGGCTCGACAACGAAAAAATTGTGGCTGGCCTGTCCGGGAACCTCTGCCGTTGCACCGGGTACTACAAGATCATGGACGCCGTCCGGTCCGCTGCCGGAGCGGGGAGCGTCGACCGGTGAGCGGCACAAACGCCGCCCGCTCGCTCGGCACGTCGCTGCCAAAGATCGACGCCGATCCGAAGACGACCGGGTCTGCAATCTATGCCGGCGACCTTGCACCGCCCGGAGTGCTGTTCGCCAACGTCGTGTTCACCGATCAACCCCATGCCCGTCTGGTGTCGCTCGACACCGATGCCTGTGCTGGTGCTCCTGGGGTCGTCGCCGTGGTGACCGCAGCCGACGTACCGGTCAACGAGTACGGCTTGACCATGGCCGATCAGCCCGTTCTGGTCGGTCCTCACGACGAATCGGCTCAGCATCGGGTACGGGCTGACGTTTCCCGTTGGGAGGCGGACCACCTAGCGGTCGTCGTCGCTGAGACCGAGGCGCAGGCGGTTGCCGCCGCCGCCATGCTAGAACCGGTCTGGGAACAGTTGACGGTGGTTGCCGACATCGACGACGCGCTCGCACCGGGCGCGCCGATCATCCATCCCGAACCGAATGAGGGGGCCAGCGATCAGGGGCAAAACGCCTATCACCACTACGTCATCCGAAAAGGCGATGCCGAAACCGCCATGGCCGCAGCCGACGTAACGGTCGAAGGCACGTACTCGTTCCCGTATCAAGAGCACGCCTATCTGCAACCGGAGGCCGCGCTGGCCTACATCGATGAGGCCGGCCGGATCACCATCGAAACCGGCGGTCAATGGGCCCACGAGGATCGGGAACAGGTGGCCCACGCCCTCGGGGTAGACGATGAGCAGGTTCGAATCATCTACCGAGCTATCGGCGGTGCCTTTGGCGGCAAGGAGGACATGAGCGTCCAGATCGTGTTGGCCCTTGCCGTCCGCAAGCTGGCTGAGATGGGTATCGACCGGCCCGTTCGGTGCCAGTGGAGCCGAGAAGAGTCGATCATCGGTCACCACAAACGTCATCGAGGCAGAGTGACCACCCGCTGGGGGGCGAGCCTCGACGGCCGACTGCTGGCCGTCGAGGCCACCTGCTACCTCGACGCCGGGGCATACAACTACACCTCGAACAAGGTCCTAGGAAATCTTCACCTGACCGTGGCCGGACCGTACGACATCGAGCACGCATCGATCGATAGTTGGGCGGTGTACACCAACGCCGTGCCCGGCGGCGCATTCCGAGGGTTCGGGGCACCGCAGGGTTGTTTCGTTGCCGAGTCACAAATGAACCGATTGGCCGACGCCTGCGGTCTCGACCCGGTGGAGATCCGTCGCCGTAACCTGCTGACCGAAGGATCGATCGGGATTACCGGAACCGAAATGCCGCCCGGGGTCAGCTTGCCGGAAGTGGTCGCTGCCTGCGCCGACGGCGCCGACTGGGAGGGTGACGAGTCAGCGCACCGCGACCCTCGGCCGCTCCAGGTTTTCGCATCACTTCCACCTTCGACCGACACGGTACGGCGGGGCCGAGGGTTCGCCTGTGCGTTGAAGAACGTCGGGTTCTCCTTTGGGTTTCCCGAACGAAGCGAAGCGAAGATCGTCCTCCATGGCAGCGATGGAAACGGTGCCGACGATGCCCCGACCGAAGCTGACGTCTACCTGGCCGGTGCCGACGTCGGCCAGGGGGCCCATACCGCCTTTGTTCAAATGACGGCCGAAGCCCTCGGACTTCCTGCGAGCAACGTCAAGGGTCACTTTTCCGACACCGCAACGTCGGGAGACTCGGGTTCGGCCTCGGCGTCACGCCTCTCGTTCATGACCGGCAACGCCATCCTCGGGGCGGCCGAAGAAGCGGAGAAGGCCTGGCGCGATGGTCAACGTCCCGCTGAGGGGTTCTTCCGGTACGTGCCGCCACCGACCGAGGCTCTCGATCCGGACGGCGCTCCGACCACGCCAAACTTCGCCTATGGGTATGTGGCCGAAGCGGTCGATCTTTCGGTCGATATCAGCACCGGCCATATCGTTGTTCACGACGTCGTATGCGCCGTCGATGTTGGCCGGGCCATCAACCCGCAACTGCTCGAAGGCCAGGTCGAAGGAGCGGTAGCCCAGGCGCATGGTTATGCCCTATCGGAAAACCTTCACGTGGCCGATGCCCGGATTCTCAATCCTCGGTTCAGCGGCTATCTGATTCCCGGCATCGGTGACATGCCCGAACAGGTGCGGACGGTATTGGTCGAACATCGCGACCCTCGCGGTCCGTTCGGTGCCCGGGGGATGGCCGAGATGCCGATGATCCCGTACGCTCCCGCTGTCGTGGCCGCCCTGTTCGATGCCACCGGCGTGTGGTTCAACCAATTTCCACTTACCCCATGGCGAGTGTTGGCTGGCCTTAACGACCGGCGGTAGCGGACACGACATCACGGGCTGACTCGCTAAGGCTCCAACGCCGCCACCCTACGGGCGAACTCCGGCGAGTCGCTGACCCCCAGCATGATCGCCCCTCGAGCCCGACCTCGGTGTAGTTCGCCGAGCCAGTGCCGGCGACCGGCGGTATCGGCGGCTCGGCCGAGCACGTTGCGGTACATGAGGTCGATGAATCGTCCATCGTCGACCGATCCGTATCGGTTCTTGAACTCGGTGGACGCTGCGAACTGGCCGCTAATTTCGGCCGCCGGAAGCCCGGTGTTAAGCCAATAGTCGAGGCCTCGGTTGTCTGGTGCCCGCCCGAAGTAGGCGCGGTAGAGGCGACCGACTCGACCGATCCGCTCGTTGCGTCGGATGCGGGCGCTCGTGCTCGATATGAACTCGGACGATTCGGAGAACCCGACCATCACATCGCCTCGGCTACCGCCTCCGGAAAGAACCCGGATCCAATGGGCTCGTCCGCCCGCGTCGGGGCGTCGGCCGAGCACGTTCTGATACACCAAATCGACGAACGCAGGGTTCGATAATTGCCCGTATCGCTCGGTGAACTCCGACGACGTGGCGAACTGCTCCGAGATGTCGCTGAGGGAGGCCCCGGATCGCCGAAGCGAGACCCAATGCTCATACCCGGACTCGTCGGGGTCTCGTAGGAAGTAGGCGAGGTACAGCCGAGCGATCTGACCCCGTCGTTCCACAACGGGAGGGCCGGACACCACCCGCTCGCTTGGCGAGGCACCGGCCACCGCCATGGCCCTTGCCGGCTTGGTGGTTGGTGTCGTCGTTCCCGGTTTCTCGAAAATGCCGAGATCCCCGTAGTCTCGTCCGATAAGTTCCGCGGAGTCGGCGTTGAGCCATCGGGTGAGCACATTGCTGTAGAGGTGCCGGAAATCGAGGGTGGCGATGGTGTTGCCGTTTCGGTCGAGCCGTCGGAGCGATGGCTGTGAACCGTGGAATCCACCGTTGATCCGGGAGCCGATGAGAAAAAGGCTATTCGCCGCTCCGTGGTCGGTGCCGCCGCTGCCATTGGTCTTTACCCGGCGACCGAACTCGGATGTGCCGACCAACAGGGTCCGATCGGCGAACGACGGGGACAACGTCGAGTAGAAGGCGGCCAGCCCGGCGTTCAGTTCGTCCATAAGTATGCCGTGGTTCCCGGCTTGGTCACTGTGGGTGTCGAACCCGTTATACACGATCGATAACACCCGCACTCCGAGGTTGGCGTTGATCAAACGGGCGGCCAAACGGAACCGGGTCACCACCTTTGGCTCGGTCCGCACCGGCTCGACGAGCGGGCGTACTTGGACGGCGGTGTCGATCGCCGGCGCATAACTGGCGGCCAACTCATCGACAAGGGAGCCATATCCCCTCGAGTGCAAACCGAGCTGATGGACAGCCCGCTGCTGACGAAGGTTTGTGGCTTCCGATGGGTCGAAGTAGACGACGCTGTCCTGACGCTCGGTGACCGCTGAGGCTCGCCGTCGATGTCCGGCGACCACAAGAGGAACCCGGGATCCGAGCGAGATGCCGGTAAGCGGGTTGCTGCCCATGCCGTCGAGATATCGGCCAAGCCAGCCGGTGTGGCTCGATCGGCCGGGAGCCATGGCCGACATCAGATCGGTCATCGATGAGAAGTGGCTGAGCGTAGGATCGTTTCGGCCAACACCGTCGACGACCGCTACCTGTCCGGCATCCCACAGCCGTTTCAGTTCGGGGAGCCGCGGGTTCAAGCCGCGGCTGTTGGAAAGGGGCAGGGTGCTCGCGGCGGGGATGGCAAGGCCGGGCCGCGTGTCGTAGTAGGTGCCGTCGCCGATGGGTACGAACGTGTTCAGTCCGTCGTTTCCTCCATCGAGGGTCAGGAGAACGATCACGCCGTCCCGTCGTCCGATCGGTACCGCGGCGTCCGCATGTTCGGCCAGCCAGGCCGGGAGAAGTGAGACGGTGGCCGCTGCGCTTGATGCCTGCAGGAACCGACGGCGGGAGAGCCCATCGCCGTCATCGGGGTGGGACGCGGTCATGACATCGTGGTCGGTGCCGTTCATCATGCGAGCTGTACCTCCGGGAGCACGAGCGGAAGCATCAGCAGACCTGTCCGCTCATTCGAGTAGCGTCCGTTGCTTCGTTCCGATTCGATGTAGTCGAGCAACACCCGGCGACTGGATGGGCTGATCGGACCGATTTGGTAGTTGTCAATCGTCAGATCGACCGCCTCGTCTGGGGTGTTCGAGAACCGCACGGGGTTTCGGTTGACGATCTCGTCCACACCGGTCAGATCGTCTCGGTGGAACACGTGCCACCGTAAACGGCTGGCAAGCCGGATCTTGGCCCAGGCCGCCGAGGTGGTGATCCAGTAGTCGTTTTGGCCCCAACCGCTGACGTCTGGCGGATGGAACGGGGCCTGACCCATCATCGGCAAGTACCATTCGGGTCGTGCGTCGGCCGGTCCGACCCGGGTATGACGCAGCGCAGCCACCGTGTATTCGAACGGGGAACGGATGAGGCCGGTGCGGGCGCGCTCAGAGCGGAACTGTGGGTGGAGGAATATGGCCCGGACTGCAGCGGTGATGTCGAGCGACGGCTGGTATGCGGCCATGATGTCGGCCACGACCGGATCATTGAGTCCTACCGGGAAGGCAAAGAACGACCAGAGGCGCATGCTCATGAATCGGGCGTGGACCGAACGGCGCCGACGGAACAGGATGTCGATGATGTCCGGACCGTCGAAGGCGCCGGTCTCGCCCATGAAGCTCTTCGTTCCCCAGTCGTGGCGGTCGGATCGAAACTGGTATGGCCCGAATCGGTCGGCGCCATGTCCGGTCCACGCTCGAGCCGATTGGCGGACATCTTCTTCGCTGTAGTGGCCGACGCCGGTGACGAACAGCTCCATGAGTTCTCGGGCCAAATTCTCGTTTGGATTGCCCGCCACGTTTTGTTCGTTGTCGAGGTAGCGCAACATGGCCGGGCCCTTGCTGATTCTGTGCAGCAAGTTGTCGTAGTTGCCGAGCCCGTGGGATCGAAACTCTTTGTATTGATCGAAGCTGGCCTGAGGGTCGGCGAGTTTCTCCACCGAACTACACAGCAGTCCATGCCAGAACAGATTCATCTTCTCGATGATCGGCGCTTGGTCTACCGGACGACTGGCTTGGTTTATCCAGTAGTGGACCATGTCGTTCCACCGGTCGACGAAGCCGCGGTGTTCGCCGAAGTCGGGATCGGGGGGTGAGGCGGGGGCTCTGCCTACGTCGAGTACGAGGTCGACGAGTTCTGGCCAGGGACGGTCTTTGTTGGCCTCGATCTCGCTGTGTAAGCCGCCAAATCCCGCTCGCCTAAAGAGGTGGGCGGTGTCTGCATACACCTGGTTCATGACACAGGGTGTCGGGCCGAAACTTCCGCTGCCTTAGCAAAAATGTTTCGGTTCTATGACGACACCTACTGTGAGTCGCTCGGTCAGTCGTCTCCAAAAGGCCGTTACTGTCGGCCCTAGGAGCGGTCAGCTGAGGAATTCGGCGATGCGAGTTTTTGGCCGTCCGACGATGGCCTTGCGTCCTTTGACCACGATGGGCCGTTGAAGTAGCGCTTTCTGGTCGACGAGGAGGTCGATGACGGCCTCGGGGTTGTCGACGTAGTCATCGGGATCGAGTTCGAGTTTTTTGAATCGCGAATCCTTGCGAACCAGATCTTCTACCGGGTCTTCAAGCCCGGCGACGATTTTCTCTAGTGCTTGACGGTCCGGTGGTTCTTTCATGTACAGGACGACGTCGGGGTCCACACCTAGTTCCTCAGCGACCGCCAAGGCGTTCTTAGAGGAGTTTCAATGCGGGTTGTGGTAGATGGTGACCTTGGCCATGGCCGACAGGGTAGCGGGAGATGAGGAACGGTCTGCGAGGATGGTTCCAAGATCTCGTCGGGCTTAGCTCGTCAGTTCTCCGAGGCGTCGCGCCAGTTCGTCGATCTCGTCGAATGCTAGGTTGGCGAAGCTGAACCGCACCCACCGGTCATCGTTCGGAGTGAATGCGGTGCCGGGGATAGCCAGCACGTCGTGGTCGAGAACGAGTCGTTTGATCACGTCGGCGGTAGCCACATCGGAAAAAGGGTGACGGGCCCAGCCGAAGAACGCGCCGGCACTGGCCAGCTCGAAGCCCCCGGGTTTGTCGCCCATCACCGTGCGGTACCGGTCGAGGGTGTCGGCGATTCGACTCGCTTGACGACGCCGCCACGAGCCGCTGCGGAGGATCCCGGCCAGTGCGGCCTCTTGCCCGATGCGAGGGGCGCTGATCTGGACACAATCGATGAGCTTCAGAATTTCGTAGATGACGTCGGGGCCGGCGACCACCGCCCCGATCCGGTATCCGGGGATGGCGAGGTCTTTCGAGTAGCTGTGGAGACTGATGACCCGATCGCCCCATCCGGGGCGGGACAGTAACCGGTGAGGCGGTTCGTCGGTTCCCCGGAAGTTGCGGTACGTCTCGTCGATGATCAACGCCAGGTCGTGTTCGGTGGCCAGGCGTTCGAAGTCGTCGATGACCGAGGGCGGGATAGTGACCCCTGTCGGGTTGCCGGGGGTCACGAGCACGATCGCCCGAGTGCGGGGCCCGACCAGTTCCGCCGCCCTCTGGGGATCCGGGATGAGATCGTCACCTGAGGTGAGGTACCGGGGTGTCACGCCGTCGAGCCGGAGCCACATGTCGTGGTTGAAGTAGTACGGCACGGGGAGGATGACTTCGTCTCCCGGTTCGGTCAACGCCGAGGTGGCGATGCAGAACGCCTGGTTACAACCGCTGGTCGGTAGCACATGATCAGCGGTTAGATCGGCCCGGTAGGCGGCATTGAGCTCGTCGGCGACGGCCTCGGTGAAGGCGGGAAGTCCTGGAGGAGGCGCATACCGGCCGCCGTCTGGTTCGGCCGCCACCTCCGAGATCCGGGCGACAATTTCCGGTGCTGTCGGGTAGTTTGGCGCAGCTTGAGATAGGTCGAGTAGTGGCCGGTCGTTTCGTCGATGGGCCAGCCACGAGTGAGCTTCGGCAATAGGGGAGGCGGTGAGTTGCCGGGTCCGATTCGTAAGCCGCATGTCTCGACATCATAGGCCGATGAGCGCGACCGGTTCCGGTCCTCAGAGCCGCCCTGCTTCGCTGACCCGTTGAAGGAACCGTTTCGTGCGGTCACGCTGGGGATTGCCGAACACTTCGGCCGGCGGGCCGGATTCCAGCACTTGTCCGTTGTCGAGAAAGGCGACGGTGGAGGCGACGTCGCGGGCGAATCCCATCTCGTGGGTTGCCAGCACCATGGTGAGGCCCTGGTCGGTCAGTTCTCGGATCACCCCCAACACCTCGCCAACCAGTTCGGGGTCGAGCGCCGATGTCACCTCATCGAGCAGAAGAACTTCGGGTTCGACCATGAGGGCCCGGACGATCGCCGCCCGCTGATTCTGGCCGCCGCTCAGGCGGTTCGGGTATTCGGTGGCCTTGTCGGCCAGCCCGAACCGGTGCAGCAGCTCACCGGCCCGGTCTTCGGCCTCTTGTCGATCAACCCCGTGGGCTCGTCGGGGGCCGAGGGTGACATTGTCGATCACGTTCATGTGGGGGAATAGGTTGAAGGATTGGAACACGATGCCGATCCTGCGGCGGATGCTGTTGGCGTCGACGCTCGGTTCGGTAATGTCTGTTCCGTCGAGAATGATTTCGCCGCCGTCAATCGGATCGAGCAGGTCGATGCAGCGGAGAATCGTCGACTTGCCGCACCCGCTCGGCCCGATGAGACAGACCACATCGTGATCACCGACGATGAGGTCGAGACCGTCGAGGACAACTTTGGAGCCAAACATCTTGCGGACTTGGCGTAGCTCCAGCTTTCGCTTCTCGGTCATGTGAGTGTCTGCGACCGTTGGAGGCGATCACGGGTGGTGTACCAGTCCACGGCGCGAGTTAGGGGAATGCTCACGGCGAGGAACAGTAGCGTGGCGACGACATACGAGGTGTAGTTGAACGTTCGGGCGGTGTAGATCTCGGCTTCCCTAACCGCCTCGCGGATGCCAAGGATCGAGAGCAAGGCCACGTCTTTCTGGAGGCTGACGACGGTGTTCATCAGTGCCGGTACGACGTTGCGGATCGCTTGGGGAAGGATGGCATATCGCAAAGCTTGGGTTTGGGTCAGACCGAGGGCTCGGGCCGACGCTCGTTGACTCTCGGGGACGGCGTCGATCCCGGACCGGTAGATTTCCGCGGTGTATGCCGAGTACGACAGGGTCAGTGCCACCAACCCCCAGACCACGGCCGAGGTTGGCAGGCCGGCGATATCGAGTGCCGGGAGCCCGAAGCCCAAAAGCAGGATGAGTAGCACCAGTGGAATGCCGCGGAAGACGTCGACAAACACGATGGCCAAGACGCGGATGGGGAAAAAGCCAGGGCCCCGGAGGCTCCTGAGTACGGCGACCGCCAACGCCACCACCGGGATGGTGATCATGGCGGCGAAGAACAGTTGGACGTTCAGCCAGAAACCGCCGGCCACATCGGGCCATGAAGCGACAAAGTCTTCCGGGTTGAAGAACTGATCGCGTACCCGTGGCCAATTCGGGCTACGCCCCACGGCAATGATGGTGATGCCGACGAACGCTGCCGTCGACACGGTGGCGACGGCCGCGCCTCTCGCTCCTTCGGTGGAACGCAATGCCGACAATCGGCTTGGCGACCGGTAGCTGTTCGCCATCAGCGGCTGCTACCGATCACCAGCAGGTCGAATCTCGATCGGGTTCGCTCAGCTTGAGAGGGTAGGGATCGAGCCGGCTTGGTTCAACCACTCATCCTCTAGAGCTTCGAGTGTGCCATCGTCTCTGAGCGTGCTCAGTGCCGCATTGATACAGGGGATGAGTGGGCTGCCGTCTTCGAACACCATGCCCAGCTCTTCGGGATCACCGGAACGGGGGAGCACGCCGATGATCGAGGCGTCGGGAATCTCGGCTGCGGTGATGAAGTATGCGGTCGGCAGGTCGAATACGATCCCGTCGACCTGGCCAGCGTCGAACGCTGCTTTCGCAGCGGCGTTGTCGTCGTACACCGCAGCCTCTGAGCGTGGCTGAATGACGTCCTCGATGTAGTCCAAGCTGGTCGTGCCAATGGCGGCTCCGAGCTTGAGTTCGACCAGGTCGCCCACTGATTCAGCCGATGCGACGGGTGAGTCGGCGGCACCGATAATGGCTTGTTCAACCTGGTAGTAGCCGTCGGAGAAATCGACGATTTCGTCTCGTTTCCCGGTGATCGAGTATTGCTGGATGTTGAGATCGTATTCTCTCTCGCCTGGGGCGATGGCCTCGTCGAAGCCGGTGCGGACCCATTCGACGGTCTCGATTCCCAGCTCGTCGGCAATAGCAAAGATTAAGGCGCTCTCGTAGCCGTCGCCGCTCGACGGGTCGTCGTCTTCCACCCACGGTGGAAATGCCGGTTCCGCGGTCGCCACGGTGAGCACGCCGTCGGCTTTGGTCGGCAACGTGTCGCAGCTGGCCGCGGTCTCGTCGCCGGGCTCACCGGCAGCGGCAGTGGGTTCCGAGCTGTCGTCGCCCCCACAGGCGGCGGCAAACATGGCGATGACGACGAACAACATGCGTAGGCGTACGTACCTCATGCGGGCAGCTTAGATCGTGGTTCTCGGCGTGGCACGTACGGTTGTTTGGCGCCGCTCAGGCCGGCGAAGCGACGAAGACCGGTATCTCGCGGTCGCCGGCTTTTTCCTGGTATTCGGCATAGTTCGGGAAGACGGCAACCGAACGTTCCCACCACGCCGACCGCTCGTCTCCGGAGACGAGCCGGGTCGTTGCGGCGAACGGCGCTGGTCCATCCTGCACCATGACGTTGGCGTCGGCGGTAAGGTTGTAATACCAACCGGGATGGGACGGAGCCCCACCCTTTGAGGCAACGAGGGCGTACGAACCTTCGTGTTCGACCCGCATGAGCGCGATCTTGCGGATGTTGCCACTCTTGTGGCCCGTCATTGTCACGATGATGATAGGGATGCCGGTCTCGCGCAGCGTGTTGGCCTTCGTGCCACCGGAGGCTTCGTACTCCTCGACTTGATTGGCTACCCAATCCCACGTACTCGGTTCATATGTTCCGCTGGCCATTGGGTCAGCCTAGTTGACGTTGGTGACCAGGAGGAGTTGACGGTCGTGGCGCTCGATTCTGGACGGCGGTCCGAGGTCGACGGGAGATCGATTGGATCGATGGGTGCGATCTTGTCGGCAGTTGTCACTACCGCCGCGGGATCTTGACTTCTCCTGAAGCCGTTGGCGGTGGCCTTCGCTGACTTGGGATCGATTCTGTGTTCGTTTGCATGTCTTGCAGTTGAGTTGGGGTTGCTTTTGCTGGGTAAACGAGGTCCAGTGATTTGAAATAAATAAAACCCGCCGACATTTGACGTATGCGGTGTGTCGCATGTCTCAGGATTGTCTGGGCAAGTGTGTCTGATGTCACGTGTTAATCTTCGTGTAATCAGTTCGATTTATCGTGGAATCAAAACTGAAACACGGTAGCTAAGGGATTGATCTATAACATGTCCTATGTTGATCGTTCTGGCTTGCGGTGCCGTTTCGTGTAGTGGCGGTGGTGGTGTGGGGGTAGTGGGCTGATGGGTATTCAGTTGCCTCCTGCGGTGCGTGAGGTTTTTGGCGCGCTTGGTGGCATGGAATGGCCGAT
>CALIFY010000048.1 GCA_938021675.1 uncultured Acidimicrobiales bacterium
TGAGGACATGACGATGACGCTGAGCGACCAGATTCACATGATCAAGCTGGTCACTCCGTCGACGTTTCTCTATCTTGCTGCCGACCGGTCTGCCGCCAACTTGGCCATCGTCCGCAACGGTATCGAGGCGCACACCGAGGCACTGGCGGCCTGAGGGCCGTGGGGGACCGGTTGGTGGGTGTCGTGGCGGGACGTACCGCCCACCAGCCGGTCCCTGAATAGCTACGTCGACTACTGACAGGACGAATGGTGAAACTCGAAGGACGACTGCACGCAGGGGATTTGACCCAGCTGTTGCGGACCGCTGCCGAGGTGAACCTCTATGGGATCGTTCACCTGTCGGGAAGCGCGGAAACCAAGCTCACGTTGATCGATGGGCGGATCGTACAGGAGCGTTGGCGCCGGTCCGACACTATCGACGGTGGTCGGGAAGCAATGGCCGCACAGCTCGGTGAGTTGCAGGACTTCACCGGCACGTTTCGCATTTCCCCCATTACCGAGATGCCGGGGGTGCATGTTCGTCGCCGATACGACGTGAGCGTGGCGCTTCGGCAAGTCGAACCGTCTGAGACGTCGGGCGTCGATGTCGACGAGTCAACGGTCGAGCCTCACCAACCTGACTCTGATCCGGTGTTTGCAGAGCCGGTGGTGTCCGATCCGGTATTTGAAGAGCCGGTCGAGGCCGGTGAAGAAGAACTGGCGGAAGAGGAACAGGCGCCGTCGGTTGACGAAGAAGGCGGCACACGACCGACGACGGCCGATGGCCGCCCGGTCCGTGCCTCTCAGGTTCGTGCCATGTTGCTCAACAAGCCGACGAGACCGGGGCAGGGGACGACTGGGAGGTCGTCTCTTCAGAATGGTCCGGACGCATCCTCGGCTACCGGCCGGGACAAGGACTCTCGTCCCGAGGTGGATCGTCGAAGGCCCGAAGTTGCCAACGCACCCCCGACCGATGCCCCAGCACTGGAACCGGAGAGCGACGGACCGGAGCCGACGAGAAGAGAAGCGCTGCGGCGCCTTATCAAGACCCTCGCCTCATGACGGAGGAACATCGCGTGAACGCCAGTAAGAAACCCGCAGCCGATGAGATGGGCGCCCTCCGAATACTGGTATACGGACCGCCAGGGTCCGGCAAGTCCACCACGATCGAGGGGCTTGGCACGAGCCTGGGCCAAGCCGTTACCCCCTATGCCGGTTCCGACGATCTCCTGTACTTCGAGTGGATGGAATACGAGGGTGGTCGTCACGACGGGCGTCCGATCGAGACGAAGCTCATCGCCATTTCATCGGGCGTCCCCGCTCGGGTACGGCGACGTGCGCTCCGGTTATCGCACGTCGTTCTCTTCGTCGCCGACACGTCGGCCGCCGGGCTGGAAGGTACCCAAACCTGGTTGGCCGAGGTGCAGGAGGTCTTGTCCGAGCTGCCCGAACCGAGACCGCCGATCGTGTTCCAAGCCAACAAGCGAGACGATGACGGTGCCATCACGATAGAGAGGCTTCGGTCTCTGCTCGGGGTGGACGAGTCGGAGGTCGTCGTCGAGACCGTTGCAACGACCGGCGATGGGGTTCGCCAAGCCTTCGTGTACGCGGTTCGAACTGCGCTGGAACAACTGGCAGCCCTCAACGGAAAGCCCGGCGATACCGAGTTGCCGACCAAGGTAACCGTCATGCCGGACGAACTCTTGGCCGCACTTCAACAGCTCCGCCATGGCGAGGAAGCGATGGCTACCTCACCGAGCCCGGTGTCCGAGTCGGAGGCGTTCGATATCGTCGACCGAAGACAAACGAGTGACGAGTCTCCGAGTCTTTCCGATACCGACCGGAACGGTGTCGGCGGCGAATCCGAGAACGGTTCGGTGGCCGAGTCGTTCGAGAGCCCTGAATCGGGCATCGAGGGTCAACCCGGTGAACCGACTCCGTTGACCGAGCTACCCCGCCGTCGGGACGGGGACCCACCTCCACCACCTTCCCCGAAAGACGCGACTCCGTTCGCCGGTGAGTATCGGCCGCCGCCGAACGATACTTCAGTGAGCGGTCCGGATCACGAGCACCGGGAACCACCTGAGCGCGATGCGGATACGTCCACTGATGAACACGCCGATACCTTCGCTGGGGAAAATGCGGAGCCCGCCGACGGGGCGACGGTCATGGGGCGTTTCAAGCAGTTCATTACCGGTGGCTGAGGTCGCGGGTTGAGCTAGCTCGGTGGCCGGCGTTGGCGTTCGAGCTCCTCGGTTATGCGTATCACTAGATCGTCGAGTGAAAGGACGAGTTGCTGCCTCACCAGTTCAGTGAGTTCCGGATCTCGTTTCACCTCTTCGATTCCTTGGTTCACAAGTTGTTCTAGCGACTCGTCGGAGAGTCCATCGTCCATGGCGTCGACTCCTTCGCCGCTGGCGCACTACATCCATTCAGTGTGACAGGGCGACCGGTCTCGGTAACTGGCGAACCACCCCAGTGTGAGACAGGCCGAACGGCTCGTTCCGGTAGGCGATTCTGCGACCCTGGACGGGATGTGGTCTTCAGGTCGTCAAATGAGGTCAGGGCGGGTTACGCCGCCCCGCCCGAGATCTCGATGTTCACCCCGGTGAGGTAGGAGGCGTCGTCGGAGAGCAGGAATCGCACGGTGGTCGCCACCTCATCGAGGCTGCCATACCGGCGAAGGGGGATCTGTCCGATCATCTGCGCCGCCACGTCTGCTTCGTCGTCAGAAAAGTAGGGGCTCGGGATTCGCGCTTGCTCGGCCACCTGATTCGACCACATGGCTCCCGGCCCGATGAATCCGGGGCTCACCGCGTTTACCCGAATGCCTGTTGGCGACAGATCCTTTGCCGCAGACTTCGTCAATCCGATAACGGCCGCTTTCGATGCGCTGTAGCCGATCATGTTTGTGGCCCCCGACACCCCGGCCATCGATGCGGTGTTGACGACCGCGCCCGGCCGACCGGTGGGAGACAGGGCGGTGGCGAAGGCTTGGAGCACGGTCAAAAGCCCCAGCACGTTGACCTCCAAGACCCGCCGAATGTCATCGAGTGGTGCGTCAACCGTGTTGGCGAACGCCCCTTGAATCCCGGCGTTGTTAAATAGGAGGTCGGCCGGCTCTGCCCGGTCGAATGCTGCTTGCACCGCAGCGGTGTCGGTTACATCGAACGTCGACACCGTCGGTTCTCGTTCACCGGCCTCATCGACGAGCGTTGCGGTCCCGTTCAGTTCATCCGCTGCTACCGATCGATCGGCAAGCACGAGGTTGGCTCCTGATTCGGCCAACCGAACTGCAGTGGCTCTCCCAATATCACCAGCTGCTCCGGTTACGACCGCGGTCCGCCCGTTAAGCGGACCAACGGTCTCACCGGTCAACTAGACCCCCGCGGCGTGTCCCAGACTGTGGGAGAGGAGCAGCCGGTGGCCGCCGCGGGGGAGGGCTCACTGTCGGCCCTGTTGTCTCATTGATCGATCCGCTCGCCGTCGGTACCGAAGAGATGACATGGGCCGAGGATCCCGACCTGTACGTTGTCGTTTCGCTGGATATCGGTCTCGCCCTCGTCGCGAACCACGAGAACTTCGTCGCGGCCTTCATGTTCGATAGCGACGTGAACGAACGCTTGGGAGCCGAGCTCCTCGATTACCGTTACCCGGCCATTGATTCCTGTCGACCCGAGACGGAGGTGTTCCGGACGGACCCCGACGGTACCGACCGCAGTCCCCGACGCGGGAGCACCGGTGATGGGGGCGGTGCCGAGTTGCAATGGCCCATTTCCCGGATCGACGTCTATCAGGTTCATAGCGGGCGATCCGATGAAACCGGCGACGAACCGGTTGGCCGGTGTCGAGTACAGGTCGCGAGGACGGGCTACCTGTTGCAGCTTGCCGTCTCGCAACACCGCTACCCGGTGTCCCATCGTCATAGCCTCGACTTGGTCGTGGGTTACATAGACCGTCGTCACCCCGAGGCGGGCCTGCAGTTCGGCCAGTTCCGTCCTCGTTTGCACACGGAGTTTGGCGTCGAGGTTTGACAGCGGCTCATCCATAAGGAAAACCTGCGGCTCTCGAACGATGGCACGACCCATCGCCACCCGTTGCCGTTGACCACCTGAGAGGTTTTTGGGTTTGCGATCGAGGTATTCCTCAAGGTCGAGGACTTTCGCCGCTTCCCGTACTCTCCGGGCCCGTTCTTCCTTCTCGATGCCGCGCTGTTTGAGGGCGAACCCCATGTTGGCTGCCACCGTCATGTTCGGGTAGAGCGCATAGTTTTGGAACACCATTGCGATGTCCCGATCTTGAGGTGGGGTCAGGGTGACGTCGCGGCCACCGATGCTGACACTTCCGCCGTCGATGAATTCCAACCCGGCCAGCATCCGTAGCGCTGTCGACTTGCCCGATCCTGACGGACCGACCAGTACAAGGAACTCTCCGTCGGCGATATCGAGATCGAGCGAGTCGACGGCTGCGATCTCGGTGCCGGGATAGATCCTGGTTGCACCATCGTATGTCACATCAGCCATGGAAGATAACTCCTGTTTCGTAGGTCACTTGATCGCCCCCATGGCCAGGCCTCGGATCATCCGCTTCTGTGCCGCCCACCCAGCGATTACTACCGGCAAGGTGGCCAGCGTCGATGCCGCCGACAACTTAGCCAGGAAGTTGCCACGGGTACTCACGTTTGACGAAACCCAGATCGGGACCGTCGATCCATCGACCGAATTTAATTGAACGGCGAGGAAGAATTCGTTCCAGGCGAAGATCACACACAGGAGGGCTGTCGCCGCAATTCCGGGGGCCACGATCGGGAGAATGACCGAGGTTATTTGACCCCGAATGCCAGCGCCATCTATCTGAGCCGCCTCCACCAATTCCTTTGGTACTTCGCTGAAGAAGGAGCGGAGCATCCACACTGCCAACGGGAGGTTCATGGCGGTGTAGAGAATGACAAGGCCTATCCGACTATTGGTTAGACCGTACCTTGTGCCGATGATATAGAGCGGAAGAATGGCCGCCACGATCGGCAAAAACTTGGTGGAGATGAAGAAGAACAACACATCTCGCCACTTTGCGATCGGTCGGATCGACAACGAGTAGGCGGCCGGTATGGCCATGATGAGCACGAGCAGTGTCGAGATCGCCACTATCACGAACGAGTTGGTGAAGGCCTCCTGGAATCCGAGTAGGCCTTCGGTCTGCGTCGTGACTTCGGTGTAGCGGTCGGACGTTGGATCGAAAATCAGTTTCGGGCTCGAGTTGGCGTCGATCTCTTCTTTGAAGCCGTTCAGCACCATCCAGAAGATGGGGAAGAAGACGAGGAGTGCAGCGATCCAGGCTGCGAGCCCGAGGATTATCGTAGAGCGGCGGCTTTGGCCGACGATTTGGCTGCGTTCGGTACTCATAGCGTTTCCCGGAAAAGATTCACGGCGCCTCGCCTTCTAGCAGGTTGGACAGTACACGGAGCCCGAGGTTGGCAATGACGATCGAGGCTACGACGACAACAATGCTGAACGCCGACGCCTCTCCAAATCGCCAGCCGCCACCGATCGAGCGCTGGAATACAAAGTAGGGGATATTGGTTGAGCCCGGCCCACCTCCGGTAATGACCTCGACATGGTCGAAGACTTGGATGAGGTAGATCGTCCCGAGCAGCGTGCCGAGTTCAAGGTACGGGCGGAGCTGCGGCAGGGTGATTTGGCCAAAGATGGAGAAGCTCGACGCACCGTCGACCCGTGCTGCTTCGAGCACCGATGGGTCTTGGCCCTGAAGGCCGGCCAGCACGATCAACATCATGAAGGGCATCCACTGCCAGACCAATACCACGATGATGGATCCGGCCGGCCACCGGCTAACGAACTCGATGGAGTCAAATCCAAGCGTTTCGAGGATCCAGTTGAGGACACCGAACGATGAATTGAACATCTGGGTCTTCCAGACCAAACCGGCGACTACCGGCATGATCAGGAATGGGGTAATGAGCAGGGTCCTCGCCAGGCCTCGCCCGAAGAAGTCTCGATCTAGGAGCAACGCTAGCCCGGTACCTAAAAGGAGTGAGAGGAGGACCGATGCCACCGTCATAAATATGGTGGTAAACGCTGCATCTCGGAAGAAACTGTTTGAAACAAGTCCGGTGTAGTTGTCGACGCCAATAAAGGTTCTGGGTGATGGAGGGTTAATCCTCCACTCAGTGAAGCTGTACCAAAGACTGAGGACGAACGGGACTTGGGTTACAACAATCGTAAATAATAAAGCGGGAAGGAGGGGAAGACGACGCTTCCAAGCCTCAAGCCGGTTTCGTTTTGCTAATAGCTTGGCTCGGTCAGCCGTTGCTGCTGTCATCGACTTCCCCTCTCAATCCCTTAAATAGTTACTGAATACGGTCTATTCGCTTACCAGTGGGGCGGAACCCTAATTACTGGCTGAATTCCGAAGCGATCGTCTGGCAATCAGCGATTGCATCGTCGATCGATACCGAGCCGCCGATTACGGCCGACAGCTGTTCGGTACAGCGGGTTGCCATGTCCTGGAACTCAGGGACCCCGACATACTGCACGCCGGGAAGACCTGGCCGTGGGGTGGTGCCTGGATCGTCGATCGGGGCAGCCAACATGGAGTCAAGCGTCTTCTGAGCAAAGGCTTCTGACGCTGCAAGGTAATCTTCGTTGGCGTAGGTGGACTCCCGGGTACCCGGGGGAACCTGTGCCCAACCGCCTGGCAAAGACTCGCCGGCAGCGTTGATGTATTCCTCGCTAGTTGCCCAGGAGACATACTCCCAAGCGGTTTCTGGATCTTCAGTGGTTGCCGGGATGGCCAGCGACCAGGCCCAGAGCCAACCGGAGGCGTCGGTGACGTTGGTTGGTGCGAGGGCGTAGTTGTTCAGGCCCTTGACCGGGCTGTCATCGGCCTCAAGGATTCCGGCTGCCACCGTGGCGTCGTACCACATGGCGACCTCGTTGTTCTGGTAGAGGCTCAGGCACTCGTTGAAGCTGGCGTTCGCTGCGTCGTCTTGGCCAGCGTCGGCGATCAGAGTGGTGTAGAACTCAACCGCTTCACGGAACTCGGGCTGGTCGACCTGTGCTGCGCCGATCGAGCCGTCGTCGTTGGCTGCCCACCAGGTGCCACCGAAGGTGTTGAGTACCGTGGTGAACGAAGCGCCGAGGTCACCCCAGCCGGGCTTGCCACGGAGGCAAATGCCGGCCATTTCGTCGGTGTCGATCGCTCGAGCGATCTCTGCGACCTCATCCCAGGTCGGGGCGTCGGGCATGGTGAGCCCGGCCTCGTCCAAGACGTCCTGGCGATACATCAGGTGCGATGATTCGGCGTAGAACGGCGCGGCGTAGAGCCCACCCTCGTACGACAGACCATTGCGGACTGCGGGGATCAAGTCGTCAACGTTCCAGTCCGGCGTGTCGGCCGCGAACTCGTTGAGGTCGAGAATCCAGCCGTTCTGTCCGAACTGGGGTGCCTCGAACATGCCGATCATGACCGCATCGAACTCGCCGCCACCGGCGCCGACGTCGATGGTCGTGATCTCCCGAAGCTTCTGCTCGTCGAGGACCGTGTAGTTGACCTCGATGCCGGTTTCGGCGGTGAACAGCTCAGGGGTAAGTTCGGCGATGTCTTCCATCTGCGGGTTACCGACGATCGCGACGTTGATCGACCGGTCACCTTCTGGGGCTGACTCTTCGCCATCCCCTTCGTCTTCGCCGTCCTCTTCGTCGGTAGCATCGGTGGTGTCGGCGTCGCCCGAATCTTCGCTTGTGTCTTCGGGGCCGCCGGTTTCGTCGGCGTCATCATCGCTACCGCAGGCCGCGGCGACCAGTGCGAGCGCGAGAAGGAGCGCGAGCAGTGACCGCCAACGCCCCCTGGTGTGTCTTGATTCGATCATTTTATTCTCTCCCTATCGATGTGCTGATTCGGCCGAGACATTCCTCGTCTTCGACCTCTTGGGACACTTGTATAGTTCCGTTTATGTTTGGATGCAACCGTCAACTCGTTTGAGTGTGTCTGATAACAACCATTCGCACCTGCGTTTGTGTTGGTATAGGGTGATTGCTGTGCCCACCCCAAATCCCCGGCCTCTGAACGAGAAGACTCTGACGAGCCACGACGTTCAGGTCGATCTTCCGGCCTACGACCGAGGTGAACTTCGCCGCAGCATCGTTCACATCGGTGTAGGTGGCTTCCATCGGTCCCACCTAGCGACTTACATCGACGAGGTTTGTCGCGCCGGTTATCGAAATTGGTCGATTGTCGGGGGCGGCGTATTGTCTTCGGATGCGGCGATAGCCGAGGCGCTTACCGCCCAGGACTACCTCTATTCATTGATCGTACGGGGGTCGACTGAGACCCGGGTGTCGGTCGTCGGCGCCATCGTCGACTACGTGTACGCCTACCCCGATCCGGCACCGCTCGTCGAGCGGATCGCCAAAGCCGAAACCGAGATCGTGTCGCTGACCATCACCGAGGGCGGCTATCCGATCGACGATTCCTCCGGTCTCTACGACCCTGATTCCCCGGTCGCCGGACCGCAGTCGGCTTTCGGAATCTTGGTCTCGGCCCTCGATGTGCGTCGCAACAGCGGTACTGGTCCAGTAACGGTGATGAGTTGTGACAACATCATGTCAAATGGTGATGCGGCCCGAACGTCGACACTCGGTGAGGCGAGCAAACTCGGTGCCGAACTCGTCGAATGGATCGAGACAAACGTCGCGTTCCCTAATTCGATGGTCGACAGGATTACACCGGTCACCAGCGACACCGACCGTGCATGGCTGGCCGCCCAACATGGAATCGAAGACCGGTGGCCGGTCGTCGCCGAACCGTTTCGCCAATGGGTATTGGAGGATCGATTCGCCGGCGACACACCGCCGCTGGAAGAGGTCGGAGTACTTCTCACCGATGATGTTGAGCCATACGAACGGTTGAAGCTCCGCCTGCTCAATGCGAGCCACTCCGGCTTGGCCTATCTTGCTGCGCTTCTCGACTTCGAACTGGTCGATCAAGCGATGTCCGATGACAGCATCCGTCGATTTGTCGAGGCATTCCTGG
Source organism: uncultured Acidimicrobiales bacterium (assembly GCA_938021675.1). Lineage (GTDB taxonomy): Bacteria > Actinomycetota > Acidimicrobiia > Acidimicrobiales > SZUA-35 > JAHELU01. The sequence continues at coordinate 9,031 of CALIFY010000048.1, forward strand.
CCGAAGCGGGGTCGGTAGTTCCAGCGGTGCCGGGGATAGACGTGGTCGAGTATCGGCAGTCGTTGATCGAACGCTTCGCCAACCCCGCCATCGGCGACCAGATCTCACGACTTTGTCTCGATGGATCGGCCAAATTCCCAAAGTTCCTCCTGCCGACCATTCAGGCCGTCATCGGACAGGGGCGGTCTCCCGAGCTGAGCGCCTTTGCCCTCGCCGGGTGGTGTCAGTACCTCCTCGGTCGAAACGAAAACGGGAGCGCCATCGAGCGGTCGTCCGATCCGCTGCTCGACGTGGCGGTTGGCCACGCCACCAACTCCTTAGAAGAGCCCCGTGCGTTCCTCCGATTCGCTGAGGTGTTCGCCCCCGAGGTGGCCAACGATCCGTTGTTCGCCGATGCCTTTGAACGGCGATTGTCGTTACTCCGATCGGTCGGAGTGCGCTCAGCCATTGGCGAGACGCTCCTGAGTGGTCACACGGTGACCGAGATCTCATGACGAGCGGGGCAGCACGGCCAGTAGCAAGGCTCAGCCGTGCGCGGACCCGGCGCCAAGGGAGGCGGTAGCGATGAGGGATCCGGCCTCCGAGAGTCCGCCGGTATTGTTCCAGCCGGAGCGCCAACAAGAAATTGTGACCGACGCCTTGGCCCGTGGGCGAGTTGAAGTGGCCGATCTCTCAACGCGCTTCAACGTCACCCCGGAAACCATTCGGCGCGATCTCTCCGACCTGCAACGTCGGCGGGTGCTGCGACGGGTACACGGTGGCGCGGTGCCGTGGGAGACCGCAGCATTTGAGCCGTCGCTGGCCATCCGCAATGACCAACACGATGCCGAAAAGCGTCTCATCGCCCGATTGGCGGTGGAGGAACTGCCCGAAGGCGGTTCGGTCATCCTCGATTCGGGAAGCACGACGGGGAGGTTCGCCGAAGCCATCCCTCGTGACGTCGGACTTCAGTTGGCAACCAACTCGTTACCGACAGCCCAAGTGTTGAGTGGGTTGGAGAACGCCGAGCTGATGGTGATCGGCGGCACAGTACGCAAGAACACCATGGCCATGGTCGACATGCAGGCGGTGGAAATGGTCCGTGATCTTCACGTCGACTGCCTATTCATCTCATGCGATGCGGCCTCAGCCGAGAACGGGCTAACCACTCCGTACCGTCATGAGGCCGCCATCAAGCGAGCGATGATCGGATCCGCCCGGCGCGTGGTTGCGCTGGTCGACCACAGCAAGTTTGGGGCCGATCACTTCATCCGGTTCGCAGACTGGGCCGAGATCGATGTGCTTATCACGAACTCACAGGTCGCGGAACGGACCGTGGCTTCGATTGAAGAAACCGGCACCATAGTCAGGTTGGCATGATGAGTCAGGGACAAGACGAAGCGCCATCCGATCACAGGCTGGAGGTGATCGCCGCAGAGGTAGCGGCAAAAGCGGCGACGATTGTGCGAGGCGCCATCGGTAGTGCGTCGGTGGCTGGCACAAAGTCGTCGGCTACCGATGTCGTGACGCAGGTCGATATAGACGTCGAGGAATTCATCCGCGGTGAGCTGACAGGCGAATGCAACGGCTCCAGTTTCGTTGGTGAGGAACTCGGCCACGAAGCGGGATCGTCAGGCATCGGCTGGATCGTCGATCCGATCGATGGCACGGTCAATTTCCTCTACGACCTTCCCGTCGTGGCGGTCAGCATCGCCGCCACGAATAACGGTGAGATCGTGGCCGGAGCGGTCAGCGACGTGCTGCGAGGCGAGACCTTCACCGCCCGGAAAGGTGGCGGGGCTAGGCGAGCTGGTGGGAGTATTTCGGTCAGCGATCAACGGGCCCTGGCGTTGAGTCTGGTAGCCACCGGTTTTAGTTACGATGCCGAACTTCGTGCCGAGCAAGCGGCGACCATCGCCCGCTTACTCCCGCTCGCCCGCGACATCCGGTGTATGGGGTCGGCGGCGTTGAATCTGTGCTGGGTGGCGTGCGGACGGCTTGAGGCGTACTACGAGCGCGACCTCAAAGTCTATGACCATGCGGCGGGCGCGCTCATCGCCGCCGAGGCCGGTGCCGAGGTCATCACTCCGGTGGATGGCAACAGCGATCTTGTGGCGGCAGCGGCCCCGCATATTTGGCCCGAGCTACGGCCGATCATCGACGAGCACGCCGAGCGTGGCGAGATCCCGTCGTAGGACGCTTCCCGGTCCACCCGGCTCCAACCGCTGACGCCACAGTTCGACCAGCGAACCCTCATCTGAATCGGCCCGTTCGGCGAGTCGGCTGGCGGCCAACACCGCCTCCCACGCCACAACCTCCGAGACAAGAATCGATTGGTTGACGGTCGCCGCCTCCAAGAACCGCTGGTGGATGGTGGTGAGCAGTCCAGAGGTGGCACCAGGAAGGTGAGGGGGAAGGCGCCGTGGGTTGCTCGGCGGTCTGACCAGCAAAGATGTTCTGACAAGGTCGGCGAGCGGAGGGCCGGCCGCCGCGTCGTACCAATCGATAATAATGGGGCCGCGGTTGCTCATCAGAACGTTGCCTGGGTGAAGATCTCCATGGCAAAGGTTTGGCCCTTCACCCAACGCGGAGGCGCACTGCCGTAGCTCCGCCCGTTCGCTGGCCGTGAGTGCCTCGGCATCGTCGGATTTCGACCCCACACGTTGGATCAGAGATGGCAACGCCGCGGGGGCCGTCTCAGCTCGAAGCTCGCTGTAGAGGCCGCCGAGGGAGCGTGCGAGGCGATCGGCGGCACTGGGGGATTGCAACATTTCGGTCCACATCGAGATGCCGTCGATCCTCTCGAAGACAACGCCGGCCCGGCCACCTATATCGACGAGACCTCTGACCGCCGGAGTAGGAAGGCCGCGCTCGTGGACGGCGGCGGTGAGGGTCGCCTCTCGCTCCGCCCAATGGGCCGGTATCCCTGGCCGAAGTACTTTGACGACGTTTCCTGCGCCATACTCGAATACCTCCGCCGTGCGGCCGATGCCGACGAGCATCCCGGTTCGAATCACACGCCGCGCTCCGCCACCTCCACATTGTGGCCTATGGGGCGGCTCGCTACGCCACGAATTGGCGGTAACGGTCTGGGGTCTCGGGCCGCCAAAGGAGTTGTCGTCTGATCTGGTCACGGTGTGGTGTCTACGGCAGGGTTGGTCGGGTCACCCGTCCTCCAGGATGAGCAACCCACCGGTGGCGTTGGACTTCGCAACAAGCTTTCTCTTGTATGCCTCTCGCACCCGGTTGCGACGGGCGCTACGAATGCTGCGCGCTCTGACGAGGTCGATCCCTTCCGATCTCGCTTCCCAGAGATGCTCGGTATGTTCGACGCTGGTCTGGGCCCCAGGGTCGAACAGGTAGGTTCCGGGAGTGTTGTCGTCGCCGTTGGTCGGTTGTCTCATGTACCTACGCTCTAGTTTGGCAGGCCGATGGGTGAGGAGTCGAACGATTGATCCTCGATTGTCACGGAGCCTGATACGTCCACTCCGCCTGTATCCGGCCTCGACTCGGTCTTTTCAGCGAGGCTCGGTTGAGTCCACAGGCGCCGTTTCTGGAATGTTCGGCCCGCTTGAGCTGTTTGGACTATTGGTAACGCAAACAATCGAATGCTTTGGGGAGTACCCCATTCATGTTCTCGTCGTCAGCACGGACCGGTTACCGTCGGTCCCGGTGAGAACGTCCGCCGGTCCCTCATCCGGTGGAGGGAAAGACCGAAGCCGAGAACAACGAAAGGCTTCGCCATGCGCGACACAGTACGTGTCGGATCGTTCTTCGGCATCAACGTTGGCCTCCATTGGTCGGCTGCCATCATTGCCGTGCTGTTCACCTACACCCTTGGTCTCACCATCCTGCCCGAATCGGTGGAAGGACTGAGTACCGCTATCTATGTGCTGGTCGGTGCTGGCACCGCCATCGCATTCCTGGCCTCGATCATCGCTCACGAGCTTGGCCACTCGGTGGTCGCCACCAGGAACGGGGTGGGGGTGTCGGGGGTCACCCTATTTGCGCTGGGAGGCGTCGCCCGGCTCGAATCGGAACCGGGCACCCCTGGGGCGGCGGCCCGCATAGCCTTGGCCGGACCTGCGGTGAGCGTTGCTATCGGTGTTGGTTCGATCATCCTCGGCACGGTCGGAGGAGCGATTGGGTTTCCTGCGGTGCTGACCGTCGCTGTGACATGGCTCGGCATCGTCAACCTGGTCTTGGCGGTGTTCAATATGATCCCGGCGTTGCCGTTGGACGGTGGTCGAGCCCTGCAGGCGGTGTTGTGGAAGCGGAGTGGGAATCGTCACGAGGCCACGATCCGGGCCGCCGGTCTGGGCCGAACCATCGGGTTTCTGTTGATCGGGCTGGGTCTTTGGCAGTTTCTGTCGGGAAACGGTGGTCTTTGGACGGCGCTTATCGGTTGGTTCGTTGTCCGGCAGGCCAAAGCCGAAGCCGCTCGAGCCCGGGCCGCGTTTCAGTGGGAACGCTGGAAGGCTGCCGGTTGGCCGGAGCCTGGTGAGGTTGGACCGTTGCCGTTTCTCGCCGCGAGGCTGTTCGGTCGGAACGCCGCTGGTCCAGCGCAAGGATTCCAGACGATGAACCGGCAACCGCCGCCGCCAGGATCTCAGGCTGGGTATGGCACCTTCGGGTTCGGTGGTCCGACCGCTCCGCCGGGTCCGCACGCCCCGCCGTCGGCCAATGACCGGGCCGCTGCCGGCGCTACGGAGGACGTTATCGACGTCGATGGTCGACAGATCGGCTGATTCGCTCGCAGCCCGGGGCCATCCGGGCTGGAAGCAACCATGTCGTTACCGTGACGTCGGATTCACGATCAGTTTTGCGCTTGCGTGTCCAGACTCAAGCACATTGAACGCCTCGATGACCGCTTCCAGGGGCACGCGTTTGGCGATCGCTGGTTTGATTTGGCCGGTTTTGATCATCCGTGCCAGTTCGAGCAACTCCGCCTTGTCTTCACTGCACACGAGAAGGCTGGCCCGTTGCGGTGCGACTGCGAAACGAATGAAGGTTCGAAGCAGATGGGGGAGCGGTCCGGCGATGCGTCGATCCTTCCGTCCGCCAACCATTACGTACCGGCCGTTCGGTACGAGGCAGCGGAGGCAATCGGCCATCGACCGATTCAACACGTTGTCGAACAGCACGTCGTATCGGCGTCTGCCGGTCGCGAAGTTGGTCGTCGTGTAGTCGATGACATGGTCAGCTCCGAGGGACCGCACCAGTTCCACGTTTCCGGTGCTGCACACGGCGGTTACCTGTGCCCCCATCGCCTTGGCGATCTGGACGGCGAACGTGCCAACCCCACCGGCTGCGCCGTTGATGATCACGTGCTCACCCGATACGAGTTTTGGCCGTATCTCTGAGACCTTCTAGCGCAGTTATCCCGGCGATTGGGGTTGCGGCGGCTTGGTCGAAGTCGATGGCCGACGGCACGTGGCTGGGGGCAGTACGGGTTTGTCTCGGGGTTACCTTACGGTCGCCGGTGCGCTAGCTCCAGTCGAGTTCATGGCGTCGGGGAGGGTCGGCGCCTTGGCGCGAGCAGGTTACGGCCGCCGCGCCCACCGCTCGTCTGGCTATCTCGCCCCAGGCGTCCACCGTTACCTCGGTTAGCCCTGGTTTCGTGGTGGCACCGAGATCCCACAGCGAGGTGAGTACCGCGGCGACGATCGTATCGCCGGCACCAACGGTGTCGACCACGTCGACCTGTGGCACGGGGGCGGACGCTTCCCCCGCATGGCTGTAAATGGTCAGGCCGTCGGCGCCGCGGGTGACGATTACCGCGGTGGCGGCCCCGTCGAGCAGTTCCTCGGCACACGATTCCGCCGACCGTCCCGGTTGGATCCATTCCAGGTCTTCATCGGAACCCTTGTAGAGATCGGCTTTGGCCGCCCAACGGTCATGGAAGTGTTTCCATCGGTCGCGATCGTCGATTATCTGAGGTCGGACGTTTGGGTCGAGCGACACGATGCCATCGTGGCTCTCGATGGCAGTGGCTAGGGTCTCGGCTGTTCGGCCGCGAAAGATGCCGAGGGTGCCCCCGTGAACGACATGAGGTGGACCGGCGATCTGATCGAGATCGATCGATTCGAGCAGTGTGTCAGCAGTTCCTGATCCCTCGAATCGGAATCGGAGCTGCGGGACGTGTTCGATGATCGCTTTTGCTGTCGGTGCGTCCAAAATGGCGCAGGCCGAGACGTCGACATCGTTCGACCGTAGATGGTCGAGAATTTTCTGCCCGAATGAATCGGTGGAAAGGCCGCCGACAAATGCGGTTGGAGCGCCCAGACGGGCTGCAGCAACCGCAACATTCATCGGTCCGCCACCAGGGGTCGGATCGGGGACCAGGTCAACCAGTGCTTCGCCGCAGCTTACGATCATCGGCAACCAGGATAGGCCCACCATCGGCGATCGCTCGCGAAGTCACCGACGTTGTCGAGCGCACGGGTGGTCGAGGTCGTGCCTCGGCCGATGGCTGGAGGTCTCACAACGGGACGAGACTTTATTCGGACGATCGCCCTCGGTGCCTACCCTGGAGCATATGAGTACTGACTTGGATGCGGGCATGTCGGTGGGTGTTTCGGAACGCTCCGCCGACGGGACGAGTGCTCGCGGTCCGAGGATCGTCGGAATCGATGTAGCCAGGGCTGTCGCCATGCTCGGAATGATCATCGTTCATTTCGCTCGTTTCGATGGGTCGGGAGGTGCACTCGACACGATTGCTGAATCGATGCGGGGCCGGGCCATGCCGCTGTTCATGTTGTTGGGTGGGCTTGGGGTGACGCTGGTGTCAAGAAGGGCAAAGAACCCAGACCGCGGACTGTTCATTCGAGCCGTCATCTTGCTGATGCTCGGCTTGGCCCTCCACGAGTTGTCGACCGGGATCGCTATCGTGCTCCAGTCGTACGCGCTGTTCTTTGCCGTGTCCCCACTGCTGCGGCGGTTGCCGAGCACCGTCTTGGTCGGCTCGGCGGCCATGATCGCCGTCGCTGGAAGTGTCACGTACCAGACCGTCGGCCAGCCACGCCGGACCACCCCATACACCGAACTTTTCGATCGAATAGATGGGGTTCGGTCTCTTGTCTTCGACGGGTTCTATCCGTTCTTCCCTGTCGCTGCCTTCTTCATCCTCGGGATGTGGATCGGTCGCCTCGATCTTCGTCAGGAACGCATCGCTGGTGTCCTGACCGGGGTGGGGGTGGCGGTCGGTGTCGGGTCGGTGTGGGGCGCGAATGTTCTCGTCGATTGGTTCGACGTCGACCGGGCCCGTTTCGGTATCGGTGGGCCGGGGGACGATCGGCCGTTCACCTGGGTTCGTCTGCTCGATCACACCGGACATTCCGAGATGCTGGCCTGGGTGTTGAGTGCGACTGGTACGGCGGCCGCAGTGCTCGGATTGTCGTTGTTGATCACCCCCAGACTTGGGGTTGCGGTACAACCGGTGGCATCTCTCGGGGCGCTGGCGCTCACGTTCTATGCCTTTCAGGCGTTGATGACGAACGTTATCCCCGAGGCCTCGACCACATCACTCGCCGAGGAGTTCGTGACCGTGACCTACCTCTACCTCGGGTTCATGGTGTTCGCTTACATCTGGAAGCTGTGGTTCCGGTCGGGACCGCTTGAAGCGCTTCTTCGGATCGGGTCTGGACAACGAACCGGTAGCGTCAGTCACCGCTTCCAGCGCTGGTTAACGTCTGGTCGTACCTGATCCTGGCGGTTGGTCCGGCGGCGTGATCAATGAGTCGGCGGTGCAGAATTCGGTGGCTGCGGTCACCGCGTCGACAGCTGCGCCTGCCGGTTCCCCCTCCAGTCTGGCCGTGGCGAGGTCGATGGTCGTGAAGCCGGCGTCCTCGATCTCTCGCAGGATGCAGGTCGCCTCGCCTGGAGCCATTCCGCCCGATACGAGGTCATCGATGACGGTGGTCCTGAGATCATCGGAATCGGTCGTGTCGCTCACCGAGGCGATATCGGCGGTGGTGATGCAGGCCTCGACGCCGGCATCGATGGCGTGGTCGATCTCGTTCGGGATCGGGTCGTCCAGCAGTTGGTCTGCCGCGAATCCCTGGTCCTCTACCGAGGTGACGATGCACTCCGCCGACTCGACCTCGTAGCCGGCAGACCGGATTTCATCGATCGCCCCGTCTCGTGTCGTGCCACCGCAGGCCGCGCCGATACAGGCCGCGGTGAACAAGGCGGCGAGCGCCTGGCCGGTTACTGGTTTCGTTGTCACCCAGGTGCTCCATCGATGGGGGCGGTCTGGCGTGCGCCAGCCACGGTCGAGATCGACCGGTCGGGAGGATAGGGCATGGCGAGGTCAAGAGTGGGTAATCGAGTGCGAGTACCCAGGTGGGCCGCTAGCCTGGTCAAGCCGGAAATCGGCCCGATTGTGGGTCCCTGCATCGGGGCGACGTAGCTCAGTTGGTAAGAGTGCTCGACTCATAATCGAGAGGTCGTGGGTTCAAGTCCCACCGTCGCTACTAGGTCACTGCCCCCGGAGCGGGCCCTATCGAGTATCAGAGGTCTTTGCCTCCGAAGGCTCTACCCTTCTCGCACTGGGTGCGAATCCGCCCGTCAATGACCAACCACCGGTCGCCTAACACAATATCGAAGAAATCAGTCAAGGAGAAAATCCGTCATGGCCAAGGAGAAGTTCGAGCGCAATAAGCCGCATGTGAATGTCGGCACGATGGGTCATATTGATCATGGTAAGACGACTCTTACCGCTGCGATTACGAAGGTTTTGTCGGATCGGGTT
>CALIFY010000049.1 GCA_938021675.1 uncultured Acidimicrobiales bacterium
CCCACACGTGGTGTTTACACCGAGTTCGGTGCGAAGCCGGTTGACCAGGGCGAAGACCTGTTGGCCGGCTGTGGCCATGGCTCCGATCGGCATGACCAGTGGATCGACGACGACATCTTTGGCCGGGATGCCGTGGTCGGCGGCCCGGTTGACGATCGTCTTTGCCACCTCGAAACGCACGTCTGGGTCTTCGGAGATGCCGGTGTCATCGTTTGAGACCGCCACTACGGCCGCACCGTACCGGGCGACGAAGGGGAGGACCCGCTCCATCACTTCTTCTTCACCGGTCACCGAGTTGATAAGCGGCTTTCCCTTGTACACGGAGATTGCCGACTCGAGGGCTTCGATGATCGAAGAGTCGATCGAGATCGGGGCGTCGGTGATGGCCTGTACCAACTCCACCGACTTTGCCAACAGAGCTGGCTCATCGGCAAGTGGGATGCCAGCGTTGACGTCGAGCATGTGGGCTCCGGCCGCCACCTGGTCGAGCGCGTCTTTCTCGACGCGGCTGAAGTCGCCGGCTTTCATCTCCTCGGCCAGCAACTTCCTGCCGGTCGGATTGATTTTCTCGCCGATCATTACGAACGGTCGGCCGAAACCGATCGCTACTTCTTTGGTGGCTGAGCTGAGGATGGTGTCCGTCACGGGATCTCCTGATGGGGGGGTTAGTGGGGATCGCTGGTCGAATTGGTGACGGCATCATCGATGTCGCCTTCGGTAATTGCCGAATCCGGGCTGTCGCCACTGGCTGGGTTGTCTGTATCGACGGCGTCTGGGCTACCTGCGCCGTCCGCGGCTGAACTGTCTGCGCCGTCCGTGGCTGAACTGTCTGCGCCGTCCGTGGCTGAACTGTTTGCGCCGTCCGCGGCTGAACTGTCTGCGCCGCCCGCGGCGACGAGTCGTTCGAGGCGGTCGCGGTCGTAGGCTCGTTGCATTGCTGTAGCACGGTCGGTAGCGGCCGTGGCGGGGTCGGCGGTGAGCGGTTCGGTCTGCGAACGCCATTGGGCGACGTAGGCGTCGGTCTCGGTCAACCCGGCGACTGCTGCGGCCCTGTCGATGGCGTGTTGAAACCGTGGTTCGAGTAGCGCCTTCTCGGTGTCGTTGCCATCCGACGCGGTGACCTGTGCTGGGATGTCTCGCCAGTAGATCACGGTCACCCGATTTGCTCGTCCTCGACGCCGGCTCATGGGCTCGTCTCCAGTGTGGTGAGACCTTTTGCTTTGGTATTCACGAACTTGACCGTACCGGCTGCGACGTCGCCGTAGCCGGTAGTGCGGATCTCGAATTCGAGGGCCAAGCGGTTGGCCGCCGCCCTGGCCCGGTCGACCAGCTCGGGATCTTCGACCTGTGCGAGGTACACGAGCCGTCGATAATTGCCGAAATACATTTCTTCGAGTTCTGGATGGGCATCGATCCCGAGCCCCGACAGGACCAGTCGATCGAAGTGGCGGGCGAGGTAGTCGGTCAAATAGAACGTCCCCGGCTCGACTCGGTGGAGCTCAGCGAAGGTTTCGGCGCCGGCGAACAGCTCATAGCAGTGAGCGCCGGGCAAACGCTCTATTCCCTCGGTGGCACACAGCCGGTCCAGGTCTCCACCCGTTCCGCAGTCGGCGTAGCCCAAAAGAATCTTGTCGAACCGTCTTCGGTGCCGGCCAAGGCGTTCGGTGACCGCAGCCGGGATTTCCTTCGGGCGGTTGTGCAGGTCGGCCGGAAGGCAATCGAGGGTCACGTTTTTCCAGCCGTTGGCATCGATGATGGCCAACAGCTCGCGGGCCAGCGCACCGCAGGCCAGGATGAGAACCTGGGGGGCGGTGACTTCTGTGTCGGTCATGGGAGTTGCCGTTGTCACTCTCCGACTTCAGGCCGCGGCGGCGCGGCGTTCAGTGACGAGTCTGGTGGCCGTCTCGGCCGCGACCGCGGCGTCTCGACAATAGGCATCGGCTCCGATAGCTTCGCCGAACTCCTCGTTCAACGGTGCACCACCGACGAGCACGATGAGTTCGTCCCGAAGGCCCTTTTCGGCCAAGGTGTCGATCACCACCTTCATGTAGGGCATGGTGGTGGTCAGGAGGGCCGACATGCCGATGATGTCGGGACTGTGTTCTTCGAGCGCGCCGAGAAACTCATCGACATCGGTATTGATGCCGAGGTCGACGACGTCGAACCCGGCGCCCTCCAGCATCATCGCCACGAGATTCTTGCCGATGTCATGGATGTCGCCCTTAACCGTGCCGATTACTACTTTGCCGATCGGCTCGGCCCCGGTCTCGGCCAGCAGTGGACGAAGAATGGCCATGCCAGCCTTCATGGCGTTGGCTGCCAGCAGTACTTCGGGCACGAAGAGAATGCCGTCGCGGAAATCGATGCCGACGACTCGCATCCCTTCGACGAGCGCGATGTTTAGAACCTTGTCTGCGGACCAACCACGAGCGAGCAAGATGTTGGTTCCTTCGGCGATCTCATCGGCGAGGCCGTCGTAGAGGTCATCGTGCATCTGGGCGGAAAGGTCGTCATCGTTGAGCGATGACAGGTCGATGTCGTCATCGGTCTGGTCGTCCTCGGGGCTGTTGGCGCTCTCGATGTTAGACATGTCACATCTCCATGTGTACCAAGCTCACGCTGTTCCACGATGTGGAACCGTACCGTATCACGGAAGGTCGGTAGGGTGCTTCTGGTGGACGAAGCACCGCGTTCTCTCTGGGGTGTGTGCGACCGACCATCGTAACGTTGCCTTGGGGTCGAAGAGGTGGAGGGAGGTAGGTCGATCTGTGTTGGTTAGCGTGTCGACGTGGTTTCTCCGACCGCTTTGTATCGATTGACCGACAGCGAACGTATCGAAGCCTGTGGCGACGACCCTCGGTTTCTGTGCGACTGGGTAGCCGATCGCAGCGATTCGGTTCTCCTGGCCCAAATGGCTGACGTGGTGGTCGACAAGCCGCTCCGTGTGGCGTTGATCGTGGTCGGCGCATTGGTGCTCTCGCGCCTGTTTCGCATCGTGATCGGGCGATGGGGAGCTCGCCTCGCCACCACCGGCACCCGCCGATTGACCAGGCTCCGCCAGCGAAACCACGAAAGAGTTGGACACGGGGAACGCTCGCCGGCAGTCGAAAACGGTCGGTCCGAGTTGCGGGTAACAACCGTGATCTCAGTCGTCACATCGCTGTCGACGGTCGTGGTGTGGACCATTGCCCTGCTGTGGATCCTGTCGCTGTTCGAGATCGACCTGGCGCCGCTCTTCGCCGGTGCCGGCGTGCTTGGGGTGGCGCTTGGATTCGGAGCACAGTCCGTCGTCGCCGACTTCCTGTCCGGCTTCTTCATGCTCTTCGAGGATCAGTTTGGAGTTGGCGACGTCGTCGACGTTGGCGAAGTATCCGGCACCGTAGAGGAATTGTCGTTACGGACAACCACCTTACGAGACGTCAACGGCACGGTCTGGCACATCAGAAACTCCGAAATTCTCCGGGTCGGAAACAAATCGCAACTGTGGTCTCGCGCCGTGCTCGACATCGACGTCGCATACGACTCCGATCTCCGACGAGCTGAGGGCATCATCCAGCGGGTCGCCGATCAGCTGTGGCAAGACGAGTCGTTCACCGCCGGCGACATCATCGATCCGCCAGAAGTTTGGGGCGTCGAGCGGCTCGGCGCCGACGGGGTGAGCATCCGCCTCGTCGTGAGGACCGACCCGGCTGAGCAGTGGGTGGTCGCTCGCGAGCTCCGGCTTCGCATCAAAGAGGCGCTCGACGAGGCGGGGATTGAAATCCCGTTCCCCCAGCGAACGATCTGGCTTCGCCAAGACGAAGCGGTGCCCCGGGAGCTGCGGCCCGAAGTGGAAACGGCGCCACTGCGCGCACCGGCTGTGACCGACGACCTGGTAGAAAACCCAGACTGAAGGCAAGAGGTTTACCGTCGGTGCTCACCGGTCATGCCCCCTCCGAGCCTCGTCTGGCCGCGGGGCTCGGCGCCGTCGTCGGGTCAACAGCTGTGTTGCGGTGGCAGATGCTCGTACCGGGAATGGCACGAAGCGACCCTGGCGCGACATCGGGAGCGCCTCGCGGAACACGATCCGCCACGCCAGGTAGACGGCGATCGCCCCGTGGGTGGTGATCAGCACGATGAAATAGGAGCGGTTCCCAAACCCGGCGATCAGACCGGCGGCGGCCAAGGGCCCAAAAATAGCGCCGATGCCGTTCACGAAAACCAAGGAAGCGCTCGCTCCGGTGAGTTGTTCTTGGCGGATCCAATCGTTCGTGTAGGCGATACCCAATGAATACAACGGGAAGCTGAACCCGCCGACCAGGAACATCAGCCAGTAACTGGCGACGCTGCCCGGTGCGGTCATGAGCAGACCGCCGGCCGAGACAGCGGTTGCCGCAGCGACGAAGAACATCACACCTCGGCGGGGAACCCGATCAGAGATAGCTCCGATCGGGAGTTGTAAGGCGAAGCCACCGATCATCGGTGCAGCCATGAACAGGGCGACCTGGGCCGGGGAAAGTCCGACGCCGGTCGCGTATACCGCGCCCATGCCGAGCAACGAGCCGTGGGCCGTGCCAACCAGAGTCGACACCACAACACCGGTTGGTACAGCCCTGGCCAAGGCCACCACCGGCATCGGTTCAGGGGTGTGGGTCGGCGGGGTACTCGACGCCGACAACGAGACGGGCACGAGAGAGAGCGAGATGAGGGCCGATGACACGACGAACAGCTCGAAACCGTCGGGATCGGCCAAATTCAACAGCCCTTGCCCGGTGGCGATCCCGCCCATGGTGACCGCCATGTAGATCGCCAGCATGCGGCCCCGGGTGGCGTTGGTCGCTAAGTCGTTTATCCACGATTCGGCCACGACGTAGAGGCCCGCCATGCAGACGCCGGTGGCGAACCGCATGGCGGCCCAGGTGACCGGAGAGATCCATACGGCATGGACCAGCGCCGCCGTCGACGCCGTCGAGGCCAGCGCGGCAAAGACCCGGATATGGCCGACCGAGGTCAAGGCCGTAGTTGCGAACCGGCCGCCGACGAGAAAGCCGATGAAGAAACACGACATCACGACGCCGGCGGCGGCGGTCGAGAAGCCTTCGAGTTCCGATCGGACGCCGAGCAGCGAACCCTGAAGCCCGTTCCCGATCATGACCAGGGCAATGCCGGCGAACAACGCCCAGGACGCGGCCGCGGTGTTGGCTCTTGGTCGGTCGAGAAACGAGTGGTCGTCGGCCGATGGTGATGTGTTGTCGGGAGCGGTAGCCGATCCCGAATGGCTTCCGTTGGTCGACGCACCTTCGTGTGCAGCTGCCAAGGGAGCCGCAGACGAACGTGGCTGCGTCATGGCTCGGTACTGGTGTCCTTCGATCTTTGTCTCATCATCGACATGTGCGTACTCGCCTAGTGGTTTGGTGGGGAGGGATTGGAGATGCTGTTTTCTGCAGAGAGTATCGCATCGTCGCCTGGGGAGCGGGTCGAGGAGGAGGGTGCGGCGACCCAAGCGCTACTCGACCGGCAGGGGAGCATGATCGGCGTTACGTTGTGTTGGCCAGACCGAGCGGCGTGTGAGGCGACCATATGCAGGAGGCAGCACCAATGAGTGAGTTCCCTACCAACGCCAAGGTGGTGGTTGTCGGAGCCGGCATCGTCGGCAACTGCCTCGTCGGACATCTGGCAGACCTCGGATGGACCGACATGGTCTTGATCGACAAGGGCCCGCTGCCGAATCCGGGCGGATCGACCGGCCACGCGTCGAACTTCATCTTCCCCGTCGACCACAACAAGGAGATGGCGTTACTCGGCGTGCAAAGCGCGAACCAGTATCGCCACCTCGGCCTCTCGGTTGACTGTGGAGGTATCGAGGTCGCACGAACCCCGCAACGGTGGGATGAGCTGCAGCGACGGATGACGTCGGCCAAGACGTGGGGGGTGGAGGCCGAGCTGCTCACCGCAGCCGAGGTCGCCGAACACGTGCCCTTTGTCGACACCGACGTCATCCTTGGCGGCTTCTACTGCCCGTCCGTCTCTGTCGTAGATTCGCTCGAAGCCGGGACCGTGATGCGGGCCAAGGCCGTAAATGCTGGAGCGGTCGACGTCTTCGCCAGCACAGAGCTCTTGGACATCGAGACCATCGACACCCCGCACAATGGCTTGTCCAAGGTGACGGCGGTCGTCACCGACAAGGGTCGCGTCGAGGCCGAGTACGTCGTGGTCGCCTGTGGGGTCTGGTCGAATCGCGTGGCCAATCTGGCGGGAGCCACCATCCCGCTCGTTCCCGCCGTTCACCAGATGGCCGACGTTGGACCGATCGACATCTTGGCTGAGACAAACAACGAGATCGGTTACCCCATCGTTCGGGATATGGACACCTTCTGCTACGAGCGGCAATCGGCCGGCTCGATGGAAGTTGGCTCATACGCCCACCGGCCGATCTTTCATCACCCCGATGAGATCCCGTCGAATGATGAAGCCGCGCTCACCCCGACCGAGATGCCCTTTACCCCCGACGATTTCGACCAGCAGATGGAGCAGGCCATCGAACTGATGGACATGCTTGGCGACGCCGAGATCAAATACGCCATCAATGGGCTGCTGTCGTTGACCCCCGACGCCATGCCCTGCCTCGGTGAGACCGCCGAGGTGTTGCACCTGTGGTCGGCGGCCGCGGTTTGGGTGAAGGAGGGGCCGGGAATGGCTCAGGTGGTCGCCGAGTGGATGACCTACGGCTACCCCCGCGTCATCGACCCCCACGGAGCCGATATCGCCCGATTCTACGATTGGGAGCGGAACGACGAACACATCTGGGCCCGTTGTGCTGAACATTTTAATAAGACATACGGGATCGTCCATCCGGCCGAGCAGTGGGTCAGCCGACGAGAGCTGGCGACCAGCCCCTACTTCTCGCGCCAGAAGGCCTACCAAGCCGAGTTCTTTGAGGCCCGAGGGTGGGAACGCCCGCAGTGGTACAACTCCAACGCCGACCTCGTCGAGAGATACGATGTGCCGGCCCGAGGCTTTGGCCGGCGGGACACCGAATGGGACGATCGGTGGTGGAGCCCGGTCACAATCGGTGAGCACCTCAACCTGCGTCAGCACTGTGGGCTGGTCGACCTGTCGGCCTTCCAGATTTTCGAGCTGCGCGGTCCTGGCGCGGTTGGCTTCGCCGACTTCCTGGCGGTCAACAAGATCGACAAACCGGTCGGAAGTTCGACCTATACCCCATGGCTGACCCCCGACGGCGGGTTCCGTTCAGATTTGACGATGATGCGGACCGCGATCGACACGGTCAGAATCGTGACCGGCGTGTTCGATGGTGGCCGCGACGCGTTTTGGATCCGTAAGCACATGCCCGACGACGGGTCGGTCTCATTCACCGACCGGACCGCCGACATCACGACTCTCGGGCTGTGGGGCCCAAACGCACCGCAGGTCCTCGGGGAGCTGACCGACCACGATCTGAGCCAGTCCGGTTTTCCCCATGGGGCGATACGGGAGGTCGAGATCCGAACCGCCGCCGGTCCGGTTCGGGCCACCCTGTTCCGCATCTCCTATGTCGGGGATACGGGATGGGAGATCTATGCCAATTGGGCCGACGGGCCGGCCCTGTGGGACGCATTGTTCGATGCCGGCGAATCGCACGGAATCCGGCCGACCGGTGGCGGGGTGTATGGATCATCGGGCCGGGTCGAGAAGGGTTATCGACTGATGGGGGCAGAGCTCGAATCGGAGTACAACCCGGTCGAAGCAGGGCTGGCCCGACCAAAGGTCAAGGCCGCTGACTTCATCGGCAAACAGGCCTACCTGGAGGCTCGGGAGGTCGCACCGATTGCCAAGATGTGCACGTTGACCGTCGAGGATCAGACCGACACCCAGGGCCGCCGACGGCACCCGCAGGGAGGAAACGAGCCGATTCTGACCGGTGATGGTCAGCGCATCGTCGACTCCCACGGCCGGGTGTCTCGGGTAACGAGCGCATCGCCCGGCCCGTCCGTTGGTAAGCATCTCTTGATGGCATACCTGCCGACCGAACTGGCCTCGGTCGGCACCGATCTTGAGGTCATGTACGTGAACGAGCGATTCCCGGTGCGGGTGGCGGCCATCGAAGGATCGGTCTTCGACCCCGAAGACATCCGACTCAAAGGGTAGGAAGATGGCCTTGCGAATACTGTGCTGTGTGAAGCGAGTGCCGTCACCTGGTTCGCGGATCAATCTCACCGATGACGGGACGGCGGTCGACGCCACCCATCTTGGGTTCACCACCAGTCCCCACGAGGAGTGTGCTGTAGAAGAGGCCGTGGTGCTCGCTGAACACGAGGGTGGGACCGTGACCGTGCTCACGCTCGGTCCCCCCGAGTCGGTCGAGCAGCTCCGCTATGCGGCGAGTGTCGGAGCCGACGAGCTAGTGCTGGTGGCGACCGACGGGGCTCCATGGGACCCGCAGCGAACGGCTGCCGCCCTCGCCGAGGCGATAAAGCGACTCGAAACCGACCAGGAAACGTTCGATCTCATCCTGTTCGGCAACGAATCGGCAGATTCCGGTGGATTCCAGGTCGGTGTTCGCGTCGCCAACGCCCTTCAGCGACCCATGGTCAACGGGATCAAAAGAATCGAACTGAACTTCGACGGCGATGGCCCGGGTAGCGTCAGCGCCCGACGGGCCGTCGACGACGGATTCGAGGTGTACGAACTCCCGCTGCCGGCCATCCTCGGGGTGAAAGAGGGAATCAACCTGCCCCGCTACCCGACGATGCGGGGTCGGCTCGCCTCAAAAAAGCTCGAGATCTCTTCGTGGGAGGGTGAGGCGGCACCGGGAGGGCAGGCGCTGGTCCGGCTTCGTCGACCGGTCGAACAGACCTCGACGACGACGATCCTGGGGAACTCGGCTGCCGCCGCGCCAGCGGTGGTCGATCTGCTAGAGGAGTTGGGCGTGTTCGACCGATGACGGTACTGGTCCTACTGGAACACGATCGGGGTGAGTTGGCCGAGGCGGCGCGTCAGGCATTGAACGCCGCCCGCCCGCTGGCCGAAGAGCTGGGGGTGCCAGTCCACGGGGTTCTGGTCGGTGAAGATGCGGCGCCGCTTGCCCAGACCGCCGCTGACTTTGGGGCTGAGGTGGTGCATGTCGCAACCCACGAGTTGTTGAGCGACTATGGTCCCGACGCCTGGGCTGAGACCACTCGCCAATTGGGAGACGCACTCGACGCCGACGTCGTACTTTCGGTCGGCTCCGATCGAGGCAACGAGGTGATGGCCCACCTGGCGGCCAGGAGTGGCCTACCGTTCGTGGCGAACTGCAGCCGGATTGCTCCCAATCTCGGCCCGTGGTCGATCACCAGGATCCAATGGGGAGGTTCGCTGCTCGAGGACGTCACCCTGGCCGCACCGCGAAAGATTGTGACCATCGCCCATCATGCGGCGGCGGCCACACCAGTCCACCCCGATTGCAGGGCGGTAGATCTTCGATTGGAGCGTTTCGAACCGGAGCTCGACGAGTCCGTTGCCGTCACCATGATTCGGGGCCGCGACGGGCAGCGCCGAGGTTCGACCCTCTCAACGGCTCCGGTGGTGATCGGCGGTGGCCGGGGCGTCGGGTCGGCCGACGGGTTCTCGGTGCTCGAGGAGCTAGCCGAACTGCTTCAAGGTCGAGTCGGGTGTTCACGAGCGGCGACCAACAACGGATGGCGACCCCACAGCGACCAAGTCGGGCAAACCGGTACTCGGATATCGCCGGATGTGTATATCGCCGCTGGCATTTCGGGAGCCATCCAGCACTGGGTAGGTGCCATGGCGGCCAAGAAGATCGTGGCCATAAACACCGACCCGGATGCCAATATGGTGGCCAAAGCTGACTATGCGGTGATCGCCGACCTCCACGAGGTCCTTCCGGCCATCAGCGAAGAGATCAGACGTCGGCGGGATGCCTGACCGTCAGCCGGTTTCTCCCAGTTCGGCCGGCGGCTACTCCAACTCGGGTTCGACGCAGTCGTCCACTCCGCCACTGTTTCCGATGGCCTGATCGTCGAACTGGTCAGCGACAAATCCAGAGCCGACAGCATCGGATGAGAAGTACTCGATGATCGTCTCGGCCAACACCTCGGCCTCCCGTTCGACGAATACCGGATCGACCAACAATTCCTCTTCCGATGGGTTGGTCAGGTAGAGGAACTCGGCGAGTACCGCTGGTACGTCGTCGCTGTGGCGTAGCACTCCCAGAAAATCATCGCCGTTGGCTTTGCTCCAGGAACGGACGCCGGCGTTGCCGCTCCCGGCCCAGCGGAACGGTCGAACCGGTTCGACGAGGAAGGGAGGAAGCGGCGTCGGTTCCGGCGGCACCGGTACCGTCGTTTCGACGGTTGGCGCCAGGGTGGTAGTCGGCGCCGGGGGTCGGGCGCTCGGCAACTGAGCCTCGCCGGCTGGTGGAGCGAGCGTTGTGGGGGCAATGGTGGTTGCCTCCGGTGGGAGTTGCCCGTTGGCCACCAACGCGTTTTGCCGGGCCTGCATGGCTTGGTCGTAGGCCAATACCTGCGCTTCGTGGGCGTTGAGTGCGTCGAGATAGATCTGGTGATCGAGTCGCTTTACGTCAGCGGTCTCGGCCAGCATCGTTCCGAGCCGGTCATAGAACAACCCGCCGAACCGCTTCGCCTCGTCGTTCCCGTGCT
Organism: uncultured Acidimicrobiales bacterium; assembly: GCA_938021675.1. Lineage (GTDB taxonomy): Bacteria > Actinomycetota > Acidimicrobiia > Acidimicrobiales > SZUA-35 > JAHELU01. Next base: position 10,641 of record CALIFY010000049.1, read on the forward strand.
TGGTGAAGACGATCGTGCCCGGCCCACCGCCGTCGGCTGGTGCACCACCGTTGTGGTGGACCGATACGAACAGCGCGGGGTTGATGGCCGCTGCGATTTGGCCGCGGGCGGCGACGGTCATCGCGTAGTCCCCGGTTCTGGTCAATGCGACCGTGGCTCCGGCCGCTCTGAGCCGAGCCGCCGTCGATTGGACAACCCGAAGGTTTAGGTCTTTCTCGGTCAGGCCGGTGGAGCCGACGGCTCCAGGCTCACGACCACCGTGTCCGGCGTCGAGCACGATGTGAGCCCGCCCCAGAGGTTGTCCGGCCGACACGAAGCGTTGGTTTTGACATGGGGTGGCGACGAGCCAGCGATCGATGCCCTGATGGAGCACGCGGGTCACCACTCCGGAACTGGTCACGATGGCCGGTGCGCTGTCGACGGGTGGGAGGTCTCCGAACGGACGATTGGGAGTACCGAGTTCCACCGGTACCGCCGTCGTCGATGTCATTCGTGGTGTCGCAATGGTGGTGGTTGTCGATGCGGTCGACACCGGCGCGACCTGGTTGGAGTCCGCTGAGTCGACGCTCGCTAGCTCGGCAGGAGGGGTGGAGTCCGGGTCGGTGCCTCCACCGCCGGCGATGACGATGACACCGAGCACGGAGACGGCGGTCAACACTACGATCCCTGCTATCAACGCCCGATGGCGGGGGAGGGAAGCTCTGGCGGCGTTGGCGCGAGG
>CALIFY010000050.1 GCA_938021675.1 uncultured Acidimicrobiales bacterium
GGACCTGGGCATCTACGGGTCGGCGTCGGTCGGCGGCAACCTGCGTATCTCCGGGTCGGGGTCAGTCGACGGGCTCCTGGGCATCGGCGGGTCGGTCGACGGGAACCTGACCATCTGGGGTTTGGTCAGGGACCTGGGCATCTCCGGGTCGGTCGGCGCGGACCTGGGCATCTACGGGTCGGCGTCGGTCGGCGGCAACCTGGCCATCGACGGGTCGGCGTCGGTCGGCGGGGACCTCGCCATCGACGGGTCGGCATCGGTCGGCGGAGACCTGGCCATCTTCGGGTCGGTCGGCGAGAACCTGATCATCTTCGGGTCGGTCGGTGGTAAGGCGGTTGTGACGCCCGGTGGGGTGTTGGTGTTGGGGTCGGTGCGTGGGGCTCGGTTTGGGGCTGAGGCTTATGTCGGGGATCGGGTACGGATCGATTCATGCGATTTTCGTCAGTGCCCTGACTTGGACAAGCTCCTCCTGGTCGGTACGGACCTGTTTCCTCGGCCGTCGTGGCGGAGTGTCGAGCGTTGGCGTGGACCTCGTTTGGTGGCACCTGAGGGGGCGACTGATGCGGAGATGGCCAGTGTCTACCGGGGTCTTCGTACCAATCTCGAAGGGCGTAGTAACCGGCCGGGAGCAGCCGTTTTCTATCGGGGTGAGATGCGTTCCCGGTTCTGGGCTGCACTCAAAGCCGGTCGGTTACTGGAAGCGTTCGTGATCGGTCTGTACTGGCTGATGTCCGGGTTCGGACTAAACCCGTGGCGACCAGTCGTGTTTTTCATCGCTCTCGCTACGGCAGCAACTCAAGGTTTCCTCGGCGACAACGCCCTAGGCGGCACAACCGGTTTGGAATGGATCGATGTGTTCCAGTACTCGGTCCGGTCGATGGTCTCATTCATCAGCCCACCAGACCCACCAGCCAGCGGGGTGCTCGACCGTAACGAACTCTGGCTGCAGCTCGGTCTCCGGTTCCTCGGGCCGCTCTTGTTCGCCCAGTTCGTTTTGGCCGTACGCGACCGAGTAGCCAGGTAGAAGACCGTGTCGTTAGGGGCGGTCGGGGCTGCACTAGAGGACTAGCGTGCAGCCCCGACCGTGACCCGGCCAACGCTTCCGCCGCCCAACACGAGGGGGTGGGTCGGGCTCGTTGGCCGGGCGGCCGTGTCGCCTTTAGTGTTCGGCGTTATCGATCTTGGAATCCGGTCCTGTAGACAAGACGGCCGAGCTGGCGATCGGCTTCGAGGATCATGCGGTGGACCTCGTAGCGAGAGCCTATGAAGGTGATGGCGTCCGGGCCTTCGCCGAGTGTGAGCGAGACGACGTCGGTCTTTTGGGTGTGATCGGTGACGGCGGTGTGGTCGCCGGTAATGGTGATCGGGGGCGGCATGTCCACGCACACTAGGCCGACTCAATCCATAATGCAAGATCGTGCAATGCTTGATATATCGATCTACTTGCGCGACGCTGCGTACCTACGCCGATCCTTACCGAGGGGAAACATTCATGCGAGAAATGCGCTTCATCAAGAAAGACGGAAATAGTGGAGTGACGGACTGCGCAGCGATCATCGCTACCGAAGCTGCACCCTCCCGCTACCAATTGGCCGACACTCCTGGGTACGCCGTCCAGGTGGTGACCCTCACACCAGAAGAAGAAGCTCGAGTCCGCGCCGTCGCGGAGAAGCATGGAGTCGCGCTCGGAGCGCACGAGGCCCTAGGCTGGCTGCCGGCCGACGTGCTGGAGGGCATCAACGACACATGATCGAGCTTTCACCCGAGGAACGGTTCGACCTGTTGCGGTTCGCGGAACGGTCCCTGTTCCATCTCGAACTTCGAACGTTCTATGCCTCGGACCAGAAGCAGTTTCAGGCGTGGCTCTCTGGCGACCGAACTCCGCCAGACGATTGGCCTCAGTTCGTCGAATGGGCGACGGTCGTTGGTGGACACGTCGCGTCAGGTTGCCAAGTCAGACGAATTCGAGTGTTCGATGATCCACCGACCGACTACCAGCGGTGGGAACGCTGGCTCGGCCGGTGGAACACCGAAGCTGGTGAACAACTGCGTACTGTGCCTCGGGCAGTTGCCAACGCTGTTGGTTTGACCGCCGATCTGGATGACTGGTGGCTGATCGACAGCGAAAAAGCGGTCATTCAACGGTTCGATGACGACGGAGTAAGAATCGGGCTATGGCTAGTGACCGATCCTGCCGAGGTCAACCGATTGGCCAAGCAATGGGAGTTGGCCATGGCCAATAGTGAGATCGAGAAATACCCGCAACCGGCCTGATGGACAACCCGGTTCTTTCCCAGTGGTTGACTCAGCCAGGCGGCCTTTCTACATTGCTGTCCGAGGCGCGGCAAGCCGCTGGACTGACCGGCGTAGCGTTAGCAAACCGACTCGATTGGCCTCAGTCGAGAGTGTCGCGAATCCAGGCTGGCCGCCAGGTCGCTACCCGGTCCGATGTCGCGCAGTGGGCCGAGGCTTGCGATGCTCCTGGATTAGTAGACGCTGTCGAGCCGCTTCTGTCCGAGGCTTCGGCCCGTCATCTTCCATGGCGGCTCCGGTTGGCCCGTGGTCATGCTGGGGCGCAGGAGGGCTACAACGTTCTCCACCGCGAATCCGAGCGAGTCGTGATGGTCGAGACGGCTCTTATTCCTAGTCCGCTTCAGACGAAGAGCTACTCCCGGGCCGTTCTCTCGGCTCTGTCGAACCTTGTTCCTCAGATCGTTGATCTCGATGCAAGCGTGTCTGCTCGCGCCGCTCGGTCTGTCACCGATGACGCCGAGGGACCGGCGTATGAGTTCATCGTGAGCGAGGCGGCCCTTCTCGGGTCTCCGGCTTCGAAAGATGTGATGCTCGAGCAGCTCGAACATCTCCGCAACGTGATCACCTACGAGGGCGTCACATTTCGGCTACTGGAACTGACGCCTGACTCGCCGGTCGTGCCACTGGAATCGTTCCGCATATACCGCATCGAAGACCAGAACCTGGTGCTGGTCGAAACATTCAGCGGCGAGACCGAGTACTCGACACCGGAACGAACAGCCGACTACATCAAAGCGCTCGACTGGCTCCGGGAAGCCGCTGTAACCGGTTCTGAGTGCCGCCAGGTGATCAACCGAGCGATCCGCCGCCACCGACGGTAGGGCGCCACCCGCCTAAGGGCAGCGCTTCGACGGCACCGACAGGCGTCTTGCACCGTGAGGGAGTTCGCCACTAACCACCATCGGGGCCGACTCCGGTCACGCCTGGGTCGGCCTCCATGACATTTCTGCCGAGAGCGAGCGCCTCGGCAGGGATCCGTTCGACGCCCTTGGCAGTCCAGTGTTTCCGACATGGGTCGCAGCGCCCGGCCCGCAGGTACTCGCCTGGTTTCATGATCCGCTGACAGTTCGGGTTGGAGCACATGCGAATGTTGCGGTCCGATGATCCGCATTGCACGCCATCGATGACCCGTTGGCACCGGTTGTATCGCCGGTCGATCGGGTGATCGCAGCGGGGGCATTTCGCGGTTGACCGGGTTGGGTTCCATTGGTCAAACGCGGCGAGGATCACCCGGACTGTTTTGGCTTGGGTAGCGACTCGCTCCAGTACGAGGCCGGCGTACCGGGCGACCGGGTCGTCGCCGAGGGCTTTGGCTTCGGTTGGTGTGTCGGGTTGGACGGGCCGGCCTTCGTCGTCGGTTTGGTTGTGTGGTGTTGTCGATGTCCCTGACGCTGTTGTGGGGTAGCTGGCGTCGGCCGCGTCGGCTAGCGCCTGGAGGACGGTCGGGGCGTGAGGTTTGCGAAGTTCGGCAGCGAGCTGGTCGCAGAGCAGCGCAAGGTCAGCGATTTGGGTTCGGGTGGGAGGCCGGGGCGTGCGGGTCATTGGTCGGGGTCCCTTCGTGGGTTCACGGCTGAGCGTTCAGGCTTGCCAGAGGGTCATGGCCGCTGTTTCGGTGTTGACTGGTGCGCCTCGCTCGGCGTTGCGGAGCCGGTGCGCTGCTGTTGCTGCCATCGCGGTGTCGAGTTCGACTCCGATGAACGACCGGTGGCGCCGGTAGGCAGCTATGCCAGTAGTCCCCGACCCTGCGAAAGGGTCGAAGACCGTTGCCCCTTCTGGAACGATCTGGACCAAAGCGTCGAGAATTTCAAGAGGCTTTTCTGTTAGGTGAACTTTGTTTCTCGGTGACGCCGATACGAACACCCCGTCAAGACAGGGCGCTTCGGGTGCCGGTTTGTGTGGGCCATTGGTAGCCCAAACAAGGAACTCGGTGTCGTTCCACAGTCCGCCTTTCGTTGGCCGAGAGGCGCCTTTGGGTTTCTGCCAGACGCCGAGACCTCGCCAGACCCATCCGCCCGCTTGGACTGCATCAGTCGCGCTTGGCAGCTGGCGCCAATCGGTGAACATCAAAAGATGGCCGCCTGTTCTTGTCCGAATCCGGGCGGAAGCGAGCCACAGAGCGCACCAGTGAGCGAAGCTACGTTGGTCTCGGTTGTCGCCGGTGAAGTCTGGCAGTGCCGGTGCCCCACTGGTCCGGTATTTCGTGTTCACGTTCTGGTTCGTTCGATCGCCTCGCATTGCTCCACCGGAGCTATACGGCGGATCGGTGATGACCGCGTCGACGACGCCTGGAAATCTCTCAAGCCACAAGAGGCAGTCAGCGATGTGAACTTCCCACCCGTTGCCACTGACCGGAGAGTTCATGCCGGCGTCCACGCCCTAGCCGCAGTCTTTTCGCGTGATCTGATCCGTAACCCGGCGCTGGCCGAGACCGAGAGCGTCGGCGGTTTTGCGGGCGTGCCGGGCGCGGAGCCAACAAGCGACACGGCCTTTGGGCCGGCGGCGGATACACCAGGCGAGTGCCCAGTTGATGGGCCACGGGAACCGGGCGGCGGCGTCGCGGGTCCGGTCGTCTTTGGTGGGGACGTCGAATTCGTACATCCGATCGGGGTCGGGTGGTTCGGGGAAGATCCGGTCGAGCATCAACGGGTCGCCTTTGATATCCCGTGGATTGTTTCTAGGCGGCCGGCTTGGCTGGTGACGGTGGTGGTGGCGGCGCCGATCGTTATCGGCCCGGCGATCCCGTCGACGGTGACACCGAGGTGGCGTTGAAGTTGGCGAACCTGTGCTTCAAGAGCCTTCGAGGATGGGCTGCTGTCGTTTCGGTATGCGTCGAAGAATCGATGCCATGGGAAGCCCGGTCCGGGGTCGGTGCGGCGGTCGGGGTCGAGCGCTGCGTGGGAGGCGAATCCCGGCCCGTAGTGCCCTCCAGGTCCACGCTTGGCGGTACTTGCTGGGACGGTGATCCCGTGCGCTACACGGAGCCATTCTGCGGCGCTGCGGGCGGCTCCGGCGAGCCGGTCGATCACCTGGCCGATGTAGGAGTCGTCGAGGTCGGTCCATTCAGCGGCGCGGACCGCGGCGGCGATCCCGATGGTGTAGCTGTTGTGCCCGCGCACGTGGAACATCGTCCACCCGAACTGGCCGAGTTGGACGGTCGAGTCGGCGTCGCTGATCGTGTGATACGACCCGGCATCCGAGCGGTCGCGGATGAACCGGGCGACCGCTTCAGCTCCACCGTCGGGCAGGTCGGTGTCGGGGCGGTTTTCGGCGGTGTGGACGACGATCGTGCCGGTCGGTTTCGTGTTGCGGGTGGTGTAGAACTGGCGGCGCGCCGGCGGGTTGTGTTCGAGGTAGATCATTGGGGGTTCCTTGTGGTGGTTAGGTCTCCGGTTACGAACGCGGTGCAGGCCGGCCACTTGATCCGAATGTCGGGGCCGTCGTGCCCTTGCCCGCCGGCGAGCCGGCACTTGAAAAACGAGTCGCCGGAGGGCACCGTTTTGCGCCAACAGTTCAAGCAATCACCACACGTCGACTCGGTGCCCTCGATGATCGGGCGGCGGGTCGCGGGGTGGATAGCTAACCGGAGCAACCGCTGGTTTCGGACGGTGCGCTTGGCGTCGCTGCCGAGGTCGTCGATGGTCGGCCTGTGGACGGGACCGGTGGCCATCGAGGGGAACGGGTCGGCGGTCATGCGGCGTGCTCGTCGAGGTACGCGAGGGCTTCGGCGAGGTATCGCTTGCTGGCCCGTTTGTTCTGCGCTGCGACGAACCGGCGTTGGAGCTGCGGGGTCAGCATTCGCCAGTGCCCGAGGCACGTCAACGCGCCGGGTTTGATTCGGATTTCGCAGCCGGTGACCTGGCAGACGACAGGGGTTTCTGCGGGTGCGGTTTGGTTCATGCTGCGTGCCTTTCGGTTCGGATCGGATAGCGAGTTCTTGGCTTTCGTTGGGCGATGTCGTCGAAGTAGCGGCGGATGTTCCCGTTCCACGGCGGCAAACACCAGGCGTGAATCCACCGGCCGTCGCTGGTTTGGTGAGCGGTGAAACCGTCGCGGCATCCGGAGCAGAGCCGGCGACCGAGACGGTCAGGGCTCGGGTGTTGCTCGACTGGGTGCCGGGATCTCATCGCGGGTTCCTGCCGCTGGTCGCGGCGAGGACGGCGCGGGCCTGGTTGAGCCCGTCCCGCGCTAGAGCCGCGTACCGGTCCGGGATTTTCTTCGGTTCGGTGGTCGGCCCGACGGGCGGGTCGGTTTGAGCTGGCGGCCGCCCGTTGAGAGTTCGGGCGAGGCGGGCCGGGGTGAGCCCTTCGGCGTCGCGTGCTGCGGCGTCGATGATCTCGGTTCGGGTGTACCCGCGTGCTGCTTCGGTGAGCATCACCCGCTCGGAGATCGTGAGTTCCCAGCCGTGCGTATCGGCGAGCAAACCGAACACGTCGCCGGTCATCCGAGGCCCCAGCGTTGGGCGTATTCGGCGTTGGCCGACGACAGCTCGGCCGCCGTCAACGCTTCCAGCTCGACGGGATCAAGCTCGGCCGGCGGGCCGGGTGTCCGGGTTTGCGGGCCGCGGTTGGGCTGGTCGGGTGGGTCGCTGTTGGCGTGCCGACGGACAGCGCCGAGCCACCAACGGCGAGGGTCGTCGGCGCCGCGGGCGGCAGCATCGTGGCCGAGTTCGACGACCACGGCGGGATCCCATCCGCGTTTGAGTGCTCGGCTCACGGTGCGTTCCTCGCCGACGGTCGGCGTCGCGTCGAGGTAGCCGATCGCCTGCAACGCTTCCCTGCCCACCACCACCGCCACGGGTTCGGGCTCGGCGCTCTTGGGTCTGTCTGAGCGCGTGGGTGGTGGTTGTTTTTCTGCCCCTGCCTCTGCCTCTGCCTCTGTCTCTGCCTCTGATGCACGTGCTAAGCGCTTTTGGCTTGCACTGCGCTTGCGCTGCGCTGCCGCTGTACCGCTGTGCTGTGCTTGCGCAGCGCTAGCGCTTTTGTGCGCTCTGACCTGGTCTTTCTCGTCACAAAGAGGGCACCCCTCTCGTGGGTTACCGTCGTGCCAGCCCTGCTTATGACCGGACCGGAAACCGTTAGCTCGCTTTTTGGCCTCTGCCTCCGCCCGACGGTTTTCCACAGCTTCGACTGGATCGTTGTGTTTGAACCATCCCGAGATCCGGTACGTGTGCATCTTGTCGTCGACGATTTCCCACAGTCCGAGCACTACCAGTTCGCCGATGGCGTCGGCTACGACGTCCTGGCAAACGTCGCCACTTTCGACCGTGACCGGAACGTCGAACAAACCACCTAGAACCGACCGCCGGCTGACGATCCCATCACGAGCGGACACCTTGGCATGGACGAGCCCGCGGAAGTAGACGAGTTGAGCGACCGCAGACGCGAAATTGAGCCGTTCGTCGTTCAGCACGTCGACCGAGAGCGGCACGAAGAGTAGATCTTTAAGCGCCCGGTCTGTCACGCCGACTCCAGCCAGTCGAGCATGGTCATCGTGTGTGCGGGGTTGGCGGCGAGCCCGTCGACCGTCGGGTAATGAACGCCGGTCTGAGCGTGCGTGTTTTTGAGCAGGGCCGTCACGCCACCGTTGCCTTTCGCTCCGGTTCGGAGCGCGGCGACTCGTTCCTCGGCGGTCGAGGTGACCGCACCGCTAGGAGGACCGGCCGAGGAGCCCGCTGCCACGGTCGGCTCCTCGGCCGGTGGGACGCCCACAGCATCAGGAGGGGGTGATGCTGTGGGCGGGTCTTGTGGCGTGTAGGGCTCGACCGCGGGGTACTCGCTGACGATGCCGCCGTGTTCGTCGTCGAAGGTCAGGGGCCGCTCGTCGGCTGTGACAGCGCCGCTGTCGGCTGGGGTGAGGTCAAGGAACGGGACCAACGCCCGTACGGCTGACTTGCGCCACATCTCGGCTTCCCACTTGGTCCATGGCGAGTAGGGGCGGGCCTTGGTCGACTTCCACGACTCCGACATCGCTCGCCGGGCGTGGACGTCTTCGATGTCGAGAACGACGAAGTTGTAGCCACCGTCGTGGTACCGGGCGACGGCGTAGACGCAGGTAAGTTCACCGGCTCTGCTCCGCGGTGCCGGTGAGTGTTCGAGGGTGTCGGATTCGAGTCCGCGTGCCCATTCGAAGTGATCGTTGTCGCGTACGACCTCAGCGAAAATGGTCTTGACGTTTGGGGCGCGGCGGGCGATCTTGAGGTAGCCCCTGTACCCGATCGACAGCTCGGCTTCGTCGACTCCGTCGTTCTTCCGTGGAAGAATCCATGCCTCCTGCGACGGGGTGTTCGGTTCCAGGCCGATAGTCGCCGCCTGGAGCGCTGCGATAAGGAGCGACCCTCGGCCTTGGTCGGTCTCGAAACATTTCGTGAGCCGCGGTGTCGACTTCACGGCCATAAGCGTTAACCGACTGAACCGGTCCGGGTCAACATGGTCTGGCAGGACTGCCCGGAACGCCGGTGATTGAGCCTCGATGGCCTGTCGGATGACAGCGGCTAGGGACGGCTTATCGGGCGTCGCAGCGATGACATCATCGCGTTTTTGGACAGCGTTACGAACATTCACTTTCATCCTCCGGTGTTCTTCGGGATTCGCAGAACACGGAACGGGTCGGACTCATCGACCTCGCCGCAGTGTTCGCAGGTGGTTTTCCTGGTCTGAGTGCCGAGAGTGACCGCCCGTTGCCCGTTGACGGTTCCCTCGTAGTTGTCAGCGATCGCCCACTTGAGGACCGCGGTCGCCGCTCCGACAGCGTCCGAGGCCGCCTTCTTTGCTGCCTTCGCTTCGGTCAACATCGCGACAGCGCCGGCAACGTCATCGATCTCGACAGTCGACTTCGGGACATGCGCGGGGTAGATCGCTTCGATCGCTGCGAGGGTCGCAGCGTGCCCATCGAGCGGTGGCGGTTCACCGGTCAAGACATGGCCGGTCCAAAACGCTTCGACCCGCTCCACCATGAAATCGATGTCGTCCTGATCCCGTTCTAGTTCATAGACACGGAACCGGCGGCCGTGCAGCGTCGCGAACCACACCCGTTCCCACCCGGTCGCCGCCATCTGCCATTGACCTTGAGTCTGATAATGGGCCGGTATCTCGATCCAGGGCACACCCCAGTCCGTTTTGATTTCTAGGCCACCGAGCACGTCACCGATAGGCGTGTCCGGCGAGTCGGCGACGGCCCCGTCCGGGGTCGCTAACATCCACGGGCGTTCAGGGTTCGTGACCCGCATTTGCTCGCCGACAATATGGAAACCGGTCCGGTCGGTGAACCACGGGCCGAGCATCGCTTCTGCTCGACGGCCGAATTCTTTCGGGTCGTCGTCGTTGTCGAACTGGTCGTCGTCGGGGACCAGGCCGACTTTGTCAGCCCAGATCGACCAGGGCGACGACCAGGGCGACAGGCCGAGGACCGCGGCGACATCGGACGCGCCGATGCCCCCTCTACGCCACGCCAGCCATTCGCTTCGATCAAAGTGGCCGGGAGCCTGCAATGCTCCTTCACCTTGGGGGGTTCGGCTGTTCTCTTGGCTCCCGGCCCCGCCCTCCTCCCCACCCGTAGGCAGTTGTGAGGGCGTGCCGATTTCGGCAACCGACGAATCGGTGCTGGCCGTCATAGCGCACCGTCCCGCATCTCGCGGCGGACGTACTCAGCGATAAGGGCAGCCTCCGCCCGGCCGCTGTCTTTCTTTCGAGCGAACAGGTCGGCGTTGCCTGGCCAGAGTTCGATGGCTTTAGCCCTCGATTTCTCTTTGCTGCGGGTCGGGTCTTTCCCGACGCGCAGCGCCTTTTTCCAGTCCTGGGGGCGGACGTCGAGAACTTGGTGGCTGACACCGAACGCGGCGCGCATGGTCCCCCAGCAGTCACCGAATTTGAACGCCCCGCTGTGGCCCTCGCCTGGTCTGGATCGGACGAGTTCGAGGCCGACGAGTTTGATCCGATCGTCGGTCGTGTAACCGCGCAGGAGCGGGATGGATACCCACCGGTCGACGGTAGGCATGTCGTCGGCGTAGTCGAGGCGCCCGTCGAGTGCGACAGCGGCGATCGCTCCGGTGACGCCGGGGTCGATCCCGACAATGATTCCGGTCATGGTGTGCATCCGTGGTGTCGGTAGAGGCCGTCGGACCACAGGTCGATTGGTTGGCCTTCATGGATGGGCAGGTTGCAGCCCTCGCACTGGTCGAGGGTTCCGGCGGCGGGGACGGTCGCTACGACTACGACGCCGGGGCGGGTGGTGGGTGGTTGTTTGCAGTAGACGCACCAGTCAGGGTCAGCGATGCCGTGGACGCATTCAGACACCGCTGACCGCCACCGGTAGAAACGCGAGGCCGCGTACGCTCCGGCGAGCGCTACGCATCCCCACGACAAAAGGGTCATAAGTAGCCACCGGGTCACTTACGCCGAAGCGGGACAGCCACAACGAGCATGATCGCCAGGCCACTTAGTACGTAGATGGCGGCTACCACGTCGGCGGCGTTCATGCCGGTTCCATCCGTCGACGGTCAGCGGTGATGACCTCGATCGCCCAATCGATCGCAGCTCGACGGTAAAGCATCGCTTCGATGTTCACGCGGGGCCGGGACCGGATCGTTCGGGTGATGTCTTGCACCCACTCATCCAGAACGGCGAGATACCAATCATCTCGATCGGTCGGAGGCACGTCGACGTAAGGGGAAGCCATCTCGTACGCCCACCAAACCGCCAGCTCACGCTCACGCGACCCACCACAATCCCTCAATGTCCGCGCCGCCGACGCAAGCTCGAACAAGCAGATCGATGTCCGGTCGGGGCCGGTCATGACCGGTGGTGAGGTGTTGTTTCGGTCGCGTCCGGGTCCCCGGTTCCGGGCACGAATCGCCTGCGCTCGGCTCTTGTCGTTGCTGGCTTGGCGTTGCCCTTCTCTGAACCCGGCACCGGGCGCGTAGCCCTGGCCTTGCATGTTGTTGGCCATTACGATGGCCCTCCCTTCAGAACAGTGATGGGAGGGCGGCGACCGGCGTTCCTGGAAGTTCTCCGGTCGCCGCCCAAATGAACTTTTACGGCGGTTGCACCCTCGCTAGTCGAGGGGTCTCCGATGAACGGACCTCCCAGGAGTGGGAGGAACCGCGCGTGGTCAGACCGTGGTCATGACCCGCGGCCGGTTTCGGTTCCGTTCACCAGAGACGAGTTGCTCGACGCCGTGCCGCCGCGCAACGACGCCGAGCAGAATCGATAGAGAGTGGCCGGGATAGGCGGCTATTCGTTGCCGTCGTCCGGTGGCGTTATTAGCGCGATCGCCTCGGCGGTTGTGTGGCTGACAATCGAGGCACCGGGTACGTCGAGCGCGACGTCGTCGACTCTTTGACAGGTCTCGATCTTTCGGCGAATTCTCGCTACCGCTTCGCCCGTATAGCTCCATCGAGCGAGCCGGCCCCAACAGTCGAGAAGTTCGATCGAGACCGGTTTTCCGTCGAGATTGATTTGCCACAGCCATACCGGCGCGGTAGTCGCTATCCCGATTCGGTGTTGTCGGCGCACCGAGTCTTTCGGCTCGATGCCTATCTCGGATAGGCGCATTACTTTTGCGGCTTCCCTTCAGTTCTCGGATGTGATGAGAAGGGCGGCGACGGCGCGGACTGGCTTGTGGCGTCGTTCGCCGCTTGCTTCCGGGTTGTAGTCGTCGACTGGGTAGGCCAACGGTGCACCGGGAGGGGCGGCACGCTCGAAGACGGCAGAGAGGTCGCCTAAAGTACCGACGTCCGACTTGGTGCGACAATGAGCAATATGGTTCATCAGCCATATTGCGAGCGTCCGAACTGTGCTTCGGGCAATTCATCGACGAATCGTTCAAGTTCTGACCTTTCGACGATGGTCGAACCGCCTAGCTTTTTGGCCCTTATCGCTCCGGTGTTTAGCAGTCGGTAGAGGTTCGCTCGGGATATCCCGAGCGCTTCGGCAGCCGCTTCTGGCTTGTAGCCGACGGGAGTGGCGGCGGGGCGTTTCATCCGGCGGACACCTCGGCAAGCTCGGCGAGGAGGCGGTGCCAGCGGAGCGCCGCCTTGCGGTTTGGATAGCGTTTACCGGCTTCCCATGCCAGTACCGCGGTATGGGAGACGCCAACGGCTTCGGCGACATGGCGGGCCGAGACCCTGGCCGCCTCACGCCGTCGGCGAGCCTCACCGTTGGCGGCCTGTGCTCTCATTTCGGCGACCTGCACGACTTCGGTGGGTGACATGGTCGAAACTTTAAACAGACCACGTTTGTAATTGCAAACAGATAGCCGTCTTTTTTATAGGCGATGGGTAGATTCGCCGTGGGTGCACTCGTGGTCTATTTCCGCTAACGTCATCGGCGTGTTCGAGTTCAAGGCCTCATCGGCTGGACTCACCCGCTTGCCGGTTGGCCGAAACGGTCGTTCTCGGGCGACATCCTGGCAATGCGATTTCTTCAACGAGGAAGAGGATCGGCTGAATGAGTTGGAGCCAGTGGCGACATTGGTGATCGACTTTGACGCCAACGGCAGGGTGGTGGGTCAGCATCTGAATGGATCGGTTCATGGCATCACCGCGTCCCAATTGTCTCGGTTGCCTTGGACTCGCCTGATACGAATGGCCAAAAGCGAACGATCGCTCCAGCTAAACGCAGTAGTCAATCCCGACAAGCTGGAGCACGACGGCGCCAGTTCGACACTTCGACGCCTCGCCCAGGCCAAGGCGTCCGTGGCCGAAGAGCTGACAGCGATGGGGGAAAGTGTTAATCGAGTCAAGCGGCGGCCGGGGCGAGGCGGTCACCCAGACGAGTTCTATGAAGCTATAGCGCTTCGTTACTCCGCGTTGGTCGCCGAAGGGGTGACCAACCCGGTTCAGGTCATAGCGGAAGAAGAGAGCAACCGAAAAGAATCGGTTTCTCGGAACACCGTGTCGACCTGGATTAAACGGTGCAGGGAACGGGGCCTACTCCCGTCGCCCGGTGGGAAACCTAGCCCGTCAAAGGGCAAGCCAAAATGAGAATCACCAAGAGGGCTCACAAAGACGGCTCACAATGACGGTGTTTTCCCTGGTCAGAGCGTTATTGGCGGAAGGTATGGGATTCGAACCCATGGTGACCCGGAGGCCACAACGGCTTTCGAGGCCGCCCCATTCGTCCGCTCTGGCAACCTTCCGTCAGCTAGGTTAGCGCCATCGACCGCGAGAGAGGCCCACATTCGGTCGGATCGACGAGATCACCGTCGAACGGCAAAAAAATCGGAGAGCAAACGGCCACAGACCTCGGCCTCGACCCCCGCCACCAACTCAACCCGATGGTTAAGCCGCGGATCGTCACAGACGTTATACAGACTCAGACAGGCGCCCGCCGCCAGATCGGCGGCGCCGTACACCAGCCGACCCAACCGGGCGTTGACCGCCGCTCCGCCACACATCGCGCACGGTTCGAGCGTCACGACCAGCGTGCAATCGTTCAATCGCCAAGACCCGACAACGGCCGCAGCATCGCGCAGAGCGAGAATTTCGGCGTGTGCCGTCGGATCTCCGGTCAGTTCTCGCTCGTTGTGCCGACGGGCGATCACTTCGCCATTGCGAACGACTACTGCGCCAACCGGTACGTCCCCATGAGCCTCGGCCAGCCGCGCTTCCGCTAGCGCTTGGTCCATCAAGTCCGCATCGTTCTCAACCTCGACGCCGGTTATCGGGAGCGTCCCTCGATCCGTCGACGGCATATCCCGGTCCGACCGACGCTGCTCACCATCGGTCGTCAACGGGCTGCCTCAACCATCTCGATGAACGTCTCCACCGATGTATGGGCGATCGTCTCGCCGATCAATTCGAGTGGCACCTGATCCAGCGAGCGGAACCGCACGCAGGACTTGCCCATGTCGAGCTTGCAACCCGAGGCCTTGTACTCAGCGCGAAACCGTTGTTCAAGATCAGGGTCGCTGAACACGTTGGTGAGGTACAACGCCATGTGATTTTTTTGAGACGCAAGTGCGGCGTACATCAGCGGCCGCTTGTTGTAGGTGTCGGGATGGATATCGAGCGGCACCTCATAAGTGATCATTCCCCAATTCATGACTTCCACGTATCCGGCGGGGAGGTGGGCGAGCACAACATCTCGAATGGCGATGATCGCCTCACGGCGATCATCGCCCAACTCGGCCAGGTACTGTTCGACAGTCGATGCCTTGCTCGAAACCATGACGCCCATGCTAGGCATCGCAGCCAGGCCCGTTCACGTCCTACAACGGGCGCGGGCCTTTGGGCCGGGGACCAAGGATCGACAATGTCGCTCCCGAAGGATCGACGATGACCGCCTGCTGACCGACCGGAATAGCGCATGGCTCATCCATCACCACTCCCCCAAGACGGACCACCGCGTTCATCGTGGCCTGCACATCGATGACAGAGAACGACGGACTCCACGCGGCGACGATTCCCCTCGTCGGGACTTGGACAGCCCCGGCGACCGGCTCCGCATCCTTGCTGAACACGGTGTACGCACCACGGTGCTCACAATTTCGACCGGGCGGTTTCTCCTCGGCCTTCCATCCGAACAACTCGCCATAGAAGTTTGCGGCTACGTCTACCGCTGGAGTTTCCAGTTCGATCCAGGCCATCGTGCCCGGACCGAGCGCAGTGGTCGACCCCACCGAATCGATCGGTTCCCAAAGACACAGCATTGCGTCGTGGGGATCGAGGATTGTGGCGACCGTGGCCATGGTGCCTCGTGGCGCCGGCGGGCTAAGGACGAGGCCACCATTCGTTTCGACTAGCGCAAGAACAGCATCGAGACCATCGACCCGCACGTACGGAACCCACCGTGCAGGAAGGTCAAGATCCCCATACGTCTCATTCCGTTCGACGATCTCAGCCACCGGCTGGCCGTGACTTAAGGCGACCATTCCCGGCCACGGGGTTGGAACGCGACCGACGTCATCAGGTACGGCAACCAATCCAGCCCGTCTTCGGTAGGTCCAATCAAAAATCTGCTCGTAGAACTGGCGGGATTGCATTGGCAGGTCGGTGTGGAGGTCAACCCAGTTCGGCACACCAGCGACCAGGCCGCAGCGCGACCCAAGACTTGGTGAACGGCGGGGCCTGATGGACCTCGACCTGTGGACAGGCGCGGGAATCGAACCGAGGTTCGTTGCGGCGGGCATTTGTAGCTCTGACTCCTAAGTGCGGCGGTGAGGGTGAATCGGAGGTGGCATCACACTAACCCAGCCGGGTCGACCTTCGCCCGTGACTGTCGCTGCTTGTCGTTCGACAGTGGACTACATGCGTTCCAAGACGTCTATGCCGAGCAAATCGAGGCCTTGACTCAATGTCCGACTCGTGACCCGACAGATGCTGAGCCGACTAGCCCGAACATCACCATCGGCCTTCAAGACAGGACAGTGCTCGTAAAACGTGGTGAAGGCCGAAGCAAGGTCGAACAGGTAGTGGGCCAGGCGGTGAAAGTCGAGCGACTGTGACACCTCATCGACCACCGTGGCGAACTCGGTGAGGCGGATGGCGAGCTTGTGCTCAGCCGGCTCGGAGATGACGATGGCGCCGTCATCGACCACCGAACCGCCTGCCTCGTTTTTCCGAAAGATCGAATGGATCCTGGCGTTGGCGTATTGAAGGTAGGGGGCGGTATGGCCGTCAAAGGCCAGCATTCGGTCGAAGTCGAAGACGTAGTCTTTCGTCCGCTCGGTCGACAAATCAGCGAATTTGGTGGCGCCAACCCCGACGGCCGTTGCGACAAGACCGGCCTCGGCTTCATCGAGATCCGGGTTCTTTTCGGTCGCCGCCCGGCGGGCGCGATCGACGGCCTCGTCGATCAGATCGATCAACTTGACCGACTTGCCGGCCCGGCTCCGCAGCATCTTGCCGTCATCACCCAGAATCGATCCGAACCCGACGTGGGTCGCCTCGCTATCGGCCGTGTACCAGCCGATCTCTTTTGCCACCTGGAATACCATTTCGAAGTGCTGCTGCTGTGGCAACCCAACGACGTACAGGATCCGGTCCGCTCCCAGTTTGCAGAACCGGTCCCGGATCGTTGCGAGATCGGTGGCCGCATAGCCGTACCCACCGACTCGGTTGCGGACGATCAGCGGCAACGGGTCGCCGTCCCGATTGGTGAATCCCTCGGGAAACACACACATGGCACCATCGCTCTCCCGAAGGAGCCCCGCTGCTTCCAACTCGTCGACCACCGAATCGAGCTGATCGTTGTATGAGCTCTCCCCGGCGAAATCGTCTGGGGTGAGACGAACGTTCAGCCGGTCATAGACCGAGAGAAAGTAGCGCTGCGACGCGTCGATCAAGGTTCGCCACAACACCAACGTCTGCTCGTCGCCCCCTTGCAGGAGCACCACTCGCTGTCGTGACCGTTCGGCGAAGGAGTCGTCCTCGTCGAATTTGGCGTTGGCCGCTTTGTAAAAGCCATCGAGGTCGCCGATGGAAATTTCGGCTGCGGCCTCCGATTCGCCTACGTCGAGGAGATGTTCGATCAGCATGCCAAAGGGCCGACCCCAATCACCGATGTGATTCTCCCGTACGACGTCGTGGCCCATGAATTCGAGAAGGCGGACCGCGGCGTCCCCGATGTACGTCGATCGCAGATGTCCGACGTGCATTTCTTTTGCCACGTTGGGGGCCGAGTAGTCGACGATCACCCGCACCGGCTGTTCGGTCACCGGTATCGCCAACCGATCGTCGCCAGCCATCGTTGTCAGCAACCCGTCGAGCGCCGAGTCGGAAACGGTCAGGTTGATGAAGCCGGGGCCGGACACATCGACACCAGAGCAGAGATCATCGATCTCCAGCGCCTCGACCACGCTGGCGGCCACCTCCCGGGGTGGCCTGCCAAGCCGGTGGGCGAGCGGCAGCGCGCCGTCGGCCTGAAAGTCGGCGTGCTGAGATTCACGGAGTACGGGGTCGACCGCCTCCCCCGCCACGGTGGCGAACGCCGCGGCGAGCCGCTCGGTCAGAAGTTCAAGCAGAGTGGCCATCGGATCGAGCCTACCAACGCTCTTTGGGTCGGCTTTGCCGATTAGAACGAAGCCTCCACCGCATCGCACAGGAACCCGACCAGCGGCTTGGCCCGTTTCGCCAGCTGATGGAAGTCGTCCATGAAATCCTCTGAGGTGACCCTTGCCTGCGACAGCTTCGTTGTAACGATGAAGTCTTTCCGTTTGAGGTCATCGAGTAACGGGTGATCGGCGTCGAACCCCTTCGGCGGCCGCTTCAACGACTCGCCCTCAAAAGAGAACGTCTCTGCGATGCGCTTACTTTTGGCCGCCCGTTTCCACGAGGCCGGTTCAGCGTCGATTCTGGCTCGGATGGCATAGGCCGTGGCCGTCGGCGGCCGCCACAACCCGGCCCCCATGAAACAATTCCCGGGGGCGAGATGGAGGTAGATCCCAGGGGCATGAGCATCGGATGCCGCTTCGTGGCGGAAGTGCAAACCGGTGTTGAGCTTGTACGGCGTTTTGTCCTTACTGAATCGCGTGTCGCGCTGAATCCTGAAGAGCGAGCCGCCAACCGCTCGGGCGTCGGCGACCAGGTGCGGCGAGATGGCGGCAAGTTTCGGTCCGTAGTCGGTGATGAAGTCAAGGGCCGGTTGACGAACCGCTCGCTCATAGCGGTCTTGGTTGGCCTTGAACCACACCCGGTCGTTGTTGGATTCAAGGTCCCGAAGAAAAGCGAACAACGCTGGAGTGAAATAGCGAGTACCCATCGCCAGAGAATAGGCGGCTGCCGGGTCTGGGTGCTCGCTACCGAACGAGATCAGCGAGCCGATCCGGATAGTTGGTGTTGATGCCCTCAACCCCTAGTCCGAGGACTCGTTCAAGGTCGGCTGGGTCGTCGATGGTCCACGGCACGATTGGCACGCCAACGGCTCGGGCGTCATCGATAAACCCGCTGGTGAGAAGTTGCACGCCGCCGCTCCGTTCGGGAACCTGAAAGGCGTCGAACGTCGGCGAAGAGAGGCCAACCAATCCGAGCCGATGGAGCACATAAAACGTTCGGACTTCACCCTCGGTCGCCGAGGTTGCCACATCGGGGCACTCCCGACGAAAAACGTCCATGTTTCGCTGCTCGAAGCTGCTCACCAACACATCGTCTTCCCGACCGAGCCGGGCGATGACGGCGCACAACTCGGTGGCGGCAACGGCCGGCGTCTGTTTGATCTCGATACCTATCCGATGTGTCGGGAAGTTGACAAACAGTTCCTCCACGGTCACGACGCCGTGGCCTTGATCCCGGTATGGATGGGTCTCACCCCCATCGGTGGTGAACGAGTGAGCGAAGTCGAGCTGCCGAAGCTCGTCAAAGCTGAGGTCGCGCACGGCGCCGGTGCCATCGGAGGTTCGGTCGACGGTTTCGTCGTGGACGAGCACGAGGACGCCATCGCTGGTTCGTTGCATGTCGGTGTCTAGCACGTCTGCACCGAGTGCGACGGCGTGGCGAAAGGCCAGCATGGTGTTGGTGGGGCGAAGCGTTTCCCCACCCTGGTGGGCAAAGATCAACGGCTCGGTTTCGCCATGGCGCGACGCGAAAAAGGCGGCCCTCTCGATAGTCGGCGTTCGTATCCAAGACACCACATAGCAAACGCTGATGGTGGCGACGAGGACCGCTGCAGCAATGCCGGCGATCCGCCGGGTCCTTCGCATGGTCGCCATGGTCCCTCAACTTCTTCGCGCCGGCAATGGCGCCCATCGTTCAAACCTTTACCGTGTTCGGGATGAGCGAACGGGTGCGAGTGTTCATCGACGGCCAAAACCTCTTCAAAGGGGTACACCGGCGTTTCCAGACCAGGGTGCATCCGATACTGCTCGCTGGCGAGTTGGCCGGCAGCCGATCGCTGGTCGGCACTCGGTACTACTCCGGCATCCACGATCCCGATGTCAACTCGTCGATGTATGAGTTGGTTCGACGTCGACATGACCTCATGCGACAGACAGGGGTGTTGGTCACCGAGCGCACCCTCCGATACCACTGGGAATGGAAGGTGGATGATGATCTACCCTCTCCGTGGGACGAAGATGCCAACGACGGATACGACGCCAAGGTTCGCCGTCACCATGGGGCAAGAGAAAAGGGCATCGATGTGGCGCTGGCGCTCGATGCTGTCGCCGCCGCGTTGACAGACGAGTGCGATGTCGTGATCATCGTGTCCCGCGACCGCGACCTCATGGAGGTGGCCGACGAAATCAAAGAACGGTGTCCAGCAGATTGTGTACGGGTCGAGGTCGCATACGTCTCGGAACGCCGAGGCGACGAACGAGCGCTCGCCAGCTACGACGAGCACCACGAAATCGATGAGGCAATGGCCGATCGGGCCCGGGACCGGTTCGACTATCGACGTCCACTTCCGCAGGCCGAAGTGGACCGTTTCCTCGCCTCGTTAACACCCGGCGGCGACGAGTGACATGACCGTTCGCCACCACGCCGACGCTCAACCGCCTCACTCGTTCTCACCTCACGCCAGCGGCCAGATCACCTGCGTCTTCCAATCGGCCGGGTCGGGAACCTCGCCCGGATCGGTGAGATATACCTCCCAGGGGGCGCCCCCGGGCTGGTGATCGTTTGCCGCCAGCCATCGATCGATGGCGGCATGGGCCTCGTGCAAGGTGTCGTACGGACCGGTGTGGATCGAAACCGCGGCATCCCCGGCCTGCAAGGCACCGGCCTCGATATGAGGTCGATCGACAGGGGCGGGGGCCGGCTCGGCCAGGGGGATACCGGCTTCGAGGGTCACGAAGGCCGGGCTCTGTTCGGCGTAACGCACGACGGGTGGTCCGGCCATGGCCAACCCGGCTTCCATCACATAGGCGAACACGTCAGGCAACATCTCGGCCAGCTGGGTCGCCACCTCGGCAACGTCGATGCGTCGGCGGGTGAACAAAATCGGGGTCTCGTCCAACGTGGTCAGCTCGATCTGATAAGACATAGTTTCTCCCAGTTTGGTCGTGGATGGTCGAGAGATCGAAACGGGGAACCGGTAGAGGCCGATGCACGGCCCGGTATGAATGGCCAAATCGAACGGGTTTCGATCAGACCCGGCTTCGTTGCCATCGACCGCGTTGCGCTTTGTTTTCCGTGACGATCCATCTTCGGACGTCGTGTTCCGATACGCCGTAGGCGAGGCCCCGTACCGACGAGCGAAGGCGCGACTGAAGGTCTCGTGATCGGCGAATCCCGCGGCCCTCGCCACCTCAGCTACTCGATCATCGGTGGTGAGCAGTCGCACAGCCGAGACCTCAAGGCGAAGCCGAAGCTGGTATTGCTTTGGGCTCTCGCCGACCAACCGGCGAAACGTCCGCTGAGCGTGATGGGGCGACATCGCCGCCCGTCGAGCGACCTCGGTAAGGGGCACGTCGTCGCTGCGGTCGCCGCTGAGTTCGGCGAGAACCGGGAGGAGATCGCGTAGCGTCGTGCCCACATCGACACCGTAGCAACCACCGAAGACGGCGACCTTGACGAATCTTGCGCGATGCCAAGGCGGCCTCGGACAACGCGCCGATCGGAACGGCCTATGGAGGTCTCACACGACGTTGCCGTAGCGGTGGCGGGTCCGGCTGATCGACTGCTCGTGGAGGTAAAACAGCAACTCTCGGCGCCCGTCGGCGACGACCGGCTCATCGGCAACGTATACGCCATAAGCGATAGCCGCCTCCCGAAGCTCGGACTCCGCTCGGCCGAGTAGTCGAACCCGTTCAACCCCGAGTCCGCCGAGTCTCGATGCGAAATCGGCTTGAGACTCGGTGGCCGCCATCGACCAGACGGCGGACACACCGACCCGTTCGAGGGCAGCCTCGACCCGACGTACAACCGCCGGTGCGACATCGTTTTC
The DNA here is from genome assembly GCA_938021675.1 of uncultured Acidimicrobiales bacterium. Classification (GTDB taxonomy): domain Bacteria; phylum Actinomycetota; class Acidimicrobiia; order Acidimicrobiales; family SZUA-35; genus JAHELU01. The sequence continues at coordinate 21,129 of CALIFY010000050.1, forward strand.
AACCCGCACGGCGATCCGATCAAGCGGTCGGTAACGGAAGATGTTCGCTTCGCAAAAGAGCCCCGTCGGGTCGTGCTCCAGGCCGAACTCATCAGCCCAGCTGCTTTGGTCCGATGCCGTGGCGGCGGCCAACCACGCCCGGCCGTCATCATCGCCGTTCGGCCCGGCATCGACCCATCGGCCCAACTGGGACACGTAATTCGGTCCACCCGCTTTCGCCCCAGGTCCGACCGACGACGCCTTCCAGCCGCCAAACGGTTGCCGCTGCACGATGGCGCCGGTCGTTCCTCGATTTACATAGGCGTTTCCGACCTCAACGGCGTCGAGCCAGTGATCCACCTCGGTGTCGTCCAACGAATGAATGCCGCCGGTCAACCCGAACGAGGTGGCGTTCTGCAGGGCGATGGCCTCATCGAGGTCGCCGGCCGCCATGATCCCGAGGACGGGACCGAAGCATTCGGTTCGGTGGAACCATGAGTCGCCGACCACGCCGATCCGAACCCCCGGCGACCAGCGGCCGGTGCCGATGCGCTCCGGCTTGACCAGCCATTCCTCCCCTGGTTCCAACTCGGTCAAGGCTCGCCGGAGCTTTCCCTGCGGTTCGGCAATCAAAGGAGCGAGGTCGGTTCCCGGATCGTGAGCGTCGCCGACATGCAACGATTCGACGGCATCGATGAGCTGCGACCGGAACCGGGATGACCGATAGACCGAGCCGACGACGATGGCCAGGCTGGCCGCTGAGCACTTCTGGCCGCCGTGCCCAAAAGCCGAATCGACCAAATCGGCGACGGCGAGGTCGAGATCGGCTGACGGCGTGATGATCATCGAGTTCTTGCCCGACGTCTCGGCGAACAGCGGTCGTTCGGGCCGCCAGTTCTGAAACAGTTTCGCCGTCTCGGTGGCCCCGGTGAGGATTACCCCGTCGACGCCGGGGTGAGCGACGAGGTGCTGGCCGACGTCATCGTCGTTGGTTCGGACGTAGTGAAGCACGTCGGACGGCACGCCGGCCCGCCAACACAATTCGGCGACCAGTTCGGCACATCGGGGTGTCTCGGGGGCGGGCTTGAGGATGACCGAGTTTCCGGCCGCCAACGCCGCCAGCACGCCACCGGCGACGATGGCGACGGGAAAATTCCACGGCGGCGTGATCAGCACGACACCGAACGGAGCGAACTGCAGACCATCGGCCGCTGCTCGGTTCTCGGGCTGGACCTCGGCGGCCCGGTCGGCGTAGTAGTGAGCGAAGTCGACCGCTTCGGACACCTCGGGGTCGGCCTGGGCCACGGTCTTTGACCCTTCGGCCACCATGGCGGCGATCAGGTCTCCGCGACCGGCGGCCAGTTGATCACCGGCGGCGTGCAGGATCCGTTGCCGTGCCGCCCCACCGTCGTTCCACCATTCGGGTTGGGCCTGCGATGCTCGTTCCACGATCCGGTCGATCTCGGTCGCGTCGTCCACGACGGCAGCGGTCGGACCGTCGATCTCACGGGCGAGGACGTCGGCGACCCAGGCCCGATTCTCGGGCAGCGACGGGTCGGTGTCCGGCTCGTTCTCAAAACCAGTGTCCGGGTCGTTTCTCGGCAGTAGCTGCGGACGGTCCTGATGGCGCTGTGCTCCGGTGCCGACGGACCACCGGTCCGCTACCGCCCGGCGGAACTTGTCGGCTTCGGCTTCAAACCGGTCCGAACCGGGCTCGATCTCGAACAGGTATCGGATGAAATTCTCGTCCGATGTGTTCTCCTCCAAGCGGCGGAACAGATAACTGATGGCCACATCGAAGTCGGCGGGATCGACGATTGGGGTGTACAGGAGCATCTTGCCGGTATGCGCCATCGTGACCCTGGCATGGGTGTGGGCCATGCCTTCCAACATTTCGAGCGACACCGATTCCTCGACACCTCGCTCGGTTGCCAGCAGATGGGCGAAGGAACAATCGAAGAGATTGTGACTGGCCACCCCGACCCGGACCCCAACGAGATGTTCGGGCCGAACGAGCCAGTCGAGGCAACGCTTGTAGTTGGCGTCGGTCTCGGCTTTCGTGCGGTACGGCGCCTGTTCCCATCCTCGCAAGGCGGACTCGACCCGCTCCATGGCCAGGTTCGCCCCTTTGACCAACCGAATTTTGACGACACCACCGGGTCGGCCGTCGACGGTTCGGCCACGACGATCGTTGGCCCACATGGTCAGGCGTTGCAGCGCGGGAAACGAATCGGGCAGGTATGCCTGGAGTACGATGCCCGCGTCGACATGGTGAAATTCCGGTTCCGAAAGCACCTTCATGAAGACGTCGAGGGTCAGTTCGAGGTCGTGGTACTCCTCCATGTCGAGATTGATGAAGGTCGGCGGCGATGTGTTGCTTGCCGTTCGGAGCAGCGGGCGGAGGCGGTCCGCCACCCGGGTGATCGAGCCGTCATGATCCCACGGATTCAGCCGGGGGACGACGGAGGAAAGTTTGATCGAGACGTAGTCGACGTCCGGTTGGGCCAACAGCCGCATCGACTCGTCGAAACGGTGGGCGGCCTGGCCCGAACCGAGTACCGCCTCACCCAACAGGTTGACATTGAGATCGAAGCCATCAGCTCTTCGACCACCAACGTGACGGCTCATCTTCTGTTCGGTAGCGTCGACGACGAGATGACCGACGATCGACCGCATCCGCCGCCGAGCCAGTGGCATGACAAGCTTTGGAAGTCGAGGAGCGACGAGCCCCCCGGCTCGGAGCAACAGCCGATCGATGAACCCGAGAAAGGCCGGCAACTCACCGGCGCCAACCAACGATGCCAGCTGGTCCGCAGCCACCGAGTCGTCATCGGATCTCACCACCCGGTCGACGAAGCGCATCGTGAACCGCACTCCGGCCGGATCGGCGACGACGCCCCGGAGTCGCTCCGCTACCTGTTCTTCTTCTTTGGTGGCGGCCGAAACGACGGCCCGCAACCACTCGGCAACCAACTGCTCCGCCCGCGTTGCCAGCTCGGACAAATCGGAAGCGGAAGAATCGACGGCAGGCGAAGGGTTCGTCATCATAGGGCCATGGTGTCATTGCCCGAACTGTCGGTCTTGGATCGATTTCTCGAAGATGGTGATCGATCGGTGCAATCATCACTGTCCTCTCCGAGCCGGTGACTCTCAAACAGAACGGCCCAGCGGCCCGACAACAACCAATTTTTGCCTGTCAAGATCAACTCCTGGCCTTGTACGACCTGTTGGTCGACGTCATTTTCTGTATGAAGGACCTCCACGGCCGCTACGTCACCGTCAATCGGGCGTTCGTAAGGCGAACCGGAAGACAATCGAAACGGGAGGTGATTGGCCGCCGGGCAAACGAAGTTTTCTCCCCGACCTTGGCCGCCCGGTATGAAGAGCAAGACGAGCGGGTATTCACCACCGGACGACAACTCCGCGACGAACTCGAATTGATCTGTCTGCAGGACGGTTCGCTTAGCTGGCACGTGACAACGAAGCTCCCGGTCACCGACGGCCGCGGACCGTCGATCGTCGGTCTGGTCAGCCTGAGCCGCGACCTGAAAACCCCGAGTCACGATGACGCCATCATCGGCTCGTTGACCCGCCTCATCGACCACATCCGATGTGACCTGTCCATCACACATCGCAAGGATGAACTGGCCGAGGTGGCCGGGTGCTCGATACCCCAACTTGATCGTCGAATGCGCAACGCATTCGGCATCCCGGTCACGAAGTTCATACTTCGAGAACGGGTCGATCGGGCGGCTGAACTCTTGCTGTCCACCGAGCGGTCGATCGCCGATGTCGGCAACGAGACCGGGTTCTACGATCAAGCCGACTTCACCAGACGGTTCGGGCAGCTGACCGGCCACACCCCGGCTCAGTTCCGGATCGAGTACCGGGTGGCTCCGAGCGCACGGCGATGAACCCACCACCTGGCCGCCGCCGTAGGCCAGGTGGTGGAGAACTACCGGGTCGTCGATGGGACCGGTCCCTTACGGCGACGACCGAGGAATACGAAGGCCAGACCGAGTCCGGCTGAAAGCAGTGCCACAACGAGGAACCAACGGGTCGTCGTGCCGGTAAAGGCAAGGCCGACGCCACCGCCACCGTCTCGTTGGTCGACCGAGATCGAATCCGATGAGTTGTCGTTGCTTGAGTCGATATCGGTGGCCGTCGACTGCGACACCACCTCGTTCGTGATGGGGTTTCCAGCCGATGCGGCGACGTCGGTTTCAATGGTCAGCTCTGGGGTTATCTGGCCGGGGTCGAGCGGCGATTCATGCACACAGGTCACCGTGGCATCGGCCGCCGCGCAGTCCCAACCGTCTCCGGACCCCGAGCGATAGCTCAGCCCGTCCGGAAGTTGATCGACCGCAGTGATCGGGCCGGTGTCCGGATCGGGACCGTTGTTGGTGATCGTCACCGTCCAGGCCGCGACATCGCCGGCCGTTACCGAACCGACGCCGGTTTTGGTCGGCTGAAGATCGACTTCGCGGACTCGGAACAAAGCGGGATCGTGGTCGTCCTCATCGCCACCGGCACCGTCGATGACGTTGTCGTCGACCGACGGGTCACCGCCGGCGTCGTCCGATGGATCGGTGTCAGGGTTGGAGTCACCGTCGAGGTGAGGTATTCCGTTGATGTCGGTCGATCCCGAGATTTCGGCAACGTTGACTTGGTCTCCCGTGACGTCGGGGCCGACGGTGGCTACCAATTCAATGGAATCCGATGCTCCCGGTTCGATAGGCCCGGCGATCGTTGCGGTCAGCGTGCCATCGCCGTTGTCGACCCAACCGTTGGTGTCGGCGGTGGCCAGGCTCAGGCCGTCGGGCAGGTAGTCGGAAACTTCGATGTCGATAGCGGCGATGTCGCCTTGGTTGACAACTTCGATGACGAAGGTCAGATCGTCTCCGATATCGACCAACGTGTCACCGGTCAGCCGCTTCGTGAGCGCCAGGTCGAACAGTGGTGTGGTGATCTCGGCGATGTCGTGATCGTCTTCGTCGGTGGATCCGTTGTTTCCCGTCTCGTCATCGACCAATAGGTCATCCGGTGTGCCGTCGGGGTCGGAGTCGATGTCGACCGGTGGGTCGGTCGTTGGATCGCCGTCGTCGTCGGCCGAGCTGATCTCGACCTGATTGACGAACGTCGTCGGTTCTGACGGTACAGATGGGATCGTCATCACTATGAAGACCGTTGTCGACTCGCCTGCTGCCAGGTCGCCGACCAGTAACGTCGGGGCCGTGGGATCAACCGATCCGTCCCAGTTGTTGTCGTTACCGGTCTCGGCTGCCCGATTATCGACGTCGGCGTAGGCGAAGCCGGTGCCGACCGTGTCGGTCAGTTCGATGTCGGTGGCATCGATCGACCCCTGGTTGAACACTTCGATGGCGAAGGTGACGACCGCACCGTCGGCCACCGGTTCCGGCACGACCGAGGCCACGTTTTTGCGTACGGCGAGATCGAACACGGGAATGGACGTGATGTCGTGGTCGTCTTGATCGGTGGTGCCGTCGTCGCCGATCTCGTCGTCGACCGCCGGATCGTCGTCGGGGTCGCCGTCGGGGGTGGAGTCGATGTCGGTCGGCGGGTCGGTCGTCGGGTCGCCGTCATCGTCGGCGGCGCTGATCTCGGCGTCGTTGTCGAGCGTCGAGGCGCCGTCGACGATGGTCAGCGTGATCGAGACCGTCGTCGAAGACTGAGCGGACAGCGCGGCGACGATGGTCGTCGGGTTCTCCGGGTCGGTACCGTCCCACGTCGGATTCAACGCCGGGTCGAAGCTGAGCCCGGGATGGATGTAGTCGGTTACCACGATGTCGGTGGCGTCGATGCCGCCCTGGTTGAACACCTCGATGTCGTAGGTGATCGCCGACCCGATCTTCATCGGCAACGGGTCGATACCGGCCACCGTCTTTCGCAGCGCCAGATCGAAAATCGAAAGGAGGGCGATGTCGTGATCGTCCTCGTCGGTGTCGCCATCGTCGAGAATTTCGTCGTCGACGAGAGGGTCGTCATCGGTTTGATCCGGGGTCGAGTCGATATCGGTCGGTGGGGCCGTGCCAGGGTCTCCGTCGTCGTCGTACCCGGAGATTTCGGCCCCGTTGTCTAGGACACCATCAGCCGGTGCGGTGGTGAACTGCAGGCGGATTACCACGGTGGTCGAGTCGCCGGCGGCGAGGTCGCCGACGAGCAGCGTCGGTGTTGTCGGGTCGACCGACCCGTCCCAGTCGTTTGCGTTTCCGGTCAGGGTCGCGGTGTTGTCGGCGTCGTCGTAGATGAATTCGGGTGCGACGTAATCGGTGAGCACGATGTCGGTGGCGTCGATGTCTCCTTGGTTGAAGACCTCGATCTGGTACTCGACGATCGAACCGATGACCAACGGTGGCGGATCGGCTCCGATAACCGTCTTGCGGAGCGCAAGATCGAATCGGTCGAGCCCGGCGATGTCGTGGTCGTCCTGGTCGGCCACTCCGTCGCCGGTGGTGTCGTCCCGACCGTTCTCGCCGGTCTCGTCGTCTTCGAGCGCGTCGTCGTCCGGGTCGTCGTCGGGGACGGAGTCGACGTCGGTCGGCGGGTCGTTGGTGGCGTCGGTGTCGTCGTCGGCCTCGGAGATCTCGGCGATGTTGGTGAGGTCTCCGGTCCCGTTGTCGACGACCAGTCGAATCCGTACGGTCGTGGTCGCCCCCACGGGGAGCGATGGGATGACGATGGTTGGAGCCGTCGGATCGACGGACCCGTCCCAATCGTTGGTGTTGCCGGTCAACGCCGCGGTGTTGTCGGTGTCGTCGTAGGCGAACCCGCTTTGGATGTGGTCGGTGACTTCGACGTTGAAGGCGTCGACCGAGCCCTGGTTTGTTACCTCGATGTCGAACTCGACGACCGAGCCGATAACGACCGGGCTTGGTGCCGAGGCGACGGTTTTCCGGAGCGCAAGGTCGAAGACCGGGAGAAGGGCGATGTCGTGATCGTCCTCGTCCTCCCCTGTCACGTTCCCATCGCCGTCGATACCGTGATCAAACTGTTCGTCATCGATGACGACGTCGTCGTCATCCTGGTCCGGTCGGCTGTCAACGTCGACCGGCGGATCGTTTGCCGGGTCGGTGTCGTCGTCGGCTTCGGAGATTTCCGATCGGTTCTCGGCCGGGGCCGGACCGCCGATGTACTCCAACACGATGGTCACCGTTGGTGAGCTTCCCGGGGCGATCGTGCCGACGTCAAGGGTGGGGTTCAGCGGGTCGGTGCCGTCCCAATCGTTGGCATTGCCCGTGGCTGCCGCGGTGTTATTGGCGGCGTCGAAGACAAACATCGGTTGGACGTAGTCGGTGACTTCGACCCCGTATGCCGTTTCCGAACCTTGGTTGATTACCTCGATATCGAACGTGACGAGCGAGCCGATGACCAACGGCGTCGGTACCACCGAGTCGACGGTCTTGACCAAGGCCAAGTCGAATACGGGGAGCGAGGCGATGTCGTGATCGTCTTCGTCGTCGCCGGTGAGCGCACCTTCGCCGTCGTAACCGAGCTCGTCGATCACGTCATCGTCGAGTTCGTCGTTCGTGTCGTCGTCGTCGGGCTGAGAGTCGACATCATTCGGTGCCGCAGTCCCCGAATCACCGTCGTCGTCGGCCTCGCTGATCTCGACGTAGTTATGAACTTGCTCACCGGGAAGCGGTGGCTGAAGAAGCTCGAGTACAACGTCGACGATCACGCTTCCCCCAGCGGGAATGGCCCCGACGTCGAGGGTGGGGTTCAGCGGGTCGGCGCCATCCCAGCTGTTGGCGTTTCCTGTCGCCGCCGCGGTGTTGTCGGCAACGTTGAACTGCCAGGTCGTCGGTACGTAGTCGGTGATGGTCACGTCGGTGGCGTCGACGTTGCCTTGGTTGAACACCTCGATGGAGAAGGTGACGTTCGTACCGAATCCAAGATCGAGGGTGTCCATCCCACTTACCGTTTTACGGAGGGCGAGATCGAACACGTTGACGACGGCCTCATCGGTCGTTTCGTCCTCGTATGTTTCGCCGCCGCAGCAACTGTCCGATCCGGTGGCGTCGTCGCCGGTCACCGATGCGGTGTTGACGTGCTCGTTTCCGACGCCGAGGTACATCGGATCGTTGAGGACCTCGGATTGAGGAATGGCTTGGAACTCGATGACGATCTGTTGGCTTGAGTCGAGCGGTTCGGCCGCTCCGGAGGTCAAATCGGTCCACGTCAACGTTTCGACCGAGAGAGTGTTCGGGTCGGCGCACGCCCCGGTGCTGGCGGCGCAGCTCGGCTCGACGGCCACCGGCCCTCCGTTGTATGGCGTGGTAACCATGGCGCTGCCCGGTACGTAGGTCCAGCCTGGCGGCAAGTTGTCGACCGCGTCGACACCGAACAGGTCGGCCACCGTATCGAGGTTGGTGATGGTCAGCTGCCAGGTGAACGGCTCGTCAACCCGAGCGTCGGCGGGGTCGCTCGGCGGCACGTGGGTCTTCTCAATATTCGGATCGGGAAAGTAGACCTCGACGGTGACGTCGTCTTCGTCGACTGGTCCTCGGGTGGCCGCCGGGTCGTTTCCGTAGGTGATGATGTCGTCGTTGTCCGGGTTGTCGACAACGATCTGATCGCGTTCGGCCTCGGGGATGCCGAAATAGGTGGGGATATCGGCGGTGTTCTGCAGGTCTTCGAGATCGAGCAGGTCGTCGGAGGGTGCCACCGTCACGTCGTAGTCGACGATGGTCGTGCCGCTGTCGGCCAGTGGGCCGGGCAATGTCCAGCTGATGGTCCGGGCGATCGGGTCCCAGGTGCCGACCGATCCGGACGCACCGGTCACCACGTTGACGACGTGAATCGGGTCGAGGCCGATGGGAATGGTATCGACGACGGTGATGTCGTGGGCCGGGCTTGTTCCGGTGTTGTCGATGGTGAGCGTGTAGCGGAGCGATGACCCCGCTTCGATGTCGCAGCCGTCTCCGGTCGTGGTGCCGGCCGGATTGGGGCCCGGAGTTCCGTCAGGGTCATCGGACGATGCGGTGTCGTTTCCGCCCGTGACATCGCACGGTGGGATGCCCGTTGGGCCGGGCAGAAGTTGCACGTCTTTATCGAGTTCGAGTTGGGGTTCGACCACTGCCACCGTCTCGGAAACCGGGCCTGAGCTGTCTACGAACTCGCTCGGGTCATCGAAGTCCGATGGCAGGTCGCCGTCGGTCGCCACATCGTCGTCATCGACCTGATCATCGTGGTTCCATACCGCAATGGCTTCGTTGGTCAGCGTGTCGGCGTCGAAGGCCGCATCGTCAACATGGACGGTGTAGGGAACGGTGATTTCGCAGGTTCCACCTACGGCGATCACGTCACCGGCGAACCAGGCGAGAACCTGTGGGTCGCCGGCCACCGGGTGGACGGTTACCAGGTCGGCAGGGGTGAGCGGTCCGACCGGTGTGCCAAGATCACCACGGGAGCAGCTCGGCCCGATGATCGGGTCTGGCCCGAGCAGCGAGTTGCCGAACTGGTCGAAGGTGAGACCGGTGGGGAGCGTATCGAACAAGGTCGTATCGAAGGTGACGATCTGGCTTGGGATGGCGTAGGTGACCGAGAACTCCAACGGTTGGCCAACTGTCCACGGGTCGTCGTCGCCCGGGTCGGGCGGCCCGAACGGTTCGACGTCTTTGGTCAACGTCGGGATGGCAACTTCGAGCGAGTCATCGTCATCGTCTTCGTATGGGCGGGCGTCTTGATCGGTCGGGTCGTTCGATGGATCTTCCGGCGGCAGGCTGTCGCCGGTCACCGTCGCCTCATTCACGATGTCGGCAGACGCCGGAAGCGAGTCGGCGAATTCGACTTCGAAGTCGATCACGATCGGGGCGCCGTCCGGTGCCAATTCGTCGAGCACGGTTTCGTCGCCGCTCGGGTTCCATGGTGTCGCCACCGACCAGGTGATGGTGCGAGGACCGGAGGTCTCCCACAGGCCGACGGCCCCGCCCGGCCCTTCGATGGTGTCGCCGGTGGCGGTGACCGGCGCTCCCCCGGGGGTCGCCAGCGGTGTGGCGAACACCGGGACGGTGTCCACTATGACCAGATCATGGAGGGTGGTGACGTTGTTCGCCGTCGTGGACGGGTTGGTGATGGTCAGTTGCCAGACCGCGCCCCCTCCGGGTGAGATGGTGTTGCTCGGCGGGGTCGGGGTGGTGTGGTCCTTGACGATCTCGGGATTCGGTTCGACCACCTCGGTGACGACCGTGTTGGAATCGACGTCGCCACCGTCGCCTTCTTCGTTCTCCCAGGCAAAGGTGGCCTGATTGGAAAACGTCGTGGCCGGTGCGGGATCAGCTTGAGTGGCCGACACGTCGTCGACCTGAACGTAGAAGGTGATCTCGACGATGTCGTCACCGGTTCCGATGGCGTTTTGGTAGTCACAGGGAAAGCTGAGCACAACGTCACCGGTTGCGTTGTGTCCCGGTGTGGCCAGGTCACCGACCGTGGGATCACCGCATGGGTCGGCGTTGCCCGCTGTCGCGCCGGCGTCGGCCGGATCGGGAACGATGGTCACCGTCGGTGCCAAGGGGCCAATAGCCCCGTCGAAGAGGCCGTTGCCCTCGAAATAGGTGAGGCCAGCCGGGATCGTGTCGCTTATTTCTCCGGCGTAGATGGTGGTGCCTTCGGGGACGACCGCGGTGATCGTGTACTGAACGATTTCGCCGATCGTCGCTTCGTCTGGTGCCGGCAATGGTGCACCGTTACTGTCGTTTCCGTCGTCGTCGATTCCGGACCATTGCGCCTTGGCCACCGATGGCGTTTTGGTAAAGACCGATGCCTGATCGTCCGCACTGACCGTGTTCGGCGTGACCGAAGGGTCGATGTTGTCTTCCGGGAGGTAGGTGAACGGCGATAAGACCGAGTTGACGTCGGCTTGGTAGCTGCGAATTCCGGCCTCGTTCTCATACAGCTGATCGGGGGCGACACCGCCCGGTACGAGAAGTTCATAGGTGTAGCTGATGAACTCTCCGGGGTCCGGTTGATAGCCGACGTTGTCGTAGTCGTGAGGCAGCGGCAGATCGCCGGGCCATTGGATGACATCGTTGCCACCGACGGTGACACACGTTCCAGAGGGCGGGTTGATCGACGCTACATCTATATCGGCGCAGGTAAAGCCGCTCGGGAGCTGATCCCACACTTCGACGTTGATGGCGTCGTGGTTGCCCTCGTTCCAGATGTCGATCCGATAGAAGATACGAGCGCCGGCCTCAACCTCTTGAGGCGTTGGCGCATCATCGTTGTAAGAGTTATCGAAGTCAATGCCTTGGGGGCCTGGCACGTCTATATCGTCGCTGGTGCTTTCGATACGGTCGATCCCTTTCGCCAGTTGAACGATGGGCTCTTCCCATTCCATGCCGGCCATATCACGAAACTGGAAGACGTCACCGGCGGTGTTGCGGGTCGTCATCTTCTGCTGGTTGAACGTGATATCGCCGAGTGCGTTCGCTCCTGGCGGATTGATCAACGCAGCGATCACCCAGGTGAACTGTTGGCCGGTGTTTGGAAGGTCGCCAACATCCCAAACCACACGGTTGACGGCCTCAGAACTGACGACTGCACTGCCGATGCTGTCCGGCGGGATCGAACCACCGCCAGCGATTGGACCGGATCCGGCGGTGACCCGAGTCGCCGAGCCGTTGATGTATTCGTAGCCGGGGGGCAGCAAGTCAACCATTTCGACACCGCCGTAGTCGAGGCCCGGCGGAAAGTCAGCGGTCAAGGCGAAACACACGATGTCGCCGGGCGAATAGCCGGTGGCGTACACATCGGTAGGGTTCGGTGCCCCACCGGCGGAATCCTCCCAGGTGATGTTTGAGAACTCGGCGCCGCAGTCGCTCGCGGTATTGGGAATCGGAGCGGTGTTCTCATCGAGCGGGCCGGGGTCCTTGACCGATACGTATTTTGTGATCGACGGCAAGGGGGTGTCCAACGTGCCTTCGGCTGTGTCGCCGTCTGGTGTTCCGGCCTCGTCGGCCGGGTCGTCGTCGATGCCTTCGGAGTTCTCGACGATCAGCAGATCGTCGGCCGAAACCTCAACGGTGTTTGAAATCGCATCGCCGGACAGCACGGGGGTGGTCGGCGCACCGTTGGCTCGATAGGTGGTGCGGACTACCGAATCGAAACTGATGGTGATGGCCGAGTCGGCGTCGAGCGTCGCCAATTGGGGGATGGTGGTGTAGTCCCACAAGATCTCGAAACGACCGTCTGGGAGCTCTTGCACCGTGGTGGCCGGCGCCGGAACGGGGGCTCCGCCGTCGATGGAGATCGTCGGAACTACAGAGCCAGCGCCGGGACAGTCGTTCGTCGCCCAATCGGTCGGTGGGGCGGTGACGTCGGCGGAATACGTTCCCACGTAGCACAGCCCGCTTGGCAGAAGGTCACGGATGGCGAAGTTCTCGAAGTCACGGTATTCGCTGACGGTGACCACCAGGTCGGTCGATACCGGCTGGCCGTGTTCCAAACCACCGCTCATCGCCTTGTCGATGACGAGGTCTTCGGCGCTGGTCAGCTCGGTGACTTCCTGGCATTCATAGTCGGGGAATAGGGGCCCGGTGACGCCGGGGGTGTATGTGCCACACGTGCCGGCGGTGTTCTCGGAGATGTCTTCGTTTGTGCTCAGCAACTCGGGCAGGTTGGGGTTTGGCCAGGGCACCATGTCGTTTTCGTTTGTCGACTCGCCGCAGTTGTTGTCGAGGTTGCGGCCTTGCTGAAGGCTGACCGGCGTCGGGGGACCCCCGGTGAAGGTGGCGCAGTTGGCCCGCATTGCCACTCCGGCGCCGTACTCGATATCGACGTTCGACCCGGCCGCGAGGAGCGGAACGGTCCAGATCACTTCTGTCTCGCCGCCGCCGAGTGTGGTCACCGTGTTCGGTACCAGGCACCCCGGTCCGCCTGCCGGTCCGGGGGCCACCGGGCCAGATCCGGGCCACTCCTCGTTTGCTGGCGCCGCGCCGTTGAACGGGACGTCGGTCGTGTTGTCGACGGGAAGGTAACTTTCGCAACCGAGAAACTCGAGATAAGGGTCGAGGACGTCGGTCACCTGAAAGTTGGTGTTGTCGTAGTGGGGGTTGGCTTCCAGTGTCAGGGTGAACACGGTGCCGGTCGTGCCGCCCGTCGTGCCCATCGTGTTCTCGTGGACGCCACGCAGCAGCTCGCCGCCGCCCACCTTGACCAACCTGAAGGGGATGATCGGTGTGTCGAGTTCGGCGGTGGCTTCGCCGGTGAAATCGCCGGTGAACTCGCCGGTAATCGGATCCCAGTCGGGGATGACGAAGGCATCGACGTTGCCCACCGCTCCGGCCTCGTTGTGGATGACAGAGCCAACGGGAGCGGTGGCGGGGTCGAAATCGGCGTCGGTGTCGACCGTGTACGACACCGACGACTCCGACCCCGATGGCAAGTCGGACACGTTCTCCCACACCAGGGTGGTGAATCCTGCCGACGGTTCGTCGACGAGTATGGCGGTAGGGGCCGGATCGGCATCGACCAACTCGATGTGGGGAGGGAGCACGTCGCGGAACGACAGGTTGAACAGATTGTTGGTTTGAGAGCCCTCGGCGGTGAGGGTGAACGTGGCCTGATCGCCGATCAGCACATCGGGCGGACCGGTTTTGGACAACGTGAAGTCGTCGGGGAGCGCCGCCGCCGGTTGAGCGTCGAGGATCGTTGCGGCCGGAAAGGTTATCGAAATCAACAGAAGCGCTAGCAGCACACGCAACGTCGAGTCACGACGTCTCAAGTGTTCACCCATGGAAATTGGTCTCCCTAGCGAGTTGTGGTAACCCTCACGCGTTTGGCCACGTTCGGCGACGTCGGCCGTACCTTGAGAAGAAATCCGAACTGTTCAACAAACAGGCTGATTCAACCGTGGCCTCTGATTGCGTCCGCCGACAGCAAAGGTCCTTCGATCCTCGTTTTGCCATACTGGAAGGAATGGAACGATCCGATCAGAGCCCCGACGATTTTCTCGCTTCGATCGATGACAGCCGGCGTGAGGCCATGGTGTCACTCGATGCCACGATCACCGCGGCGATGCCGGACCGGAGCCGGACGCTGTGGAGGGGTGTGTTCTGGGGTGGCACCGATCAGTCGATCATCGGGTACGGCGACATGATCCAGCAACGCCCACGGGGGCAGGTCGTCGAATGGTTCGTCGTCGGACTGGCTCTTCAGAAACGCAACTTCAGCCTCTACGTGAACGCGGTGCTCGACGGGGCCTACCTCGGTGGCTCGTACGCCGACCGTCTTGGTGTGGGAGGCAAGGTCAAGGTCGGTGCGGCCAGCCTCGGGTTCACGTCGATCGACAAGATCGACCTCGACGTTCTCGCCGAAATGTGTGCCCACGCCAACCGGCTTTCGCCGGCAACCGACGCCGAGAACGCCCTGTGATGCGATGCGATGCAATGTGACGTGATGCGATGCGACGGCTACAAAGAATCAAAACGTTGAGGTACCCTCGCTGCCATGGCCCAACCACTCGCCATTTCCTGGCAGGATTCTTCTGTACTCTCGGTTCTTTCATATATTCCTAATAACGCACTGTCATCAGAGTGCGACACTTCCAAACTGTCGATCAGGTTGGACTCCGGCGACACCGACATGATGCTCCCGACACTCTCGTCAGCCATCAGCCCACGAAAGACCGAATCCATGGCCGTTCTTGGCGAGTTCGACATCTCAGATCAACGCAGCCGGAGTGTCACAGTCCATCTGTTCTGTGGCCAAGAATCATTCTTCAATTGCGAGATCGAACTCTCCTAGATCAGTTCTCACCCGCAGAACATGATGGGTTGACCCAAGTTCAAAGCCGAACACTTCGAACGATACGAACGTCCTTCCCGGACCAAGAGCGCCACAGTACTCCGACTTGAGACGCCGTCCAGCCGAATCGGAAAAGCGCCACTTTTTGATCGTACGCTCCTTCACTTCGGAATCTTCAGCACAAACAACTGAAAAAACCGTCGTTGAATCAACATCAACCAATGCAGCAACGAAGTCGACTGACACGTCGGTTGCATCGACCGACACAGGCAGCAATCGAAGCAACTCAGCCATCAGCAACCCCTTCTGTGACTTCGGAAGCTTCTGCATGGAATCTGCAGTGTTCGTCTGGTCCGGAAAGTCGCTGGTCTTCCTGAGCCATGATGGTTGAGACCGCCTTGCGCACGTGATCTCAGATCTCGATCAGGACACAGGTCTCGCTAAACACCAACGCCCGATAGTGCTTCCATCCAATAATCATCAGCCCAGATGCTGGTGGCTGATCGATCTCAATCCACAACTCTGCAATCAGGGCAAACACCTTGGCGGAGGAGGTGGGATTCGAACCCACGGACCCTTGCGAGTCACACGCTTTCCAAGCGTGCCGATTCGGCCGCTCTCGCACTCCTCCATGTCGCAGCAAACCCTACATCCGATTAC
>CALIFY010000051.1 GCA_938021675.1 uncultured Acidimicrobiales bacterium
GCCTCGGTGTGCGCCTCGATACCGTTGCGGACGATGGCCAAGTTGGCGGCAGACCGGTCGGCAGCAAGATAGAGAAACGTCGACGGAGTGACCAGCTTGATCATGTGAATCTGGTCGCTCAGCGTCATCGTCATGTCCTCAAGCGTCGAGTCGAGCTGCAAGGCGGCCATTACCTTTTGCTTCTGCTTGAGGATCTCGCTGTTGTAGGCGCTGGCCGACGACAGATCGAAGTCATCACGAACGGCGTAAACACCAAGGGTGATGCCCGAATCAAGGTCGACAAGAGCGGCCGCAATGAATCCGGGCATCGACGTGGCCATGTCCTCGATGATCGATGCGACCTGATCTTCTGTCTGCATTGTCTTTCCTCTTTCTTTGGTCTTTGGTGGGTCTTGGTTGTAGTGGTTACGTTGGAAAAGGCGATTGCGCCGGACTAGGCGACGAGGACAAGCAACTGGTCGGTGACGTCTCGGGCTTTGAGATGAAGCAACGCCAGGTTGACCGACGGTCGGGCCAACACGGTCAACGCTCCCTGGTTGCCGACCGAATAGATGACGACATACCCAGATGACGACCGAACGACGATCTCATCGAGCTCTCCAGCTCCGGCCAGTTCGACGAGGCGATCACCCAGTCCACGAGAGGACGCCACGATCGCCGCAGTCGACCGCGGATCATGGTCAACGAGCGAGGCGGCGAGCGGATGGCCGTCGGGAGAGGCGAACAACGCGCCGTTGAGGTTCGGGACCGAGTTGGTCAAACCGGACACAAGCTTTTGCAATCGATCGTTCATGGAGTTCACCGCTCACTCTCGGTAACGAGACTCGAACCACCGGTCGGGATAGGAACAGACTCACGTTCGTCGCGGCTGCCAAGACGGGCGCTCTCAACGATGTCTTCGTCCGGGGCGAGCCCTTCGTCATCGTCCGGTAGGGCGTCGAGAACGAGGAACAGAAGCTCGATCAAGGTGTTCTTGGCACTGATCGGGTCGGTCGGATCGCAAAGCAGGTAGTCGGCACCCTCTATGGGGATCGCCGCCTTTACCTGCTCGATGATCCGAGCCGGCTCTTCTCTAGCCCGATTGACGGCGACCACCGTCGGGGACGGGCTGGATCGGCGGAAGTGGGCGGCGACACCGGCCGTTTCTTCCCAGGTCTCGGGCCGGGTGGCATCGACCAATAGGACCAAACCGTCCATTCCGACACCGACGATGTCCCACATGAAACTGAAGCGGGATTGCCCCGGAACGCCATAGACGTTTAGGTCGACATGAACTCCATCGCCCAACGCAGCCAGGGTCCCGTATTCCATGCCGACCGTGGTGGTCTCTTTTACCTCCGCCTCATCTCCCGATGTCGGCGCTTCGGTACCGACGAGCTTTCCGTCGGCGACAGCCGAGATCAACGTGGTCTTTCCGGCAGCAAAGGCACCGGCGACCACAACTTTGAATTCGAAACGATCAGTCATCGGGAGATGGGCGTAGGCGAAAGGCCTAGACGGAGACCTTGCCCTCGATCGATTCGAGCTGACGGCGAGCCATCGCCAGGTTGGCGTTTGACCGGCTGAGGGCCAAGTAGATGAACAGCCCGTCCTGGCCATTGGACTGCAGAAGTCGAATGAGGTGATACTGCGAATCGAGCGTGATCAGGATGTCCTCGATCTTCTCGTCGAGCCCGAGCTGCGCCATCGTGGCCATCTTGGCCCGGACAACTTCGGTGTTCCCGGCTGCGGCCACCTCGAGGTCCAGGTCGCCACCGCCGACGGTGGCCAGGGTCATACCTGAGCCGTAGTCGACCAACGCGGCACCCACCGCGCCGGTGATATCCATCGCTTCTTTCATTACGCTATCGAGTGACATACATTCACCTTTTCTGGTTATTGCCGACCGATTCGGCTATCGGACTTCGATTGGCCACCAGATGAATGCCTATGGGCAATGGCGGCTCGATTGTCTATCGGCGCGGAGCCAGGTGACCTGAGAAATTCCGGCCATTCGCAGAAGAAGCAGCCAGCCATCGGGTTCCGACCGGTCCCCACTAGGCCGTGGCCGCCGAATTGCTGAGATGCCTGGCGATCAACTCGACGACCAACTCGCCGCCAATCTCGCCTTCGTTGCGGTCGTCGTCGGCATCGAGTTCGGCGAACTCACGCGCAAGATCCGGGTGGCCCCCGACGTAGGCCATCGACCACGAGCCGAAGTTACGGACCGCGATCGGTTCGAGAGCCAGCAGCCTCACCGAGCGATGCCGAGGGTCGGATTCAAGCTTGCGGTAGAGGCTGGAGATCGCCTGCTCAGACCCTTCCAAAACCTGAGCAAAACGATTCTCGGTGAACATCAGCGCGCCGGTGATACCAACCTGACTGTTCTTGCGTCGGGCCACGGTAAGCAAGTCGTCGATGGTGGTCTTTATCTCGCTCGGAGACCCGTCGATAGTGCTGCAGCTCGTGTATACGAGCCGGTAGAGGTAGGAATCGGTCATGCGTCGTGCATCCTTCAGTCGATCGTCGAGACAGCAATATCCAGTCCCTGGCTCCAGTAATCGGCACGTCCAAGACCAAGGTTGAGCGGTCGTTGATCGACCACCGCTAACGGTCCGCTAACGCCGATCATCGACGCTCCGTACGAGCCCGCAAAGAGCGGGGATCATCCAAGGAGACGACATGAACTACCTACACACCAAGCGGGCCATCGCGACCGGCGTAGTGGTGACCTCACTGGTCACCCTCGGGCTGTCCGGGCCGGCGTTCGCCGCCGGACCGAGCGACAAAGACTACTGCACCGACACCGCCCTGGCCCTTTCCGACGGCTACGACGTGATCTTCGTCCAACCGGGCGGTATTCGGCACAACGGCACCGGCGACGATGAGGTATTCATCGGAACCTCAGGCGTCGACGACATCGACGGCAAAGGGGGCGACGATGTGATCTGCGGCTTCAACGGCGCCGACGAGCTACGGGGCGGATCGGGCGACGACTCGATATTTGGCTACGCCGGAAACGACGATATCTGGGGCGAACGCCACGACGACTTTATCGACGGTGGCTTCGGGTCGGACGATATCCGGGGCGGCGACGGCGAGGACGAACTCGTTGGCGGAGATCAGGATGACGAGATTCGCGGCGGCGACGGCGCCGACGAACTCGACATGGATCCCAACCGGCGGGCCGGCACCGACGACCTCCGGGGCGGGAGCGGAAACGACAGCTGCGGGCCAGCCGACGGCGGCGTTCGCAATAGTTGCTAAACCCTGCGGCCGCGGTGGGATCGG